>NZ_VTZR01000022.1:0-1175 GCF_008370385.1 Paenibacillus sp. B2(2019)
CGAACACGACCGTTAAGCCCTCCAGCGCCGATGGTACTTGGACCGAAGGGTCCTGGGAGAGTAGGACGTTGCCAAGCGGATATTCCCTGATAGCTCAGTTGGTAGAGCACTCGACTGTTAATCGAGTTGTCACAGGTTCGAGTCCTGTTCGGGGAGCCATGCTCTCATAGCTCAGCAGGTAGAGTGCTTCCATGGTAAGGAAGAGGTCACCGGTTCGAATCCGGTTGAGAGCTCCACAGATTTGCAAGGCCCGTTGGTCAAGGGGTTAAGACACCTCCCTTTCACGGAGGTAACATGGGTTCGAATCCCATACGGGTCACCAACTTTTACTTGTACTTACCCTTAGAGGGTCCCATAGATATGGAGGCTTAGCTCAGCTGGGAGAGCATCTGCCTTACAAGCAGAGGGTCGGGGGTTCGATCCCCTCAGCCTCCACCATAATCTTCTTGAGAGATTATGGGCAACATAGAGGTACCATCAATGGGGATTAGCCAAGTGGTAAGGCAACGGACTTTGACTCCGTCACTCATAGGTTCGAATCCTATATCCCCAGCCAAGTGCGAGCCATTAGCTCAGTTGGTAGAGCACCTGACTTTTAATCAGGGTGTCGAAGGTTCGAGTCCTTCATGGCTCACTTTTATTATTACATGCGCGTGTGGCGGAATGGCAGACGCACCAGACTTAGGATCTGGCGTTTCACGACGTGGGGGTTCAAGTCCCTTCACGCGCACCACTTATTGCGGACGTGGCTCAGCGGTAGAGCATCGCCTTGCCAAGGCGAGGGTCGCGGGTTCGATTCCCGTCGTCCGCTCCATAATTTTGCGCCCTTAGCTCAGCTGGATAGAGCGTTTGACTACGAATCAAAAGGCCGGGAGTTCGAATCTCTCAGGGCGCGCCATTTTTTTATTAAGCAATTATAATATTTTAACGGGATGTAGCTCAGCTTGGTAGAGCACCTGGTTTGGGACCAGGGGGTCGCATGTTCAAATCGTGTCATCCCGATTTTCACCTTTGCGGGTGTAGTTCAATGGTAGAACTTCAGCCTTCCAAGCTGATAGCGTGGGTTCGATTCCCATCACCCGCTCCATAATTTTATAGTAACGGGATGTAGCTCAGCTTGGTAGAGCACCTGGTTTGGGACCAGGGGGTCGCATGTTCAAATCGTGTCATCCCTC
>NZ_VTZR01000023.1:0-65331 GCF_008370385.1 Paenibacillus sp. B2(2019)
CGCCGCCAGCGTTCGTCCTGAGCCAGGATCAAACTCTCCAATTAGTATTGAAAAGAGCGATATGCTCATTTTGAAACATCTGACGAGAAAATTAATTCTCTAATTTCGGATTTCACTTTCGTGATTTCCCACTCACTCGTTGTTCAGTTTTCAAAGATCAATGTCTCTCATTTTATCGTCGTTGTTTGTCAGCGGCGACCTTTATAATATATCATAGTGTTTCGTTGTTTGGCAAGTCTTTTTTTTGAAAAAGTTTTTTTCAACTTTTCTTGCCTTCCGCTTCCCTTTTACACAAGCAAAAGGAGCGCGAGATATAATTTATCACGAGCACTCCTTTTTAGTCAAGCTATTTTATTAAAAAATCTTAAATTCATATAAGACTCTTGCATTTACCGCTTATCCTTAGTGTTTATACTGAGAAGAACGTCCACCCCACGCATACTTGGAAAGCTCTTTCTGAGGAGCAAAACGAGCATACATACGAAATACAGTCTTATATCTATTGGCGATGGCATGCCTGATATTTTGGTCCAAGCGCTGATCGCTCAAATCTAACAGCATCTCATCAAGTTCTTTCCGCAAAACATAATCCAGTTCCTTGCATTCTTTTTCGTTGAACAACATTCCCAACATATGCTTGGCCTCCTTCATGAAGTTGCAAGTAACACATTCACTAAAACCAAAAACCCCTTGTACATAATTAGTTAGTCCATCTCATGGAGAAAGCTGCCTTAAGATCCTCTTACACTAGATTAACCGGAGTACTCTTTTTATAACCATAATTATTAAAAATTCCCTTTATGGTTTCGTCACGATTATATACTTCTGACCTTTAGGCAATCCTTGGATGAATAGCTTTAATGTTATGCTCCATTCTCGGAAGTTTTATGATAAAAGAGAAAAAGTTATTGTGCTTTCAATGATGGCTGCAACAAATAACAGGATTATTGTCCAAATAGATGCCGTAAGTGTTTGACGCATGAACGAAGACCACTCAACACCTCTGTTCACTTTTTTAGTGGATGAGCTAAACAGACTTGCAACTACTTTCCCGCCGAACTGCAGTCCAAATGCACAAGCAATAATGATTGCCGGAATCTCTATAATCCCGTGTGGCAGCAGTCCTTTTACAATAAGCTCGAACAAGTCCTGTCCTTGCAGTGCTGATAAATGAATCAGATAGCCGATAACCGCTCCGTTAATAAATAAGAATATGGCTGGCAGTATACCGAATAACGCCCCTAAAAATATGATAAGAACACCCTTGATGCTGTTATTTAAAAATATAAATACAAAGAAGCTCCATTGCGGATTAGAAGAATCTCTAAGGTTGCCACTGATTTCACTGAGCCCCTCTAATTGCTGAACCAATAGCTTTTCCAGACTGCTAGTAGCTACCCACCCTATAACCGCTCCTACTGCGAAGAGCAGACAGGATAGCAATAAAGCCTTCCGGATCGTTTTTAGATCTTTAATAAACGTGAAGAACGACAACATAAATACCCTCCTGAAATTGTGATCTCTGTTTCTTAGGTCATAACCTTGCGGTACGAGCATACATTTAGAACAAACAAGCATTTCGCATGGGAGAGGAGCGCTGTCATTATGAATTCTTTTTATGTATTCAGCGGCAAAAAGATTAAACGATTCATCTATATCTTCGCCGCTGTGCTTCTTGCTGCTGGAGTTGTCTATGTCGAGAGGGGAAACATAACCGTTTTTTCTGAATCCGGACCTTCCGCGATCTACAGTGTACCAACAGAGAAGAAGCTGATTGCCCTGACCTTCGATATTAGCTGGGGGGAGAAAAGACCCGAACCAATTTTGAAGGTACTTGAAGACAAGAAAGTGGACAAAGCCACCTTCTTCCTATCGTCTCCATGGAGTAAGACTCACCCAGACATTGTAACTAACATCAAGAATGCAGGTTTTGAAATTGGAAGTCATGGTCATAAACACGTCAATTACAGCACACTAAGCAACGAAGAAATTCGTACACAGATCTCAACGGCTCACACCGTACTTACCGAATTAACCGGCACTGAACCCAATTTGATTCGTATGCCTAATGGTGATTTTGACAAAAGAGTCCTTCAGGTTGCCAGCGATCTCGGCTACAAGGTCATTCAATGGGATACAGACTCCCTGGACTGGAAGAACATCGGCGTAGACAATATCGTGAAGCGTGTAACGACAAAAGCGCATCCAGGTGATATCGTCCTTCTACATGCCAGTGATTCCTGTAAACAAACACATGAAGCACTTCCACTCATTATCGACGAGCTCCGCAGACAAGGTTATGAATTCGTTACCGTCTCTGAGCTGATTAGTCAAAGCAACACCGAAGGTAAAGAAGTACGCGACTCAGCTTCACTGAGTAATGCCATTGAGGACGCAGCTGGGCTGTAAAAACACATTCAATCTCTGGTGCCGTAATGGATGTTGATCTGTCCAAAGGATTAATGACGTGGAGAAATGAGTTCCGATATGTCAGGTGTGGGGGTATTCAGCTTCGGATAGCTCAGATCCAGACTCTCCAGTGTCTTTACAACGATGGATAAGGTCAAATAGTTGCGGTACCATTGATGATTGGCGGGTATCCAGTACCAGGGTGCTTTATCTATGCTAGATTCCTTGAAAACATCTTCATATGCTTCTTGGTAATCATCCCAATACTCCCGCTCCTGGAGATCACTTGCATCGAATTTCCAATGTTTTTTGGGATCTTCAAGCCGTTCCTTAATCTTCTTCAGCTGCTTCTCTTTAGAAATATGCAGAAAAAGCTTGATAATTGTCGTCCCCTCTTCCACCAGCATTTCCTCGAACTGCCGTATGTAACGAAAGCGACGCTTCAAGTCATCCTTTTTTAACCCTCCGTGTACCCGTGGTACCAATACATCTTCATAATGCGAGCGGTTAAATGCAGAGATATATCCCTTAGGGGGTGTCTTCTGATGAACCCTCCATAGAAAATCATGAGCCTCTTCCTCTAGAGATGGTTTCTTGAAGCTGGTCACTATAAACCCTTGTGGATTAATGCCTGAAAAAATATGCTTAACCGTGCCATCCTTACCGCTGGAATCCATTCCTTGCAGAATAACAAGCAGCGAATGCTTTTTCTGAGCAAACAAAATATCTTGGAGCTCTGCCAAACGTGCTTTAAGCTCTTCTGTTTTGGCTTCTACTTCTTTTTTGGATTTAAAAACACCTGTGTCGTCCGGATCCAGCTTGTTAAGCCGGATTTCTTTTGTGTCTTTTATCATATAGCGCTTGATGTCCATATATTCCCCTCCTAAAAGTTTTGTGAGCGTTACTACACTTGTGTTACTTCGTACAAAACTCACTTCGGAAGCATCTACTAAGTTTTGTAAAGCATATGCATCATCAGGACGCTTCGTACAAAACTTACTTCGAAAGCATACGCTTAGTTTTGTGAGCGTTACTACACTTGAGATACTTCGTACAAAACTCACTTCGGAAGCATCCACTTAGTTTTGTAAAGCATATGTATCATTGATGAGCCTCGTACAAAACTCGCATCGGAAGCATACACTTAGTTTTGTGAGCGTTACTACACTTGTGTTACTTCGTACAAAACTCACTTCGGAAGCATCTACTAAGTTTTGTGAGCGTATCGTTCTTTAAGATTAACCTCTACAATCAGATTTTAATCGTTAAGATACAGTTAGAGCAAAAAAACCCGTCTTCTGAGATCAGAGCACGGGGTTCTTTGTTTAGTGCCTTCCCCATTCATTATCCGGCTGCCGGCTTCAGAATACGGTGTAGCATCAGAATTTGGAATGCATTACAAGCGATAAGCGGAACAACAATAAATACCGTTGCACTATCAACACCTATACGGAGCACGCCAATAACTTCCACAATTGAAATAGCTGTCATAAAAAAGAAGGTTGGAATCAAAGCTGAGATGTTTGTACTTTTTACTTTGAAATAAGAAACAATAAGAGCTGCTAGCAAAATAACGATTCCTAATATTAGATCAGACATAACATTTCTTTCCCCGCCAACGACGGTACGCAAAAAAATCAGTTCAAGCAATGCGAGCACAGAAAGCACTAGTTGTATGTATTTCCAAACCTTTTGTGGAAAAACGCCGTTACCCATATAATTCAAAATCAAATAGGCAAAAAAACCAAGTTGCGAATAAACGCTTACAAGCATACCGTAGCCAAGCAGAATCAGCGGGTATAAAAAGAAATCCCCGACACTTTTGAAATCAATCTTACCATTTACGAATTGCAGTGCCAGACCAGCGATTACAGCCCCACCCGCTCCTATAAGGAGGGTAGTCCAAAATAAATGAAACCATTTTTTTATACTCAGCCAATTCACCTCCTCTTGTCAGATTTATTTTACCAAGGATACCGACAAAACACCATTACACCCACAACATAAATGTGATCTAATTCGGCATAATACATCTAGAGAATCCTATAAAGGAGGGCAGCGCCAATGAAATGGAGATTTATCGGATCTGTGGGTTTGGCATTGAGCTTTGTTATGGCCTTAACGGCTTGCGGAAGTGAGCAGAGCAGTTCTTCTTCCGGACAAGGCAGTTATAAAGAAACGAAGACCATGGTTTTAGATATATTGAAAAGCGATGAGGGTAAAAAAGCGGTTGAGGAATCATTATCAAGCTCCAGCTCTAGCGGTTCCAGTGGAATGAGCATGAAGATGATGCCACTTCAAACAACAGAGGAGATCAAGCTCGCTGTTAAAAATACTCTCACTGCACCGGAATATCAGAAGGAAATCGAGAAGATAATGACTGATCCCAAATTCGCGGGCGATTTTGCTAAAGCCATTCAATCACAAAGCAAGGAACTACACCTACAGCTAATTAAGGATCCCACTTATCAGAAATCAGTCGAAGAAATTATGAAGTCTCCAGAAATGATGACAATGTTTTTAAATCTCACCAAAACACCTGATTACCGTAAACAATCCATGAAGACCATGCAGGAATCCATGCAAACTCCATTATTTCGCATGGAAGTATTGAATTTACTTAAAAAAGTCGTACAAGAAGAACTTGAACCAAAAGAGAAAAAAGAAAAGGGTAGCGAAGGTGGCGACAAACAGGAAAGCAGTGGCGGCGGCAGCGGCGATGATTCAAGTTCTTAAAAAAAAGGCCTTATCCCACTAATACGTGTGGGAAGGCCTCTTTTTTATGCACAAGAGTTAGTGCTCATATTTGGCAATAAGTTTATCAGCAATTTCTGCAAATAATTGTCCTGATGGTGTCTCTTCTTTGTATACAGAAGGTGAGAAATCCGGTTCGGAAATATGGTTGTCCGGTGCACCTAGCGGTATTTGTGCAAGCAGCTCCGTATGAAGCGTCTCGGCAAGCCTCGCTCCTCCGCCTCTGCCAAAGATATAATCTTTCTTACCACAGTCAGTGCACTCATAATAAGCCATATTCTCAATGACTCCAATAATCTCATGATCTGTCTGTAGAGCCATAGAGCCCGCTCTAGCCGCCACAAACGCTGCGGTAGCGTGAGGTGTCGTAACTATAATCTCTTTGCTGTGAGGCAGCATCTGATGCACGTCAAGTGCCACATCACCAGTACCTGGGGGAAGATCAAGCAGCATATAATCAAGTTCACCCCAACCAACATCATTGAAGAACTGGCGAAGCATTTTACCCAGCATAGGTCCCCGCCAAATAACTGGACTATTCTCACGAATAAAGAAGCCCATAGACATGACCTTCACTCCAAAACGTTCCACAGGAATAATCGTTCCTTCTTCTACAACTGGTCCCTCTTCGATCCCCATCATATCGGGAATACTGAAACCATAAATATCAGCATCGATAAGACCAACTTTTTTCCCTTTTCTTGCAAGGGCTACGGCCAAATTCACCGTTACGGTTGACTTACCAACTCCACCTTTGCCGCTGGCCACGGCGATAAAGTTCACGCCAGAGCTCTCGCTAATTAATTCATGGTCATCAAGGCCTGCTGCATGTCCTTTAAGTTTCCCAGGTTCATCGAAATCCTCTACGCTCTCTCCGCGAAGTATAGCACGTTCATAATCGGTTGCATCACGAAGCCGGATATGTACATTAGAAACCCCACCCGCTTCAAGCAATTCACGAACCTGTTGTTCTAGATCCATGCGACTTTGCTCTTCAGGATTCAGACATATGATAGATAAAGAAATACGGTCTTCTTTAATCATAATGTCACGGATCAGCTGTAGTTCCACAAGGCTTTTTCCAGTTTCAGAGTCTGTTAATGGCTGCAGTATTTCCTGAATTTGTTCCTTAGTCAGCATGGGAAGCACCTCTGTTTCCTTTCCGGTTGAGAAATTCTCCGGAGTTTTTGTCTATTATAGCATTACCTGTCTCCCCATGAGTAGTCCTGACTACTCGGAGGCGTACCGAAGAATCCCCCGATAAATGCTAGTCGCAACCTTACGCTGATAGACATCATTTCCAAGTAGAGCAGATTCCTGAGGATGTGATAAGAAGCCAACTTCTACAAGTACCGCTGGTATTTTCAATGCTTTTAACAGATAAACAGTATTCACTGTCTTAGCCACACGATCCGTATTCTCCAGCGTAGTCTTCAGCTCACTCTGCACAAACTCCGCTATAGCTTTATTATCCTTGTGATTGGGGTAGTAAAAGGTCTGTGCTCCACTCCAACGATTGGAAGGGACACTGTTCATGTGAACGCTTATAAAAAGGTCTGCGCCTTTTTCTTCGATACTTCTTACTCTTTGTTTAAGATCTTCTGTCTTACGCTTAGAATAGCCCTTAGTACCTTCCTGAGCCAAATCATAATCACCCTCACGAGTCATTACTACAATAGCCCCTGCCTGTTGCAGATAATCACGCAAATAAAGCGATACCGCGAGATTAATATCTTTCTCAATTAGCCCTTCCCGGCTAACCGCTCCTCCATCAGCTCCACCATGCCCCGCATCGAGAGCAATAACTTTTCCCGACAAGGGCAGACTCCAATAATTTAGTGTTTTAGCGGTAGGCATGTCATACGCGATAATTCCAATCATTATAGCTAGCAGCATCACGCCAAGCATACTTTTTTTGATACTGCTCCATGAAATCCAGACCGAGACTTTACTCTGCTTTCGGCCAGACATAACAAAGACCCCCTCGTCCCGATAGATAATACTCATCTATATGGGACAAGAAGGTCAAATAGTACTAGCTGTTAATGATTAAGCTGTAACTTCTTGAGTCATACCTTCAATCAGAATCTTCGCAACCTCAGGCCGCGTAAATTCTGTCGGAGGACATTGGCCATCACGGAGCAAAGCACGTACCTTCGTACCCGACAATGTCATGTGATCGTCACTAGGATGTGGGCAAGTTTTACTGGATGCCATATTCCCGCATTTTTTACAGAAGAAGCTATGTTCAAAAAATAATGGAGTAATATCAAGTTCTTCAGCACTAAAATTCGAGAAAATTTCCTGTGCTTCATAAGTGCCGTAATAATCACCTACCCCAGCGTGGTCACGACCGACGATGAAATGAGTACAGCCGTAATTTTTGCGAACCATGGCATGGAAAATCGCTTCTCTAGGGCCTGCATAACGCATTGCCGCCGGAAAAACACCAAGGAAGGTACGATCCTCAGGATAATAGTTCTCCAAAAGCGCCAGATAGCTCTTCATCCGTACATTTGCCGGTACATCATCTGACTTCGTCTCACCAACAAGTGGATTTAGGAATAGAGCGTCTACAACCTCCATAGCGCACTTTTGAATGTACTCGTGAGCTCGGTGGACCGGATTGCGTGTTTGGAAGCCGACAACCGTTCTCCAGCCCTTTTCAGCAAATATCTTCCGCGTATCCGCAGGATCAAAATAAAATTCACCGAACTTCTCTGGCTGTGGGCGGTTCAAGACTGTAATCGGCCCTCCAACATAAGTTGCAGGACGAGCCAACAGCTTACTCACACCAGGATGTTCAGGATCTGTTGTCTTGAAGACATTTTGTGCTTCAATCGTTTGATCTACAGTATAAATACTCTCAATATTCAATAAACCGTAAATCTCGCCATCGTCTTCACCGATTAAAGAAACTTTATCCCCAATTGATAAACTGGCAGCCACATCATCTTCTACAGCCAGTGTTATTGGAATGCTCCACACTGTTCCATCTGCTAATCGCATGTTTTTTACTACTGAATGATAGTCTTGCTCATTTAAAAAGCCTGTCAGTGGCGAAAATGCTCCTACAGCTATAAGATCCAAATCGGATAAAGTCCAAGTATTTAAGGCAATTGCCTTGCTATCACGCGCGAGATTTAGCAATTCTTCTCTTTCAGTACCCTCTACTACACGGTTAACCAAAGCTCCGCCATGCGGACGTATTGAAGTCATCTTAGTCTCTCCTTCTATGTTCCCACAGGGATATGTCTTACTTGTGCAATCCGCACTCTGTCTTCTCTGATCCAGACCAACGGCCAGCACGCGGATCTTCACCTGGCATAACCTGACGTGTACATTGCTCACAGCCAATACTTGGATAGTTACGGTCATGTAGAGGGTTATAGATTATGTCATTTTCACGAATATAGTTCCATACATCTTCTGACGTCCAATCCGCAATAGGATTAAACTTCACTAAACCAAATTTATAATCATACTCGACCTTTTTAGAATTTGCACGGGTAGGCGCTTGATCGCGACGAATTCCAGTAATCCATGCCTCATATTGAGATAATATACGAGTCAATGGTTCAACTTTACGAATACCACAGCATTGATTTGGGTCAACCGTCCATAGCGCATCACCGTATTGAAGTGCTTGCTCCTGCGTGGTGAGTTGCGGAGACACTCGTACAAACTCTAATCCGTATTTGTCTGCCATCAAATCTCTGGTTTCGTAGGTTTCCTTAAAATGATAATCTGTATCGAGATAAAAGACATCAGTAGATGGACTAACTTTGTGAAGCATATCAACAAGCACTACATCTTCGGCACCAAAGCTGCAGGCAAAAGTAATGTTAGGAAATGTTTCTACAGCCCAGCGGATAATATCCTCGGGTGAAGCACTCTCTAATTCTTCGGCCTTTATTCTGATCAAATCTTCTTTCTCGAGCAGGTTCATTAAGGTATTCCTCCATCCAAAATATTAATCGTATGAATAAATGAGGTAAAAGAAGTAATAAAACCAACTATTTCTATATGAAATAGTATATAACTTTTACTGAGGAAGTCAATGAGTTTCAACCCTCAGAATTAGTAAATGAATGCAAAAAAAGCCCATTTCTTGTTCGAAAGGGGCTGCTAAAAAAATAAAACCCTCGACCGTAAAGGCCAAGGGTTGAATTCTTGATAAATATTAACGTTTCGAGAACTGAGGCGCACGACGTGCAGCCTTCAAGCCGTATTTCTTACGTTCCTTCATACGTGGGTCACGAGTCAGGAAGCCGGCTTTCTTAAGCGCACCGCGATATTCAGGGTCAACTTTAAGCAATGCACGGGAGATACCGTGACGAATTGCTCCAGCTTGACCGGAAATGCCGCCACCATGTGCAAGAACGATTACATCGTAGTTGCCTAGTGTTTCAGTCAGGTTCAAAGGTTGTTTTACGATCATTTTCAGTGTTTCCACACCGAAATATTCGTCCATCTCACGTTTGTTAATGACAATGCGTCCTTCACCCGGTACAAGGCGAACACGTGCTACCGAATGTTTACGACGACCTGTCCCATAGTATTGTACTTGTGCCATGAAACTGTCCTCCTCTATTCTTATCCGCGAAGTTCGTAAACTTCAGGTTTTTGTGCTGCATGTGGATGCTCGGCGCCTGCATATACTTTCAATCTCAGCTTCATGTGGTCCCCTTGACGAGTCTTAGGAATCATACCATGAACAGCGAATTCAATTACGCGTTCTGGTTTAGTATTCAGCAAAGTTTCAGCATTAGTAACTTTCAAGCCACCTGGGTGCATCGAGTGACGGTAGTATTTCTTGTTTTGCAATTTCTTACCGGTCAAGTGAATCTTCTCAGCGTTGATTACGATAACGAAATCTCCTGTATCAACGTGTGGAGTGAATTGCGGTTTGTGTTTGCCACGGATCAAAGCAGCGGCTTCGCTGGCCAAACGACCGAGTGTCTTGCCTTCGGCATCAATAATGTGCCAATTGCGTTCAACTTCGTTCGGCTTCGCCATATAGGTGGTACGCATGAATGTTTCCTCCTTGTTCTCGTACGAAAATCTTCTGTTTCGTATATCTTGTTTCTCATTGAATTACAATTATGTGAGTTAAGCAAAGCATTTTTTTGGCATTTCCTTGATCGGGGCTGTGGGATAGCCATCAAGAAAACACAACTTTTATATTACAGTATAAACATAACAAGTGCAAGTGATTTTTAAACATTCAGCCTATTATTCAGGAAGAAATTTATAGAAAAAAAGATTCACTTTCAGTCTCGTCATATTCTACACTCCACAAAGCCAACCCCTTGGCCATAGCTGTTGGACCAGCAGCAGAACGATCACATGCCGCCAATATCTCAGCAACATGATCAGCATCTATTTTACCTTCCCCCACATGGATCAAAGTCCCCATAATAATGCGAACCATATGCTGAAGAAATCCACTACCCGTTATATAAGTTTGGATCACTCCCTGATCTAATGAAGAGGGTCGGCAAATGCTGCGGTCTACTTCCATATGAGCTTCAAAGATCGTTCGTACATGAGAGGCCTTAGTAGACTTCCGTGAAGCAAACGAAGTGAAGTCATGTGTCCCTAAAATATGCGTTAAGCCTTGCTGCATCGCAGGAATGTCCAACCTCACCGGATGATGAAGCTGCCAGCGCCGTTGAAACGGGTCTGGAAACCTGTTGCCGTTAATCGTGTATCGGTAAGTTTTACGCTTAGCTCCTCTACGAGAGTGAAACGTCAGCGGTACTTCCCTAGCCTCAGTAACCACGATATCTTGTGGCAGCCGGGCATTAAGCGCCAGACACCAACGTTCAAGTGGGATTCGAGAGGAGGTCGTAAAGTTAAAAGGCTGACCGTAGGCGTGTACTCCGGCATCTGTGCGACCAGAAGCAGTAATCTTAAGCTCCTCACCTGTCAGATGGAGTATCGCTTGCTCCAGCCGATCTTGAATCGTATTGCCCTGAGGCTGGGTCTGAAAGCCATCATAATTTGTTCCGTCATAATTGACCTTCATCAATAGATTACGCATTCCGTTCTCCTTTTTAAACCGTTCAGCAGAAACGTCGATCGAAGCACTGTCTGATCTTATTCAAGAGGAAGAAATGGCTTTGCCGTCCCTAGAAGGACGGCATCCATTAACACTTCACTCCATTATTTCAAAAAAAAGAGCCCCTGCGGGAGCTCCTTCAATTGAACCAAGGTGATTCCCACGGTTATTAGTACAGCAGAGTCTTGCGCCTCTGCAGCACAATAACGCTGATATTTCCCCCATCTTTACTCTAAAGAGGGCCGGATGAAAGGGAAGCATCGGAAATCAATACTTGTGATACTACGCGCGGTCTACCAATTCAAGATAAACCATAGGCGCAGCGTCCCCACGACGAGGTCCGAGTTTCAGGATACGAGTGTATCCACCTGGACGCTCTGTGTAACGAGGAGCAATGTCAGAGAACAATTTTTGAATTGCATCTTGTTCACCATCAACAGTCTCGCGGCGAACAAATGCAGCTACTTGACGACGAGCATGAAGATCGCCTTTTTTAGCTTTAGTGATCAACTTTTCAGCGATAGAACGAACTTCTTTCGCTTTAGCTTCCGTTGTTTGGATGCGCTCGTATAAAAATAGATCCGTTACCATGTCGCGAAATAACGCTTTACGCGCACTGGAATCACGGCCCAATTTTTGGTATGCCATGTGTTTTCCCTCCTTTACTGTAACAATCTGTAGTTATTCTTCTGTACGTAGTCCCAAACCAAGTTCCTCAAGCTTCTCCTGAACTTCTTCCAAAGATTTACGACCAAGGTTACGCACCTTCATCATATCTTCTTCAGTCTTCGTGGTAAGCTCTTGTACGGTATTAATACCAGCACGTTTGAGGCAGTTGTAGGAGCGGACAGAAAGATCAAGCTCTTCGATTGTCATCTCTAGCACTTTTTCTTTTTTGTCTTCTTCTTTTTCAACCATAATTTCGGCGTCTTTCGCTTCGTCCGTAAGACCTACGAACAATACGAGGTGCTCGTTCAAAATTTTGGCTCCGAGGCTTACAGCCTCTTCCGGTCTAATACTGCCATCTGTCCAAATTTCAAGCGTCAATTTGTCGTAGTTGGTCACTTGACCAACACGTGTATTGTCTATGCCGTAGTTAACGCGTGAAATAGGAGTGTAGATGGAGTCAACCGGGATAACGCCAATTGGCTGATCGTCGCGTTTGTTCCGGTCCGCTTGGACGTAGCCGCGACCACGGCCTGCAAAAATACGCATGTGAAGTCTCGCACCAGGTCCCAGCGTTGCAATGTGAAGATCCGGGTTGAGGATCTCAACATCGCTGTCCGCACGGATATCACCTGCGGTAACGATGCCTTCCCCTTCGGCATCAATCTCAAACACTTTTTCCTCGTCTGAATGAATCTTCAGGGACAAGGCTTTAAGGTTCAGAATGATCTCCGTCACATCTTCCATTACGCCTGGAACGGTCGAGAACTCATGCAGAACGCCGTCAATTTGGACCGAAGTCACTGCGGCTCCTGGAAGCGAAGAAAGCAATATCCGGCGAAGTGAATTCCCCAGAGTCGTGCCATACCCACGTTCCAACGGTTCAACTACGAATTTCCCATAGGTACCTTCATCATTAGCTTCTACGGTCTCAATCTTCGGCTTTTCGATTTCTATCACGAGTTTACCCCTCCTTCAACGTCGCTCCTATATGAAACTGTCACCCCATCAGGTGCATCATGTAGTATGCCTAAACACCTATTATTAGCAGATGCGTCAGAATTATACCACATTTACAATACTGATTTCACTATACGCGACGACGTTTCGGCGGACGGCATCCATTGTGAGGAACCGGAGTTACGTCTTTAATAAGGTTAACTTCAAGCCCTGCAGCTTGAAGGGAACGGATGGCTGCTTCGCGGCCCGCGCCCGGTCCTTTAACCATAACCTCAACCGACTTCATGCCGTGCTCCATAGCTGCTTTAGCTGCTGATTCAGCTGCCATTTGTGCTGCGAATGGAGTCGACTTACGGGAACCTTTAAATCCTTGGCCGCCGGAGCTTGCCCAGGAAATTGCATTTCCGTGAGGATCTGTGATGGTAACGATGGTGTTATTGAACGTGGAACGAATATGTGCCACGCCGGATTCGATATTTTTACGGTCGCGACGTTTAGTACGTACGACTTTTTTCGGTTTAGCCATTGTCTCTTATCCCCCCTTATTATTTCTTCTTGTTTGCTACCGTACGACGCGGGCCTTTCCGGGTACGGGCATTGGTTTTAGTACGTTGACCGCGAACAGGCAATCCACGACGGTGACGAACACCGCGGTAACAGCCGATCTCAGTAAGACGTTTAATATTCAAGGAAATTTCACGACGCAGGTCACCTTCAACCTTAACCGTTTTGTCGATCGTTTCACGCAGTTTGCTGACTTCATCTTCCGTCAAATCACGGACACGTGTATTAGCGCTAATGCCTGTTTCATTAAGAATTTTCTGAGAAGTCGTTTTACCGATTCCGAAAATATAAGTCAAGGCGATCTCAACGCGTTTGTCACGTGGCAAATCCACTCCAGCTATACGAGCCATTTTACGCTACACCCCCTTCTTAACCTTGTTTTTGTTTGTGTTTCGGATTTTCGCAAATCACCATAACAGTCCCTTTGCGGCGGATTACTTTACATTTCTCGCAAATGGGCTTTACAGAAGGTCTTACCTTCATGTTAATTACCTCCTCAAAGTTTTGCGAAGCAAAACTTTTTTCGTAGTTCCCATCTATTTACGGTAAGTTATACGACCTTTTGATAAATCATAAGGCGATAACTGCACGACCACTTTGTCTCCGGTCAAAATACGGATAAAGTGCATCCGCAATTTACCGGATACATGGGCAAGTATTTGATGACCGTTCTCAAGCTCAACCTTAAACGTTGCATTTGGCAACGGTTCAAGGACAGTACCTTCTACTTCAATGACATCTTCCTTAGCCACAGTTAGTCTCCTTTCTCATCAGCACTTATTCCGGTGGGTCCAGCATACTTCATGACTGCGTAACGCAGCTTTCCGTTTGTTACCCGCCCAGTTTCTTCCAAACTGTTCACAACCTCACTGCTGATGAAGGGTATGAGCTCAAGATGAAGAATATTCTTCTTCTTTGGCCCATCAAACTTACGTTTGTCTCCATCTGCAATGTATACAAATCTGCTATCAACAACTGCGATAACAACGGCTGCCTCTCCGGCATCTTTGCCTTTGAGAATTCTCACTAATTGACCAACCTGCGGGCTGCTCACAGTATTCAAGTGGAGATCACCTACGCATTCAGTTTTGTGAAAATTTCCATGCCGTCCGGAGTAACTGCTACTGTATGCTCAAAGTGAGCACATAGTGAGCCATCCACCGTAACGACAGTCCAGTTATCTTCCAGCGTTCTGACATGTCTCTTTCCTACGTTTACCATCGGCTCAATCGCGAGTACCATACCCGGTTTCAGACGTGGTCCGCGGTCCGCTATGCCATAATTCGGAATTTGCGGTTCTTCATGCAGTTTTGCCCCAATACCATGACCAACATACTCACGTACGACTGAGAAACCAGCCTCTTCGATGTATTGCTGGATAGCATGGGAGATTGTAAACAAGCGCACATCCGGTTTAACTAACGCCAGTCCCGCGTACAAGGAGCCTTCCGTAACGTCCAGCAAACGCTGAGCCTCTTCGGAAATGCTGCCCACACCGTAGGTCCAGGCGGAATCACCGTGATAACCGCGGTACTCTGCACCGATATCCAGCGTTACAATATCGCCTTCGATCAGTTTGCGTTTACCTGGAAATCCATGCACTAATTGTTCGTTGACTGAAGCGCAAATGCTGGCAGGAAAACCGTTGTAGCCTTTGAAAGACGGCACAGCACCTTGACTGCGAATGTATTGATCGGCGATTCTGTCGAGATCGCCCGTTGTAATGCCAGGCTCAATGGCCTCAGCAATAAGACGGTGACTCTCGGCAACAATTCGACCAGCTTCCCTCATAAAGGCAAGTTCCTGTTCGGATTTACAAATGATCATTACATTAACCCCGCAATAAAGATACGATTTCAGAAGAAACGACATTGATTTCGTTTTCCCCATTTACCTGACGCAAAAGACCTTTATTATCATAAAACGCAAGCAGCGGCGCTGTCTTGTTATCATACTCATCCAGACGCTTGCCTACACTTTCTTCGTTGTCATCCGGACGTTGATACAATTCACCGCCATCAATGTCGCAAATGCCATCTTGCTTCGGCGGGTTGAAGATTAAATGGTAGGATGCTCCGCAAACTGTGCAGATACGACGTCCAGTAAGACGCGCCATCAACAGTCCACGGTCAACATTCAAGTTGATGACATGATCCAAAGAAGTATTCAAACGGCTTAGAATTTCATCCAGCGCTTCCGCTTGCGAAAGAGTTCTTGGAAAACCATCCAATAGAAATCCTTTTTCGCAATCGGACTGCTGCAGCCGTTCTTCAACTATCCCAATGGTCACATCATCTGGTACAAGCAAACCTTGATCAATAAATGATTTAGCCTTCAATCCGACTGGAGTCTCTTGTTTGATTGCCAAACGGAAAGCATCTCCTGTCGAAATATGCGGAATGCCAAACTCTTTTATGATCTCAGCCGCTTGTGTTCCCTTGCCTGCCCCAGGAGGGCCCATGAATAAAATGTTCACGATTTCTCTCTCCCCCCAAAAGTTCGCCACCAAGCAAGAAACAGCACAATAGGTGCCGGGAAGAATAAAAAATTACGCTTCACCGGAACCTATCGCCTATTTATTGATGAAGCCTTTGTAATGGCGTTTGATCAATTGGCTCTCGATCTGCTTCATAGTATCCAATGCCACACCGATTACGATTAGCAGTGAAGTACCACCAATTCGAACTTCTTTAGGCAATCCAGATAAAGCACCGAAGAACATCGGCAATACAGAGATCAAAGCCAGGAACAATGCGCCGGACATAGTCAGACGAGACATTACTCTAGTCAAATATTTCTCAGTAGCTTTACCAGGACGGATACCTGGAATGTAACCACCATTCTTCTTCATGTTATCAGCCATCTGCTGAGGATTCATCTGCACGAACGTATAGAAGAACGTGAACCCGATGATCATCACTACATACAGAAGCATACCAAGTGGTGCATCAGTTGCCAAATACTTGGCAATCCATTGAGCCCAGGCATGTGTTGACCAGAAACTGGAGAGAACAACTGGGAACTGAAGCAGTGATACGGCGAAGATAACCGGAATTACACCAGCCGCATTAATTTTCAGCGGAATGTGCGTATTCTGTCCACCGTACATTTTGTTGCCGACTACGCGTTTAGCGTATTGAACAGGAATCTTCCGAATACCTTGCTGTACGAAGATAACTGCTGTAATAATCGCTACAATCACAATCAGCACAATAACGACTTTAAGAATATTCAGGAACACTTGATCCGGCTGAATAAAGCTTGAGTTAGCCGTACTCGTGATATATCCCGGGATGGCGGCGACGATTCCCGCAAAAATCAGGATCGAAATCCCGTTCCCGATTCCCTTTTCGGTAATCTGTTCACCAAGCCACATCAGGAAAGAAGTACCAGCCGTCAAGATAATGGCAACCAGTAAGTAGTCAGCAAATGTCGCATTCGGCATCATTTGAGTTCCATAAATCCGGTTAAACCCTATCGACGTAGCAAAACCTTGGATCAGGGCCAAAATCACAGTACCATAACGAGTGATTTGCGCTAGTTGTTTTTTACCGTGCTCCCCTTGTTTAGCCCATTCAGCAAACTTAGGAACAACATCCATCGACAGCAATTGCACGATGATGGATGCTGTAATGTACGGATAAATACTTATCGCAAATATCGAGAAGTTTTTGAGCGCTCCGCCCGAGAAGGTGTTCAAAAGTCCCATCAAAGCGTCACCGCTTTGATTTGCTGTTTCCAGTACATCTTTGTTCACACCAGGAACCGGTACAAACGAACCGATACGGTAGATAATCAGAATGAACAAGGTAAACAGGATCTTTTTGCGCAAATCTTCCACATGCCAGATATTCTTAAGCGTCTTGAACATTAGATCACCTCGGTTTTACCGCCGGCAGCCTCGATTTTCTCTACCGCAGATTGAGAGAACTTATTTGCTTGTACAGTCAATTTAACGGTTAACTCACCATTGCCGAGAATCTTAATGCCGCTTTTGGAATTCTTGACAACACCAGTTTCAAGCAACAACTGCGGAGTCACTTCTGTTCCTTCTGCAAAGCTATTCAGATCTTCAAGGTTCACAATCGCATACTCTTTACGGGTAGGATTGACGAAACCACGTTTAGGCAGACGACGATAGAGCGGATTTTGTCCACCCTCGAAGCCCGGACGAACACCACCGCCAGAACGTGAGTTTTGACCTTTGTGACCGCGACCGGAAGTTTTACCATTTCCGCTACTTGGTCCACGACCAACGCGATTGCGTTCTTTGCGGGAACCAGGAGCTGGAGCAAGTTCATGTAACTTCATCGTTTGCACCTCCTTATGTTTGTTAATTTATGCGAGGCGATTAGCCTTCAATTTCAGTTACAGATAGCAAGTGACTCACTTTGTTGATCATTCCGCGAATTGCAGGACTGTCATTGTGAACCACTGTCGTGTTGAGTTTACGTAGGCCGAGCGTCTTAACAGTAACACGTTGTGTTTCTGGACGTCCGATTACACTACGTACGAGGGTAATTTGCAATTTTGCCATTGACGTTCCCCTCCTTAACCGCGCAATTCTTCGACAGATTTGCCGCGAAGT
The DNA here is from genome assembly GCF_008370385.1 of Paenibacillus sp. B2(2019). Lineage (NCBI taxonomy): Bacteria > Bacillati > Bacillota > Bacilli > Caryophanales > Paenibacillaceae > Paenibacillus > Paenibacillus sp. B2(2019). The sequence continues at coordinate 18,006 of NZ_VTZR01000023.1, forward strand.
TTCGCGACCTCTTCAATGCGTTTCAGACGGGAAAGTCCCTCCAAAGTTGCATTGACCATGTTCATGGAATTCGAAGAACCCAGTGATTTTGTCAAAATGTCGCCAACGCCTGCCAATTCCAATACCGCACGAACTGGACCGCCAGCGATAACGCCAGTACCCTCTGATGCTGGTTTCAGCAACACGCGTCCTGCGCCGAAGTGGCCAGTAACGAGATGGGGAATCGAAGTTCCTACGATTGGAATGTGAATCAGGTTTTTCTTGGCGTCTTCAATGCCTTTACGGATGGCATCCGGAACTTCGCCGGCTTTACCGATACCAGCACCGACGTAGCCATTGCCATCGCCCACAACAACGAGTGCACTAAAGCTGAAACGGCGTCCGCCTTTTACAACTTTTGCTACACGGTTAATGTGTACAACTCTTTCTGTCAGTTCTAAACTGTTCGGATCTACACGCAAGTCGTTAACCTCCTTTTAAGAATTATTCTAGAATTCAAGACCAGCTTCACGAGCTGCGTCAGCCAATGCTTGAATTCGTCCATGGTACAAGTAACCTCCGCGGTCGAATACGACCACTGCATAGCCTTTTTCTTTAGCACGTTCAGCGACCAATTGGCCAACTTTCGCTGCAGCTTCAACGCTGCCGCCATTACCGATGTTAGCGCTCAGTTCTTTATCAAGTGTAGAAGCGGATACGATAGTAACCCCTTTAACATCATCGATCAGTTGAGCGTAGATGTGTTTTGAAGAACGGAATACGTTCAAACGTGGACGCTCAGTAGTTCCCTGGATCTTCTTACGAACACGCAGGTGTCTTTTGAGACGAGCCTTGTTTTTATCTTCTTTTGTAATCATGACTTCCCTTTCACTCCCTTCAGTTTGCCGTAAACAGCTTCACTTTAAGATGCACGGGGTATCTTACAATTAAGTTCAAACTGGTTATTTCTTCTTACCAGCTTTACCTTCTTTGCGGATGATACGCTCGCCTTCATATTTGATACCTTTACCTTTATACGGTTCTGGCTCACGAACGGAACGAATTTTAGCAGCATATGCGCCAACGCGTTCTTTATCGATACCTTTAACGATGATCTTCGTGTTCGCAGGAACTTCAAACTCAATACCTGCTTCCGGTGTAATTTCAACCGGGTGGGAGTAACCAACGTTCAGAACGACTTTATCTCCGGATTTGCTTGCACGATATCCGACCCCAACCAATTCCAGAGATTTCGAGAAACCTTCAGTCACGCCTGCTACCATGTTGTTGACAACGGAGCGGGTTGTGCCGTGAAGTGAACGATGCAATTTGTTATCCGACGGACGAACAACGGTAATTTCGTTATTTTCAACTGTAACCTTCATGTCTTTATGAAGCTCACGAGTCAAAGAACCTTTTGGACCTTTTACTGTAATAACGGCGTTGTCCAAAGTGACATCTACACCGCTAGGTACTGCGATTGGTTTACGACCAATACGAGACATGTGTTGCACCTCCTTATCTTGTGACGTTTATTACCAAATGTAGCAGACAACTTCTCCGCCAGATTTTGATTGACGAGCTTCTTTGTCGGTCATAACTCCCTTAGATGTGGAGATAATCGCGATTCCTAGACCACCGAGTACACGAGGCACTTCATTGCTCTTCGTGTATACGCGAAGGCCTGGTTTACTGATTCTTTTCAAACCAGAAATAACACGCTCTTGGTTAGGGCCGTATTTCAAGAAGATACGGATAATCCCTTGTTTGCTATCTTCAACGAATTCCGCATCGCGGATGAAACCTTCACGCTTCAAAATGTCAGCGATTTGTTTCTTCATAGTAGAAGCAGGCATTTCTACCGTTTCGTGACGCACAATGTTAGCGTTACGAATACGAGTAAGCATATCTGCAATAGGATCAGACATAGTCATGTGTGTAAACCTCCTTCCCGTTTATAAACTTCTTACCAACTTGCTTTTTTCACGCCAGGGATCTGGCCTTTATAAGCTAATTCACGGAAACAAATTCTGCAAATTTTGAACTTTTGCAGTACCGAATGTGGACGACCACAACGTTCGCAACGTGTATATGCACGTACTTTAAACTTAGGCGTACGTTGTTGTTTAACTTTCATCGAAGTTTTTGCCACTTAGCCTGACACCTCCTAAACATTTTCGGAGAAAATGGATTAACCGACTTTATTTTGCGAAAGGCATTCCCAGCTGACCCAGCAGCTCGCGGGATTCCTCGTCCGTCTTAGCAGTCGTTACAATAACGATGTCCATACCGCGGACTTTATCCACTTTGTCATATTCGATCTCGGGGAAGATCAATTGTTCTTTAAGACCAAGTGTGTAGTTACCACGGCCGTCAAAGGCTTTAGTGGAAACACCACGGAAGTCACGTACGCGTGGAAGCGTTACGTTGAACAATTTGTCCAAGAAGTAATACATACGCTCGCCGCGCAGTGTTACTTTAACCCCAATCGGCATATTTTCGCGTAGTTTGAAACCAGCGATGGATTTTTTAGCTTTAGTGATTACTGGTTTTTGACCAGCGATCAACTGCATGTCATTAACTGCAGCATCAAGTACTTTGGAGTTTTGAACAGCGTCACCCACACCCATGTTGATGACAACCTTCTCGATCTTAGGCACTTGCATAACAGTTGTATAGTTAAACTTCTGCATCAAAGCAGGTGTTATTTCGTTGAGATAACGTTCTTTCATTCTTGCTGCCATGAAGATTTAACCTCCTTTCTTAAGGGCTAGATTAGTCGATAATCTCTCCGGATCTTTTAGCAATCCGAACTTTTTTACCGTTGTCCAATACTTTGTAACCGATACGTGTTACTTTGCCGGACTTCGGATCGATGTGCATTACGTTGGACACATGAATCGAAGCTTCCTGCTCAATAATTCCACCCTGTGGATTCAGCTGGTTCGGCTTTTGGTGTTTTTTCACCATATTGACGCCTTCTACCAGAACGCGGTTTTCACGAGGATAAGCAGCGATGACACGGCCTTTTTTGCCTTTGTCTTTACCACTAATCACAAGCACCACATCATCTTTCTTCACGTGCAGTTTATTGTTATGGGATTCCAGAACTTTTTTCACTCTAGGCATTTATTACACCTCCTATAACTAACCTTCAACTTATTGGTGCTCGTGTTTATTAGATTACTTCCGGTGCCAAGGAAACGATCTTCATGTAGTCTTTATCGCGAAGTTCGCGAGCAACTGGTCCAAAGATACGTGTTCCACGAGGGCTTCTGTCGTCTTTAACAACAACAGCTGCATTTTCGTCGAATGCGATGTAAGATCCATCTTTACGACGAACGGAACGTTTCGTACGAACAACTACCGCTCTAACAACATCACCTTTTTTGACAACGCCGCCTGGTGTTGCTTGTTTAACGGAACAAACGATCAAATCACCGATTGCTGCTGTACGGCGTCCAGTACCACCCAGTACGCGGATACACATCAGTTCCTTCGCACCAGAGTTGTCAGCCACATGCAAGCGTGTAAATGGTTGAATCATTATAATTTCCTCCTTCCGGAAAAACTCTTTTGATTATCTTAGATGATAACCGCTTTTTCAACCACTTCAACTAGTCTCCAACGTTTGTCCTTGGACAACGGACGAGTTTCCATGACTTTTACGGTATCGCCAATTTTCGCAACGTTTTCCTCATCATGTGCTTTGAATTTCTTCGTAGACTTGATGCGTTTGTGGTACAAGTTATGCTTCTTATAGGTTTCAACAGCGACTACGATGGTTTTATCCATTTTATCACTGACCACTTTACCGATTAGCACTTTACGTGCATTACGTTCTTCGCTCATTAGTTAGCCTCCTTCCTGAATACGGATCTGAGATCCGTCTCACTTAACTAATCCCAAGCACTCTTTGATGGATTACGGTTTTAGCACGAGCTATTTCCTTACGCACGTCACGAATCCGAGTCGGGTTGTCCAGTTGGCCAGTTGCCAATTGGAAACGGAGATTAAAAAGTTCCTCTTTGAATCCAGCGATCTTTTGTTCAATCTCAGCAGTGGTTAAGTTGCGAAGTTCATTAGCTTTCATTTGCTTCACCACCCAATTCTTCACGTTTCACAAACTTAGTCTTAACAGGCAGCTTGTGAGCGGCAAGACGCATCGCTTCACGAGCGATTTCTTCCGACACGCCTCCGAGTTCGAACATAATCTTGCCCGGTTTAACTACGGCTACCCATTTCTCAACGTTACCTTTACCACTACCCATACGAACCTCGAGAGGCTTTTGAGTAATAGGCTTATCTGGGAAAATCTTGATCCAAACTTGACCGCCACGTTTGATATAACGTGTCATTGCGATACGAGCAGCTTCGATCTGACGGTTAGTGATCCAAGATGGTTCCATTGCAACCAGGCCGAATTCGCCGAAGTTCAATTCAGTACCACCCTTTGCCATACCCTTCATGTGTCCGCGTTGTTGCTTGCGGTGTTTTACGCGTTTTGGTACCAACATGATTAGTTGCCTCCTTCCTGAGCAGCTTGTTTCTTAGCTGGGGGAAGAACTTCTCCACGGTAGATCCATACTTTTACGCCGATAAGACCGTAAGTTGTATGTGCTTCAGCCGTTCCGTAATCGATATCGGCACGAAGCGTATGAAGTGGAACTGTTCCTTCGCTATAACCTTCTGAACGAGCAATCTCAGCTCCGCCAAGACGTCCGCCTACTTGAGTTTTAATCCCTTTTGCGCCAGAACGCATTGTTCTTTGAATCGCTTGTTTGAGTGCACGACGGAACGATACACGACGTTCCAATTGTTGAGCAATGCTCTCAGCTACAAGAATTGCATCCAATTCAGGGTGCTTGATTTCATTGATGTTGATGTGTACTTTTTTGCCACCAGCGATTGCTGTAACTGCGCTGCGAAGTACTTCTACTTCTGCTCCGCCCTTACCAATAACCATACCTGGTTTAGCAGTGTGAATTGTAACGTTCACGCGGTTAGCCGCTCTTTCGATCTCGATATGGGAAACAGCGGAATCCTTCAACTTACCTTTAAGGTATTCCCGGATTTTGACGTCTTCCATCAGAAGAGTACCGAAATCTTTTCCTGCATACCATTTAGATTCCCAATCGCGAATGATCCCGATCCGGAGTCCGATTGGATTTACCTTTTGACCCACGTGTTATCCCTCCTTATTTCTCAGATACCACCAGTGTAATGTGGCTCGTGCGTTTATTGATCCGACTTGCGCGGCCCATGGCGCGCGGACGGAAACGTTTCATAGTAGGTCCTTGGTTAACGAAAACCTCGCTAACGAACAAACTGTTCACGTCCAAAGAATAGTTATGCTCAGCATTCGCAATTGCCGAATTAAGCAACTTCTCAACGACCGGAGAAGCGGATTTCGGAGTGTGGCGAAGAATAGCAATTGCTTCCCCCACTTGCTTACCACGAATCAAGTCAACAACCAGTTTCGCTTTACGAGCGGAAATCCGCACCGATCTTGCATGTGCTTTTGCTTCCATTGTTTAACCTCCTTTCAAACAGAGACCTTATTATTATCTTCTTGTTTTCTTATCGTCACCCGCGTGGCCTTTGTAAGTACGTGTTGGCGCGAACTCGCCCAACTTGTGACCTACCATATCTTCTGTTACGTATACAGGCACGTGTTTACGGCCGTCATATACACCAAACGTATGTCCGATAAACTGAGGGAAAATGGTTGAGCGACGGGACCAAGTTTTAACTACAACCTTTTTTTCAGCCTCGTTCAGTTCCTCAACTTTTTTAAGCAGGTAGCCATCGATAAACGGCCCCTTCTTTAAACTGCGACCCATGTGTGAATCCTCCCTTCATCCGGTTCTTCAAACCGCGAATCGACGCTTCGCGCTTTATTAACTTGCCAGAAGCGTCTTATTTTGTGCGGCGGCGAACGATATATTTATCAGATGCCTTGTTTTTCTTACGCGTTTTGTAACCAAGGGTTGGTTTACCCCATGGAGACATAGGCGATTTACGTCCGATTGGAGCGCGGCCTTCACCACCACCGTGTGGGTGATCGTTCGGGTTCATTACTACACCGCGTACTTCAGGGCGACGGCCCAGCCAGCGACTACGTCCAGCTTTACCGATTTTGATCAATTCATGATCTTCGTTACCTACGGAACCGATAGTTGCACGGCACACGCTAAGGATCTTACGAACCTCACCGGATGACAAACGAACGGAACAGTATTTTTCTTCTTTACCAAGCAATTGAGCTTCTGTACCAGCAGCACGAACCAATTGTCCGCCTTTACCTGGTTTCAACTCAATGTTGTGGATAACTGTACCCACTGGGATGTTCTCCAGCGCAAGACTGTTACCAATTTTGATGTCGGCTGTTGGGCCGGATTCTACTTTATCCCCAACTTTTAGGCCTTTAGGAGCGATGATATAACGTTTCTCTCCATCAGCATAGTGGATCAAAGCAATATTAGATGTACGGTTCGGGTCATACTCGATTGTAGCAACGCTACCTGGTATGCCGTCTTTAGTCCGTTTGAAGTCGATAATACGGTATTTACGTTTGTGTCCGCCGCCATGGTGACGAACCGTAATTTTACCTTGGTTGTTGCGTCCCGCATGTTTGAACAGCGGAGAAAGCAACGATTTCTCTGGCTGGTTTGTTGTGATTTCTTCAAACGTAGACACAGACATATGGCGTCTTGCCGGAGAGGTCGGTTTGTACTTTTTGATTGGCACTATAGTTTCCTCCTTACTTTAAGAGTATTATTCTACCGCTTCAAAAAATTCAAGCGGTTTGCTGTCCGGGCTAAGCTTAACGATGGCTTTTTTCCACTCTGGAGTGTAACCAGAATATTTACCATAACGTTTCAGTTTGCCAGGCACGCGCATTGTGTTCACATTAGTTACTTTTACTTTGAAAATAGCCTCGACAGCTTTTTTGATTTCGGTTTTGTTAGCACGGATATCCACTTCAAAAGCGTATTTCATTTCGCTCATGTAGTCGGAAGTACGTTCCGTAATCACCGGACGTTTGATAATATCACGAGGATCTTTCATTACGCGAACACCTCCTCTACCTTCAGAACTGCTTCTTTAGTGATGATCAGTTTGTCGTACGTCAGTACGTCAAGAACATTAATGCCGTCAGCCGCTACGAATTTCACCCCAGGGATGTTACGAGCGGAAAGTGCTACGTTGTCATCATAGCTAGTAGCTACGATCAAAGCTTTGCGTTCCACTTTCAGGTTGTTCAAGATTGCTGCGAATTCTTTCGTCTTCGGAGCATTCATTGTCAAGCTATCCAATACGATAATGTCATTCTCGAGTACTTTCGAGGACAAAGCGGATTTGATCGCCAAACGACGAACCTTCTTAGGCAATTTCCAGGAATAGCTACGTGGTGTTGGTCCGAAGACAACGCCGCCGCCTTTCCATTGTGGAGAACGAATAGATCCTTGACGAGCGCGACCTGTACCTTTTTGTTTCCAAGGCTTACGTCCACCGCCACGAACTTCAGAACGTCCTTTTACTTTGTGTGTACCACGACGAAGGGAAGCTCTTTGCATAAGCGCAGCTTCGTGTAGAACGTGCTCATTCGGTTCAATACCGAATACTGTATCGCTCAGTTCTACTTCACCAACTTCGTTGCCACTAATATTAAAAAGTGTTACTTTTGGCATTTCATGTTCCTCCTTTCTTAGGTAATTATTTCTTAACGGTTTGTTTAACTTTCACGAAGCTGTTTTTAGGACCTGGGATAGCGCCTTTAACCAGCAATACGTTACGTTCAACGTCAACCTTGATGATTTCAAGCTTTTGAACCGTGATAGTCGTGTGACCCATATGTCCTGGGAGGCGTTTGCCCTTCGGAACACGGTTAGCTTGGATAGAACCCATGGAACCCGGTCTTCTGTGGTAACGCGATCCGTGTGCCATTGGTCCGCGGCTTTGTCCCCAACGTTTGATGTTACCTTGGAAACCTTTACCTTTAGATGTGCCAGTTACGTCAACAAATTCGCCCTCAGCAAAAATATCAGCCTTCAGTTCTTGTCCAACCTCGAGAGACCCGAGGTCAACACCGCGAATTTCACGAACGTAGCGCTTAGGTGTTGCATTTGCCTTTTTGGCGTGACCTTGTTCAGGCTTATTGGAGCGACTTTCTTTTTTATCAGAAAAGCCCAATTGCACTGCTTCATATCCGTCGATATTCAGGTCTTTCTTTTGCAGTACTACACAAGGGCCTGCTTCGATAACAGTAACAGGAATTACGTTACCTTCTGGAGTAAACACTTGAGTCATACCGAGTTTTTTTCCTAAGATACCTTTCAATGTTGACACCTCTTTTCTTTTCCTAAGTTGCTAAAAATAGAATTACAATTTGATTTCGATATCTACACCGGACGGTAGATCCAAGCGCATCAAGGCATCCACAGTTTGTGGTGTTGGGTTCACAATATCGATCAAACGTTTGTGAGTCCGTTGTTCAAACTGTTCACGGGAATCCTTGTACTTGTGTACCGCACGGAGAATAGTAATGATTTGCTTCTCAGTTGGCAACGGAATCGGTCCAGATACACCAGCACCCGAACGTTTTGCAGTTTCAACGATTTTCTCTGCGGATTGATCAAGAATTCTGTGGTCGTATGCTTTCAAGCGAATACGAATTTTTTGCTTTGCCATTTTAGTCCCTCCTTCTATCGCCCAATTTATTATCGGACATACTCCGTGAAAATTTTCTGACGTCGACCTCATGGCAAAGGGGCCGGGTGTGTCAGTAACCTCTCACATCATCGCAACGTCTCAGAACAACATTTATTATTATATATAATAGGCAGCAGTATTGCAAGCTAAAATAACAAAACAACGCATATTTTTTTCATGCGTTGCTTTATTACTATTATATAGGTTAAAGATTCTCAGTGGCAGACTTAAAAAACTCAGCTGACTCCGCAGTCTGTGCTGTTGCTGACCCAATTCCCTCTATTGTCTGAATCAATGTTCTTATTTCTTCTTCTACTATAACAATCTCTTGTGTGCTACTCCTCATCGCCTCTACAATTTCGGAAAACAAAAGACTAGTCTCAACGGATTGATGTTTCCCACTTTTGGTTAGCTCTTGTACCTTACGTATCTCCTCAACGACCTGTTGTGTGAGACTTCCCGATTTATAAGTCAGCTCTACGATCTGAATTACAGTATTCTTCGTATCCTCTGCCAACCGACTAACTTCTTGAGCAACTACACTAAACCCTCTACCATGCACTCCGGCTCTAGCGGCTTCTATCGTTGCATTAAGTGAAAGAATTTTAGTTTGATCTGCAATATCTTTAACTGAGTTTACGATTTTTTGAATTTGTTTAGAGGAATTGCTTAATTCGTGGACTGAATGTTCCATTTCACTAGTACTTTGATAAATAAGATTAATCTGTCCTGTTAAGCTATCCATATGCTCATGTCCATCTGTAGCCAACCCCTGCGACTCTAGAGCAGATGTAGCTGTACGTTGGAATGTTCTACTCACTTCATTGCTACTGGCTACTAGCTGCTTCACAGCGGCATTTGTGTCGATACTAAAATCTATTAATTCGCTGCTGAATTCAGCAATTTTCTGCTTTAACTCATTTTTAACCAAAAGGTATTGCTGTTCCTTCTCTTTGACGTTCTCCTTCTCGTATTCCTCTAGGACAAGTTGTTGTTCAAGGTTAAGCAGCTTAGTTACGGTCTTAACTACATGTAGACGTGTATTGTCATCATGTGTCTCATTATAGATAACTTGTATAAAAACGTTCTGAAGATTTTGAAAAGCGGATAAGTACCATTTAGGCTCAAGTCCTACTCTTTTATGAATATTAGCAATCTTCATTCGCTTTGCTATGTATTCTTCATCAACTTTGCCATCAAAAATTTCAATGATATGCTCGCGGAGTGTTGTTTTCAACCTCTCGATACTACTATGCTCCAATATAATGGCTTCGAGTTTATCCACACCTAATACCGAATTATAAAATTGATCAATTATATAGTCTATATTCTTTTCAACGCTAGGCTTTACCCTACGTAATAAGTTCAAATCTGATTCAGATAGATCAATCATTCTCATTTGCTCATTGAGTTCGTCATAACCCTCAAGAGTATGAAAAAAATCTTCAGTACGCTTAGTCTGGTGTTTATTTTCTATCAAATTAGGGGTGTGAGAATCCTCATTATTATTACGTGATGTTATAGCATGCATGAATGAAAAAGGACATTTTCCCATGTTATCACTCTCCCCTTAATTACTATTTTTTTACAATATTACCTTCCTTTCATTTTACTCTATGATTATTAAAATTGTAAACAATTTATCGTTGAATTTTGTTGAATTTTGTAGAATTATTCGAAATTTCATACTTATTTTATCGTATATTGTCGAATTTATGATGGTTTACCCTATAAAATAACAAAAAGCCCCGGATTCTCCGCAAGAAGAATCCGGGGCACTATGATTCAGAGTCTACCCGCAGATAGAATCGAATTTATTTTTGGATGGAAGCTACGCTACCTGCTCCAACTGTACGTCCACCTTCGCGAATGGAGAATTTAGTACCTTCTTCAATAGCGATAGGGGAGATCAAAGCAACAGTTACAGTGATGTTGTCACCAGGCATAACCATTTCAGTACCTTCTGGCAAGTTGATGATGCCAGTTACGTCAGTTGTACGGAAGTAGAACTGTGGACGGTAACCAGTGAAGAATGGTTTGTGACGTCCGCCTTCTTCTTTAGTCAAAACGTAGATTTGAGCAGTGAACTCAGTGTGTGGTTTAACAGAGTTCGGTTTAGCCAATACTTGGCCACGCTCGATCATAGTACGGTCTACACCACGAAGCAAAGCTCCGATGTTGTCGCCCGCTTGAGCGGAATCCAGCAATTTACGGAACATTTCTACGCCCGTAACTACGGATTTCTTAGTTTCTTCGTGAATACCAACGATTTCGATTTCTTCTCCGACTTTAACTGTTCCGCGTTCTACGCGACCAGTTGCCACAGTACCGCGGCCAGTGATGGAGAATACATCTTCGACAGGCATCAAGAATGGTTTGTCAGTTTGACGCTCTGGAAGTGGAATGTACTCGTCGATTGTTTCGAACATTTCAACAATCTTCTTAGCATATTCACCTTCTGGGTTTTGAAGAGCTTCACGAGCAGAACCACGAATGATTGGAGTGTCGTCGCCTGGGAAGTCATACTCGCTCAGCAAGTCACGAACTTCCATTTCAACCAATTCCAACAACTCTTCGTCTTCAACCATGTCGCATTTGTTCAAGAAAACAACGATGTATGGAACACCTACTTGACGGGACAACAGGATGTGCTCGCGAGTTTGTGGCATAGGGCCATCAGCTGCGGATACAACCAGGATAGCTCCGTCCATTTGCGCTGCGCCTGTGATCATGTTTTTAACATAGTCGGCGTGACCAGGGCAGTCTACGTGAGCGTAGTGACGGTTAGGAGTTTCATATTCAACGTGGGAAGTGGAGATTGTGATACCACGTTCGCGCTCTTCAGGAGCTTTGTCGATTTGATCGAATGCGATAGCTGCGCCACCGTAAGTTTTGGACAATACAGTAGTGATTGCAGCAGTCAGAGTCGTTTTACCATGGTCGACGTGACCAATAGTACCGATGTTAACGTGCGGTTTGTTACGTTCAAACTTTGCCTTTGCCATTTGAACAGTTCCTCCTTAATGTGGGGTTCCTTATATTTGAGCCGCCCGCATATATGTTTATCTTAGATGACTGAGTAATTATACTCGGACGGCAAGTTAAAACTAGTAATTATTCTCCGCCTTTGTTCTTAGCAGCGATCTCTTCCGCAATGGATTTAGGAACTTCTTCATAGTGAGAAAGCTCCATTGAGAATACGCCACGTCCTTGAGTACCAGAACGAAGAGTTGTAGAGTATCCGAACATTTCGGAAAGAGGCACCTTAGCACGGATAATTTGCGCTCCACCACGGGAATCCATACCTTCGATACGGCCACGGCGGGAGTTCAGCATACCCATAACATCACCCATATATTCCTCAGGAACAGTTACTTCTACTTTCATGATTGGCTCAAGCAGGACAGGTTTACACTTGTCTTTAGCTGCTTTAAGCGCCATCGATCCGGCAATTTTAAATGCCATTTCGTTGGAATCGACATCATGGTAAGAACCATCAACGATGGTAGCTTTAACGTCTACAAGCGGGAAGCCTGCAAGTACGCCGTTTTTCATTTGTTCTTCGATACCCGCAAGTGCAGGAGCGATGTACTCTCTAGGAACCGAGCCACCGACAACTTTACTTTCGAATTTGCTACCAGTACCTGGCTCGAGGGGTTCAAATTCAACCCACACGTGACCGTATTGACCACGACCACCAGATTGGCGTACAAATTTACCTTCGACGCGAGCAGGTGCCTTGAACGTTTCGCGGTAAGCAACCTGTGGTTTACCCACATTGGTTTCTACTTTGAACTCACGACGCATACGGTCGATGATGATGTCCAAGTGAAGTTCACCCATACCAGCCAGGATAGTTTGGCCTGTTTCTTCATCAGTATGAGCACGAAGAGTTGGATCCTCTTCAGTCAATTTACCGAGAGCAACGCCCAATTTATCTTGGTCAGCTTTTGTTTTTGGTTCAACAGCGATTTCGATAACTGGATCAGGGAAGTTCATTGATTCCAGAATTACTGGATGCTTCTCATCACACAGTGTATCACCTGTACTGGTGTCTTTCAAACCAACTGCTGCAGCGATGTCGCCAGAATACACGATGGAAATCTCTTGACGGCTGTTAGCATGCATTTGAAGGATACGACCAATACGTTCACGCTTGTTCTTAGTAGCATTAACTACGTAAGATCCGGACTCTAGAATACCAGAGTATACACGGAAGAACGTAAGTTTACCTACATAAGGGTCAGTCATGATTTTAAATGCCAAAGCTGCAAACGGTTCTTCATCCGAAGAATGACGAACTGCTTCAGTTCCATCATCAAGATGTCCAGTGATAGCTGGAACGTCAAGAGGAGATGGCAAGTAATCAACAACAGCATCCAGCATAAGCTGAATCCCTTTGTTACGGTAGGAGGATCCAACAATTACAGGGAACAATTTAACTTCAACTACGCCTTTGCGCAGTGCAGCTTTAATTTCCGGAACTGTAATTTCTTCGCCTTCCAGGTACTTCATAGTCAGATCTTCATCAAGTTCAGCAACTTTCTCGATCAACTCGAGACGCAGCTCCTCAACTTTGGCCAAATATTCTTCCGGAATATCCGTTACTTCGATGTTTTGGCCTAGATCATCTCTGAACATGTGTGCTTTTTGCTCAACAAGGTCGATAATACCAGTGAAATCACTTTCTGCACCAATTGGCAATTGAATAGCAACTGCATTGGCTTGAAGGCGATCACGCATAGTTTCGATTACGTTAAGGAAATCCGCACCGATAATGTCCATTTTGTTCACATATGCAATACGTGGAACGTTATAACGGTCAGCCTGTCTCCATACGGTTTCAGACTGAGGCTCAACGCCCTCTTTTGCACTAAATACACCTACTGCCCCATCCAATACACGCAGGGAACGTTCAACTTCAACAGTGAAGTCAACGTGTCCTGGGGTATCAATGATATTGATGCGGTGACCTTTCCACGCAGCAGTCGTAGCAGCGGACGTAATCGTGATTCCGCGCTCTTGTTCTTGCTCCATCCAGTCCATTGTAGCAGCACCCTCGTGAACTTCACCGATTTTGTGCGTACGGCCTGTATAGAAAAGAATCCGCTCTGTGGTAGTTGTTTTACCAGCATCAATATGCGCCATGATCCCGATATTACGTGTATTTTTTAAGGAGAACTCTCTAGCCATGAAATGGATCTCCCTTCAAAATATAAGTTATTTGAATGACCTTAATCCTACCAACGGTAGTGAGCGAACGCTTTGTTTGCTTCAGCCATTTTGTGTGTATCTTCGCGTTTCTTAACAGAAGCGCCTGTGTTGTTGGAAGCGTCGATGATCTCAGCCGCCAAACGCTCTTCCATCGTCTTCTCACCGCGGTTGCGAGAGTAGTTTACGAGCCAACGTAATCCCAGAGCAGTACGTCTCTCTGGTTTAACCTCGATAGGTACTTGATAGTTAGCACCACCGACACGACGAGCTTTGACTTCCAAAACCGGCATGATATTCTTGATGGCAGCTTCGAAAACTTCCATCGGATCTTTACCCGTACGTTCTTCAATCAACTTGAATGAATTGTACAGAATGCTTTGAGCGACACCTCTTTTACCACCCAGCATAATGCGGTTAATCAAACGAGTAACCAACTTGCTATTATACAACGGATCTGGCAATACGTCTCTCTTAGTAACTGGACCTTTGCGTGGCATGGATATCCCCCTTTCTTAAATGTTTATTATTCTAGAATTTTTTCTTATTTCTTAGCTTTAGGACGTTTAGCACCGTATTTAGAACGAGCTTGCATCCGGTTAGCTACACCTGCTGTATCCAATGCACCACGAACGATATGGTAACGAACCCCTGCAAGGTCCTTTACTTTACCTCCGCGAAGTAATACAACACTGTGCTCTTGTAAGTTATGTCCGATACCCGGGATATAAGCTGTTACCTCGAGACGGTTCGTCAAACGAACACGGGCATATTTACGAAGCGCTGAGTTTGGTTTACGTGGAGTCATAGTACCAACACGAGTGCACACACCGCGTTTTTGCGGAGCGCTCAAATTTGTAGCCTCACGCTTGAGGGCGTTATACCCTTTTTGAAGAGCGGGAGATTTAGATTTTTCGATTTTGGCTTGACGGCCTTTACGAACCAATTGGTTAATTGTTGGCATGTTGTTGCCACCCCCTTCCTGAAATGATAGCCGATTTAAGAACTCTAAGCCCACAGACCCAGGCGGTTCATAAAAAGACAAATGAAAAGTTCTTGCCGCTGGAGTTCACCCCAGTACAAAAACATTTCCGTAGCTATTGTTTTAAGACGGCTGCCATCGCAGCGCCAACTTCTATTCCGCAGGCCTTGCCCAAATTCAGCATCGTATCCACGTATGTGATCTTAACACCTTGTTTGTTACAAAGCATAACTATCCTGGAAGTAAGCCTTTGATCTCCGTCCTCTGCCACATAGACTTCTGCAGCTTGGCCCAATTCTACCGCCTTGACGGTTTGTTTGGTACCGATCTTGACCTGAGCATCCTGTAGTCCTCTATCATCAGTCATAATCATTACCTCCAATGAACAAGGATAACATGGCTACTCACGCACCTTAGACATTTTAGCATTATCAATAGATGGTGTCAAGAAATTCAGAAATAATTTTTATGAATATTATACACAGCAGATATTCGTGTCACACCTATGATTAGGTATGACACGAGTTCACTACCATGTTTGCTAATTTATTCAGCAGGAACCGGCTCTAAAGATTCAAGCGCGCTTTCTGCATTTGGATCACTTAGCTTAACATTACGGTAACGATTCATACCAGTACCTGCAGGAATCAACTTACCGATAATAACATTTTCTTTGAGTCCAAGCAACTTATCTACTTTGCCTTTGATAGCAGCGTCTGTTAAGACACGAGTAGTTTCTTGGAAAGATGCAGCGGATAAGAAGGAATCTGTCTCAAGAGATGCCTTGGTAATACCGAGTAAGACCGGTTTAGCAACTGCAGGCTCTTTACCTGACAAGATGGCTTCCTTATTAGCAGCTTCATATTCATGAATATCCGCAAACGCGCCTGGTAACAGACTTGTGTCACCTGCATCAATGATACGGATCTTCCGAAGCATTTGTTTGATCATAACTTCAATGTGCTTATCATTGATCTCAACGCCCTGGTTACGATATACACGCTGAACTTCTTGCAGAATGTAGTTTTGTACCCCACGGATCCCTTTGATTCGCAGCATTTCTTTAGGGTCAATCGAACCGTCTGTCAACTCATCGCCGGCTTCAATTTCTTGGCCTTCGCTGACACGTAGACGTGATCCATAAGTAATGGAATAAGTCTTGGATTCTGCTTCACCTTGAACTTCGATTTCACGACGATCCTTAGTTTCACGGATTTCCTTGATTACACCATCGATCTCACTGATTGTAGCCTGACCTTTAGGGTTACGGGCTTCAAACAACTCTTGAATACGCGGCAAACCTTGCGTGATGTCATCACCGGCAACACCGCCGGTATGGAACGTACGCATTGTAAGCTGGGTTCCTGGTTCACCGATAGATTGTGCAGCGATAATACCAACCGCTTCACCGATCTCAACGTGTTTACCAGTTGCCAAGTTACGACCGTAACATTTCTTACAAACACCATGACGAGCACGGCAGCTTAGTACAGAGCGGATTTGTAGCTTAGTTACACCAGCTTCTACGATTGCTTCCGCTTTATCGGAGTCAATCAAATCGTTGCGGTGAACAATGATTTCGCCTGTTTCCGGATGACGAACAGTCTCGAAGCAGTAACGACCTTCAATACGGTCATACAGATCCTCAATAACCTCTTTACCATCCTGAATACGACTAACTGTAAATCCTTTATCCGTTCCACAATCTTCCTCACGGACGATAACGTCCTGGGCTACGTCAACGAGACGACGAGTCAAGTAACCGGAGTCAGCAGTACGAAGTGCGGTATCGGCAAGACCTTTACGCGCTCCGTGAGTGGAGATAAAGTACTCCAAGACCGTAAGACCTTCACGGAAGTTCGCTTTAATTGGCAATTCGAAAATCCGACCCGAAGGTGTTGCCATCAGACCACGCATACCACCCAGCTGAGTGATCTGCGATTTGTTACCCCGCGCTTTGGAGTCAACCATGAGCATGATTGAGTTGAAACGGTCCATCGATTTAAGCAGGATGTTCGTAAGATCATCCTTCGTCTTCGACCAGATCTCAATAACGCGGTCGTACCGTTCGTCATTAGTGATCAGACCACGGCGATATTGGTTAGCAACCACATCTACCTTAGCTTCGGACTCTTTCAGGATCGTAACTTTCTCCTCAGGCACGATAACATCCGACACAGCAACGGTAACACCGGAACGTGTGGAGTAAGTAAAGCCGAGTTGTTTAATTTTATCCAAAATCATAGAGGTTTTGGTTGTATGATAAGTTTCAAAACAACGTGCGATAATCAGACCCAGATATTCTTTACCTACAGCGCTGGCTTCAGGAGCGGATTCAATCAGCTCGCGAATATCTGCGCCTTTTTCATAGATAAAGTATTTCTCTGGCGTGCCATGCAGCAAGTTAGTCTTAGTCGCTTCATTGATATAAGGGAAACTACTTGGGTAAATTTCATTAAATATAATCTTACCGATCGTAGTAATCAACATTGCGCCTTGTTGTTTTTCCGTAAAGCAAGTCTTACCTAGTGCTTTAACTGGAATAGCTACACGAGCATGAAGACCTGCAGTTCCGCGTTGGTAAGCTGATACAGCTTCATTTACGGTACGCAGAATCATACCTGATCCTTTTTCTTCCTTGTTGTCCATGGTCAGGTAGAAAGTACCAAGGACCATATCCTGGGAAGGTGTTACAACCGGTTTTCCGTCTTTAGGGTTCAAGATATTACCGGATGCAAGCATGAGAATACGTGCTTCCGCTTGAGCTTCTGCTGACAGAGGAACGTGCACCGCCATTTGGTCACCGTCAAAGTCGGCGTTATAAGCAGTACATACGAGTGGGTGAAGACGAATAGCATGACCTTCCACCAAAATCGGTTCAAAAGCTTGGATACCGAGACGGTGAAGTGTTGGTGCGCGGTTTAGAAGTACTGGGTGCTCTCTGATTACTTCTTCAAGTACATCCCATACTTCAGGACTTACACGCTCAACTTTACGTTTTGCGCTCTTTATGTTGTGGGCTAGGCCCTTATTAACCAATTCCTTCATGACAAAAGGCTTGAACAATTCTAGCGCCATTTTCTTAGGAAGTCCGCACTGATACATCTTGAGGTACGGTCCTACAACGATAACGGAACGACCAGAGTAGTCAACCCGTTTACCGAGCAAGTTCTGACGGAAACGTCCTTGTTTACCTTTCAGCATGTGGCTGAGAGATTTCAATGGACGGTTACCAGGACCCGTTACCGGACGTCCTCTACGGCCGTTATCGATGAGAGCATCGACAGCTTCCTGTAGCATCCGTTTCTCGTTCTGCACGATAATGTCAGGTGCACCAAGATCCAGCAGTCTTTTCAGACGGTTGTTCCGGTTAATAACACGACGATAAAGATCGTTCAAATCAGACGTAGCAAAACGGCCACCATCCAATTGAACCATCGGACGAAGCTCCGGAGGAATAACCGGAAGAACATCCATGATCATCCAATCAGGTTTGTTGCCTGAGTTACGGAATGCTTCAATGACTTCCAGACGTTTGATCGCCCGGTTACGACGTTGGCCTTGGGCCGTACGCAGTTCTTCTTTGAGGAATTCCAGCTCTTTTTCGATGTCGATGTCTTGAAGAAGCTTCTTAACAGCTTCAGCACCCATGCCCGCTTGGAATCCGTAACCGTATTTTTCACGGTAGCTACGATATTCTTTCTCGGATAGAAGTTGTTTCTTTTCCAGTGGTGTTTCACCTGGGTCAGTTACAACATACGAAGCGAAGTAGATAATCTCTTCAAGTGATCTTGGAGACATATCTAGTGCCAAACCCATACGGCTTGGGATACCTTTGAAGTACCAGATATGAGATACCGGAGCAGCCAATTCAATGTGACCCATACGTTCACGACGAACTTTAGCACGAGTAACTTCAACGCCACAACGGTCGCAGACTACGCCCTTATAACGGACACGTTTGTATTTACCGCAATGACATTCCCAGTCTTTTTGCGGTCCAAAGATACGCTCACAGAAAAGACCCTCTTTTTCCGGTTTCAATGTACGATAGTTAATGGTTTCCGGTTTCTTAACTTCTCCGCGGGACCATGAACGAATCTTCTCCGGAGAAGCGAGTCCGATTTTCATAAATTCAAAATTGTTAACGTCCAACAAGGAGCAACCCTCCTTAACCTAATCCTGATTTAGTACCGCTTTGCCCTCCTCTGACTGTTACATCAAAAGAGGGCGCGGTCCTTTATAAAATGGAACTCAAAAGCTCCAACGTGATTATTCTGCTCCGACTTCTGCGCCTTCTAAATTGAGGCTCAGCTTGTCGCCTGACGTCTCGTCCTCATCGTCCAATTCTCTCATTTCAATTTCCTGCTCGTCACCGCTAAGAATCTTAACATCCATACCCAGGGACTGCAGTTCTTTGATCAATACCTTGAACGACTCAGGAACACCTGGTTCCGGTACATTTTCACCTTTGACAATGGATTCGTACGTCTTCACGCGACCAACCACGTCATCGGATTTTACGGTCAAAATTTCTTGCAATGTATATGCAGCACCGTAAGCTTCAAGCGCCCACACTTCCATCTCCCCGAAACGCTGTCCACCAAACTGAGCTTTACCACCCAGTGGCTGTTGCGTAACTAGTGAGTAAGGTCCTGTTGAACGGGCGTGAATCTTATCATCAACCATGTGCGCCAGTTTGATCATATGCATGACGCCGACAGTAACTTCACGTTCGAAGCGTTCACCTGTACGACCATCGTACAATACAGTCTTACCATTACGCTGCATGCCAGCTTCTTCCATCGTATCAAATACGTCGTACTCACGTGCTCCGTCGAATACCGGCGTTGCAATGTGAATTCCCAGACGCAATGCGGCCATACCAATATGGACCTCAAGCACCTGTCCGATGTTCATACGAGAAGGAACGCCTAGAGGGTTAAGAACAACCTGTACTGGCGTACCGTCCGGAAGGAACGGCATATCTTCTTCTGGCAGGATACGAGCAACAACACCCTTGTTACCGTGACGTCCGGCCATTTTGTCACCTTCAGAAATCTTACGTTTCTGAGCGATGTACACACGAACCAATTGATTTACGCCAGGAGGCAGCTCATCGCCGTTCTCACGTGTAAATACTTTAACGTCAACGATAATACCATCACTACCGTGAGGAACGCGTAAAGAGGTATCCCGTACTTCACGAGCCTTCTCACCAAAGATAGCGTGTAGGAGACGCTCTTCTGCAGTCAATTCAGTTACACCCTTAGGAGTAACCTTACCAACTAGAATGTCACCAGCACTGATTTCCGCACCGATGCGGATAATTCCACGCTCATCAAGATTGCGCAGAGCTTCTTCGCCCACGTTTGGAATATCACGTGTGATTTCTTCAGGTCCCAGTTTAGTGTCACGAGCTTCGGATTCGTATTCCTCGATATGAATCGAAGTGTATACATCTTCCTTAACTAGCTTTTCACTTAACAGGATCGCATCCTCGTAGTTGTAACCTTCCCAAGTCATGAACGCAACGACTACGTTACGACCAAGAGCAAGTTCGCCCATTTCTGTAGAAGGACCGTCCGCCAGGATGTCACCCTTCTTAACAATATCCCCTCTTTTAGCTAGAGGACGTTGGTTAATACAGGTACCTTGGTTAGAACGCATAAATTTGTGTAATTTATATTTAACGATATCGCCTTTAATTTCTTTGCCTTCGACAGTTTCAACCCGGCGCAGCCAAATTTCATTAGCTGAAGAGCGTTCGATAATACCGTCATATTTAGAAACAACACATACGCCAGAATCCTTAGCGGATTTATGTTCCATCCCTGTTCCGACCAACGGAGCTTTAGGAATTAAAAGTGGAACGGCTTGACGCTGCATGTTAGATCCCATCAGAGCGCGGTTGGAGTCATCGTTCTCAAGGAACGGAATGAGCGCCGTAGCGACGGATACGACCTGTTTAGGCGAAACGTCCATGTAATCTACACGATTACTTGGCATTGTTGTAATGTTGTCAGAGTCTTTATTGTAACGAACGATTACCATGTCTTCCTTAAAGGAGCCATCTTCATCGATCAATACGTTAGCCTGAGCAACTACATAATTATCTTCCTCATCAGCAGTCAGATAATCGATTTGTTCAGTTACCTTACCTGTCTTTGGATCTACCCAACGATACGGAGCTTCAATAAAGCCGTATTCGTTGATACGAGCAAAGGTGGACAAGGAGTTGATCAATCCAATGTTCGGACCTTCCGGTGTTTCAATTGGACACATCCGGCCGTAGTGACTGTGATGGACGTCACGAACTTCAAAGCCCGCGCGTTCACGTGTCAAACCACCGGGTCCGAGTGCAGACAGACGACGTTTATGCGTAAGTTCCGCAAGTGGGTTCGTCTGGTCCATAAACTGAGACAGCTGGGAGCTACCGAAGAACTCTTTAATGGACGCGATAACCGGACGAATATTGATCAGAGCTTGAGGCGTAATTGCATTAGCATCCTGAATCGACATTCTTTCACGCACAACGCGCTCCATACGGGACAAACCGATACGGAACTGATTCTGCAGAAGTTCACCCACAGAACGCAGACGACGGTTACCCAGATGGTCAATATCATCGGTATTACCAATTCCGTGAAGCAAATTAATAAAGTAGCTGATCGAGGATATAATATCAGCTTGAGTAATGTGCTTAACAGACTTGTCGATGTTGCCGTTAGCGATCAGCTTAATAACCCGACCTTCTTCAATTGGCGAGAATACGTCAATCGTTTGAAGAGGAATATCTTCGCTGTCCATAACCCCACCAGTAACACGGTAGTTCTTAAAGGCAACATTCTTTTCGAAGTAAGGAATCAATTCATCAAGCAGTCTGCGATCGACCATTTGACCGGACTCAGCCAGGATTTCTCCTGTAGCTTCGTCAACCAAAGGCTGAGCAAGACGTTGATTGAAAAGACGGTTCTTAATGTGTAGCTTTTTATTGATTTTGTAACGGCCTACATTAGCTAGGTCGTAGCGTTTTGGATCAAAGAAACGCGCGACCAGCAAACTTTTGGCATTGTCTAGTGTCGGCGGTTCGCCCGGACGCAAACGCTCATAAATTTCAATAAGCGCCTTCTCCGTGGAGTCCGTGTTGTCTTTATCCAGCGTATTGCGAATATATTCATCATTGCCAAGCAATTCCAGAATTTCGGCATCACTACCGAAACCGAGAGCACGCAAAAGTACGGTAACAGGAATTTTACGAGTCCGATCGATACGAACATACATAATATCCTTAGCGTCGGTCTCAAGTTCCAACCAGGCTCCGCGGTTCGGGATTACTGTGGCGGTGTAGGTTTTTTTGCCGTTCTTATCCACTTTTGTGCTGAAATAGACGCTTGGAGAGCGAACCAACTGGCTGACAATAACCCGTTCCGCACCGTTAATAATAAAAGTGCCGGTCTCCGTCATCAGCGGGAAATCTCCCATGAACACTTCCTGCTCTTTGACCTCACCGGTCTCCTTATTAATGAGCCGCACCTTTACACGCAGAGGAGCCGCATACGTCACGTCCCGCTCTTTAGCGTCGTCAACCGTATATTTCGGTTCACCCAGGCTGTAATCAATGAACTCTAGTACCAAATTACCTGTGAAATCCTGGATCGGCGAGATGTCCTGAAACATTTCCCGCAATCCTTCCTCCAAAAACCAATCATAAGATTTTTGTTGGATCTCGATCAGGTTCGGGACCTCGAGTACCTCGTTAATTCTCGCATAGCTCCGCCGAGTGCGTCGACCATACTGAACAAGATGTCCTGCCAACTTTACTCACCCCTCATGTCTACTCACTTAAAAATTGATTGCGAACCCTTGTTTGGAACCGTATAATGGAACCATACTACAAGGATTCAGTCATAAATAAAAGAAAAGCCCTTATCGAAATCTTCGAAAAAAGAGCGCACTTATCCATGACCAAAATACTCCTTATCCAGTAGATTTGCCCAAAACGTACATATTATACGTCACCAAGCAACAGTTTATGCGCTATTATCTATTACCGCGTAACACTCGCTACGCCAGAGCATAGAGAACCAATTCGCAAAAAACTTGCCGTACGGCTTGCGCTAGCCGGCGACAATATATCGCTTGACATTTTCAGCAAACTAAAGACATGGAGCCTATCTTAATACTGACATTTTATAATAATACCATTATCACTATCACATGTCAATAACCTATTGATTTTTATTTTTGAGCTTTAATAATACGATAACCTTTATCTTTGCCCACTTCTTCTACATTTGAGAACAAGCTTTCAAGTTTAGCTACCGCTGATGGAGCGCCCTGCTTCTTCTGAATAACAATCCACAGAAATCCACCCTCATTTAAATGCTCATAAGCTTCTTCAAAAATCTGATGCACTACAGCTTTTCCTGCACGTATCGGAGGATTGGTAAGAATCACATCGAACTTTTGTTGTTCATTCAATGCGCCGAGCACATCGCTTTCCATTACCGTAACATTCCGGATTCCATTGTGCTGGGCATTTTCACGCGCAAGTTCTACCGCACGACTATTAATATCAATCATCGTAACTTGCCCTTTGGGGGCTAGGTATGCTGCACTTATACCTATCGGTCCATATCCGCAGCCCACATCAAGCACTGCCGAACCGTCCGGAATATCCATAGCTTCAATGAGAACTCGACTACCGTAATCGATGTCTCCTTTAGAGAACACACCCGCATCACTTGTGAAGCGAAAGCTTTTGCCTCTTAGAACGGTGTCGATGGTACGTCTGTCATGACGCACTTCCGGTTGCTGCGAATAATAATGTTGCGACATCTCTATCCTCCCTTTCCTTTATGTTAATAGTTTGTATTCACACAACCCTACTAACTCTATCAAGCATAAACGCCTCTGATGTCCTTATAAGGACGATAAGCGTTCAAGCGAGAAATATAAGAAAGTATAATGTGAAACTTATACTTTCTTATATTTTTATAAAATAAACCCCTTGAACAAGTTCAAGGGGTTTTCAGTATAGAAGGAATTACTTCACTTCTACAGCTGCGCCTGCTTCTTCCAATTTTGCTTTAGTAGCTTCGGCTTCGTCTTTGCTTACTTTTTCTTTGATTGCTTTTGGTGCGTTGTCTACAAGGTCTTTAGCTTCTTTCAAGCCAAGGCCTGTGATTTCGCGAACGATTTTGATAACGTTGATTTTGGAAGCGCCAGCGCCTGTCAAAATTACGTCAAATTCGGATTGCTCTTCAGCTACTGCTGCTACCGCACCGCCAGCTGCTACTGGAGCTGCTGCTGTTACGCCGAATTCTTCTTCAATTGCTTTAACCAGGTCGTTCAGTTCCAATACGCTCATGCCTTTAATTGCTTCCAAGATTGCTTCTTTACTCATGATTGAACCTCCATTTATAATTTAAATTTGTTTGTGGTATTGATTTATGCTGCAAGAGCCAAAGGCTTACGCGCTTTGTTCTTCTTTTTCAGCAACAGCTTTAACTGCAAGCGCGAAGTTGCGCATTGGAGCTTGAAGTACGCTAAGCAGCATGGACAGCAAACCATCGCGGGATGGAAGCTCAGCCAGTGCTTTCAATTGGTCCGCGTCGATGACACGTCCTTCTACTACGCCGCCTTTCAATTTCAAAGCGTCGTTTTTCTTGGCGAAATCGTTCAAAATTTTAGCTGGAGCTACTGCATCAGTTGTGCTGAATGCGATAGCTGTTGGACCAGTCAAAACTTCATCCAACTCAGTCAACTCAGCCGCAGCAGTTGCGCGACGTAGCAATGTGTTCTTCAGGACTTGAAACTCAACGCCAGCTTCACGAAGTTGCTTACGCAGTTCAGTCACTTGGGAAACGTTCAATCCACGGTAGTCCGCTACAACAGTCGAAAGACTGTTTTGCAGTTTCGCAGTAACAACGTCAACCGCATCCTGTTTTGCTTGAATTACTTTTGCATTTGCCAATGTATACACCTCCTGAAAATTTATGTGTCGGCGTCCTTTCCAAGGAAAGCATCACCGCTCCTACGCAGGCATTAGAAAAGCCTCCGCAGAATCACGAAGGCTTGATAAAACGAAAGTTATACGAGCGAGCTCGTTACTTCTTGTTTCTATCACAACACCTCGGTAGGGAATTAAGCACTAAGGCACCTACTGTCTACGGTAAGCATATTCAAGGTTAAGATTGATACCTTAAGTTTCACAACTGTTATAGATTATCAAAATTGACTCAAAGAGTCAACCCTTATTTATCTGAAGACGGTTGTGTTCACACGAGCGCTAGGACCCATTGTGGAAGAAATCGAGATGCCTTTAAGGTATACACCTTTAGCAGCAGCTGGTTTCGCACGGTTCAAAGCGTCGATAAGAGCTTTAAGGTTATCGTTCAATTGTGCAGCATCAAAGGACACTTTGCCGATTGGCGCGTGAATTTGACCTGCTTTGTCAAGACGATATTCGATTTTACCGGCTTTGATTTCTTGCACAGCCTTGGAAACATCGAATGTAACTGTGCCAGCTTTAGGGTTAGGCATAAGACCTTTACCACCAAGCAGACGACCCAGTTTACCGACTTCACTCATCATATCAGGTGTAGCTACGCAGACATCAAATTCAAACCAGCCTTGTTGAATTTTGTTGATCATGTCTTGATCACCAACAAAATCCGCGCCAGCAGCTTCTGCCTCTTTCGCTTTTTCACCTTTTGCAAATACAAGCACGCGTTGTGTTTTACCAGTGCCGTGAGGCAGGACAACAACACCACGAACTGCTTGGTCTTGTTTACGCGGGTCTACACCCAGACGAACTGCTGCTTCAACGGTTTCGTCGAATTTTGCAGTCGCTGCCTTTTTCACAAGCTCTACAGCTTCTGAAGGCTCGTAAGTTGCTTCGCTGTTGATCAGCTTAGCAGCTTCTTGGTATTTCTTACCATGTTTAGCCATGAAAATGTTCCTCCTTTGTGGTGTTAGCGGAAATTCCTCCCACATACTTGCGGGTCACGAATGACCGATTCTTCGAAAACTACTAGTCTTCGATTGTGATCCCCATACTGCGAGCAGTACCTTCAACCATACGCATTGCAGCTTCTACAGATGCAGCGTTAAGGTCTGGCATTTTTGTTTCAGCAATTTCACGAACCGCAGCGCGGCCGATTTTTGCTACTTTTTTCTTGTTTGGTTCGCCGGATCCTTTTTCTACTTTAGCAGCGATGCGAAGCAGAACAGCAGCCGGAGGAGTTTTAGTGATGAACGTAAAGGAACGGTCTTCAAATACTGTAATTTCAACCGGAATGATCAAGCCAGCCTGGTCGGCAGTACGAGCATTAAATTCCTTACAGAATGCCATGATGTTGACACCTGCTTGACCTAACGCCGGACCTACTGGAGGCGCTGGATTCGCTTTCCCTGCAGGAATCTGCAGTTTCACCATTTTAATAACTTTTTTAGCCATGAGTGACACCTCCTTGCAAAAATAGTGGTCTTCGAACGCCATTGGCGCTCTCCCACAAGAAACCCTTAGCTTATGTTATATTTTCTCCACTTGAGTGAAATCCAACTCTAGCGGGGTTTCCCGTCCAAACATGTTCACATGCACTTTGATCTTGCTCTTGTCAGCCAAAATTTCTTCCACGGATCCCACAAAATTCGCAAACGGACCAACCATAATACGTACGGATTCCTTGATTTCGAAATCAATCTTCGCTTTAGGTTCAACCATGCCCATATGCTTCAGAATTTGTTCTACCTCTTCCGGAAGCAAAGCTGTTGGTTTAGACCCTGAGCCTGTCGAACCAACAAATCCAGTAACGCCCGGAGTATTGCGGACAACATACCAGGAATCATCAGTCTGAACCATTTCCACCAAAACATAACCCGGGTAAACTTTACGCATAACGGTTTTTTTCTTACCGTCTTTGTTTACGATTTCTTCTTCCATAGGAACAAGAACGCGGAATATTTTGTCTTCCATGCCCATGGACTCAACGCGCTTTTCCAAATTGGCTTTGACCTTATTCTCATACCCAGAATAGGTATGAACGACATACCATCTTTTTTCCATATCAAGCCACCTGGGACCTCTCTAAATAATCGCTTCAATCACAGCGGAAATACCGATGTCCAGAACCCAGAAGTAAATAGCGACAACTACAATTGTACCGAGAACGATCAATGTATAGTTGGTCAATTCTTTACGACTTGGCCAGCGAACTTTTTTGAGTTCACTCCAGCTCTCAGTGAAAAAGGAAAACATAGACTTGAAACTACGTTTCATGCCGACTACACCTCCACAGACTATCTGGTTTCGCGATGAGGAGTTTGCGAGTTACAATACTTGCAAAATTTCTTCATCTCCATGCGGTCGGGGTGATTTCGCTTGTTTTTGGTAGTCGCATAGTTTCTTTGTTTGCAACTTGTACAAGCCAAAGTGATAATTACCCGCATGATGTGCACCTCCCGAGACGTCCTTCTAACAATACAATTAGAAGACGTAAATATTGATCCTAAAAAAAGCCGCGAATTTAGGCCTACCTAAAACACTTTAGCATAATGTCAAGGTCTGTGTCAACGAAAGAATTCCGTTCTGCACTGGGTAATTTCGGGTGTTATAGTCATATGGCCGTACCCTGTCCTTGGGTCTATCTCTTCCTCACACTTCGCTGTCTTCCTTATCATTATGGGGCATTCCGACTGTGTATAAACCTACCCTCAACGGCAACAACTAAAATCGACTCAAATAGAAATTTATGGTGTTAGCTCCTAATTCTATCTAAGCAATTTCATGAGACTAAAAAAAAGAACTCGATGTACGAGCCCTCTTGTGTTCATTATATCATTAATTGTCACGCACTTCTAGATATCTTTCTAATTTCCGCTTTACTCGTTGTAAAGCGTTGTCAATAGATTTCACATGCCGTTTCAGATCTTCAGCAATTTCCTGATAAGATCGTCCGTCTAAATACAACATCAGAACCTTACGCTCTAGGTCACTTAAAATCTCCGCCATCTTATCTTCAAGTCCAATGAATTCTTCTTGATTGATAATTAGCTCTTCTGGATCTAGTACCTGAGTTCCACAAATGACATCCATAAGCGTCCGGTCGGAATCTTCATCATAAATGGGCTTATCCAAAGAAACATAAGAATTGAGCGGAATATGCTTCTGACGCGTGGCCGTCTTAATAGCAGTTATAATCTGACGTGTTATGCAGAGCTCAGCAAAAGCCTTGAATGAAGAGAGCTTGTCACCTTTAAAGTCACGAATAGCCTTATAGAGACCAATCATTCCTTCTTGAACAATATCTTCACGATCTGCCCCGATCAAGAAATAAGAGCGGGCTTTAGCACGTACAAAATTACGGTATTTATTAATTAAGTGTTCCAATGCGCCACTGTCGCCACCACGGAAAGCCTCGACAATATCTTCATCACTTATGAAATCATACTCGGATAGCATTATTTCCTTGAGGTCGACACTCACCAAGAATCCCCCCGGCTGCAACGCAAGACACATCGTTACTTCGCGAAATATAGGATCAGTATATATTATGTTACCTTACACCGTCAACCGGATTTGTCCAAAAACAATCTGGAATAGCATAAAATGGAATAAAAATATTACCTAAATCTTTCCTCTTATCACTGCCTACGCCAATTTTCCAGTTTACTCCGCACATCAGGAGGCAGTTTGTCTTCCAAAGAATGACGTGTAGAACTGATACTTCCCGGTTCGATAGCTTTTTTCACTTGTTTCTGGTTCTCTTCAATTTCTAGGTGCAATTCTCTTGCAGAAATCCGCAGTGCACCTTGGGCGAAAATAATATGTTGCTCCACAAAGTCACTTGTTGCAACATAGATCTGCCGACGTCGGTTGCTAAATTCTCCAACCAATCGCTCGATGCATTCATCTGCGGTTTCTTTTTCCTTGGTGAAAAACACCTGGACTTTGCCCTGGACAAATGACCGACCCAATCCTGGAACGCGGTATGCATCAAACACAGCAATAACTCGTCGTCCTGAGTAAGCCTGGTAATCAGCCAGCAAATCCATCAAGCGGTCGCGTGCTTCCTGCATACCAATCTGGGACAGTGCCGCTAGTTCCGGCCAGCCACCGATCATATTGTACCCGTCCACAAGCAGCACATCGCGCCAGTCGGCCATAGTTATCCCTGCTGTTGCCGAAGGCGTACCACTTCATACATAATGACTCCTGCGGCGACAGAGGCATTTAATGAATTGATCTTTCCGGCCATCGGCAGCTTAAGTAATACATCACATTTTTCACGAATCAGGCGTCCCATCCCTTTATTCTCATTACCGATTACAACAGCTACCGGTCCTGTGAAAATATTGGATCCAAACAGATTCTGATCTGTATCCACATCCGTACCTACTACCCAGACTCCCTGCTCTTTCAGACGATCAATGGTCTGACCTAGGTTAGTGACCCGCGCAACCGGAACATATTCCACGGCACCCGCAGATGTTTTGGAGACGGTAGCAGTAATCTGAGCCGAACGACGTTTAGGTACGATTACTCCATGCACTCCAGTACAATCTGCTGTCCGCAGAATGGACCCCAGATTATGAGGATCTTCGATCTCATCCAGCAAAATCAAGAATGCAGGCTCTCCTTTGGCTTCAGCTGCAGCCAGCAGATCATCTACCTCGACATAGGCAAAAGGTGCGGCTTGAGCAACTACCCCCTGATGTTGAACTCCAGGAGCAAGTTGATCCAGCTTACGCTTGTCCACATGCTGAATGACAATCCCCGCTTTACGTGCTTCAGCGACGATTGGTGCGGTCAGATGCTTCTGAGCCGTTTCTGCAATCCATATTTTATTTAATGTACGACCCGCACGAAGCGCCTCAAGCACTGAATGCTTCCCGGCCAATATTTCCTCTTCTGTCTTCAAATCTTCTTCCATGTTCACTTCTCCTATTCTCTATTTCGCAAAAGCCTTTTCACGGCTGTTTCAACATAAACTGTATGCCACTGTTCACAATTTCTTGTATTCTCTCCTGTTGACCTGTGTAGTATAAGTAACCTATCAGACACTCAAAAGCAGTAGCATGACGGTATTCAAGCACATCTGCATTCTTAGGAATACTTCCCGATTTAGCATTTCTCCCCTGACGGGCGACATCTTTTTCCTCTTCTGTGAGACTTGGCTCCAAAAATCCAAGAATTGCACTCTGCGCCTTAGCGGATACAAGTCCTGTAGCAGAGCGATGCAAATGGTTTGGGCGCAAATTCGGAAGAGATACTAAATACTGGCGAACTGACACTTCGTAAATGGCATCTCCTACATAGGCAAGCACAATTGGCGAGAGGAGTCGCGCAGGTTTGGAAGGCTCGTAAGGAAACCACCCGTTCTGAAACTTGCGTTCCTCACTCATTTCCGCCGCCACCGCATTCCTTGCGGAGTATCCTCAAGCAATATGCCCAAGCGACCTAATTCATCACGAATCTCATCAGACCGGCTCCAATTCTTATTTTTACGCGCTTCAACCCGCTCCGCGATCAATCGTTCAACTTCTTCACTCGCGATCTCTTCTTCCTCATGCTCAGGTGTCAAACGCAGCACAGCATTCATTTCCCCAAAAGCTTGCAGCAACGCAGCAAAATCAGCAGGGGCTGCTTCACTATTCGCAAGGGTATGGTTTGCAAGACTCACCCAATCAAACATAGCCGTAATCGCATCAGGGGTATTAAAGTCATCCTGCATTCTAGCATGAAAATTGGCCACAATAGCAGATAACTTATCATTAATCTCTAAGCTGACCTCACCCTGAGCACCTTCAGCAGCAAGTTCAAGACGATGCTTAACGTTACTTTCTGCAAGTGAGATACGTTCTACGCTCTTTTCAGCTGAAGTCATTGAATCCACCGAGAAGTTCAACGGATTACGATAATGGGTCGATAGCATGAAATAACGAATAGTCCCAGCTTTAAATTGCCCACGGATATCTTTCACAAGCCAACCGTTACCCAATGATTTCGACATTTTTTCATCACCGATGTTGATAAATCCATTATGCATCCAGTAATTAGAGAGTGGCTTACCCGTCAGAGCTTCTGTCTGAGCGCATTCGCATTCATGATGCGGGAACTGCAAATCTTGTCCACCCCCGTGGATGTCCATCGTATCCCCCAAGAACTCTCTTGCCATGGCCGAGCATTCAATATGCCAGCCTGGGCGTCCATTTCCCCACGGGCTCTGCCAGTACACTTCACCTGGTTTTGCTGCTTTCCACAGCACAAAGTCCTCAGGTTTCTCTTTCCGTGAGTCTACCTCTACGCGAATACCAAACTGTAATTCATCTAGATTCTGACGGGACAGCTTACCATAGTCTTCAAATTTGGAAGTACGGTAGTATACATCGCCACCACTCTCGTAGGCATACCCTTTTTCCTCGAGCTCTTTAATGAATTCAATGATCAGCTCCATGCTTTCTGTTACCCGCGGATTCAATGTTGCCGGTTTTACTCCAAGCCCTTCAAGATCCTCACGATAAGCATTAATAAAAATCTCAGCAACCTCTGCTACTGAAGTGTTCATTTCTTCTGCTTTGCGTATCAGTTTATCATCTACATCTGTGAAGTTCGTAACATACCGTACCTCATTGCCGAGTTGCTCCAAATAATTCCGGACCATATCAAAGACAATAATAGGTCTAGCATTTCCGATATGCATATATCCATAAACGGTTGGACCACATACATACATTTTCACTTTTCCCGACTCTTGGGGCACAAACTGCTCCTTGCTGCGTGTCATTGTGTTGTAAATTTGTAAAGCCATCCTATTCCAACCCTTTCTGTTGTCCCGATTCCTTAAGTACCGGATATGCTTAAATTTCGTAATCACCAATGTACTGCTGAGTTTCGACTAGCCGCTGCGCGGTCTTTTGCTTATCTTCTTCGCCAAGCTTCTCTCTGATCTCTTCGATCTCTTTTTGCAGAAAGCGAAGTGAATCTACAAGCGGGTCTGGCATCTTGGTATGATCCAAGCGATCGGATACACGTTCACCGTTACGTTTTACTACACGGCCCGGATTTCCTACTACTGTACTGTTATTTGGAACTTCACGCAGCACAACCGCATTCGAACCTATATTTGAATTGTCGCCGATACGAAACGATCCTAATACCTTCGCACCAGAACCAATAACTACATTGTTGCCAACTGTGGGATGGCGCTTACCTTTTTCTTTCCCTGTCCCCCCAAGTGTAACACCTTGATAGATAATAACATCATCACCGATTTCACAGGTTTCCCCAATAACAATCCCCATACCATGGTCGATAAATAGCCTATTTCCGATGACAGCTCCGGGATGGATTTCAACACCGGTCATAAATCTACTAAACTGTGAGACCATACGGGCCATTGTATACCAGCGGCGTTTGAAAAAAGAATGGGCAATCCGGTGACCCCAAATGGCGTGCAACCCTGCATATGTGAAGACAACCTCGAACCAGCTGCGGGCAGCGGGATCGTTATCAAATACCGCCCGAATGTCCGACTTAATATGCTTAAACATCACGGTTCCTCTCTTCTTGACTCCCCCATCTCCTGTTTACAGGTACACAAGGAAGGTATTGTCTCCAATCCATCATTCTTATCATACATATGCTGAGGGTGTTTGCTTGGTTTGTTATATTAGAAAAGATACCCTGAAACAAAAAAAGCCCCTGCAGCATAAAGCTGCAGAGACGTTTAACCGCGGTTCCACTCTGCTTGAACGAATCAAACAGACTGCTGTTGTTACCATCGGCAGAGTTCCTTCGTTCCACTTGGCATCATTAACGGCGATGTACCCGGCGCGATCTAACGAGCCTTTAGGATCGTTCAACCGTGCAGCTCACAGGCGCATGTTCTGCCCCGGACAAATGAATAACTCCCAGCCCGAAAGGGTATCCCTTTCTCGGTTATTCTCTCTGGCAATTGCCTTTATGGACGTACTTCTCCTGATCACAGCTATTATCATATGGTTCTATCTTAGCGTAAAAGATAAGGGACTGACAAGAGGCTTAATGATAAGTAATACTATCTTAAGCTCCTTTAATTTGTGATTTCAAACGTTCGATGACACGGTTTTGGCCGAGCAAAGCAATCGTTATATTAAGATCACGTCCGTGCGTTTGTCCGGTCAAAGCCACACGTATCGGCATAAAGAGCGCTTTGCCTTTGTGCCCTGTTTCTTTCTGCACTTCCTTGATCAGTACAGCCATATTACTAGCACTGAAATCCTGACAAGCTTCAACCTTAGCTAGGAAAGCAGACAAGACTTCAGGCACTTGGCTTTCCGCCAGAACCTGCGCCGCTTCTGTTTCTAACTCCAGATGGCTGCGGAAGAATAGTTCAGATAGCTCTACGATATCGGAGGCAGAGTTCATCTGCTCTTGATACAGTGCTACAAGGCTTTCTGCCCATGCCTGCTGCTCATCATTCAGCTCAGCCGGTATTTTCCCCGCTTTTTGCAGATGTGGAATCGCTAATGCCGAGATCCGTTTAGGATCAGCATGCTTAATATAGTGATTATTTAGATGCGCCAGCTTGTGCTTATCGAATACAGCCGGACTTTTGGACAAACGGTCCGCATCAAAAATAGAAATAAGTTCTTCTTTACTGAAGATCTCCTCTTCTCCCTCTGGCGACCAGCCCAGTAGAGAAATGAAGTTAACCAATGCCTCAGGCAAGTAACCCAATTCATCATATTGCTCAATAAATGTAATTACAGATTGATCCCGCTTGCTAAGCTTCTTATGGTTGTCACCGACAATCAGTGTCATATGACCAAATATTGGGGGGTTCCAACCAAGAGCCTCATAGATCATAAGCTGACGTGGTGTGTTGGAAATATGATCTTCCCCACGTAGTACATGGGTGATAGCCATCAAATAATCATCAACAGCTACCGCAAAGTTATAGGTCGGAATTCCGTCCTTCTTCACGATAACAAAATCACCCATTTCTTTCGTATCAAAAGAAATAGTACCTTTTACGATATCATCGAACGTGTACGTACGATCTTCTGGTACACGGAAGCGAATGCTAGCTACTCGTCCCTCAGCTTCAAAGGCAAGGCGTTGTTCTTCCGTCAAATCACGGTGTTTGCCGGAATAACGAGGGGTTTCTCCACGTGCAGTCTGTTCTTCACGTTCTGCTTCCAGTTCTTCCTCTGTGCAGTAGCAGCGGTAAGCCAAACCTTTGTCCAGCAAATCCTGCCAATATACACGATATAGGTCAAGACGTTCAGTCTGGCGGTAAGGTCCGTACTCTCCGCCAACATCAACACTCTCATCCCAATCCATGCCTAGCCATTTCAAATACTTAAGCTGGCTCTCTTCGCCGCCTGCGACATTGCGCTTCACGTCTGTATCTTCAATTCTGATAATGAATTTACCGCCTTTATTACGGGCGAACAGATAGTTAAACAGCGCCGTTCTGGCGTTACCTATATGTAAATGTCCCGTAGGGCTCGGTGCGTAACGCACCCGGACTTGAT
Organism: Paenibacillus sp. B2(2019); assembly: GCF_008370385.1. Taxonomy (NCBI): domain Bacteria; kingdom Bacillati; phylum Bacillota; class Bacilli; order Caryophanales; family Paenibacillaceae; genus Paenibacillus; species Paenibacillus sp. B2(2019). The sequence goes on from NZ_VTZR01000023.1 coordinate 52,420, forward strand.
CCGTCATTATATTCCCTCCGCTTCATATGGTTAAAACTTAGATTTGCTACTTAGACCATCTCAAGATGATATCACATCTTGGAGTAGACAGACAATAGATTGTGCGGCAATTCCTTCACCACGACCGGCAAAACCAAGCTGTTCAGTAGTCGTAGCTTTAACGTTCACCTTGGACGGGTCCGCGTGAAGCGCACGAGCGATAATCTCCGTCATTTGTGGAATGTATGGCGCCATCTTTGGTTTTTGGGCAATAATCGTTGAATCGATATTTCCAAGCTTATAACCTCGCTCGCTAGCAAGTGCCCACACTTGTTCTAATAATTTCAAGCTATCCGCGTCCTTAAACGCTGGATCTGTGTCCGGAAAATGTCTGCCAATATCACCAAGTCCTAGTGCGCCTAGAATCGCGTCACTTACTGCGTGCAGCAGCACATCGGCATCGGAATGTCCTATTAATCCTTTTTCATAAGGAATCGTAACGCCTCCAATAATACAAGGCCTTCCCTCAACCAGTTGATGTACATCAAATCCTTGTCCTACAGCGATCATGATTGTCCCTCTCCCCTGTTTCTTTCTGTGAATTCCGCAAAATCCAAATCATCTGGCGTCGTAATCTTGATATTTCTGTAGCTTCCCTCTACCACAGAAACCGGAATACCAGCACGCTCTGCCAAGCTGGAATCATCAGTACCTAAAAATCCATCCCGCTCCGCGGCCGCATAGGCATCCAGTAATTCAGAAAGACGAAAAGTCTGCGGGGTTTGAATCGCCCACAGACTTCGCCGATCCGGCGTAGACAGTACTTTGCCTTCGTTATCTACCTGTTTGATCGTATCTTTGACTGGTACAGCAAGAACTGAAGCACCGATCTGCTTCGCTCGCTCATAACATGCCTCAATTTCATTCGGCTGCACAAACGGACGAACACCATCATGTACCATTACCCACTGTGTCGTAAGTTTCAACAATCCTTTATGTACGGAATGCTGACGCTCAGATCCTCCAGGCACTATAGCCTTAACCTTGTCCAGCTTATAGAGCTGTATCCATTCCCGGCAGCGCTCAATATCTTCCTTACCGGTTACGAGCACGATTTCAGAAATCAATTCGTGCTGCTGAAATACTTCCAGCGTATGAACGATGATTGGTTTCCCCTGCAGTAACAGATATTGCTTGCTCTCTACAGTCCCCATTCGCGTTCCTCTGCCTGCCGCCACAATGACGACGCCCACACTGTTTGACATTACTCAGGCTCCTGTCTTTCACGTATATTCCCATCATAACGTGTTTGGCGGGCATTTCCAACCCATAGGACATTTGCCGTGTACTTTATCTACGCTTATTGTGCTTTTTCCAAGAGCTTTGGCTTCGCAAATATCATCCGTCCAGCTGAGGTTTGAAGCACACTCGTGACGAGAACCTCCATCGTAGTTCCGATATATTCCCGTCCGCCTTCCACAACGATCATTGTTCCATCGTCTAAATAGGCTACGCCTTGTCCATGCTCTTTGCCATCCTTAATGACCTGAACTACGATTTCCTCACCAGGCAACACTACGGGCTTCACGGCATTCGCAAGATCATTAATATTCAGGACTGAGACTCCTTGTAATTCGCAAACCTTATTCAAGTTAAAGTCATTGGTAACTACTTTACCTCGCAGTACCTTCGCTAACTTTACCAGCTTACTATCCACCTCAGAGATTTCTTCAAAATCTCCCTCGTAGATTAATACCTTCACATCGAGCTCTTTTTGGATTTTATTGAGAATATCAAGTCCCCGCCGTCCGCGATTACGTTTCAGTAGATCGGAAGAATCTGCGATATGCTGGAGCTCCTCAAGTACGAATTCCGGTATGACAATCGTTCCCTCAATAAATCCAGTTTTGCAAATGTCGGCGATCCGACCATCAATAATAACGCTCGTATCGAGGATTTTATGCTCCTCCAGGCCACGACCTTCCGGTTCAGCCGCTTGCCCCCAGCGTCCAGTTGTCCAAAGTGCAGCTAGTTCCTCTTTTTTCTCCAGACCGATCCGCAGCCCCATATATCCAAAAGCTAACGTAACGGGTACCTGCAGCAACTGCCCAGCTTTTCCAAGCCAAATCATAGCAGGATATAACAGAAGAGATAGCAAAAGCCCTCCTGTAAGCCCAGCTGCACCTGCAGCCAATTCATTCATTGGTATACGCGAACAGTACAGAACCGCCTCCCGCAGTTTTGAACCTCCCCATTCCGCGCATAAAGACCCCGCAAACAAAAAAATAATGGCACCCAGCACCGTAAATAAAATGCTTCCCTCTACAGGTAAACTTTCACTCAGCTTTTCCATCCCCTTGGGGAATCCTCTTTCAAGCGCATGGTATAGCGAAAAACCAGACCAAGCACCACATATTAAAGCAAAAGACAATATCACTTTTTTCCACATAACCTAACGCACCTCCTTTTTATTCATCCTTGAATGATCTATACCTCACCAGTATGTTCCAATTTTCAAGACGATAAACTTGGGGTAGCGCTGGAATTGCAAAAAGGCTTTGCCATCCCCTAAGGACGACAAAGCCTCTAGCTATAATTATATTAGTTCAACCTTACTACAAGACTGCTTTAACCGTTCTTCGAGTGATACACTTTATCTTCAGAACGTCTTCTACGACGGTGACGGCGTCTGGCTGTCAATCGATCGATGTTTTGTTTAAAACCATATAACGCGTAAATCCCAAGTAAGACGAAGATTAGCTTAGCAATTTGTTCAGGGAACACAACAGCAACAGCCACGGCAACAACAATGACTACTGGCGCTCCGACAACCACTTTTTTAGGTAATCCAACCTTCTTAAAATTAGGATATTTAACAGTGCTGACCATCAAGTATGATAAGAGCAATGTAGCCACGATCATAAATGGAGCAGAAACATCTTTATTAAAAAGAGCTAATGTGGCAAGTACACCACCAGCAGCAGGAATTGGCAATCCGATGAAATAACCAGGAACCCCTGGATGAACATTAAAGCGAGCTAGGCGCAATGCACCAAACACCGGGAAAATTGCAGTTACTGTCCAGGCTAATGCAGAATTTAAATCATGCAGGCTTGAGACGTACATAATAACAGCCGGTGCTACTCCAAAAGAAACGACATCAGACAAAGAGTCCAGTTCCTTACCAAATTCACTCTCACATTTAAGTGCACGAGCAACTCGGCCATCCAATCCGTCTAACAGCATAGCAATAATAACCATGATAGCGGCCATGCTAACTTTACCGTCAAACGCCATCATGATACCAAACATTCCGAGCATCAAGTTACCTATGGTAAAAAGACTCGGAATTGATTTTTGTATCATTTCTTCACCTCAATTTTCTCACATTGGCCTTAAACAGCTCCAATATTACGTGATTGTATGTTATTTACATTTGCCTGTCAATAAGAACTTGCTTCTGTAAACGTTTGAGCCCATCCTGAATATTACGAGCCCGCACCTCCCCAATTCCGTCCACTTCATCCAGTTCAGCTATGCTTGCAGACATCAAATTAGGCAGCATTTCAAACCGCTCCACCAGATTATGAATGATCACATTTGGAAGCCGCGGAATCTTGTTGAGCAGACGATATCCACGCGGAGTAACCACCTCTTCGGAAGAAATTGCCGTAGAAGAGTAGCCCAGCAATCGAGCAATATGGTTGTCATCCATTAGGTCATCATCACTAATACGTTTGAGACCGGCAATAATTTCACGAATTTTATCTTCTTGCTCTTCCTTAGCATAGTCTCTGTATAGGAGCCATGCTTCTTCCTCAGTATTTCCAACCAGTTCTTCCATCTGCATGCTGATTAAGCGTCCTTCATTGCCTAGTTCATTTATATATCGTTTGATCTCCATTTTTATGCGTAGAACCATCTCTACCCGCTGAATCACTCCGACCACTTCAGCTACGGTGACGATTCCCTCATACTCCGAAGCAGACAAATTCGTCAGTCCTTGTGTAAGAACCGCTTTGTACTTTTCGAGGGTCTGAATCGCTTGATTAGCTTTAGCCAAAATAGCTCCGATTTCTTTTAACGCATACCGAATGGAACCTTGATACAGGGTAATAATATTGCGGCGCTGTGAAATAGAAACAACCAGTTTACCTGTTTGCTTCGCTACGCGCTCGGCGGTCCGGTGACGAATGCCTGTCTCGATTGAAGAGATGGACGAATCCGGAATTAGCTGTGTATTTGCATACAAAATTCGTTTCAAATCCTCACTAAGAATAATGGCACCGTCCATTTTGGCGAGCTCATATAAATAATTGGGCGAAAAATCGCAGTTAATGGAGAATCCTCCATCCACTACCTCCATCACCTCAGGACTATACCCAACGACGATTAGTGCTCCCGTCTTAGCGCGCAGCACATTCTCAAGACCTTCCCGAAAGGGTGTCCCCGGTGCCGCCAGTCTGAGCAGATCATTCATATTCTCTAATTGGTTATATTCTTTCATAATCCCTGTGCCCCCTAATCTAACGCGACCGATAGTGCATCTGCTACGGTACTGACGCCAATAATCTGGATATCTTGCGGGTGCTTCCAGCCCTTCAAACTTTTCTCTGGCATGATCACCCGCCGGAAGCCTAGCTTCGCGGCCTCCTTCACACGCATTTCCGCGCGTGAAACACCTCTTACTTCACCTGTAAGTCCTACTTCACCGAAGAAAACATCGTAAGGTTTTGTTGAAATATCACGAAAGCTGGAAGCGATACTAACAGCTACTGCTAAATCAATCGCCGGTTCATCCAGCTTCACGCCTCCAGCAACATTAAGGTATGCATCCTGATTTTGCAGGAACATGCCCATCCGCTTCTCAAGTACAGCGATAATGAGTGCCATCCGCTGGTGATCCATACCTGTGCACACCCGGCGTGGGGAGGGGAAATGAGTGGCAGCGATAAGAGCCTGAAGCTCAACAAGCACCGGTCTAGTCCCTTCCATACTAGCCACGACTGTAGATCCGGCTACGCCGAGTGGACGCTCCGATAAGAAGAGCTCCGATGGATTTTCTACTTCTGTTAGACCCACTTCACCCATTTCGAAAATGCCGATTTCATTCGTTGAACCAAAGCGGTTCTTTACAGCCCGCAGGAGTCTATACGTATGATGCCGCTCTCCCTCAAAATACAGCACACAATCCACCATATGTTCAAGCATCCGTGGGCCTGCAATAGCGCCTTCCTTGGTGACATGCCCAACGAGAACTGTAGCAATTCCCCGAATCTTAGCGATACGCATAAATCTTGTCGTACATTCCCGAACCTGGGTCACACTGCCTGGCGCACTAGTTACTTCTGGCATAAATACAGTCTGAATCGAATCGATAACAAGAAATTGCGGCTGAATTTGTTCAATCGCTTCTTCTATGCTTTCCATATTCGTCTCACATAGTACATATAGCTCAGCTGACAACGCACCGAGGCGATCCGCACGTAGTTTAGTTTGCCTTACCGATTCTTCGCCCGAAATATACAGCACTCGCAATCCCTGAGTTGTCAGAGCATGCGACGTCTGTAATAAGAGCGTAGATTTACCGATTCCTGGGTCTCCCCCTACTAGTACCAGCGATCCTGGTACGATCCCCCCACCGAGAACACGGTTAAGCTCACCTATACCTGTCAGTATGCGCGGTTCCTTGTCACTTTCTATACTTATGATCGATTGTGCCTTTTCTTTACTATGAAAAATAGGGGCATTCATTCCCTGTGTTTTGACTACGCTTTCCGTTTCCTCCACCATGGAGTTCCAAGCTTGGCACCCGGGACATTTTCCGAACCATTTTGGCGATTCGTATCCACAATCGGTGCAAAAAAATTTAGTTTTTGGTTTAGCCATTTGTTCTCCTTACGGTCCGAACTTTTAAATTGCGGATATTTTCTTCTAATGAAAGTTTACCATTTCTGCCCCTTTAACGAAAGGTCATTCGGAATTTGTACTAAATGTATATTTTTAAGTGATAAATTTATATTAAAAAAGCTTCCACCCCTCTATAAACTGAGGAGCGGAAGCTTTTTTTATTCCGTTTTTTTATTCGGATTCTACTTCTTTTTCAAGCAATGGCGCTACAGGAGCATCCACTTTGTTCACTACAAGTTCTCCGCCAACTTCATCAATGTTGAGCGAATCACCCTTTTGGATATTTCCTCTCAACAATTCCTCGGAAAGACGGTCTTCAATATGCTTCTGAATCGCACGACGCAATGGACGTGCACCAAAGGCTGGGTCGTAGCCTTCCTTAGCCAGGAAAGCCTTCGCCGCATCCGTGAGTACGAAATCAACATCATATTCACGCAGCCGCTTGCGCAGCTCATCAGACATCAACGTAACGATTTCAGCAATATGCTTCTCATCGAGGGAATGGAAGACGATGATTTCGTCAATCCGGTTCAAGAACTCAGGACGGAAGCTCTTCTTAAGCTCTTCCATAACCTTGCCCTTCATATTACCGTATTCTGCTCCAGCATCTTGCACAGCTGTGAATCCAAGTGTCGAATTCTTCTTGATCGCTTGTGCGCCTACGTTAGAAGTCAGAATAATTAATGTATTACGGAAATCGACTACCCGCCCTTTAGAGTCAGTCAAACGACCGTCTTCAAGAACTTGCAGCAGAATATTGAATACTTCTGGGTGCGCTTTTTCAATTTCATCAAGCAGCACTACAGAATAAGGTTTACGGCGTACCTTCTCGGTTAATTGGCCGCCTTCTTCATAGCCAACATATCCAGGAGGGGCTCCGACTAAGCGGGACGTGGAGTGTTTCTCCATGTATTCCGACATATCAATACGGATGACCGCATTCTCATCGCCGAACATGGCTTCAGCCAATGCACGAGCCAACTCAGTTTTACCTACACCTGTAGGACCGAGGAAGATAAAGGAACCCATTGGACGTTTCGGATCTTTAAGACCCGCACGCGCACGGCGTAGTGCCCGGCTAACTGCCTTAACAGCTTCGTCCTGACCGATCACTCGTTCATGCAGTAAAGCCTCCATGTTAAGTAGACGGTCGGTCTCCTCTTCCTTCAGCTTGCTTACAGGTATACCCGTCCAGCTAGCTACAACCTGTGCGATGTCTTCAGGTGTAACCTCTGAATCCGTGCGACCCTGTTTTTCTTTCCATTGATTCTTTGTCGTATCAAGCTCTTCACGGATTTTTTGCTCTGTATCACGCAAGGCCGCCGCTTTTTCAAACTCTTGACTCTGCACTGCGGAATCTTTCTCCTTGCGGATATCATCCAAGCGCATTTCAAGTTCCTTCAGATTTGGCGGGATGGTGTAAGAGTGAAGCCTTACTTTAGATCCTGCTTCATCGATAAGGTCAATCGCTTTATCTGGCAGGAAACGGTCCGGGATGTAACGGTCGGACAACTTCACTGCTTCCACAATAGCTTCATCTGTAATCTTCACACGGTGATGCGCTTCATAACGATCGCGAAGTCCGAAAAGAATTTGGACCGCTTCCTCTGGAGAAGGCTGATCCACCGTAATCGGTTGGAAACGACGCTCCAATGCTGCATCTTTTTCAATATATTTACGATATTCGTCAAGCGTAGTCGCACCAATGCACTGAAGTTCTCCACGGGCTAACGCCGGTTTCAGAATGTTAGATGCGTCAATCGCACCTTCCGCGCCACCAGCACCGATCAGTGTATGAAGCTCATCGATAAAGAGCACGATATTACCTGCTTGGCGAATCTCATCCATAATTTTCTTGAGGCGGTCTTCAAACTCACCGCGATATTTTGTTCCTGCCACTACTGAGCCCATGTCGAGCGTCATGACACGTTTGTCGCGAAGTGTTTCTGGGATTTCATTATTGATAATCTTTTGTGCAAGTCCTTCAGCGATAGCTGTTTTACCAACACCAGGTTCACCGATCAGTACCGGGTTATTCTTAGTCCGGCGACTCAGTACCTGAATAACACGTTCAATTTCCTTACTACGGCCGATAACTGGGTCTAGATTGCCTTCCTTAGCATAAGCGGTCAAATCGCGCGCAAGACCATCTAGGGTCGGTGTGCTGACGTTAGCCGGAGTCCCGCTATGACTAGAGGCAGCCTCGCTGCTTCCCAGGAGCTGAAGAACTTGTTGACGAGCTTTGTTCAAGCTGATGCCGAGGTTATTAAGCACACGAGCCGCGACACCTTCTCCTTCACGGATAAGTCCAAGCAAAATATGCTCAGTGCCAACATACGTATGACCCAATTTGCGGGCTTCGTCCATCGACAGCTCAATCACTTTTTTAGCGCGAGGAGTATAAGCAATGTTCGTAGGCTGTTCTTGACCTCTGCCAATCAGTGTCTCCACTTCGTCCTGGATTTTTTCAAGACCTAGCCCTAAAGCTATTAATGCCTTAGCAGCAATGCCGTCTCCTTCACGAATAAGTCCGAGCAAAATATGTTCTGTACCAATATTGTTGTGTCCTAAACGAACAGCTTCTTCCTGCGCCAGCGCTAGCACTTTTTGTGCGCGTTCCGTAAATCTTCCAAACATCATATCTCCTGCACCTCCATGAATAATAAATATCTATATTAATGTTGTGTTCCCAGTGTCTCTCGGAGCAGTTTTGCCCGATACATATCTCGTTCAGTAGCGTTCAGCTCATCGCCGAACATCTTTTGCAGAAATCCTGGCTGCGTCTTAACGTTAAGTTCATTAAGCACGGAAATCGAAAGACCTTCCAGAATGCCAAGGTCAACCCCAAGTCTCACATCAGACAGGCGTTGAGCAGATTCTTTAAGCTCCATAAGAGCTGCATAACATAAAATTCCGTAAGAACGCTTCACTCGGTCTGTTATTCTCAGGGCGGAATCAACAAGCAACCGTTCACGTGCATTTCGCTCATGCTCAATAATCTGGGTAACTACACTGTGAAGGTTCTCTATAATTTCACTTTCCGTTTGACCGAGAGTGATCTGATTAGAAATTTGAAAGATGTTCCCTACTGCTTCGCTACCCTCACCGTAAATTCCTCTTACAGTCAATCCCACTTGGTTCACTGCAGACAATATGCGATTGATCTGATGAGTCATTACAAGCGCTGGTAGATGCAGCATTACCGAGGCACGAAGCCCAGTACCAACATTGGTGGGACAACTAGTCAAATATCCTCTTTTATCATCAAAAGCGTAATTGACAGCTGCCTCGAATATATCATCGATCGCCGTCGCACGTTCCCATGCTTCTCTAACCTGAAGACCAGGAAACAGACATTGGATTCGCAGATGGTCCTCTTCGTTAATCATGATGCTGACCGACTCATCTTCATTTAATAAGACGGCCGCACTGCGCGAATCATTAGCCAAGTTAGGACTGATTAGATGCTTCTCAACCAATACCTTTTTGTCCAGTTCATTCACTTCATCAAGCTTTAGGAGTTGAAAAGATCCGAAATCTGCAGCTGCTTCCTCATGAAACACAGGAGCCAGTAGCTCTAATACTTCTTCCGATTGCTCTAAGGAAGCCAGCATTGGGAACGGAAGATGCTCTAGATTACGGGCAATACGCATACGACTGCTAATTACAATCTCGGAGTGACTACCTCCAGAACGCATCCAATCACTAAGCGCTTGTTCAGTAAATCGGAGACTTGACATGTCATATCCCCCCTATATATCAAAGACTTTACTCTTGTGCTATTTCTTTTTCAAGTTTACGAATCTGATCTCGCAGCTCCGCTGCTTTCTCGAATTCTTCTTGTGTAATACTTTGCTGTAATTCCTGCTTGAGTTCATCAATTTGGCGTCTAAACACAATCTGAGCTCCTGCACGTTTCGGAATCTTACCTACATGTGAAGTACTGCCATGCACTCGCTTAAAAAGCGGGTCCAGTGCACTGTTAAAATATTCATAACAGGAGCTACAGCCAAAACGGCCTAATTTGCTAAACTGGGAGTACGTCATCCCACAATTCTCACATTGCAGACTCTGCGTAGTCTTCGTTGCAGCCGACTTCTCCTTGCCGGCACCTTCAAGATCAAGCAGACCTGAGAGCAGACTGTGGATAGAGAATCCTCCAGCCGTTCCGGGAATGAGTTCACCCTTCTCCCGTGCACAGCTCTCGCAGATATGAAACTCCGTCTTCTCTCCATTCACGATCTTAGTGAAGTGGAGTGTTGCCGGCTTGACGCCACATTCCTGGCATTGCATAAGCGAAAGCCCCTCCCTTATGGTTGACAATTATTTGCCTAACAAAGAGATTAACATCGCCTTCATAATCTTGGCACGAATCTCATCCCGGTATGGAATCTTAACCGTTAGGCATTCCCGAGAAACAGCAGCGCGCATAAGGCACGCTTCACGCTTACTTAGAAAACCAGCTTCCTCCAGCTGATAAATCAGCCCTTCAGCAGCGTTCTGATCAATCCCGCCACCTATAGTATGGTTTAAATGGGCATGCAGTGCCACGTTAGGTGGTAATTCAAAACGTTGAATACGAATATATCCCCCGCCACCACGCTTACTTTCCACCACATAACCTTTTTCCAGAGTAAAGCGTGTACTGATGACATAATTGATCTGTGACGGTACGCATGAGAACTGGTCCGCCAGGTCATTTCGCTGGATTTCCACCGTACCTTCGGGACTTTCATGCAAAATATTCTTCAGATATTGTTCGATAATATCAGAGATATTGCGCATCACTCATCCTCCAGTGCTTAAATCTTTATAATACCGATTGCAACTTGCATTCATAATGACAATGGTCTTTAATTGAACTTAAACATTTGTGGATAATCCCACGTGTTCAGAGGATCGGATCGCTGTCATTATGCTTCGTTGACTTTGACTTTCTTTGACTTTTTAATATTATAACATATTCTGTGCTAATTCCAAGTGGATTCTCTTATTTTTCACTTTTTTCAGCGAATGTATTCGGAAATAAAGAACTCTCCCAACTTCTTTCGAAGGGGAGAGCCTAATTTTTGTCAAGTATAAACGCCTTCGGTATCCTTATTAGGGCGATAAGCGTTTATGCGAGAAATATAAGGATAATGTATAGCGTGAAACTTATACTTTGTTATATTTTTAAAAATGATCAAATAAAGCTGTCTGTGCTTGTGGAATAATTTCTTCAAACCATTCCAGTGCTGCTGCGTGGCCAGAGACACTTCCATAACGAGCCATCTCTGTTGGTCGTTTGTATCCAAGCATCAAGGCCGTCAAAGTGCCTATATCACAGCTCAAGTCTGCTTCCGCCCGTTCCCCTTCCACTCGTATCAAAGTAGCCGAGCCCTCATTAGAGATATTCCATGCCCATAACCCATCATTCCAAGGTGCATACTTATCTTCGATATATATAAGCTGCTTCTTTTGACTACTGTTTCCTCTGAAGGTGTAAGTTTCAATGAATGACTTGGCATTAACAATCCGCCCCATAAAATAAGGATAATTCTCTTGTCCTATACGTGGATCTGGCAGCAAGAAAGGTAACATGTCATCCGAAGGCACCAGCTTTAGGGATGCACCGGTCACCATCGAATCATGGTTCGCAAGAAATGTCCACAGCCCCTGCCGGGCTTGTTCATTCAAAAAAACAAATTCATCAATGACCAGTTCTCTGTTCTCTACCTTATACAGCACATATCCCTCTGGTTCACCACTCTTGGAGTAAAATACCGCACTCTTTCCTTCATCATCTAGAACAGAGTTCTCCCACCAATCCAAATCGCGCTTAAGTGTCCCGTTATAACTGACAGCGAATCGATTGTATAGGCTATCCAATACTTCGATATCTTTGATGTCCCGTTTAACCTTGCCCTCAACTTCAACCTTTTTGGGAAACTTCGCCACTGGAATAGAGTATTTCTTATATTCACAATAAACCTCCCAGCCAAATTTACGATAAAACGGAATCAAGAACGGGTGTAGAAAAGAGAGCGTTTGACCTGCCTCATTCATCGTATGCAGCGCATGAGACAAAAGATTTGCCACATGTCCTTGTCTGCGATTCTCTGGCCATGTAGCCACTCCTGCTATACCACCCATAGGTACCACTCTGCCCTGTATGTAGACTTGGAAAGGAATAATCGTCAATTTAGCTTCCAATGTTCCGTCCTCAAAAGCACCCCATACCTGTTCAGCCTTGAATCTTTCCTTAGCACTTGCCCTTTTTTCACTAGGAAGCTTGTACTGAAAAGCATATTCTGACAAGTTCATGCTTGCATCGAATTCTTCTGAACGTAACTGTCTTATTACCACAAACTCACCTCATCCTTTATAAAATTACTTTTAGGATAAGTATAACAAGAGCGTCAATTGTGCGCTAATCTATTGCATTATTTATAACTTTATTTTTAGTTATCCACAGCTCTATGCAGTTTTAAAAATAGTCTTGAAATCTTGTCACATCCAAGTTAAAATAGTTATCCACTTATCAATAGCTCTATCCACATAATCCCGGTTATATCCACAGCAACCCGTGTACTACTTAGGTTTTCTGTTGACAGATCCATATAAATATGTATTTAATCCACACTATTTAGGGATTATTTCTCTTTCAATCATCTATCCACATGTGCGTAACTCTTCTGCAAATCCAAATGTTTATCCACAAGTTTTCCACAGCCTATAATAAACGCAAAAAAGCCACTGTCGATTACTCAACAGTGGTCTAATTGTGCTTGGCAACGTCCTACTCTCCCAGGACCCTTCGGTCCAAGTACCATCGGCGCTGGAGGGCTTAACGGTCGTGTTCGGGATGGGTACGCGTGGAACCCCTCCGCTATCGCCACCAAACGGGCATTTACAGCGTAAATGCTCAGGCTTGATGCCTGAAAACTGAATCCGAATTGAATTTGCGTTTTAAGTATAGGATAAGCCCTCGACCGATTAGTATTGGTCAGCTCCATGCATTACTGCACTTCCACCTCCAACCTA
>NZ_VTZR01000024.1:0-838096 GCF_008370385.1 Paenibacillus sp. B2(2019)
TGCGGCAAAATCTTTAATGTGTTTATACATATCCAACATCTCCTTTTTGTAATGGAATCAAGTTTATTATACCGAACATTAGTTCGCAAGTAAATATTTACATTTTCTTAAACTACCCCCGTTAACCAAACGAAGCTGCCGAAAATCATTGCGCTAATCCCGAAATGTAATTAACTCCGTAATACTTTGATCATTTGTTTACGCTAGCCTGCCAGTTAGCTTAATGATCATTATCAGTCTATCACTCTATTTACTCACTCTTCTATTCCTCATTCAAAAACAAGGCGGCATCCCGATTTGCGAAGAACCTCAAGAAGCTGGTATCAGATATGAACGGCACCAGTTCGGATGTCATGACCCGGGCTTTTCAGAAAGCTATTAAGGAGGGAAAAACCCCTTTTGAGCGGGCGTTGCTAGTACGTGAGATCAGCGCGGCGGCCGCCAAAGGTGATGTTGGTCCATTCAACATGGAGCGGGCTATTACCGTTTCGCGAGCCATGAGCACGGCAGTGGCAAATGGCGGTAAGCTTGAAGGCTGGAAGCAATCCGAGGTGGTCACCGGTAAGAAATGGCGTTCTTCTAAAGGTGACAGGACCCGAAAGACACACCGTAAAGCAAACGGCCAGGTACAGCCGCTGGACAAGCCTTTTGAAGTCGGTAAGAGTAAGCTGATGTTCCCCGGTGATCCTTCAGGACGACCGGAGGAGAACATCCGCTGCCGCTGCACAATGCAGTCGGTGATGGATTGATAATGTTAACGGGCAGACCAATGATTGATTAACTAAGAACCGTTTATTCTAAATTTATTGTTTATTACGCACTTGCAACTGCAAGTGGCGCAAACGCAACCTCAATCATATAGCATTGACTCCATTGTTTTTCTATAATTAAGGAAATATATAGCAAAGGAGAGTAAGCCAATGTCTTTTAGCGAAAAATTGTTGCAACTTAGAAAAGAAAAAGGTTATTCCCAGGAAGTGCTGGCCGAAAAACTGTGCACAACCAGACAGGCAGTCAGCAAGTGGGAAAACGGACAAGGGTTTCCCGAAACCGAAAAGCTGCTTATGATTGGCAACTTGTTCGAGGTGTCCATCGATTATTTGCTAAAGGAGGGAGAGGTAAAGGGCAGCGTTAAAGAGCGTGGGTATTATGTCAGCCAAGAGATGGCGGAAGGGTATTTGATTCATCAGCAAAAGTCATCCAATCGCATTGCGACAGGCCTGTGCCTTCTAATTATGTCTTTTTTGCCGTATTTGATGCTTCGGAAGGAATCAGTCATTTTTTCGTTTCTTATTATCATTCTGTTGGCGGCAGGGGGTGTCGTTGTTCTCATGTCCGCTATACTGAAAGACGAGGAAAGGTACCATGTGCTGGATAAAGAGCCTCTTATATTGGATCAAGGTTATGTAAAGCAATTGACTGAGCGTTTGAATAGATTGAAAAGTAGGTACGCAACTGTGATCATCGTGGGTGCTGGCATGGTAGCGGTAGGCGGAATGGGCTTTTTGCTAGAAAGAAGGGGGATCTCCGAAGGCGCGTTAGTCCCTTATTATCCTATTTGTGTTATTTTGATCACTATTGGCGCAAATGTAATTATTCGAACATCTACTATGTGGTCCTCCTATAGTCTGCTGATCTACAATGAGAATCATATTAATCGGAGGAATGACGGCTTCTGGAGAAAAATCAGAAAAAAGTTGGCCGAATAAAAAGTTTGGCACTTAAATCAATGTATAACATTTGGCAGATTTCTATTGTTAACAATATGTAACGAATCCTAGTTAAGAAAGTAAATTAGCTAAGAACATTATACTAATGGAAACGATAGTTAAAAAAACAGCGGTAGTCTAGGATGTTTTTTGTCCATGATTGCCGCTGCTTCTATTATTAGGGTCAGTCTATTATTTATTTTATGAAGTTTGACGCCATTACAATTTGCAAGGAGTCATCTAATAATAGCTTCTACTTTTATTGAAAGGAGGTGAGAAAATAACATGACATTTAAACTGAAAGACGCAAAGATCACGCACATCTCCCTGGTAGACAAGGGGGCCAACGGTGTACCGTTCGCCACGAGGGTTTGGCGGATCAGAAGAAGCCGGAGTTGATCGCCGCCCTGAAGGCACTGGAAGGCGGCGGTGTGCTGGATGCTGACAGCGACACTCCTTAAACCGTAGTCGCGTCAGCGCCGTGCAGGAGGCAACTGGTGAACAGCTTGAGCAGTATATAGACGATGCACTGACCCGGATCGAGTTGTATTTACCTGTTCCTTTTCCAGAGATGGTAGACAAGCAGCTCATGTTGGCCTGGGTGAAGCTTGCGGAGTCGCTGGCTCTACAAGATAGCGAAGAATACCTGGCTTCAGTCGCCCGCGGCTACTCAGCGGAAAGTGACGGAGCTTGGACATATACCCGACAGGCAGTTGAAGGGAAGACCACAGGCAATGCTGATGTGGACTCTATCCTCTTCCTGTGGGTCAAGAAGCAGCAGCCCGGGCCGGATGATGGAAACATCACAACCTATTTACTATGAATCACCGCATGAATACACCGCTGGTAGTGTACCGGGTCGGTCGCCAGCAGGATGCGGACAACCTATTCAGCGATCGGAAGGCAGGGAAGATCGCAGATTTGAAATGTTTCGTTGTTAGACGCAAACTGATGCCAAGGCAGAATCCACCCCTGTCATATACATTGTCAAAAAGGCAATTGGGGTTCCGAAGACAGCAGACGTTCGAATCAGCGACGAAGTATTGTTATTTGGAAGAAAATATTTGGTGATTGACTCTAACCCACGCCGTTACTGGCGTGAGTAATTGGTGACTTGTGATGTAAAAGGCAGTGAACATGCATGATTTTGACGACGGATTTGGTATCCGATAAAGCACACACGTCGCGGGCAGACCGAATTATTGAGGATGTAGGGTTAGTCTTTCATTACGACATCGACCGCAATGTGGTAGAGGAGGCAGGGGAACCGATCCCTCCCCTTGGACTTATCTCCCTTCTTCCGTTACCTCCGCCAGCGACGGTTCTGTGTGGTTTCTCAGTGCTTTGGAATTATGATGGTGATTGAGGCTCCGCGCACGCGGCCGCAGAATGACCGGATGGAAGTTACCTTTCGGTATTCGTACCTGCTGCATGTTCAGAAGATAAAGGAGTTTTTTATAAATCCAAGCTGAGTTTAATGTTTGATTTTCTTGTTAAGCTAACAGGAATGATAGTTTAATAAAGTCGTTACTTAAGACTGAAATAATTTAATGTGACAATTATGTCATTCTGAATTGAATATTGTTATGTTAATCGATGGGGAAGTTTAAGTGTCTCCCTTATACTGGAAATTAAATGTTCTTATTTCCGAAAGGGGACTATCCACTGATGACTGATGTAATTAAAGCAATAATACTTGGCATAATAGAGGGCTTAACTGAATTTTTACCAGTATCATCTACTGGACATCTTATTTTAGCAGGCAATTTGCTTAGCTTTGAGGGAGATGCTGCAATAACTTTTAAAATTGTTATTCAGTTGGGTGCAGTGATGGCAGTTCTAATTCTTTATTGGAAAAGGTATTTGGAGATTGGGGTTAATATGATTAGAATGGATTTTTCCAAAAGCAAAGGATTAAATGTCATTCATATGATTTTGGCTATGTTACCAGCATTAATCCTATATCTTCTCTTCAAGGACACCATAAAGAGCCAATTATTCGGCCCAACCCCTGTTTTGATCGGTCTAGTTGTTGGTGGTGTGTTGATGATCATTGCAGCACGGAATAGGCGAACTGAAACCGCTGATACTATTGATGGGATTAATTATAAACAGGCTTTCGGAATTGGTCTGTTTCAATGCTTGGCGTTATGGCCGGGATTTTCGAGATCAGGTTCGACGATTTCAGGCGGCCTGTTGCTTGGCACTAGCCAAAAAGCTGCTGCAGATTTTACATTCATTATTTCCGTGCCAGTTATGTTTGGTGCAAGCTTGTTGGATTTGTACGATAGTCGTGATTTGTTGAGTTCTGATGATTTGATTCTAATGTTAATTGGCTTTGCGACATCCTTTCTTGTGGCAATGATTGCAGTAGTGACGTTCATCAAACTGATTAAGCGACTTCGATTGGAATGGTTTGCTCTATACCGGTTTGTTTTAGCAGCTCTCTTCTATTTAATCGTCATACAGTAACTAGTTTTTATTTGATTGTCTAAATATTCCTCCCTTTTTCCGGACCAAAAAAACCGCCTTTCCCTAGGCGGTTAATGCCGTACTATCATTCACCGTTAGCATATGATTGTGAGAAAGATTCCTATACATGAACCTAAAAAAACAGATTTGCCAGGGCGTTGATGTTATTTTAAATGACCTGAACAAGCGAACAAAGCAGGAATGGATTGAGAGCGCAGTGGTTTTGAAGCGGGAACGCTTTGAAATTGCCGGCGCTCTTTTTGATTGTGTGGAAGATCCAGCCAAACAAAGCAGTTGATATGGCGGATCAGTCCGAGCGGTTCAAGGAATCTGGTTAAACGAATTACATCATAAAAAAATGGATATAATCATAATAGAAAAAATATGAAGGATGATAATATGATTTATATCTATAATGATTATGGTGGGACACATACAACAGCTTTGGCAGCAGCTTATCATTTAAAACAAATTACTCAGTCTGAGCGAAAATTAACTACAGAGGAAATATTGAATGTTAAATTTTTCAATAAGTTAACGAAAAATGATTCTGGTAAGATTATTTTTCACGGAATTGATGAAAATGGAGACTCCGTTTATACAATCGGTAGGAAGTCATCAAAACTTGTAGTCCCAGCATTAAGAGACCTAAGCTTATTACTTGAAAGAAAACATCATTTTGAAGAAAAAATAATATTCTCTAATACTTCACCCACGGTGCCCATCCTGATGTCAATTGGAGGGTTCCTCTCAAGGGGATTAAAAATTGATTTTATTGGTGTTCCTTTATTAGTAATGGGTGCTAAGCAATGTTGTGATAATATATTTCGATTGGTTGAAAATACGAAACAAATAGGGAAGTCCTCCAATGAGGAACAAGTTATTATTTTAGCAAATGAAGTCTATAAGTAATAATTTTTCAAAGGTTCATAAGGAACATACTGCGCAGCAAGGCACGTCTCAATAGGCGTGTCTTTTATTTTGCCCTCGGACACTGTCCGGGGGTTTTTATGTTGAGGGAGAGAACGGGGGAACGGGAGTGGAGATTACAACAATCACAGCAATAGTCGCAGCAGTAAGTGGAGTTGTGCTTGGGTGGGTAACTCGGACATCTGCCTTTAAAGAAGATGTTGCTTAGGAGGCTGGCAGCGGTGCAGCCTTGCGTACAGACGTTGAGTACATCAAGCATGGCGTTG
The DNA here is from genome assembly GCF_008370385.1 of Paenibacillus sp. B2(2019). NCBI lineage: Bacteria > Bacillati > Bacillota > Bacilli > Caryophanales > Paenibacillaceae > Paenibacillus > Paenibacillus sp. B2(2019). The sequence continues at coordinate 5,378 of NZ_VTZR01000024.1, forward strand.
ATGATGTTCGGTTTGAGTTAAAAGACCAGGTAAGACGATTTGATGCATTACCAGAACGAGTGACACGAGTTGAAGAGTCTACCAAGCAAGCCCGTAAGCGCTTGGCAAAATCGAAGAATAGAGAGGATGTTCTGTTATGGAATGGAATGCAGTTGCGAATTTTGTAAAAACCAGAATTGCTGATGGTTGTCGCCGTGTGCTGGGTGATTGGGTATATCCTTAAACAAACTCCAAAGGTACCTGATTGGACAATTATTTACACAGTTACTTTAGCTGCAACCATCCTAGTTGTATTGACTACTGGAATAAACGTGGATAGTGTACTACAGGCGATTTTATGTAGTGCAGTTGCTGTGTACGATAATCAACTGGTTAAACAAACTGCTAAAGCGAAGGAGGGAAATGAACAATGAAGAAGGTATGGGCTCTTTTTAGATTTGTCTAGTGAGCAGTTTGTATCTACATTTCTTCGTACTGTGCATCATTTAACGGAACCATTTCTGTATAAATAACCTTGACATCTGTTTTACGCCCAGGCAAAGCTTTCATATGCTGGGCATTTACCACTAAAAATTCAATTCCTTCGGCTTCAAGTAAATTAACAATAGGCTTCCAAAATACACCCGTGCTTTCCATAGCAACGTGAGTACACTCATGTTGTTTAATCCAGTCAATTAATTGTAATAGAAACACAGTTTTAGTTGAAAACGTTTGAATCTCCTTTCCGTTAGACGTTAGAGTACATGCGGTAATATTATCCTTATGAATATCCATACCTCATGCCCGTTCAACTACGATTTCCACCTTAAAGCATCCTCTCTACGGCTAAATTAGATAAGAGGCTGGTGCAACAATCAGAGTAGGATTAATCTCCCATGAGTGCTTCCCAATAGGGAGCGACAATCTGTGATGCACCGTGATCGTTGGAATCAGACTAACGGATGGGCTCGTAGGCACCATAGCTTATCGACCTTCCTCTCCCAGCCATAGTAGCAGTATTAGCAGATATAACCATTTTCATCATCTGTGGTGCAGCGCTTGCGCTGCATGTATGGCTAACGGGCAGGTTAGTTCTAATATATGGTATGATTTGTGTGTTAAAGAGAGGATGGATGATACAACTTGGCTAATATTAATGATATTGCAAAGCGGGCAGGAGTTTCTGTATCGACTGTATCAAGGGTGCTAAACAATAATCCGTATGTATCCGAGTCCAAAAGGGCGGCCGTACAGTCTGTGATTGATGAAATGGATTATACGCCTAACCGTCTTGCTGTCGATTTAATTCGTAAGGAAACAAGAAACATCGGTGTAATCATGCCCTACAATAATAATCAGGCTTTTGATCAAATGCTTCATGGCGTACTTAATCGATCGGTCGAGCTTGGATACACCGTGATGGTTCTTCCTACGAAATACAACCCAGAAACAGAACTTAACTACTTAAATATGCTCAAAAGTAAGCAACTCGATGCAGTAATTATTACCTCCCGCTCGAACCCTTGGGAGTTGCTTACCCCCTTCACTAAATATGGAACGATCGTTTCTTGTGAGTATACTGAACACCCTGAAATAGGCTGTGCTTACATGAATCGATACGCATCCTTCGTAGAGGCATTCACGCTTTTAAAGGATAAAGGTCATATCCGCGCCGCTTTTACAACGGCGAGAGGTGAAGAAAGCAATAGTACAAAACTGACGATAAAAGCGTATCAGCATGTTTTTGGAGATTTGCTACCCGAGTACCACGTCAGTAATTGTTATAATATTGATGATGGTGTTCGTGCAGCTCAACAATTGCTAACCACACATCTTCGGCCAACCGCTGTATATGCAAACGGGGATGAGGTTGCGGCGGGGATTTATCAATACACCAGGGGCGCACAGTTACTCGTGCCTGATGATCTTGCGATAATTGGCCAAGAAAATCAGCCTGTTGGTATCGGTCTAGGTCTAACAACTGTAGATCATCGATTGGTTCAGGTCGGTGAACACGCTTTTAATCTTGCCATACACAAGTCAACGGATAAGATAGAGATTCCATATCGAGTTATAGTGCGTCAATCCACTTAAAGGGTTGACTTGAAATGGATTTCATACTTTAACATACCCTTAGTGTGACCAATGCTACCTAAAGGAGAAGATGTTTATGTACGAAATCTTTATTTTTGATGTTGACGGAACGTTGATTGATACCGAAGAAGCCGTCATGGGTTCTTTGCAAAAAATGTTGAAAGTTCACTTTAATTTGAGTGTACCCCAACAAGATCTAAAGTTCGTGCTGGGGATCCCAGGAGCTGTATCTTTGCCTCTACTCGGGATAACTGACATTGAGCTTGGAAATCAACTTTGGAATAATTACATGGCGGATTTTAAAAAGACCATTCATGTGTTTGACGGTATCCAGCAGTTACTTTCCACCCTAAAGGAGCATTCAGTTACAACAGGAGTGGTAACTTCAAAGACTTATCAAGAATATCAAAATGACTTTGTCCCGTTTGGGCTAGCTGACGATTTGAATTATATCGTATGTGCAGATGACACGGAGCTTCATAAACCTCATCCAGATCCGCTGCAAAAATTCCTTCAGATCTCAGAGGCAATTGCGGAGTCATCCATCTATATTGGTGACACTATCTATGACTATGAATGTGCAAGAGACGCTGGTATAGATTTTGGACTAGCACTTTGGGGATGTAAGAACCCTGATAGTATTCCAGCTAAATATAAATTTGAGCACCCGAAGGATATACTTTCTCTTATAAAACCCCAGTAGTTAACTCAACTAACGGGACACGTTAGTTCAATACCCAAAGGGCAGGTTACTGACAAATTATCGTGAATGTTAAAATAGTGAAAATAGGATGCGGAGGAGATAAGTTTGACTCAGGATTTTTATTGTGATGAGGTATTAAGTGGTCGTACTTCTGTGCAAAAGGTATTCGAGACTGATAACGTGCTTGCATATCATCACACTCGCCCTTTTTATCCAGTTCATATTGTTACGATTCCGAAGAAACATATCTCGTCTCTTCTTACACTCGAACAAAGCGATAACGAACTATTAATTGAGTTGATGGACGTTGTAAAAAAGGTGGCAACGCAGGTACAGTCTGAGTATGGTGCATGTAGGGTATTAACTAATTTGGGGAAATACCAAGACTCAAAACATCTTCATTTTCATCTGTTTTATGGAGAACCATTACACAACGATGATTAAGTTAACGAGGAACGTTAACTCAACACAATATAACGGCACCTGGATAGATAACCAGTTGCCGTTTTTATTGAAGTAAAGGACAGATTAGTACAACTTCTTAACCATTGGGTATGTACGTTACAATGAGTCAAATGAGGAGGGATAAACATGGATTCATTACGTTATCCGATAGGACAATTCATTGCAATAGAGAACCCCACTGAAGAACAACGATAACAATTCTTCGAATCGATAGCTGAAATCCCCAATAAACTTCGGCAAGCAATTGACGGTTTGGAGGTTGGACAATTAAGCAATTCTTACTGAACTGGGGGATGGTCGTTGCAACAGATTGTTCATCATTTAGCCGATGCTGAAATGAACGCGTATATTCGGTTCAAACGAGGTTTAACCGAGGAGCAACCACTTGCAGGAACATTTCGTGAGGACTTGTGGGCAGGAGGATACCCCAGTTGAGACATCTATCTTACTTTTGGAAGCACTCCATATCAGGTTTTTGAAATTATTAGTCAAATTGAAACCATCGGACTTTGCACGGTCAGTTACGAGTCCAACTCACGGTACTATGACTTTAGAGATTGCTATTCAAAGATTTTCATTGCATGCTCAGCACCATATTGCTCAAATAAACTCCTTGAGGAATACTATGGGATGGTAAGCAATCTTATGGCTTACGCTAACGAGACACGATAGTTGAACATAAAGGGTTTCACATATTAGTCATGACTAATATGTGAAACCCTTTATTATATCTGACTTTCTTAAATTTAGGTCTTGATAAACTGAGGAAATAAAGTACTCGACTGTCGAGGGCATTAAGCTAAAGGGCAGGATGCATAAATAAGTATAATCATTCTCTACCAAATAAAGCATTGGCATTATGGTAAAATAAACCTATTACTTAAGGGAATTTAAGCGTTTGATGCCGAATATTTGGGGAGGCTAAAATGATTAATGATCAGAATATAGGGAGTTTGTTACATGAAATGCTAGCAGATTTCGTAGAAAATGAACAGTTTCCGGGCTTAGCAGTCGGAATAGTGAGGGACAACCAGATTTTATTTACTGGTGAATATGGAACAGCAAATTTATCGACAGGTGATCCCCTTATCAGGAGTACTTTATTTCACCAAGCCTCAGTTTCTAAAACCTTCGTTGCTACTGCCATTATGCAATTAGTTGAGCGTGGCAAAGTGGATCTAGATTCACCGATCACCCATTATCTACCGTATTTTAAGATGGAGGACGAGCGATTTCGCAATCTTTCAATAAGGCAGCTTATGAACCATACCTCGGGGATGCCGGATGAAGAAGATTACGCATGGGACCGTCCTGAATATGATGAGCAAAGTCTTGAAAGATATGTAAAAGGTGTTTATCGTCACAAGTTACTGAGCGAGCCTGGCGTTAACTTTGCCTATAGTAATATCGGATATGAAATTTTGGGAGACATGATCGCAAAAGTTAGCGGAATGAGCTTCGAGGAATATATGAAAAATAACATTCTTGAACCAATTGGAATGCGGTCCAGTTCGTTTCTGAAACTGGAAATTGAAACTCATCTAGCCGCACCTCATGTTTTGGGTACTTCCAATGGTTATGGTGGCTATGTTAATGATGTCTTTCCGTACAACAGGGCACATGGCCCCAGTTCCACCTTATATACTAATGCTGAAGATATGTGCCAATATCTGCTGATGCATCAAAACCGCGGAACTGCAGGAAATGGCTATCAATTATTACAATCCGGCAGCTATGATGAAATGTGGAGGCCACATGCAACAACTAGTTACGGTCAAGAAAATGCACAGATTGGATTAGGCTGGTTTCTGGGAGAATATAAGGGTTTGCGTATCATCTCGCATTCAGGATGGGATACCGGTTTTTTGAGCAATCTGTTCCTTCTTCCCGATGAAAACATCGCGATTTCTATTATGACCAATTGCGACTATGTTTGGCTGGGGAGTGCCTTCTATCCAATTCTTGATCTATTGCTTGGTTCGAACATTCCCCACATCAAGCGATCTATTGCTCAAAAAGTTGCAGCTTTAGCTGTATCTAATGGAGTAGATAATGCGATGGAAGAATATCACCGCATCATGAGGAAGGAACCAGATAAACACTATTTAATGGAATTTGAATTTATACGAATCACCGAAGCATTAACGTGGGGTGGCCATAAGGAAGACGCCGTCCGTATTCTGAATTGTGCCTCTGCAATATTTCCTGATAGTATCTCAATTTCTAGTAGGTTACAGGAATTTCAGGAAATGTTGTAATTAGTTAACAACAAAAGCTCAAATCCATTTGGTGTTCGGATCGTTGAACTAACGGGAAACGTTAGTTCAATAAACCAACAGTAGTCTAGGACTTTTTCTTACCAGTCATATATACATAATGTTCCAAATAATTTATATTAAGGTTCTAGGCTTTGGGAGTAATGGCATTGCAATTTGGAAGAACCTCGCCGGCATTGGCGAGGTTCTTATATTAATGGGGGTTGCTGGTTGACAAAAATGATAATTTTGTTGGTTATTCTTGCTATCATTACTGCTGTTTTTGTATTCAAAGTTTTATCTAGAAAGAAGAGTTACCCTCCCCAAAGTATAGTAATTGATCCACTTAAGATTACGATCCAGGACATAGACCGAATGGAAGACGGAACTGGCTTTGTAGAATATCTGTATCGTTTATTTTTGGCCATGGGTTATAGTGATGCATATAAAACGAGAGGAGGCAGAGATTTTGGATCTGACTTAGTGTTTACAGACGGGGAGGGGGTTCGAAATGTTGTTCAGGCAAAGTGTTATTCTTATCCAGTAGGGTTAGAAGCTGTTCAAGAGATCTATAGTTCCATGAGATATTACAGGGCAAAAAAGTCCATGGTAATATCCTCAAATCAATATACCTCAGCGTGTGAAGAACTTGCTAGTTATAACGCCGTAAGATTACATAGTAGAAGTGACCTTATAGAAATTATAAACTTTTTCAAGTCAGGGCAGATTGATAAAGCAAAGGATATCCTTGAGTCAGAGCCCAGGATTATACTGGAGTCATGGGATAATAAAGTAATTAAGAAGGACTTCAAAGTTGAAAAACGATGGGTTGCGAAGAAATAGATAGTTCTTAGAACAAGGAGCTTTTATACTGATGAACAATGAAGATTTTCAATACAGAAATACATACTTTTTCGTAGGGAATCCAACGATTCTATGGATCACCATACTTGGCTTGGTGTTGTTAGGATTTGTATTGTTTTATTTGATTAAGAAATACATAAAGCAGAGAAAATGAAACCAGGTATTTCATTATTGTTCAATAATTATGATGTTGCGAATGAGGAACGACAATCTTTGATGGTTGTAATGATGTGTGGAGCCCTCATATCTATTGGTGGATATAACTATTTGAAAAACAGAAAATGTTGAGTTTGTAGTTGTGCTTAAAAGCCCATAAAGAAACCCAGGACAAACTCCAGGGTCTAATGGGCACATTGGTCACAAACTCATTTTAATTAAGTTTAATCGATATTAGCTAATCCCAATAAAAACAAGAGTTCTTAAATAGAGTTTAAGGCATTTATCCCTTTCCTCTATATCAGTTGGTTAGAGCGGTCGGCTCATAACCGATTGGTCGGGGGTTCGAGTCCCTCAGGGTCCGCTTATCAAAAACTCTTACTTTGTAAGGGTTTTTTGCTGGCTATAGGTACATAAATTCAAAAGGCAGGGAATTAGGAAGGCTGGAATTTTGAGCTTGCTAACGGATGCACTGATACCAGATTTATCGCCATGCGCTTGCAGGGATAGTTTAAATCTTTTGAATGCACTAAAGAGCAGAGGGATTTAATAAATCTTAAATAGAGGTCTGACATTCATTTGAAAAAAGTGCTATAATTATTAAATCAGTGTGTAGAGATATTGGTCTTTTTATTGGGCCAAAAATATATGTCTCATGATACGTCTGCCATCTGAAATATGATTCACGGAGATGACAAACATGCATGGAGACACAAGACTGCCCAGAAACGGAAAAGAAGGTATATTATTTTTACTCATTATTTCAATCATATCAGTAAACACTATTGCCCCTATTATTGTGGGGTTGGAACGTGGCTTCAGTAAGGAAGTGTATATAGATACACTAAAGGTTATTCCGTTTATGTGGATGATCGTAGTTTTTTCCGTAAGATTAGTTGCCGGGCCGATTGTTGGGAAAGTGATGCCAAAATTCATGGGACAAACCGATGGATTTAATGCTAGGGTGCTGTTGAATACTTTATTGAATGTTACGGTGTTATCTATTCTACTATCGATAATCGGTACATGGGTTGGGACGAAACAAATAAGTCTAGAGCCACTTAAAAACTTCCTTCATATCTGGCCAAGAAACTTTGGTATAGCATTTTGGATTGAACTGTTGGTTGCGCAGCCGATAGCAAGATTTGCGATGAAAACATTACACACAAGACAGGATCGTAAAACAGAAAGTGTAAATGCGTAACTAGCTGAAACGTTGTATACGAATAAGAATCTCAGGAACGTCCATGGTGGGCGTTCTTTTTTTGAGTCCCGTTATCATAGCGGTATTGAACATGTAAAAGAGCCATCATAGGATTAACCTACAACGGCTCTTTTAAACTATGTACTTTCTCTAAAAACAACTCTTCAAAAAAGCTTTGTAAATTTTTTCGTCTATCTCTATTAAACTCTTCTTTCCATCCTTGAACTGAACTGCAATGATATGAACTCCTTTACTCTTAGCTGAAAGGCCAGCGAGTAAACCAACCGGTCCGAGTAGAAATCCTCCCACTAATCCTATTCCCACAGCACTCACAGCACTTTTGGAATGAGTTTCGTCCATTATCTCATAATCCTCTACAGTGTTTTTGTCTATTGTGATTGTTTTTAAAAAACCAGTTTGCAAATTTACAATTCCAAAAGTAGACTCCTTCTTAAACATATATATTAATCGACAAAATCATTCTACTACACAAAAACTTTTGGAGATATATGGATTTTTATTTAGAATCAGATATTCTGGCATGGTGCAATGCAAACCATACTGCCAACACAAAAAGGGCGCTGTCGCAAAGCCATGAAATGGTTTTGAAGCAGCGCCCTTTTTTGTATCCAGCTAGACTTCTCTAATGGGTATAGCGTCCGAAAAGTGGTCCCAATCGTTGTCGCAATCGCTGTACTCTCGGTTTTCGACCAGCATTCCTATAGTTTCATACTATCCCACAGTTGCTGGAATGCCTCGGATTCGACTTCGAAAAATACCGGTGCCTGACCGTAACGTACAAGCCCTTGACCAAACAGCGTCAGTTCTACTCGGGCGTTGTCTTCCAGCTGGAGATAGAGAACCTTGCGGTCTTCGCTGTCGTAGATGCCTTGCGCGGTAAGAGACTCTGCTGCCAGCGGTTTGGCTGCTTGGAGTGCCTTCAAGAAGCCATTAAGCGCCTCGTCGTCAGCGAGCGTTGTGTACTGCTGCTGTCCGTTGTTCCAACTGTCGAAGCTTTCCCATTGTGCGGAAGTAATTCGACCTTCCAGATTTAGCTTGCCAAATAGATCTGCGCCACTGTTTACGGTGATCCCGTTTGTATGCTCATACAGTTCGGCGAATACCTCGCCGTTGATTTCCGAATAGGACATAATCAGGAAATCGGAATCATATCCCTTTACGGAATAGATATCCGTTTCGCCGATGTTAGAAGCTAACTCAATATATTTGTCTTTACCGCTCCATTCATCGATGCCACCTGTAGTACGTCCAAGCTTGTCACCGCGCAGAGCGGTAGCATCGGCTGCGTTGATTCGAGTCGCAGACTGTGTATAAATGTTATCTTTATATACGACTAGAGCGATCATATCTGCCATAACGCCAGATTTGGTATCTGGCAGTTCCAGCTTGGGGATAACAATGCTTCCGGACGCATTTGTGCCAGAATTGTCTGGTTGGCTTGGACCTGGAGTTACCTGAGCGATTTGCCCTTGAGTACTCTGGCCATTTAACTGCTGCCATATATTAGGTGCAGCTAAGCCGATCCCGGCGGCGAGGACGATACTTGCCGCGATATAAACCGTCTTGCGTGGACGTTTCCGTTCCTGCTGTTGCTCCAGTTTGTCGATCAATTCTTTTTTCATCTCTTCACCTGGTTTCATAGAATCCACCGCTTTCTTGTATAATGTTCGAAACTGATCTTCTTTCATTGTGATTCCACTCCTTCCAGCTCCAGTTTTAACAGTTGCCGTCCCCGCTGAAGTCTCATCTTCACGGCAGACTGACTAATCTGCAGAATCTTGCTGATTTCCTGGATGGGATAGTCCTCGTAATAATAAAGATGGATTACGGTTTTATACTTCATAGGCATCGCCATAACTAACTGCAGTAGAGCCAAATCCTCGGGGGTGTCTACCGCAATCGGCTCAGCATTTTCCAGCTTAACCTCGCGCTTGCGCCAGCCTCTGCCCAGTAATGTTTTACAATGATTGGTGATTACCCGGATCAGCCATGCTTTTTGATGTTCAGCGTCTTTGAACTTTGGTGCTTTTTCTATCAGTTTGATGAAGGTATCCTGAGTGGCCTCTTCGGCATCTTGGCGGCTGCCTAAATGGACCAAAGCAATCCGGAACAGCATATCTGCGTAGATTTCGTAACTCTTTATCACATGATTTCCCGGCCGGGTCATGGATCGTTGCATGATTCTATGCCCCCTTTACCTATAACACCATTTAGGACGGCATTTGGTCACATTATGTTCCTGAGAAAATTTGTTAGCGTCTAGATCAAGGGTTAGAATCTAAAAAAGGTGCGATTGCCCCAGCAGCCATATCATGACTGTTGAGACAATCGCACCTTTATAATAGAAGTTCCCCTTTACGGGAGGGTCTCCTCACTATGTTTATATGTATAGTTTGGATCAAACCTTTTTACAAGAGCCATGCTATATTGATAAATCCGATCCTTCTCTTTTCGATAAGAGTATCTTGCGTTAGGTTCATCTGCAAAAATCACCGTTGTACTTACGACGGGAGCCTTACTAATCTGGGTGTGTACTTTATAAAGATCTTCATTCTTATAATCTCTCGTAGCTACCAAATAATGAATCACTTCATTATCCATATGATTTCGGAAGGCCTGAAGCGCTAAAGAAGCGACTCCATATACAATAACGAAGGTAATAAGAATTATTTTTGTTCTTTTCTTCATTAATTCCCTCCATTTAGCTAAAATGTATATATTATAAGGTAATATATTGTGACTGGTATGTCATATCTATTGTATCTTGTAATTTACACATTAGAAGGGAGGAAGAAAATGATGCAACAAGAAGAAAAAATACAGGAGCTGGAGCGGCGAATTAAGGTATTAGAGAATCATACTAATCCGAAGCTACCAGGTCTGAGAATCTTATGGTTTATTATTTGGGGGTTCGTGGGCATATTCCTCATTCTAACTCTTATTGGTGTGATTCAGTTTGTATCCGCATAATTGAGAGCTTTACTATTACAAATAAGGCAGCAAATTTCCCGCCGATAGTTAAACCCGCGTAGGTAAAGAATTGCCTGGGTATACTATACTTGCTGCCTTTTTATTATGAACTTACACAAATCATCTTCAGTCGTCTTTGGGTTCTTGCAATAAAATGGAGAAGGTCCCCGTTTCATGATCCACTTCAATCGACTCGATCCCAACAAAATCCGGAATTTCGGGGTGTACTGCATCTACGTTATAATCTGGATGAGTCATCAATAATTCAATTACTTTAATGGCTTCCATATCGATCCCCCTTGCGAGAAATTCCACCATAATTAATGGTCCTTCATTGCGACTACCCTTATTATCACCGCAGTCATTATTGAATATGTGTTAATCGTTCTTCGTTTCTTCCCATCACGGCCAATAATTGCCCCTGAAAAACACGTCTTTGAATTTGATCAATCCGCTGTAAAGCCAGCTCGTTTGGCACTTGAAATTCTGCTGCAAGATAGCTGATTGCATCTTCCCGTTGCTCAGGCAATGTCATGCGGGAGATCATGGAGTAGGGCATAGCTGCATAAAGAATAAATCGCTCAGATTCATCCTCCTGTGCCCGCGTAAAATGTTCTGGCATCAATATTTGATCAGTACCATGGCGGAGCAGATGACAGAGCTCATGGAGAAACTCTAGCCGCTGCAGACTGGCTGGAAGCCGGTTGTCAATAAACATGGTGTACATCCCCGCTGATGCTTCGATGCTCTTGCTTCTTACATCCAAATAATGAACCCAAATATTAAGCCGTTCTGCAATATAAGCAATCGAAATTTGCGAAGGCTGAGTAAGGTTCAGACGCTTGTATAAATCTTCTGTCCACTTCTCCAGCGCAGTCATTTGATAATAGGATTTCATGTTATTCATATCATTCACCTCATTCAGAATCAGTTATAGGATCGTATGTTCGCATAAATGAGCAAAAGAAAAGCCCGAAGGCTATGTAAAGTAAAAAACATAAGGACACATAAGAACGAGTGTTCTCGTGTGTCCTTAGCATAAAGCAATTAAACACTAATATCAAGTGTTTTTCCTAAATTGGGAGCAACGCTTTTGCCCAGCATTTCCACCATCATTTGACTCTGGGTTTCAGCCTGATTTTTGGCAATACTCATGACCTGTATCCCCACATTTTGAGCCAGGGATGCTTGACTCATTGCCATTGATAATGCGGCTATATCCATATTGCACCTCCTTTGTGTATATCCTGTTTATCGACAGTGCCTACCTAATTCATTAGGTGAATAGCATTTGTTTGCCAGTTCGCCCAAACGGCTTATCTCCTTTTTACATATCTTGTGCTGTAGTCATTAATCATTAGGAGGAATTAATTATGGGAATGGAACATTGTGGTTGTAACGTAGGTCCTGTAGTAAGCCCAGTAAATGTAGGTCCGGTGTGTAGTCCTTTTACTTCAACAGGAGCTATTCTGGTACTCTTCATCTTGCTGGTTATCATCACTAAAGCTTGCTTATTCTAAGCTAGCTGATGCACATTGTAGCCCCATCCGGTATACCGGATGGGGCTATTCTTTTGAAGCACTGTTCACGTTAGCTTATTATTTGAACATAAATTCTACGCGGGTTCCATCCGCATAATCTTCTAACTGATTGCCAACCCAGCTTCCTGCACCGCGGTTATCTTTTGGGGTTATGTATTCAATGTCGGCCCCTTTGCCGCCTTCATTACACATGGCCATGGGCCATTCATCGCGGTCGTAGCCTTTTTTGGTGGGGATCCCTTTTAAGGATTCTTTGCGGTTGTCTTCAGCCTGCTCACGGTTAATCGTGCACGTCGCGGACTCCCCTTTGGCAATCGCGTCCTGAATGTGCTTAGCGGTCTCAGGATAACGATCTGATGGGAAGATCAGCTGAACAACTTCTGAATCGGATGTGGACGAGGGGGCTGCCGGATCTCCGTTCTGTTCATACCAGTAACCGCCAAAAGCAAGTAACACAACAATGATGAGACTGGTGAGTAATTTCTGTATTTTCAAATCTGCTCCTCCTTTTTTGGAACTTAAAATAGTATATCTTATATCATAATGCAGTGCGATTTAATATACTTAGGAAAAATAAGAGGAGGACGGAATTGGAAATGGAGTATTTGATTACGATTGAAGATCAGACACTTATTGCCTCTGCTGAAGATATTATTACTAGACGTTATGAATGGGAGAGACACCATGTAGGGGCGGCGCTCCGTACTAAGACGGGGGAAATCTTTACAGCGGTACATGTAGAAGCTAGCATGGGACGAATTACAGTCTGTGCAGAAGCGATGGTGATTGGAAAAGCGATATCCGAAGGCTACAAGGAATTTGATACGATTGTTGCGGTAAGGCATTCTGATCCGGACAGCGAGGAAAGAGAAATTAAAGTAGTTTCTCCCTGCGGGATGTGCCGTGAGTTAATTGCTGATTACGGGAAGGATTGCAAAGTTATTGTATCCGAGGACGGCCGGTTAGCTAAATATGATATTTCTGAATTACTACCGCTGAGATATACGAGGTAAATTGGAGATATAGTCAGGAGCCGCCGGGCTCCTTTTTTTATTGAGCCGTGAATTTATTCAGCAGTTCCTTACACTGTCCTAAATTAAATTACAACTTCATGTCCATTCGCTGAGTTCATGTCACTAGTATCCCCATACTATAACTTAAAAAAGTTAAAAGGATGTGAGAGTGGATGGAACAGCGCAATCTTCGAAATATGGTTGATTCGGCATCGAGGTTTGTGAGCGATGTTCAGTGGCAAATAGCATATCGTAAATTGCAAATGGCTCCGGCGGATTCGGAAACGGTACCTTCTGCTCAGAAATTGTTGAATACCCTTTATTTTCTGCAAGGAAAAGGATGGATTAGTGGACAACATGATTATTTGGAGAGCGCGGATGAGTTCAATGGGAAGCTGAAAAATACTAGCGGGCAATACGCCGCCCTTCACGGCTATGAGCTGGGGGCAATCAATAATCAGACGGCGGCACTAATAGACAATCAGCGGGATTGGGTCGTTAGCAGCGCTATTCGCTGGTATAAAGCCGGTGGAATCGTAACGATTAGCTATCACGCTCAGTTGCCAGGGACTGCGCCAGCTTGGGATAACGTATCTACGAGCATAAGCAACGCTGATTTTGACAAATATATAACCCCGGGTACCTCTCAGTACAACGCACTGATCGCTGATCTGGATAAGATAGCCCTTTCTTTAAAAAAACTAAATGATGCAGGTGTTCCTGTGCTCTGGCGGCCGTATCATGAAATGAATGGCGGATGGTTCTGGTGGGGGAAGAAGATCAACTACGTGGGACTGTGGAACCTTATGTTTGACCGTTTTACAAGCTATCATAAGCTGCATAATTTATTGTGGGTCTGGAGCCCAAACGCCAAAAATCAGTGGAGTGATGACCCTGCCGAATACTACCCAAGCGGTGACAAAGTAGATGTGCTGGCACTAGATATCTATGATGGGGATTTTAAGGGGAGTCACTATGATAGTCTATGGGATCTGGGTCGTGGAAAAGTGATCGCGATTGGAGAAAATGGAGAGCTACCGTCCCCTGCACTACTATCTAAATCACAGCCCAAATGGTCTTATCAGATGACCTGGGGCAAGCTTCTTTATGAGAAGAATACCGATGCGGTAATTAGAGCCTTTATGAATGACAGCTTTGTATTCACGCGGGAAGAGTATGCTGCTGAGGCGGCAATTGTAGCCGCTAAGGGAGACAGTGTGCTGCAGAGTGGACTATGGGGGCAATATTACAATAACATGACTCTTAGCGGCGCACCTGCGCTGACGCGAACCGATGCTAACATCCAATTTTCGTGGAAACAGGGTTCCCCTGATCCAGCCATTCGTGTCGACGCTTTCTCTGTACGGTGGAGTGGAAAACTGACTGCAGCCTATAGTGAAACCTATACCATTTACTCCTCCTCTGATGACGGGGTACGGGTGTGGATTGATGGAGGGCTGATCATTGATAGCTGGGTGAATCAGAGTGGACAGGAGCGAAAAGGCAGTGTAAATCTGATTGCAGGTAAGCTGCATGAAGTAAAGGTGGAGTACTATGAGAATGAGGGGGACGCGCGAATTGTATTGCAGTGGGAAAGTCCTAGCCAACTCAAAGGGATTATTCCAGCAGGAGCTTTTTATCTTCCATAAGACGATATCCGAACTGATTCGAGCATCGGAATATTAGCGAAAAAGCCCCGGATTTCGGGGCTTTTTTAATGTGAAAGGTTCTTAGATTTGTTCACGGTAGCTAATGTTGTTGGCGATCTTCTCGTCACGAACAGCTTTGCGCAGAACATCTTTGACGGTTTGGGCATCATGGATTTTTCGGAAAAGAAGCTGAGGCGCTGAGGCATCATCAGAAAATACAGTTAATGTACCGATGCCGAGCATCCGGTCCATGATAGATTGTGCTACGGATAAATCGCGTACACGCAGTAATTCGATTTCTTCGACATTTTTACCGATAAGTCCAGTCTTTACCATAATGCGCTGGCTTGTAATGGTGTACGTAGTCGTGTTTAGGCGTACGATTCCTTTGAGGCGATCAGAGATACTGGCTGGTTTGCCTTTCCAGAGCACGACTTCTTGAGTAGCGTTTGGATTTGCTGATGGACGGCGGGCGGTCACTGGAGCAGTGCCGTCAATGCTAGATCCGCATTCTCCACAAAATTTAGCGCCCTGCTTATATTCTGATCCGCAGGTTGTGCAATAAGGCATAAATACTCTCCTTCCCTGATTACAATTGAAATAATTATAACATAATAGTCATTTTACATAAATTTCATTTGCGCTTTACACAAACCGACATTATTCTGTTAAGTGGAGGGATAAATAATGAAAAAAGTGTTACTAATAGGAACGCTAATGCTGACTGTCATCCTTAGCGCCTGCAGCAATAATAATTCAACTTCATCGGCTCCTGCCTCGGAAGAAGAAGTGCAGGAAACCGTACAAAACTTCTACAATGAAATGTCTAAACTTGATGAATTAGGAAAATCATCTTTAGCGGAGTTCAACGAAGCTATTGCTGCTTATTCAGCAGGAGAACTTTCGGACAGGCAGTTGGAGAAGAAGATTAACGAATTCCAAAAGACCGCAACAGACCTATCCAATCAGGCTGAGAAAGTGAAAATTTCCTCTAGCTTGCCCGAAGACATTCGTAAACTGCTTGATGAGTCCAAAATTGCTTTTCAAAGTGCTTATTCTCTAAAAGAACAGGCCTCTCAAGGTGCTGATTCCGCAGAGGTCACTGCTGAGAAGTTCGAGGAATTGAATCAGAACGCTGACGTCGCGATGCTATACGGCATTTCCAAGCTTAATGAAGCAAGAGAAGCAACAGGACTCATCGATGCTGATGGTCAGTCCACCGCTGAATCAGAGAAAGTTCAAGAATAGATCGAAATTTAGGCGCTGAACAGTTCAACTGTCAGCGTCTTTTTGATGCGATTTTGAGCTTGAGTAGAGGTAACACTGCCAATCCTATAAATAAGCCAGCTACGATTCCTTTTGTGAGGTCTGAGAGGGTACTGCTTCGATATACGAGGGGGTATAGACACAGGAATAATACGGGAATTAGGATGAGCAGGGCATTGTTTTTTTTCAATTGGAAAGCTCCTCTCATTTAGATATTAATTATTATACAACTTTTAGATAAAAGAGGAGGATTTTAAAGTGGTATCTTTTTCCTGATTATTGATTATTCAGCGAAGGTGTGGATATAATACAAACATACGTTCGTGTGTAGCGGAATAAGTATAGAAATTAGGGAGGGGTTACCATGGGCAAAAAGCTGGAGAAAAACGGACTGTGGGAAAGCAGTCGCATGATGCTGCCGGAGCACAAGGTAAGAATTATTAGGGATGAACGGGAGACCCTGCGCCGCATTAAGCCTATTCTAGATGAGCAGAAGCTGGAGGAGATCGAATGTACACTTGCTTTATCGTTACGGAGTCATGTGCGCGTCACTGTTGTGGTGTTTGATCCTTTTGAGAATACGACAATTAGTGGTTTTGTGACTTCCATTCACACCCACTCGCGTGAGTTTAAGCTGCAGTGGGCGGAGGAATGGAAGTGGATCAATGTAGATGATCTAGTGGAGGTTTACATCGTCTAATGCTGAGAACCGCTGACTTCACTTTTTTCATAAGCAATTAGGGTCACCGTTGGGTTGCCGGTCAGATTTGCAATGGAAGCTTCGGCATTTCGAATAATTTCGAGTGCTTCTTCCTGCTCGCTCAGGGCAGCAACTTTATAGCTATCGCTATGAATGTCCATATGTGTTCCCACCTTTCGCTAATATTTTGCCCTTTTTTGTAGAAATGATCCAAGGTGAAGAAGCTATGAATAGGTGCTTTTCAGGGGAGATCTCGGGGATACCGGGGTCTTTTTTTAAAATATAAGAAAGTATAAGTTATGCACCTATCCTTTATGTCTTATATTTCTCGCTTAAACGCTTATCGTCCTTCCTTATAGGGACGCCGAAGACGTTTATGCTTGTATGCTAAGGCAAGCAGGGGTATTAGTACAAGCGAATGGGGAAGCGGGATCATTGATTATACCAAGGGGTGATTCTATGCTGACTTTAGATCAAGTGAGGGACAAATCGGCGGCGAGGCTTGCTGGGCTTCATCCTGTTTTGGCAGCAGGGGCGAAGGCTTTGATACAGCAAAGCTATGCCAGAGGAGTACCCATCGTTATTACTCAGGGATTGCGGTCGATTGCTGAACAAAATGCCTTGTATGCGCAGGGGAGAAGTAAGCCTGGACCTGTAGTTACCAACGCCAAGGGTGGAACCAGCTATCACAATTATGGCCTTGCGTTTGATTTTGCGCTTTTGCTGCCGGATGGAAAAAGTCTTTCCTGGGATATGAATCGTGATGGTGATAAAGATAAAATAGCGGACTGGCAAGAGGTTGTACAGGTGGGAAAACAGCTAGGGCTTGAGTGGGGAGGAGACTGGACGTCTTTTAAAGATTATTCCCATCTGCAAATGGCCTTCGGCTTAACCACGACTCAACTTCGGGCAGGTAAACGTCCTACGACGGATCAGGTCAATGAAGCTTTAAAAAGAATTACTGGGGAGGATGACCAGGTGAACAAAGACGTTAAAGTAACGATAACCTTAAACGGCACTAAACTTACGGATGGTGTTCTTGATACCGGCATAACATATGTACCCGTGCGTGCTCTGGCTGAGGCGCTTGGAGCAAAGGTTACGTATGACGCAGCAAGCAAGACAGTGAATGTAGTAAAAGAGTAAAGCTATTCATGTATAGACAGTGCCACCCAAGGGGAAATTATCAGTGATCACTAATTATAAAGGGAGGCATAACACTGTGAACAAGCTGATAACAAGCCTTGCATGCGGTACTGTACTGTCAATGAGTATAATGGGAGCTAGCTATGCATCTAATGCCATCGGATCAGCAGCTTTAGGCGGTATCCCCAACGCTAATACTGGTATGGATGGTACCGTGAATAACACTCGGATGATGAATACGGATGGCAATCTAATGAACGGCACCACGGGAACGATGAATCAGAATGAGAGCATTATGAGAGATAAGATCCGCACAGGGGAAAATTATAGACCTAACACCAATAACTACAATGAAAATTACACCCGGGATAACTACAACAGAAATACGGTAACTCCACTATCCAACACTACAACGGATGGTAGATATCGGGCAACCAGCACAACTACAAATACTGGGACTACCAGCAGAGGATCTAACTGGGGCTGGCTCGGATTGCTTGGACTCTTGGGCCTCGTCGGAATGAGAAGCAGAAGTGACGAACGCAGATAATCGGCATGCCTAATAACCCGTGTCGGCATATGCTGGGACGGGTTATTTTTAATGTGATAAAACTTTTTTTGAAAAAGGGATTGCGCGTTATCGATATTCATGATATTATATTTCTTGTCGCGTTATACGTAAACATCGTATGAAGCTTCAACACATAATATGCCGGGGTGGCGGAACAGGCAGACGCACAGGACTTAAAATCCTGCGGTACGTGAGTACCGTACGGGTTCGACCCCCGTCCTCGGCATCACAGTGAAAACCTTGAGAAATCAAGGTTTTTTTGTTTTTCTTGATTATTTTCAAAAGGGAATTGTATTTAGAACAATTATTAAGCGCACAGGATTTACTCCTTTAATTATGGAGTTTTGTCATGAAAGGTACCCAATTTACTAGCAAGTTCCTCTTCCCCGGTTAAGACCTCGACCATGATGCCCGCCCACAAGCGAAATCCATACTCCTCCTCTGAAAGTCGCTCTTTCCAAATCTCTATGATTTCAGATGTTTAGCGCCATTTGAACCAATATGTTTTTTTAATTTCTTGCCAACGCATTAGATAATCAGAATGAGAGGCGACTTAATTGACAAAGAAGAGATGGCTAACTATTTTTATGTTGTTTATAGTCTTATTATCGGGTTGTAAAAAAACAACTCAGATACTTTAAGTGATACACCAACAGCTAAGGATGAAGAGTATAATCTGATGATTACAAATAACAGTCCGTTGGATTTAAAAAGCGTAGTTGTTACTGTTGATGAAAAAGATACCATCCAAATGGACTCTTTGATCGATAGTAATATTAAACTTGGAGAAGTTGCAAAGTTCCGGATGAAAAATGGAAAACATGTATTTAAGGTTACACTCAATCGGAAAAAATTACTCAGTAAGTAGAGAATTCACCGAAATTTTTAGAAAAGGAATAATTGTTGACTATGAAGTGATAATAGAAAAAAACGAAGTATCTATCAAAAAAATTAAAGACAATGAATAGATTGACTGTAGGAAACAGATATCATCAAAAACTTAGTCTCTTCTGAACAAAACACTAACATAAACGATATAGTCATTAATCTTTCAGATTTTCTAGAGGGTATGACAGGAGAGCTCCTAGTTAAGAATCCGATAAATTACTTGTTCAACTCTACTTTTGATGACATTAACTTAAAAGGCATCCCCTACCTTCTATAGTTGCATTCGTCCATCGGCAGCGATGGTAGTTGATGATCTCATTTTTCCAAATACGCATCTTTTTCAAACCACGCCCTGTTCACACCAACGGTTAAATCCATTCGTTGCAGCTTCGGCATTGGGTGAATAGTTATACCAAGTAGTAAAAGCTTCTTTCCGTTCCCAACATTTTCGTAGGAGCGGAGAGTAACCGAGTAATTCATCCAGCGTTTTCTTACTCTCTGCAGATAGAGATTCCACTTGGAGATTAAAGAGACGATGGTTGGCTTTGAGCCATGCTTTTGCCCGTGGCGAAAGCTCACTCTGTATCGTTTTACGAACCTCTTGCAGGGCCACAATAACATAGCCATGGACATGAAAGCGATCAGCGGAGTCTGTTAAGAGAGTTTACACAAAAGATTTGACAGACCCTGAAGTTCGTCAAGAATCGAAAGATTCATAAAGAAACGCCATCCTTTCCTATAATTCTACAGAAAGGATAACGTCTTTTTTTGCTTTATGGGTAGTGTAAAACCTTAGCTTGATAGCGATGGGGTAGCGTCAGGAAAATACGGTTATCCTGACGCTACCCCGTATACAAGTTAAGTTACAAACAACTAATTTGAACTTAATGCATTATTGACAGTTGCGCTGTCCACGATTTGAATAAATTTTTTAACCTTATCATTCTCATCAAATTCATATAGATGGCAAAAGTCTGCTATAAATGATTTTCCTGTTGCTTTATACGTTCCACTATATTTTCCGTAGACGATAACAGTGTGATTATTAAACGCATAGATTTCATCTTTTGCAGAATAGCCATCCCATTCGGTTCCAAGGCGTTCATGTACGTTTTTCACTACTTCATCTGGACCTACATAAGTACCCGCATAAGGAAATCCAGCAGCTTCTGTCCAAGATACATTATCACTTAAATACATTTTGAAGGCATCCAATTTTCCTTCACCGGTTAATACATACGTTTCATGTAATAATTTTTGGTATATATTCATAACATTACCCCCAAGGAATTTCTTTCGTTACAACTTTTGCACTTAATTCTAATACGCCTTTATTTGCATAGCCTGGATATGCTGCTTCAAGCTTTGCAACAAAATCCGTAGAAGTTTTACTTTCTTCAGAAGCTTTAATTGCAGTTTTTAGATAATTGATAGTTGCAATAAGTGCTTGATTATCTAAGGATTTTTCAATTGAACCATGGCTTGGTACGATTATGTTAGCATTTAACCCTTGTAACACTTTCAAGTTCTCAATCCAAGCTTCCATTGCTTCTTTTGAGCTAGTATCTGCTATGAAAACATGTATTTCGTTGAAAATATCAATGCCACCAATCAATAATTTCAATTCTCTGTTAAATAAGCTAGTTCTGTAATTATCTAAACCTACAAGTTCAAAAGTTAAACCTTGAAAGTCAATGGTTTTTTCTGTAAATACTTGAGGCAATACAACATTACTTGGTGCGTTCTCTCCAAGTGCATCTTTCCAGACTTTTAATTTACCTAAGACAGAATGAACAATATGTTCAACAGTGGATTCTGTGGCATACGCAATGGCTTCTGGAAACGCTGCTTTAATACTTTCTAACCCAAAGTAGTAGTCCGGATCTCCATGAATAATAAAAATTTTATCTAAATATAAGTTATTTTTATTTAGGTAATCAACAATTTCTTTCGAATCGGATTGAGTAAATTTCGTATTTATTAAGAATGCATGTCCTGCTTTTTCAACTAAGGTTGCAGTCACCATAAAACTATTTTCTTCAGAACTAAATATCGTCAATTTCACATCATTTTGATTCATTTCGATTGTTTTAAACATAGAATTTTATCTCCTTTTTGGTGAAGTTATTTAATAATCAATGAAGTTTTATTAGTTGAAAGTGAGTTATAAATACCAGTACTTTTAATTAAAATCCTTAATAACAATCTTTAAACCGTGCTTCAATTTTATCCGACGTCATTACTCCGCCACCAATAGGAATTAATTGGTTATCCTTGTGTAGAAGTAAAGAGGGATAGCTATTTATACCAAGTTGTTGAACCGTGTTGAAATCATTTTGAACATCTATTATAGTTTCTTGAGATTTTAGTCGCTCTAGTACTTGTTCAGGATCCAAATGATGATCAATAGCTATCTTACGATATGTTTCAGGGTCACTCAGACTTTTTCCATTATAATAAAACGCTTTTTGCATGGCAGAAGTAAATTCTAACAAACGGTTCGGTGCTAATGAACGTAAAGCTGAAAAGCCAATTGCAGCATCTTTTGAATTCATTGTAAAAGTACCTTCTGACAACAAAGCCTGATATGAAGGCCCAAATTCTGCACCAGTAAGTTTATTAATTCTTTTATTACCTTCTGATATATATGAGAATTTTTTTATTGGCAGATTATCTAAAAATAATCCTCCGGATAAAACAGTTAACGGAATTTCAGGGTGATTTTTGTAAAAACCTCCAATACTTTCTGAAAATCCATAGCACCATCCACAATATGCATCCCATACATATACAAGGGTGTCTTGTTTTGTCTCCATTAAAAACGCCTACCTTTATTTTTTTATTATTAACCAATCTCGCTGTTACTTAGAAATTCTCAGCTAACTTTTTAGAGCGTAGAATTGCATCTTCTTTAATCTATTGTGCTTTTTCAGGCGCCCTATTATGCCCTTCAACATCGAGTGCTTCAAAAGAAGGGACGCAAAAAAATTCATCATTACCAAAAGATGGCGATGCTCCATTTCTAGTTCTTCAGCTGGACCTTCAGAGTAGAAAGCACCATGTACTTGAATATGCAGTGCTTTTTTATCTGTAACAGGTACTGTTACTACTAGTTGTAACCATTGTAGTTACAACTAGAATGAAAGTCAATTCTTATTGACGAAAAAATTAACTTCCTATTATTGGGCTCAATCTAAAAATTAGTGGTTGATATGTTCAACTCAATAAACGGTGTCGATTGCATTCAATTAAAATGCCCGCCATATAACAACCACGATTGCGTGTGAAGTAGTGCCGGCGTTGGTAAGCTTTGATACGATTATGTCGTCCTTCTACGGTTGCACTCGTCCAACGGCAATGATGGTAGTTCACGATCTCATCCTGCCAATTACGCATGGTTTTCAAGGTGCTTCGCACGGCGCTTTCATACACAAAGGGCAGTAACGCAAAGCGTCTGCCCTTCATTTTGCTAACATTTTTGTTAACATGGCTACATATACAAATTTCTGAACGCAGAAAGTACAGAACACAAAAAAGTGCCGTCAACCCGCGTGGTTAAAGGATTTGTGTTCGTGCTTTCCGTGGTGTAGAAAAGGGGCTATAAAGGTTGTTTCAGGACTTAAAATCCTGCGGTACGTGAGTACCGTACGGGTTCGACCCCGTCCTCGGTATCACAGTGAAAACCTTGAAAAATCAAGGTTTTTTTGTTTTATTAATTTTAAAGCTTCTCTTTTTCAGTGTTTGACAATTCACAAGCTCTGGAGAGGAGTTTTTAATATGTAATATTTCATGAACCAGCGTATATCGAACGTTACGTACAGTGGTGTGAGAGATTGGAGTTCGTTGATTATTGTCGAATAACATCTTAATTTGTTGTATTATTGTTTAAGCTAGTTTTCAAGATTTAAGGAGGGTTATAGTTTGCTTACACTGAGAAGAGCCGAGCCGCGTCAAAGTAAAAAGCTCAGTCTCACATCGCTGCTTACGGGCTTGGTTACGCTGGTGGTTCTACTAACCTCAAGCATTCTTCTGATCGGTTCTTACGAGTCCAAAAAACAATCATTGATGGAGACTACGCTCCATTTGAATTACTACAACGCTGACCGAATGACTAAGACAATGGACTCCTTATTTCAGTCCATGCGCAGCAGTTTGGAATACAGCGCTGCCACACTCTCCGATGACGATGGCTCTACGCCGAAGCAAGTAGATGATAATTTAGAACTGATGCGCAATAGTAGCAATTACTTCAATTCTATCGCCGTAGTCGATGCCGACGGGCTGGTCCGCAACGTAGTACCGACTAGTTTGGGGACAACAGGCGACCATATTACTTCTAAGGCCAGTTTGGAAGCTCTGGCATTCAAAAAACCTTACATATCCTCCCCCTACATGACCCCAACCACCAAGAGACTAATCGTTTTTATGAGTCAGCCGATTTTCAGCAACAATGGCATATATCGCGGTATTTTGAGCGGCACGTTTTATCTGCAAGAGAACAATATTTTGTCTATGATTTTTGGCGACAACAACGTGGACGATTCTGGCTCTTATTATTATATTGTGGATTCAAGCGGGCATCTGTTGTACCACCCGGATAAGCAGCTCATTGGGGCGGATGTCAGCAGTAACAAGGTTGTACAGAAACTTATGAAAGGGGAAAGCGGGGAACAGCAAGTGCGCAACACCCGTAACGTTGAAATGCTTGCCGGATACTCCAGCGTACCGGCCAATGGCTGGGGAATCGTGGTCGTTTCGCCGATTAGTGTCATTCATCATCAACTGATGGGCCACCTTCGGACAATTCTCGGGTATTCGTTGTTTCCGTTCATTATACTCCTAATGGGCGTCATTCTCGTAGCGTGCAAGTTGGCCCGGCCTTTTGTCTCCCTGGCGAATCTGGTGAGCAGGATGGGCAAGGAGAAGATTGTATTGCCGGAAGCGAAGCCGCAATGGAGCCGAGAGGCAGATCTGCTGACCAAGGCTGTGTTGCTTGCCGCGACGGATATTCAGAAGCAGGCGGATCAACTGACCCAAGAGGCTACGACGGATGCACTGACCGGTTTAATGAACCGGAGATCGTTAGAGTATACGATGGGCCAGTGGATTGCCTCAGGGCAACCGTTTTCGCTCATTGTGCTGGATGTAGACAAATTTAAACTCGTGAACGATACCTACGGCCATCTCATTGGCGACGAAGTGCTGAAACATGTAGCCAAAGTTATAGTTACTTCGTTTCGCCCAGACGATGTTTGCCACCGCTACGGCGGTGAAGAGTTCGTCATCTTACTGGCCCACACTAGACCTGAGGAAGCCTTCACCGTAGCTGAAAGAGTCCGGCGGGCACTGGAACAAAGCAGGGGTCCAATCCCGACACGGGTTACGATCTCCCAGGGAATCGCCCATTATCCTGTTCATGCATTGGAGCGGGAGGGGCTGCTGGAGAAGGCCGACCAAGCGTTATACCTGGCCAAGAGCAGGGGAAGAAACCGGACGATGGTCGCTGATGGTTGAAACAATTGCTCGAAATTTGCGGTACGTTCCTTATCCTCTGCATCATAGTGAAAGTTGAAAATGCGGCACCAGCAACAATGGAAGAAGCATTAATTAATTGATAATATTCCCGAGGAAAGAAAACCAGAGTGGGAGTATTATTATCGTTGGGTATTTCCTAAGAACAAGTAATTAAGAAAGCCAGAAACGCACATAATTCTTACTATTAAAGGGCTAGGTGTTGAACTTTAAGCACTGAAAACTCCAGTGCTATCAACGCTTTGGGGGAATAGGCAGACGCACAGGACTTAAAATCCTGCGGTACGTGAGTACCGTACGGGTTCGACCCCCGTCCTCGGCATCACTAAAAACAAGGGTTTCAGCTCATTTGAGCTGGAACCCTTGTTTGATTTTAAGCGGGTTTACTGGCATTTTGCTAACGCCGGTTCATTCTGGTTTTATAACGGCAGTCTCCTTTACTGAATTTCCGCCAAAGGAGCCGGATGCCAACAATATGCAATGTTCCCTTTTCGTACTCGTTTCTTTCGGTTTCCGCAAAAGGGCGTGTACAAAGATTTGAATTCATCAGATCCAATGCAAGCGCATATTTATATAAGTTACCAGGATGGTTGGATACAGTCTGGCTGAATGCATAATAGCCATCGTATTATCAAGCACAAACTTGAGCGGAATTAGATATGATGTTTTCAATTCAAACAACACCTCGGTCTTGAATGGTCTCATTTCCATAGCCGGAAAAGCAGCAGTTGCATGCGCTGGGGTAATAAAAGGAGGCAGTTATGCAGGATTTTGCAATGTCGATGTTATGGTTATGGATTTGCTATTTTATAGTGACTATTATTGGAGTTTTACATACCGTATTTAATATTTATGTGTTAAAAATGAGTCCAATGGACGAAAAAGGTATGGGGGAGGGATATGAAAAAACAAAGCCTTGGCATCCTCTTTATAATGTCATTCTGTTTTCTATCTTTGGTTGGCTATATATGCGGGGGTTATCTGTACCCAACCTTGAAGAAGCTCTTATTACAGGGGCAATATGGGCCGGAGTTTGCATTATAATTGATGTTTTGGGCTGGGTGATCATTAAGCATCCTTGGAGTCTTTCTTTCAAAGAATTCTATATTCATTATCAGCCATGGATTACACTTATATATTTGGTTATTTTTATGGGTCCTGTAATCGGATATTTGTTCGTTTAATTAAATTTCATATGGAGCATGAGGGCATGGCATTGAAATCGGGCGGTCATTGATTTCTGTTTTACATGCTACACTTGTTCGAGTCATTGAATCGTATACAATTGTTCAGGCACATGAGAAGGCTCTTAACTTTCTCATGTGTTTGTTTTTATTTGGCAGACCTGATCTCATCTTGCAAAGTTATAGTGCTTCCAAGGGCGATGGCTTCATCGACCGCGAATGACAGTCTGATATCTATTAAGGCATCCGCTAATGAGTATGCTGAAATTCCCGTGTGCAGGAAGCTGGACATATTCAATAAGGCTTGTCCTATCCCAATCTCTTCATCAGAAAGGGGAGAGGGATGAAACGGGTTCTGAAATAGACTAAGCTGTCCTGCACGCAATTCATGCAAGGAGAGACTTTCCAGACTGCCTTCCTGTCCGCCTTGAATCCGACTAATGTTCATATACTCGGTCTCTTCGGTTCCCAGGCGACGGATAATCTCATTATCGCGAATTTCCCCATGTGATCCGCGGATGAGTACCCGGTTGGTACGGAGGGGCGAGAAATATTGGGAGCGAGTGAAGTCAAGCACAGCGCTTTTGCCGGAGGGAAACACCATAATTGCGATATCCTGCTGCTCTGTCTTCAGGTCATCTTCGGCCTCCCTCCCCCTATAAGAGAAGTCCATGATTGGAACCTCTAGCCGGCGAGCTGTGATTTCACATGCTGTGCCAGTGATCGAGAGCCATTTACGGATCAGGCTGATTCCATGATAACCATGTGCAACAGAGACTTGAACATGACCTACCTCGCCCAAATGTCCGGTTTGAATATAGGCGGTTCTTGCCTGATGGTGAGGCAACAGCGGATATTGCTCGGCTATTTGAATCAGAGGGAACTCAATGGCGCTGGATCGAAGCAGTTCATATTCAGCTGGCGTAGAGGCGGTGGGTGTTTCGGCCAACACAGGTACTTGCAGCGCTGCAAGCTCCAACAGCAGTGAGGCGGCAGCGGTCTTGGACACCGTAAGGACCACAAAATCGCTCTCGGCCGCAAGACGTTCTATCGAGCTGTATACGGTCAGTTTCCATTTGTCGATCTGTTGCTGGTATTTGGCAGGGTTGCGGATCAATACACCAGTTACCTGAAATTGCTGCGGAAGCAGGTGAGCCAACTTAAGATACATTTCCGCCCGCCAGCCGCTTCCGATTATTCCAAAACGAATAGGTCTGTTCATCTTTAAAGTACACCTCTAATGGTTGATTAGTATGTAAACACCTTCGTAGCACAGGCATCAGTTGTCTCTTATTATTGTATATAAAAAAATGATAGAGTACATAGGATTATGTATAATGTGAAACTATTACTTTTTGTTGTCTTTAGCTAAGCTATCTTATGCATTTACGTACAAAGGAGCGATTATCCAATAGCCGGATGATCGCTCCTTTGTATAATCCACTTATAAAATTTCAATCAATGACCCATTCCGTGATTGTTAACGGTGTAAATTGTGGAACCCGAATCGACAGCGGAAGCACTTGCAGAGGCGATCATCAAGCTTGAACTAATTAAGACTACGACTGTAAGCAAGAACATTTTCTTTTTCATTAGTTAACTCCCTCTCTATTATAGTTTCCATTATGTTGTGATGCACTTGGAGCTGTGATTGATTAGCATAGTCTCTAAGGATCTCAAATAATGCCGCTGCTTTCTTAAAGCCTGTATCATCTTTCAGCTTAATACTTAATAGTAAGGTTTCCAGAATTGTGTTTATCGCATCGCACATATTCTCCTGTTTGTAGTAGTACATCGCCAGCAAGAACTTGTAATCCACAAAATATCTTATACTCTCTTGAGTTCCTCGTGCTCCTATGTCGTTAGCATTTATTTCGAATTCACTCAGAATCCAATCTACGGAATAGTTATATTTTATCGAGGATTCCAAGATGGTAATTAGTCCCGGTAGTAACTCTTCCTCAGCACTGTTTCTAATAAATTCAACATACTCCTTTAGGACTCCTGTCTGGCCTTCCAAAAGGTCGAGCACGTAGGTATTGGCTTTTGCAATATTACAGTAGTATTTGACTTCATTAATTCCTTCATCATCTAGTCCTTTGATCCAGCCCAATTCAGCATATTTTTGAATACACATTCTAGCCTCAGGATACTTACCGAGCTTTTGCAGTGCGATTCCTTTTGAACATAAGCTAAATCCAAAATAATAGGGAATACTCCGCTTCAGGTTTTGTTCTCTCAATGTGTCACTGCTTGTCTCATATATGAATGCAATCTGGGTAATCAATCTATCTGCAATTTCAATCATAGCACCCCAATTTTCCAATGAAAAAGATGCCTTAAGCATACTAGTTAAGGAATCAGCATTTAATCCATCCAAATCCAACTTCAATGCGATCTTCCTTTCTTCAGCATATCATCATCGGTTATTGCTATGTCGTTTGTATCTCTAGATTATTCTTTATTTTACCAATATAGTAAGTGATTTTCATCACTGGAACAAGGAAACAAGAGTTTGTTTTATGATTGTCAAAATATAACTAGGGTACAGTGTTTTTACTAAGTTCTTCGAATCGAAGGAATTATGTCTGTTAAGCTGTTTATTTGCCCCTCTGTTTTTGGGTTATTTGTACGTAAAATACCGAAATGTACCTATCTTGGGAATCCATATTCAATTATGATCTTCCCGAAAGAAAGCGCTATCAAAGTAATTTTGACCACATTTCATGAGGGGGTAAGGATGATTTGAAGCGAATGGGAAAAAGATTGGGTATGAGTCTCCTAGTATTCATTATTGCAGCAGCACAGTTCGGTTTTACAGGAACGAAAGGCAATGTTGCGCAAGCAGCGGAAAAGAGTATGGCCCAAAAGCCGTATATGGGCTGGAGCAGTTACAGTATGCAAGTGTATGATGGGGCAGGAAACTGGACATCGGCGGAGAGCGTTAAGAAGCAATCGGACGCGATGCATGAGAAGCTGCAAGCCCATGGATATGAATATATTAATATTGATGCGGGCTGGAATGGCGATATGGATGAATACGGGAGACCTATTCCTAGTGAAGTCCTTTATCCGAACGGATTTCAGGAGGTCATTGACTATGTTCATAATAATGGACAAAAGATTGGGATCTATCTGATCCCGGGGGTATCTATCGATGCATATAACCGAAATCTTGAGGTGTATGGGACAGGCGGCGAATGTCGTATTCAGGATATTACGGCCAAGCCGCTTACCATTATGGATTATTGGAATTCCTACACCTATAAAATTGATTTCACGAATCCCTGTGCCCAGAAGTATGTGGATTCCATTGCAGATATGCTTGGTGAGTGGGGGATCGATTTCGTCAAATTCGACAGCGTAACCCCTGGGTCGGGGATTGACAACTTGAGCCGGGATGCACGCGGCGATGTAGAAGCATGGTCCAAGGCTTTGGATAGAAATAACATCTGGTTTGAGCTATCCTGGGCGCTCGACCACAATTACGTAGAATTCTGGAAAAAATATGCTAACGGTTGGCGAATTGATTGGGATGTTGAATCTTATGACGGCAGTGGGTTGACAGCATGGTCGAGTATTTCCCGATTATTCCCCAAAGCAGCACTTTGGTGGCGGGATGCAGGCCCTGGCGGCTGGAATGACTTCGATTCTCTGAATGTTGGTAACGGCTCCATGGATGGTCTGACCAAGGATGAGCGGAAGACTGCGATGACGTTTTGGTCCATTTCTTCCGTACCGCTCTATACAGGGAATGACAT
This sequence comes from Paenibacillus sp. B2(2019), assembly GCF_008370385.1. Classification (NCBI taxonomy): domain Bacteria; kingdom Bacillati; phylum Bacillota; class Bacilli; order Caryophanales; family Paenibacillaceae; genus Paenibacillus; species Paenibacillus sp. B2(2019). The sequence goes on from NZ_VTZR01000024.1 coordinate 35,340, forward strand.
GACACGGCTGGATAGTTATGGACTAGAACTGCTTACCAATGATGAGGTAATTGCCGTAAATCAGGCCGGACGTCCTGGTCATCCGGTATCGATGGATACCCAGCAGCGGGTCTGGTACGCCAATAATGGAGATGGGACTTACAGCGTTGCTTTGTTCAATCTGGGTAGTCGGGGTGCGGAGGTTAAAGTCAAATGGAGTGATCTTGGCCTTGATGGTCCGGCTTCAGTGCGCGACCTATGGAGCCATTCCGAGCTGGGAACCTTTGAGAAGGAATTCAGCGGTGGCATCCTTGAACCCCATGCCTCTCGTATGCTTAAAGTAACCGCGCTAAGCGGCACATCAGCTGTCAATAACGATGATACAGGGATGCGCTACAGCGGAGATTGGAAGCGAAATGGAGGCAAGGAGCTGTTAGAGGGGAAGCAGGATCTGAGCATTACAATTAAGGATTCCTCACTTGCTGCTACAAGCACTCCTCAAGAGAATGCTCTGAACTCTGTGGCTGACCCTGCTGCGGATTCAGCTTCGGCAAGCAATACCACCGTTACGGATGTGGTTTACATTAATGATAATGACAGCGGCATTAAATACAACGGCATATGGCAGGTAAGCTCAGCCCGAGAACATGGAGATTATAATGGCGATGTGCATTATACCGAGAAAGACGGTGATTCTTTTGAGTACACCTTTACGGGAACAGGCATTGAGCTGCTGACGGAAAAGCATGAATCGCAAGGAGAAATGATTGTTACATTAGACGATGGGGTTGCACAGACTGTAAATGCGTATACAAGTGGGCCAAGAGAGGTACAACAATCTCTTTACAGTGTAGCAGGACTTTCTAACGGCCCTCACACGCTTAAGGTGAGCAAGGGATCGGGAAATTATATGCTGCTCGACGCGCTGAAAGTGACAACAGAAAGTCCGGCTGGGGGTCAGAACAGTTCTATCACTCCGACTTCCGCTGGGTTTGATAAAGCAACAGAACAACAGAAGGATGTCACAGTCTCGCTTAATCTGCATGGTAATACGCTGAGTGGTATTGAGAATAATGGAGTGGCACTCCGCGAAGAAGATTATACGGTGACTAATGACAAATTGACCATTAAGAAGGAATATCTTGCACAGCAATCTGCTGGCATAACAAGTCTTAACATCAACTTTAATGCCGGTGATCCACAGACACTAGCGGTACACATTAGCGATTCTACAGGCATCCGTTATGTGATGGTTAATAATGACGATCCGGGAATCAAATATAACGGTACTTGGTCCCGTAGTAGTGGAAGAGGAATGGGCGACTACAATGACGATGTGCAGTATGCGGAGCAGAATGGTGATTCTTTTGAATATACCTTCAGAGGAACAGGGATTCAACTGTTCACTGAGGTAGACGAATCACAAGGGGATATGGATATCTATGTAGACGATCAATTCAAGGGCACGGTAAGCGCTTATCGAAACGGGCGATTGTCACAGCAGATTCTGTACAGTATCTCTGGGCTTACAGATGGACAGCACACACTCAAGGCTGTGAAAAAATCAGGCAGATTCATGCTGCTTGACATGCTCAAGGTAGAGATTCCGAATATGATTAATCCGGTCGCAGCGAGCTTTGATAAATCGCCTTCTGCTCAGGAGGACATTGAGATTACACTTCTACAACAGCCGGAAAGCTTTATTGGCATTACGAATGGATCATATCATCTGGTTCCTGGGACCGATTATACGGTAGCTGGTGACCGTGTTACACTGAACAAATCTTATCTCGCATCACAACCAGTGGGAAAGCTGAACCTCAGCTTTACTATTGGTGGCGATTATCTTAATGATGTGCATTCAACGACAGTGGACGGCGATTCTTTTGAATATACCTTTAAGGGCACTGGAATCCGCTTGATCACACCTACGGGTCCAGATCAAGGTGAAGTAGATATTTATGTGGACGGACAATGGATTCAGACTGTGAATGCTTATAGTCAGAGTCGACTGACACAACAGGAGATTTATAGTATTTCTGGATTGGCAAGCGGCTTACACACACTTAAAGCTGTGAAGAAATCAGGTAATCTCATGCTGACAGATCGATTGAAATTCACAGTCCCAACCAGTGATGGCGGAACAACGAACCCTACAGAACCTCCAACACCAACGCCGACGGCAACACCTACACCGACTGATGCAGGGGGTCCGTCTATACCAGCTCAGCCTTCATCCACACCTACCCTGACTCCGACGCCAACGCCAACTCCGGCATCTGGAACTGATGGGAAGGATGATGCCGAGACGATGCGACATTCGGCGTATATCAACGGATATCCGGGAGGCTTCTTTAAACCCGATACTCCCATTACCCGTGCTGAGATGGCAACCATCCTAGCGAAGGTTGCTGAGAAAGAGGCCACTGGATCAGGCGTAACATTCAGTGATGTTCCCTCCAGCTATTGGGGGGCAGATGCTATTGCCAAAGTAGCTAAGATGGGACTAATGAACGGTTATATTGATGGTACTTTTAAGCCTAATCAACCATTGACGCGTGCAGAAATGGCTAGTTTAACGGCCATGCTGAGCCCGAATTCTACAACATCGGGCCGTGGCTTCTCTGACATCACCGGCCACTGGGCACAGGCAGCGATAAAGAAAGCCCAAGATATAGGCATAATGAATGGCTACAGTGACGGAACTTTCCGCCCGAATTCCAAGCTTACTCGTGCGGAAGCCGTTACAGCTATCAACAGAGTTTTGGGCAGGGGCCCGCTTATGGGTGTCACACAGCCAGGGTGGAACGATGTTCCAGTCTCCCACTGGGCATTCGGTGATATTGAGGAGGCTTCGACCGACCATATCTCGAAGCCTAGTACACAAGGCGGAGAACAGTGGACAGAATAAGTTGAGCGATGAATGAACGGAGGGGCCTTCTTTGGCCCCTTTTTTCTTTATGATATGAGATGAGAAAAAGAAGGGGGGATGAGCATGAATATTCTAATTACCGGAGCAAGTGGATTTATCGGAACGGCTCTAGCCAAGTATTTGGCAGATAAACATACAGTGATTTGTCTGTCACGCCAAGCTCCGGAAGGGGCTTTTGCGTATGTTCAGGGTTCTTTTGATTCGGCGGAGGATTTGAGCAGGCTGGACTCGTATGATATTCAGGCGGTGATTCATCTTGCCGCAGTTACTGGCGGCTCTACTGAGGAGGAAAGCCTTGCTGTTAATGTGCTGGGAACAAGGAGATTGTACCGATATCTGCTTGACCACGGTTGCCAAAAGTTCATCACAGCGAGCTCCATTGCCGTGGTGGGTGGTCTCACTGAGGATTTTATTCCGCTTGAGCTGCCTATCCCAAATGATCATCCCTGTTTGGCAGCGGATGCCTATGGGCTAAGCAAAGCTATGGTCGAGGAGTTGACCCGGTATTTTCATCGCAATCATAAAGATACCGACTTTATCAATCTTCGCTTTGGAGCTGTAGCCTCCCCAGGCTGGATTCCTCCTGTCTTGAAGACAGGATCCAAGCCAACGCTCCCGTTCATCACACTGGGGCATGTCCATGCTGAGGATGTGGTGGAGGGAATTACTGCGGCACTGGAATCTCCACTAAAGCCGGGGGTAAGAACCCTCAATCTGGTTGGGCCGGATGCTAGCAGCAATTTGCCAGTGGCTGAGCTCCTTACCCCGTTGGTGGGGAATGATTATAATTTGGATTATTATCATTTTTCCGGTCAAGAATATAAGCCTTTGTATGCTATGGATCGTTTCAAGGAGGAATTCGGTTTTGTGCCTTCACGTTCTACCCGCCATACGATGGGTACAACTTAGAAGGGTTAACACACTGGAAAGATAAAAAAATTCGGATGGTGAATAAAAAGCAGTGATAACGGCGTATATCGCTGCTTTTTATCCAATTCTGAAAGTTTTAACACCTGTAAAATTGGGTTTGCACACTTGACTATTAAGTAAAATGTTTTAATCTATGGTAATGATAGCGCTATCGAAATGATATTAGGGGAGGGGTCACTACGCTTAAATATTCCAATATCTTTCGTAAATTCTTAATCTCCTATGTAGTCATTTTGGTCATTCCCAGCATTGGCGGATATATGTCCTATCTGACTTCGATTTCTGTGACAGAGTCTATCTCTATTGAGAACGGGGTCACCCAGCTCCAGAAAAGTCAGGAAATATTGGAGCGCCGCATGGCGGAAGTAGAAGGGTTTACCAGGCAACTGGCAGTCAACCAGGAGCTAAACGTTCTGATGAATGAAAGAGACAATGAGACGAACGTGTATGGCATTTGGAGAACGATGCGGAATGTCCTGACTTTCGGTCAGACGAATGATTTTTTGCAAAACTATTATATTTACCTCGCCAATTATAATCTTATTCTAACCCCAGGTTCTTCTTACCGTCCGGAACATTACTACTCTAATTTCAACTATAAGGATCTTTCGCTACAGGATTGGACCAAAGAAGTGCTTGAGAAAACCCACCGCAGTGAAATCAAGCCACTCAGTGACTATGTTAGCAGGGGCATGCAAACCTCCGTTATTACCTATATGCAGTCACTCCCTCTGGATAGTTTCAACGATTCCTCACCAGCTGTCGCGGTAGTGATCATAGACGAGAAAATCATTTCTAGTCTATTATCTGGTCTAACTGAGCGATACGGAGGCTGGGTTCATATCAGCGATGCTGAAGGAAATACGATTGTCCTGCAGGGAAGTGATGAGCAGAAAATGGCCCATATGACCGCTGATTCGGATTTTGATAAAAACAAGGTTAGTCAGTTCTATGAAGACGATCTAGTGATCACGACTCGCTCCGATTCGAACGGCTGGGTATACCAGACAGGGATTCCCCGGCATATTTTGATGGAGAATGCTAACAAGATCAAGCAAATGTCCATACAAATTACGGGAGGAACATTACTCATCGGCTTGATAGTTGGACTAATATTAGCTTACCGTAACAGCGCTCCAATCAACCATATGCTTAGCGTCATGAAGGAGCAATTTGGCAAGGAAGAGGCCTCCGCCAAGAATGAATTTGACTTTTTAAGCGGAAATATTGCCAATATGATCACCAAGAACAAGTTGCTGGAAACCGAACTTAATCGTCAGCTTCCGTTGGTCAGGGATGCATTTCTGAAGCGGTTATTAGCAGGTGAATTCAAAACGTCTGATGAGATTCTCACTGCCGCTGAGCAGGTGGGGATTAACTTGAAACAGAACACTGGGTATGTAGGAATTGTTCAGATTAACGGCTATGCCGGTATGGACAGCGTTGAGATTCTCAATGAGCTGAATGCTTCCCGTTTGCTGCTGAAGCAGTCCCTATCGGATCTCGGAGTGGATGTACTAATGACGGATATGGGCTCCGACAAAGTGGTAACTCTGTTTTTCTCCAAGGAAGAAGAGACCGACAAAGCGTATGAGGCAGAAAATATCACTAACATTCTGGAGAATTTGGCGCAGTACGTTTTTAATGAGTACCGTATTACTACTCAGGCGGGCTTCGGTGATCTTTTCACAGAAATAACGGAGGTTAGCCTTTCCTTTGACCAAGCCAAACAAGCTCTGGAATATGCCGTCTATATGAATAAAAAAGGAATTGTATGGAGTAGCGAAGCCCAAAATGAGAATACGACCTACTATTATCCACTGGATACAGAGCAACGTCTGATCAGTACCATTCGGGCTGGAGAGCTAGAAGAGGCTAAACGGATTGTCCGCGCGATTGTTGCCCAGAACATGGAACAGCGTGAATTATCCATGGAAATGAAGCAACAGCTTGTTGGTGAAATAAAAGGGACGTTTCTTAAGCTTCTGGATCAAAAGGCTTTTACAGAATACCCGGACATCGAGAGTGTGAAGCGGAGGGTCATAGACATTGGTTCATCGGAACGACTCGAAATGATTCAGACCGAATTTTTTGTCATTATGGAAGAACTGTGCGGACTTATTGCAAATAAAAAGAAGGATGTTCATATTCAGATTATTAAGCAGATCAAGGAATATACCGTAGAGAATTATTCGGATACAGAGCTGAGTCTGTACCGGGTAGCTGAACAGGTGGAACGGCCTGAAAAATACATTTCTCAATTGTTTAAAGAGGTTACCGGTGTCAATTTCTCCGATCATCTGATAAAAGTGAGAATGGATCAGGCTGTGATTTTGCTCAAAGATAGTCGGTATACGGTCGATGAGATTGCTATGCGGGTGGGCTATAACAGTTCACATTCTTTCAGACGGGCCTTCAAGCGGTTAATCGGCGTTTCACCGAGCGCTTATAGACAGTCTATTGATGAATAAACAGTTGTTTGGTGAAAATTAAGTATTAGACTGATTCATTAAAAGAAGCAGCGGCGGACCAAGACTTGATAAATAAAGTCTTAGACTGCCGCTGTTGTCGTTCAACTAACGTTTCCCGGTAGCTTTGGGGATCGCCGACGGTCTATGCATCACCAATCTCTGATCTCCGATATCCGTGTCTACTTTACTTTATTTAATAAGTTTGTCACCATTCTGCTCAATGTCCCTTGATCGACGAAAGGAGCAAGACTTGCCAGCAGATCTGGGCTAAGATGTTCAGCTTCGACTCCACCAATCAACTTCTCGAGATTTTCCTTGTCCAGAAAAGGTGCGAGGCTTATGATCTGGTCCGCATCGATAGTACCGTCTGCAACCCGGTCTACCAAGCGGCTTAATGTTTCTCTGCTAATAAAGGGTGCCAGCCCTTGAACGGAATGCCAGCTCAAGCTGCCCTCTTCTGCTTGTTGTACCAACCGATCTACATGTTCTCTATCAAGAAATGGGGCAATCCCAACAAGATTGTGCACTTCTAAGGAACCGTCAATCGATTTATCTACCAGTCGACTTAATGTGTCGCTGCTGACGAACGGAGCGAGTCCAGTAATGGTATTCCACACAATTTCGCTTTCTTCTGCCTGACGAACCAGTTCATCCAATGTATCTGTTCCAAGGAACGGAGCCAGCTTCATGATCACGTCTAACTTAAGGACGCTGCTGTCTAATCGTTCTGTAACCTTATGCAGAGCGCTTGCTTTTACAAACGGCGCTATTTCTACAAGCTCCTCCAGCTCCGCCTCTCCGGTATTGACCATCTCTGCAACTTGTTCCGGCCTGTTCTCTGCGATCTCCTCAACGATCGTTCCTAGGTGCGGGTGCTCCCGAATTTCTGTATTGTCTCCAGCATTTAAAATGTCGTCTACCGTTTTGCCGAATAATCTCGCAAACTTCGGAAGCGTTCCGATATCCGGTAGCGAGTCGCCCCGTTCCCATTTCGATACCGCTTGATGACTTACATTCAGTTGATCGGCAAGTTCCAATTGGGTCAAATCCTGGTCTTTGCGAAGCTTCGAAATATAAGCTCCAATTTTACGCAAGTCGAGCATTGTATACCTCCAATAAACAAAATGTACAGTGCGCACTGTCAAAAACAGCATAGCATTTCTGCAAACGCAATCCTATCAAGCGTTGGTTGAATTGTCTCATGCGCTTTATTCAACTGCCGGTAGAATTGTCCAGATTGAAAATCTCCAGAGAGGGGCCTGATTCCGGAAAAATGGCCGTTCTACAGCTATTTTGTTCTCCCTGAATAGGGTTATTTGTACGCTGAAATGCCCAAGTGTACCTTTTCTTTGGGGATAAAAGTCAATTATGATCAACTCGTAGAAAGCGCTATCATAAACTACTGGCGGTTGCTTAGGGGGGATTGTTCTGGAGAAAGAAATAGTATTACATCACAAGTCGTTACCGAAGCGTAAGGGCTCTGTATTTTTACAAAATGCTCGTAGAAGTATGAAAAAGCACTGGCAGCTACATTTGCTCGTGATTCCACCTCTGTTATTTTTCCTCATTTTTAAGTATTATCCAATGCTGAACGCGGTTCTAGCCTTCAAGGACTACAACGTGATTAAAGGAATATGGGGAAGTCCATGGGTTGGATTTCATAATTTTCGATTATTTTTTGATAATCCGCAGTTTTGGACGCTGCTCAAGAACACCATCATGCTTAGTGGTTACCTGCTGCTGGCGGGATTTCCAATTCCGATTATCCTTGCGCTCATGATTAATGAATTGCGCGGGGGAAGGTTCAAAAAGTTCGTCCAGCTGGTCTCTTTTGCGCCTTATTTTATCTCGACGGTTGTCATGGTGTCCATTATTATGCTATTTATGGCACCTCGTCTTGGATTTGCGAACATCGCTCTCAACTTCTTCGGTTTGGAGTCGATCAATTTCCTTGGAGAACCGGGAATGTTTCGTTCGATTTATGTCTGGTCTGATATTTGGCAGACTGCGGGCTACAGTGCCGTTATCTATTTAGCAGCGCTTGCCGGTATCGATCCTACGCTTTATGAGGCAGCCAAAGTCGATGGCGCTTCACGCTTTCAAAAAATTCGTTATATTGATCTGCCAGGTATTGTGCCTACCATCGTCATCATCCTGATTTTGAATGTTGGGAATGTCATGGCTATTGGCTTTGAGAAGGTCTATCTTCTGCAGAACCCGCTCAATCTGGCGAATTCCGAGATCATTGCCACTTATGTCTACCGGGTCGGTTTGCTGAACGCCAATTATAGCTTTGCAACTGCGGTTGGTCTATTCAACTCGGTAATCAACCTTATTTTGTTGCTTACGGTGAATGGCTTGGCTAAACGCATCACAAACAACAGCATCTGGTAGGAAAGGAGCAACCACATGGCAGCAGTTCAACAAAAAATTAAAGAATCAACTGGCGATAAGCTATTTCTGACCACTATTTATATTCTACTCAGCCTCGTGGTCATCGCGGTGATTTATCCGCTAATTTTTATCATCAGCAGCTCGATTAGCAGTCCAGCAGCCGTTACCTCCGGTCGAGTCTGGTTATGGCCTGTAGATATTTCCTTCAAAGGTTTCAAGGTTCTGCTAAATACACCTGAGATCATTACAGGCTACGGCAACTCCATTTTTTATACAGCTGCAGGAACGTTCATTAGTGTTGTGCTTACGATCATGATCGCGTACCCTTTATCACGCAGAGGTTTCTTCGGACGCAACACTTTGATGATGATCATCACCTTTACGATGATATTCAGCGGCGGGCTGATTCCGACCTATATGGTCGTGAAGGAACTCCATTTGATTGATACCCGCTGGGCACTGCTGATACCAAACGCGATTTGGGTATGGCAGGTCATTATTGCCCGGTCATTCTTTCAATCCTCCATTCCGGAGGAGCTGCTGGAAGCCAGCGAAATCGACGGTTGCAGTGATATGCGGTTTGTCTGGAGCGTTGTCATTCCATTATCGAAGCCCATTATCGCGGTGTTAGTCCTTATGTATGCGGTAGGACAGTGGAATGCATACTTTGACGCTTTGATTTATTTGAAATCAGCGAAATTGTTCCCACTTCAGCTTGTCTTACGAAGCATCATCATCCAGAACAACAGTGCAGGTACAATGGATGCGATGAAAATGGTGGAGCGGCAGCAGCTTGCTGAGCTACTCAAATATGCACTTATAGTTATCGCTACTCTGCCTGTACTTGTTATCTATCCGTTTGTTCAGCGTTATTTTGTCCAAGGAATGCTGGTCGGTTCAGTTAAAGGTTAATTCACAGCTTTCAGAATCTGGAGAGGGGGAGAGGCACGCAGTAAAATGACAGAAAGATATCGTACCTGCCTAAATTATAAAAGGGAGTGATCGGATTTGAAGAAAAGTATGATGACCTTGTCATTGGTGCTGGTATTAATTCTTACGGTGGTGTTAAGCGGATGTGCTAATAAAAATACAGATAACACATCCTCCGCACCTGCTGAGTCGGGTAACTCGGAATCAGCAAGCAAACCGGTGGAAATCAGCGTGTTCTCGGTTCAGGAATCCGGGATCGATGTTCCTACCAATAAATTTTCGAAATTTGTGGAAGACAAATTCAATATTAAATTTAAATGGGAAATCAACCCTTCAGACGGAGCCAAGGAAAAGCGCCAAATCTCACTTGCTAGTGGCGATTACCCTGATGCTTACCTGCTCACTCACTATATCGATCAGTTCTCACAGGCAGATCTTCTGAAGTATGGCAAACAGGGCGTACTGATTCCTCTGAACGATCTAATTGATAAATATGCTCCGAATATTAAAGCGGCTATGGAAAAGAACGATAATTTGAGAACGCTTAACACAGCGCCTGATGGTAATATCTACGGGCTTGTCGCTTACACAGAGTGCTTTCACTGCTCCTATCCGAGCAAAATGTGGCTCAATACCGAGTGGCTGAAGAAGCTGAATCTGGAAATGCCGAAGACAACCGAAGAATTCAAAAAAGTGCTGGAAGCTTTCAAAACACAAGATCCGAACGGGAATGGAAAAGCAGATGAAGTGCCGCTAAGTGGCTCCATTGAGGAGTTTGGTGTACGCATTGTACCATTCCTCATGAATGCATTTGTATACGATGATGACCGCAATTATCTGAACATGATGGATGGAAAAGTTCAATCGGCGGCTGTCACACCGGAGTGGAAGGAAGGCCTGACCTATATCAAATCTCTGTTTGACGCAGGTTTGATTGATCCAGGGGCATTCACACAGAATGCGGAAGCCTTTAAGAAAATCGGTGAAAATGCCGATGCGGAAATTCTGGGCGCTGGTGCGGGCATGCACCCTGCGATTTTCGTCAATATTGATCCGGGCAATAGAAGCTCGGCACACTACAATCCTGTACCACCGATTAGCGGACCGGAAGGTATCTCCTATGCGACTCATGATGCAGGTGGCGTATCCCCAGGAGCGAAATTTGTCATCACCAACAAAGCTAGCGAGGAAGCACAGATCGCTTTAATTAAAATGGTAGACTACATGTTTACTTCTGAAGGACAGACCAATGGTGGCAGCGGTATGAAGGGCATTGATTGGACTGATCCAGAAGAAGGCGATGTAGCACTGGACAAAGATGTTAAACCAGTGATCAAGACCATTCCTATGGCGGAGGGCGAAGCGCCGCGCAATGCGGGCTGGAGCGGCATGGGTCACTTCTATATGCCAAAAGAGTACCGTGATACCTTCGTTCAAGCTACTGACATCTACGCTTCCAGCGGTTATGAACGCAGATTGTATGATGCGACTCTGCTGTATGAAGGACATGAGCCTAAAGAATTATTCCCGATCTGGTCGATTTGGATTGATCCAAGCGAAATCGATGAAGCGAGCTTACTGCAAACCAACATCAAGAATTACATTGAGCAAAATCAGCTTCAATTCATCACGGGCAACAAGGATCTTAATAAAGATTGGGATGCTTATATAAAAGGTCTGAAAGACTTGAAGCTAGATCGTTATCTCGAAATCTTGCAAAAGGCTTACGAAACTTCTAAAAAATAAAATATTGAAATCAGAATCAGGTGCTGTAAGATATACCCCAGCACCTGATTTCTTGATTTCAAGGAAAAATATACATTTTTATTTACGGAGGATCAGTCATGACAGAAGAGAAACATTGCAATCATCAATTTGTGGTTCCAAGACGGGGACTACCGAATACAAGCGTAAGACTTGCGGGAAAGGAGCCGGTGACTGTCGCCTTTTTGGGTGGTTCCATTACAGAGGGGGCAGGTGCTTCCGACGCAGACACATTTAGCTGGAGAGCGCTGACTGGTAAGTATCTGCAGGAGCGATTTGCGATTCATGAATTCCGCTTCATCAATGCGGGAGTGGGTGGAACGAATTCCACGCTGGGCGCTCACCGATTACAGTCGCATGTCCTGGAATACGGCAAGATTGATCTTCTATTCGTTGAATTTAGCGTCAATGACGGCAACGACCGGGAAGAATCCATTAGAGGTCTGGAAGGAATTGTGCGCCAGTGCAGACGGTTGTCGCCCGGCACTGACATTTGCTTCTTGTATACGGCAGCAGAGAAGAACCTGTCAGGGAGCAATCCCTTTAACATTGCCGTCCACGAAGAAGTAGCTGAGCATTACGATCTTCCATCTGTTAATTTTGCAGCTAGAGTTTATGCACAGACTCAGGCCGGACAAATGGAGTGGACTGAGCTGGCTCCGGATGGTTATCATCCCAATGATGACGGACATGCGCTGTATGCTTCTTTTTTACAGGAATATTTGGATGCAGCTCTTGTTCCTGACAACACACATTCTAATACCGAAAGCGCGTTAAGTATTGCTCCTCTGGAGGAGCGAAATTATGAATACGGTAATTTACTGGATTTCAGAGGCGCTGATCATGCAGATGGGTTCGAGCTACGCGAGCTTACCCCTGATGATCCACTGATGAACTGGCGATTTGGAACGGAGCATTTATATACAGACAGCAAAGAGGCATCTTTTTCTTACACAGTAACCGGACAGAGTGTGGGTCTGCTGCTGCTCTACGGCCCGGACAGTGGGATATTCGAATATTCGCTCAATGGCGGTCCCTTTCATGCGGTTAACTTATTCGATGAATGGTGTCCGCTTGCGTTTCGGCCTATTATTGCTATGTTCGGAATTGAGGAACAACGTCAGGAATTGCAAGTAACCGTGCGAATTACAGGGGAAAAGGATGAACAGAGTAAAGGCACCAGTCTGCGTATTTTACAGCTAATGTACAATTGATTATTTTAACCGAGAGGATTATACTGCCTCTTATTAAGCGTTTGCAATTCTAAGGAAGTTGGTGTTGATCATTTCTTTTACAGAACACAGCGTCGATTCTTCCCCTATCGTAATCCGCCTGACTGATTTTGGTGTTCTGCCGGATTCCGACTTGGATGCTCAGCCAGCCATGACAAGAGCTATTGAGGCAGCCGCCGAAATAAATGGGCCGGTCCTGCTGGATTGTCCAAAAGGCTGCTATCATTTCTATCCGGAAGAGGCGATCCGGAAACCCTACTACATCTCAAACACTACCAGTGAAGAAGAGAACCCTGATGTCACCAAGACTATAGGAATTCTCTTAAAGGGGCTGCACAATTTAACATTTGAGGGCAATGGCTCTCAATTTATCTTCCATGGCAAGCTGACTATGTTCTTGCTGGATGGATGCAAAAATGTAGAGATTCGTAATTTACATACCGACTATGCTCGGCCGACTGTGACAGAGATGGAGATTACTGAAAGCGGTACTCATTATTTCGATGTCCAGGTTCACCCCGATTCGCGTTATGAGATCAGGGATGGCAAGCTGGTCTGGATCGGTGAGGGCTGGAACTTCTCGGAAGGACCAATGCAGACCTATGATCCATTGCGCAATACGACTTGGCGGGTGGACAACTGGTCGGAGCTGGCTGATTCGGTTGAAGAGCTGGAGCCGATGAAGCTCCGCTTGCATTTTGATCATCAGCCTGAGGTTGTCCCCGGGCAAGTCCTGCAAAGCCGTGATGGTATTCGCGATCAGGTAGGTGTCTTCATTGTGGAAAGCTCTAACATCACCTTCAGCGATGTGGGGCTGCATTTTTTACACGGACTTGGTGTTGTAGGGCAGTTCAGCGACAATCTCACCTTTCAATGCATGGATATTTCGCCGCGCCTGGAGACAGGCCGAACGGTTACTGGCTTTGCGGATTTCATCCACATGTCCAGCTGCCGAGGTAAAATAACTGTTGCGGACAGCCGTTTTGCCGGTTCTCATGATGACGTCGTCAATGTCCATGGTACCTATCTACGGATCGTGGAGCAGCTGTCTACGAATAGGGTGAAGGTTCGGTTCATGCATCCGCAGACTTACGGTTTTATGGCCTTCCATCCGGGAGACGAAATTGAATTTGTTCGTTCTGGCTCTCTGACCACCTATGCTGCTAATGAAGTGATAAAGGTTACGCGTCTCAACCCACGCGAGCTAATACTGACTTTAGCACAGCCTATTCCTGAGGGGATTGGCAGCCATGATGTGATCGAGAATGTAACCTGGACACCGGAGGTTGAAGTCGTAAATAATCACCTCGCGCGGGTACCGACCCGCGGTATCCTTGTGACAACCCGGCGTAAAGTAGAGATTAAGGGGAATGTTTTTGATCGGATGCAAATGAGTGCGATTCTGGTTGCCCTGGATGCGGAGTCTTGGTATGAGTCTGGCAAGGTGGAGGATGTAACCATCGCTGACAATCATTTTATTGAATGCGGGGGCATCGAGCATCCGGTTATTTTCATTTCGCCAGAGAACACAGAGGTTGATGAGAGCACTCCTGTTCATCAGGGTATAGTTATTAAGAACAACAGGTTCGAGACTGGTGAAACGTTAGTCCTTAGTGCCAAGAGCACCCGCGGACTGGTCTTCAGTGCTAACGAAATTGTCATGGGTGGGGAAAGTACGAACTGTCTTTCCAGTGTTGCGGATGCGATACGTTTAACCGCCTGTAGCGAGGTCGATATTCAGGATAATTAATTCAATGAGTTAGGGCAGGTTGTGTTAGATCGCGATATGGATCGGTAGATCGATGTATAGAAAACGCTTTATCTGATCTTTATAATGAGGGCAGACTTGGGGGAATACATTATTTAATTCATGACAGATCGTGAGGGAGAGGACCAATGAAACTTCAATATGACAAGCCAGCAAATGTATGGACCGAAGGGCTTCCGATTGGGAATGGCCGTCTGGGTGGTATGATCTTCGGCGGTGTGGAACAGGAGAAAGTCAGTCTAAACGAGGATACATTATGGTCGGGATTCCCGAAGGATGGGAACAATCCAGGTGCTAAGGAAGCTTTGCCAAAGGTTCGAAAGCTGATTCAGGAGGGCCGGTATACAGAAGCGGACACCCTGACTAGAGAGATGCTAGGTCCGTACACCCAATCGTATCTGCCGTTTGGAGATTTACTACTTCGTTTTGAGCATGGTGGTGTTTATCAATCCTATCGGCGGACATTAGATATTGAACATGCGGTTCACCGCATTGAATACAAGATTGGTAATGTTACTTATACCCGTGAGATGTTCGCTTCACATCCTGATCAGTTGCTCGTGCTGCGTCTGACTGCAAGTGCACCGGGAGCGCTGAATGTACATGCTACGCTAGATAGTTCGCTTCGGCATAGCCTTCACGCTCAGGGTGATAACTTTGTACTCTCGGGAACTGCACCGGAGCATGTTGATCCAAGCTATTTCTGGAGTGACAATCCGATCCAATACGGAGAACCTGGCAAGAGCAAGGGCATGGCCTTTGAAGGACAACTCTCCGTAGTAGCAGAGGATGGGGAAGTTACCGTTGACGGTAGTGGAATTCATCTGTTGGGAGGAACGGCTGCAACCTTCTATTTCAGCGCGGCTACAGGCTTTAATGGCTTTGACAAAATCCCGGGAGCTGAGGGGAAAGATGCTTCTGCTATTGCAGCTTCTTACTTGGCAGATGTGAATGGAAAGTCTTACGACAGCTTGCTTCAAGCGCATGTCGAGGATTACCGATCACTTTTTGACCGAGTGAAGCTCCAATTAGGTAAGACACTAGCCCCGGAGTCGATGTCCACGGAGCAACGGATTACGACATACGCGGCACAAGACCCTGGTCTTGTCGAGTTGCTGTTTCATTACGGGCGCTATTTGATGATCGCAAGCTCGCGCCCCGGAACACAGGCTACTAATCTGCAGGGAATATGGAATGCGGTTACCCGTCCGCCGTGGAGTAGTAACTATACACTGAACATCAATACAGAGATGAATTATTGGCCAGCTGAAATTTGTAATCTGGCGGAATGTCATGAGCCGCTGCTGGATATGATCGGAAATTTGGCGAAGATGGGTGCAGAGACTGCTCAAGTCAACTATGGTGCCCGAGGCTGGGTGGCTCATCATAATACGGATCTTTGGGCACAGACAGCACCGGTGGGGGATTATGGTGACGGAGATCCAAGCTGGGCTTACTGGACGATGAGTGGCGTTTGGCTGACACAACATCTCTGGGAGCATTATGCTTTTGGCGGGGACGAGGAATATTTACGGACTTCCGCTTATCCTGTGATGAAGGAGGCGGCTCTGTTTGCACTGGACTGGCTTATTGACGATGGTAACGGAAGGCTTGTGACCTCCCCTTCCACTTCACCAGAGCATAAATTCCAGACAGCGGAGGGCTTGGCTGCAGTCAGCGCAGGTGCTACTATGGATATTTCGCTCATCTGGGAGCTGTTTACGAATTGTATCGAGGCTTCGGAAACGCTTGGAACGGATGAGGATTTGCGTGCAGAATTGGTAAGTGCTCGTGAACGTTTATTGCCACTGAAGTTTGGTAAGTACGGACAGTTGCAGGAATGGTCCTTAGACTTTGAGGATGAAGATATGTATCACAGACATACCTCGCATTTGGTCGGTATCTATCCGGGCCGGCAGTTGTCAGAAGAAGAGACCCCTGAGCTGTTCGCTGCCGCCAAAACTTCGCTTGAACGGCGTGGGGACGAGAGCACGGGCTGGAGTCTGGGCTGGAGAGTTGCGCTCTGGAGCCGCTTCCGGGATGGCAACCGCTCAATACGACTGCTCTCAAACATGCTGCGGCTGGTGAAGGACGGGGAGTCCGAACAGTATAGTCACGGTGGGGTTTATGCCAATCTGCTTGGCGCACATCCACCGTTCCAAATTGATGGTAACTTCGCCGCTTCTGCCGGAATTGCTGAGATGCTACTGCAATCTCACCTCGGGTATCTCGATCTGCTGCCTGCACTGCCAGATGAATGGCAGGAGGGAAGCGTGGAGGGGCTACGTGCCCGCGGTGGCTTTGAAGTTAGCATTCAGTGGGATAGAGGCCATCTCGTGGAAGCGCAGATTACCTCCCTTCTAGGCAATGAATGTGTGATCCGCACAGATGCTTCGCTTATGGTGAGTAATGGCGGCAGCGAGATGGAATATGACCGCTCCGTAGATGGAACGGTGAGCTTTCCAACGACCGCAGGCCAGACCTACAAGCTTATAGTTGGTAAGCAATAATAGTCAGTTTCATACGAATATGGACAGCAGCAGGGACCTGAAATACAGGATCCTGCTGCTGTTTTTTTGTACGAATATAATGCTGATCAACAATTAGGGAAAAACTCCCTGAAATTCGGAGATTTTTTGCTCGCAAGACTAACAATCAGGGAATTTCTCCCTGAAATTCATCCGATCTGGTGGTGAATTTGGAATTCACTCTGTTTTTTAGGGAGGAATTCCCTCATTACATTGGAATATAGCGTTTTCTGGATTTTTTTAGGGAGGTTTTCCCTAATCTATCTCTTCTAGCTGCCCGAAGGTGAAAACGGAGTGTGGATACGAAATTGTTGAGCATGAGCAGTATTTTATGTACAGCCTCTTCTTCTTGTCATCGACATGAATACTAGGGGGATTTAGGTTTGTGCTAGATGTGTTAGATCGCGGTATGGATCGGAAGATCGTTGTATAGAAAACGCTTTATCTGATCTTTATAATGAGGGCATACTTGGGGGACACAGGTACAGAGCCTGCCGCCTTCAAGGTCCAAAACGCAGTAACAAGGAGGCAAATCATGCTAACTGATAGTGCTACAACGGTAAAAGTGAATACGGACACAGCATCTCTTATCCGTGTAACCAATGATGAGGTGAATCTAGAGATTGATCTCGGGACGGGTGAAGCATCCGTTGCCCGCGGAAACACTTCTCATGTAAAAGGGATTCGCAGTGCATTCCGCTGGCAAGGTCGGGAATATAACACTGAACATTATCAGAGCCACACACTGAAGTCTCAGGAAGTGGTAGTTCGTGAGGGCTTTGGAAAAGGTGTTCACGTAGTCATTTTGCACGAAACGTCCCTGCTGCCACAGCTGGAGCAGCATTTCTATATTTATGAATCTTCATCATTTGTATTGATGCAAATCGTAATCGCAAGCGATGAAGAGATCAAGGCAAACCGGATGGCTGTCCTTCAGACCAAATCGGTGTCACTTGGCGGGGAGTCAGGGCAACCCGAAGAACCAAGCATTCTGCGTGTGCCGTACGACAACGACAAGTGGGTCAGATATACAGTAGTGAAGCCGCCGATGGATACGGAAAGCTATGAAGTAACTGCATTGTTCGCGCCGGAAAGCCGGCAGGGAATTATTATGGGTTCCATTACGCACAAGGTGTGGAAGACAGGGATTCGTATCAAAAGCGAACGGAGCGGAGGGATCGAGGAGCTGGATCTTTACGGCGGCGCTGTAAGTGAAATGACCCGCGATTTCCAGCCACATGGTTATGTGAAAGGAACAAGAGTAGAGTCACCGCTCGTTTTCGTAGGGTTCTATGATGATTATAGAAAAGGGCTTGAAGCGTACGGTCAGGCTAATACCTGGATAGAGGCTCCTCTGTCATGGGATGGCGGCGTTCCTATCGGCTGGAATAGCTGGTCTGCGGCAATGGCTGAGCTTGATTACGATCTGTATACATCCACCAGTAATTTTCTGAAAAATGAAGTGCAGCCGCTAGGATTCCAGAATGAGGACACACTGTACATCAACTTTGATGCTTTCTGGGACAATTTCACACCAGAAGAAATGAAGAATGCACTGGACCTGGTTCGGGAGAACGGTCATAGACCGGGAACTTATTGGACGCCTTTTGCCTTCTGGGGAAGTCCGGCTCAGTTTGGAGATCTCGTGGAAGGTACAAACGGCAAATACACTTATGGTGATATCTTGCTGCGAGACAGCGAAGGAGAAATTTTGCCGGATGTTGATGGAGGGCTGGCCATTGACCCGACACATCCAGGCAACCTGCAAAGAATAGATTGGTACACGAATAAATTCATCTCGGAAGGCTTCGAGTATGTCAAGCTAGACTTCTTGGCACATGGTGCACTGGAAGGGCAACATTACAATCCGGAAATTACGACGGGAATTGCGGCATATCACTATGGGATGACTTACTTGCAGAACAAGCTCTCACCAGAGGTGATCGGTCGGCCATTCTTTATCAATCTATCCATCGCGCCATTGTTCCCTTATGCATTTGCGCATAGCCGCCGGGTTTCCTGTGATGTCTTCGGCACGCTACACGATACGGAATATTTGCTGAACTCGTTGACACATGGCTGGTGGATGAGTCATACCTTGTACCATTACAATGACCCGGATCATTCCGTGCTCTACAAGAGCCACAACCAAGATGCCACTGGCTGGCATGAAGGACGGAGCCGACTGACTGCTTCGGTCATCGCTGGAACGGTACTTCTGCTAGGCGATGATTTCCGAAAAGAAGAAGCAGCCGCACGGGCCAAAGCGTGGCTGGGCAATAAAGAGATTATGGATGTCGCCCGCCTAGGGAAGACTTTCCACCCTGTCGAAGGGGATCTTGGCAAGCAAGCTTCCGATACTTTCGTACTTGAAGATGCAGAAGATGATGTATTCTATCTTGCTGTCTTCAACTATGATGCTGCGAATTCTGCTCATAAATCTATCTCCTTGGAGCGTGCAGGGTTGAAGGGTCAAACAGCTTACCAACTGCTTGATCTATGGGAAGGCACACAAGGGGAAACAGCGGGAGAGCTTGTAGTTACGCTTGAACCGGCAGAGTCCAAAATCTTCAAATTAACGGCAAAAGCCAACTGATTATACACATTGAAAAAAGAATACGCGTAACCGCTTCTCGCGGATAGCGCGTATTCTTTTTTGTTGGAGTCTTACATTCGTATTCGGCTTTGCGGATTAAGGCGGTATTGTGTTGGATTAATGCCGTAGCAGGTACTGAAATGTCTGGAGAAAGGATGGATGGAAGGATAACCCAGCTTCTCAGCGATCGCAGTCACACTAAGCTCACTCTCCAGAAGCAGTCCTGCCGCCCGCCTCATGACTAAATTATGATGATAGACGCGTGGCGTCATTCCGGTCTCCCGTAGAAACAGCTCATGGAAATATGTCCGCTTGAGCCCGCAGAACTGTGCCCAATCTTCGATAGACTTACCACGCTCGGGGTGGGTATTCAAATATTCCAGCAGGCGGACAATACGATAATCACTTGGCTGATGCTGATGGAGGGCATTATACCAGCTCAAGATCCAGCCGTACAGATAGCTATTGGCCGTCTCATTACGATAGAACAGCGCGTCATTGTAAGACTTGGCAATCATCACAAGACTATCGTATAGCAGGGGATATTTAGCTAGTGGAAATACGCAAGGCAACTCGTTCAGCTCGGCGCAGGGTGCTTCGGTGGCTTTTTTTTCAAATTGTAAGACTTCAGGGGCATGGATAAATGAAAGGTTATTAGATACTGGAGAGCGGTTGTCCCATAAATCAAAATAGATGTTGTAGGACGACAGTGGATGAGAAGGCATGATATGAAAAGCATGGGGCTGACCGGGACGGAGAAAGACAAGTGTCCTCCGTTCAATCGGATAACGTATTCCGTCGATCTCCATCTCACCGGGGCCATCAGTAAACAAGTGAAACGCGTATGCATTACCGACTCTCAGATGCTCATTGCTGCTGCCGTCGTACACATAAGGCATGATTGCGCCGACATACGGAGTCATTTCAGATAGTTTATTCATGCGGCCCCTCTTTTCTTTTATTACCGTGCAAATCGTCAAATAATCGAACAGGTCAACAAAGACAGTGATTCATCCAAATGATACGATAAATACAATGAATCCGCAACATATTGGATAGGTTTAAGAAAGTGTGATTCATCTTGAAAGAGATGGAATTATGAATAGTTTTACACTATATAGCGGATTAATTAACAACATTTTTTTAGAGGGTTATCGCGCTTGCACAGATTCTACTATGGACAGGAGAAAATAAAATGAGCGATTTTAGATTATGGTATTCTACCCCTGCAACGGATTGGTCACAAGGATTGCCACTAGGTAATGGAAGAATAGGTGCAGTAGTGATAGCTGCTCCGTATCGTGAGGTATGGAACATGACCGAGGTTACCTACTGGTCGGGTCAAGCTGAGTCAGAGCCTGCTCCTTTCGGAGGCAAAGCTGCGCTGGAAGAGATGCGGAAGTACTTCTTTGCTGGCGATTATAATGAAGGTGACCGTCTAGCCAAACAACATCTGCAGCCGAAGAAACGAAATTTCGGTACGAACCTTGGTTTATGCGAGGTTGTCATTGACTTTGCAGAACAGGACACGGATTCCAGGTCAGCAGCGGCTATCGAGCGAGAGCTGGATTTGACCTGTGCGGTGGCTCAGACAGTGGTTCAAAGTAGAGGAACAACGCTGCATCGTGAGATTTTTGCCTCCCATGCTGATGATCTGGTGGTCTCAAGAATTTGGAGCGATGAACCGGGAGGTGTATCCTTTACGATCGGTCTGGAGGGTGGTTCAGAGTCGTTTACGACTCAAGTCGTGAATGACGACACTATTGAATTCAGAGGACAAGCCACAGAGAATGTGCATAGTGACGGCACTTGCGGGGTATGGGCAAAGGGACAAATTAAGGTAAGCATTTCCGGTGGTACGATGTACAGAGGGGACGGTCAATTGAGAATTGCCGGGGCCAATGAGGCGCGAATTTATTTTGCCGTCAGCACCGATTACAACCGTAGTAACTCGGAGTGGGAAATGGATAGCAGCAGCACATTACAACAGGCTTTGATTAAAGGATATGCGCAGTTAAAAGAAGATCATATCGAAGATTATGAGCAAGAATATGGTAAGGTGTCTATCCAATTAGGTACCACTGGGAAGGTGAATCTGCCGACTGACCAACGTATTCGATTACTGGCACAGGGCCAGGAGGAGGATTCGCAGTTGTTCGCGTTGTTCCTGCAGTACGGACGTTACCTGACTATCGCTGGAGCACGGGCAGACTCCCCGTTACCGCTGAATTTACAGGGAATATGGAATGATGGTGAGGCTTGCCGCATGGGGTGGAGCTGTGACTATCATTTGGACATCAATACGCAAATGAATTACTTTCCGACGGAAGTCGTAAATCTTGGGGATAGTCATTTACCATTAATGCGCTATATTGAGGGTTTGTCTCATGCTGGAAAGTCAAGCGCTCGCGATTTCTATGGCAGCAAAGGCTGGGTAGCACATGTATTCTCGAATGTCTGGGGATTCACGGCTCCGGGCTGGGAGACATCTTGGGGACTAAACGTTACAGGTGGACTATGGATTGCGACGCATCTGATGGAGCATTATGAATACAGTCAAGATCGTGTGTTTCTGGAGCAACAGGCATATCCAGTGCTAAAAGAAGCCGCAGCATTCTTCCTAGATTATATGACCATTCATCCAAAATACGGCTGGCTGGTGACCGGACCTTCGAACTCGCCGGAGAACCATTTCTATCCTACGGATAGCAGTGATGGGGCACAGCAGCTGTCTATGGGTACCACTATGGATCAGATGCTGGTGAAAGACCTTTTTGTGTTCTGTTTGAAGTCTGCGAAACTACTGAATACGGACGAGGAACTACAGGAGCAGCTGGAGCAAGCGATATCCAAGCTGCCACCGTTTCAGATCGGCAAGAGAGGACAGCTGCAAGAATGGCTCGAGGACTACGAGGAAGCGCAGCCGGAGCATCGGCATTTGGCCCATTTGTTCGCGGTATATCCAAGTAATCAGATCACACCAGGTAAGACACCTGAACTTAGCGCTGCGGTGAGAGTAACACTTGAGAACCGGATGGTTCAGGAAGAACTGGAGGATGTGGAATTTACCGCCGCATTGTTCGGTCTCGGCTTTGCCAGATTGTATGACGGGGAAAAGGCCTTTAATCATATTTCTCATTTGATTAGTGGACTCAGTTTCGATAATTTATTTAGCTTTTCCAAATCGGGCATTGGAGGAGCGGAGTGCAATATTTTTGTGATCGATGGGAATTTCGGGGGTACGGCTGTTATTGCCGAGATGCTGCTGCAAAGCCATGAGGGTGAGATTCATCTGCTGCCTGCACTTCCAAAAGCATGGGGTACAGGATCGGTATCTGGACTGCGAGCCAAAGGGAATGCTGAGGTTGATGTAGCTTGGGACAATGGTCAATTAGTGGAAGCTACGATCCGTACCTACTCACCAGGAACCGTGACACTTCGGTTGGGAGATAGAAGAGCTACTGTTCAAGGAGAAATAGGAGGAAGCTACTATTTTAACAGTCAGTTAGAGTTGGTATAATGATTCAGCGGGGGTGATATGAACCCCCGCTTTAATTATGCTGGGTTATTAGCGCATGATTAAAGGGCTATCCGGTCTGTTATGGACCGGATAGCCCTTTTGCCGATGTCTGCAAATTAACGATTCATGCCTGAAAATAACTTTCATTTATTTGGATCATAGTAGCCTAAGGGGAAAAGAATATAATAGAAGAAACAGATGCAGACAACAAAGAGGAGGGGACATCAGTGTATAGTATTTTTCTAGTTGATGATGAAGAAATAGGCCTTGAGATGATGAGAGATTATATCCGCTGGGAAGAAATGGGTATTTATGTCGTCGGAACTGCGAGTAATGGTAGAGAGGCTCTAGAGAAGATAGAGGCCATTAGACCTGATATTATTCTTACAGATGTCCAGATGCCGATTATGAACGGTATTGAAATGGCTAAAAAAATACATGAGAGCTATGACTGGATGCAGTTAATGTTCCTGACTGGGCATGACGAATTCAACTATGTAAAATCGGCTCTAAATGTAGGTGCTGTTGGATATTTACTGAAGCCCCTCGACTTGAATGAAATTGGAAGCGTTATCGCAAAGGTGAAGCAGCGCTGTGAGGAAGTTCAAATGAAGAAACGTTCCATGGAGGCGGCTAAAACGAACCTTCTTAAGGAGCTTTCCTATGAAAAAAATGCGGAACATGCCGCTGATCTGGCGACCAGCTATTGCAAGCTTACTCGTGAGTCTGAGAGGAATCGCTACGCAATGGCGCTGTTCAGTATCGATCCGATTGAGGCAGAGGGGGAACAGCAGAGTCTGGAGGATTGTAAGAACCGGTTGGTAGCTTTTCTGGATCATTTCTTCAAGTCGAAGAATATAGAGACGGTATTTGTGCCCTACAAAGATGGGGAGATAGGTGTGTTTATGGAAGCGCGCCAGCAGCCTGGGTATTATGCGTGGGAGGATTTGGCCGCGGCTATCCGAAGTGGACTAGATTTCACAGTGACGGCAGCAGTCGGTGCGCAGGAAACCGAATTAACGGAGGTACATTGTCTGTACAAGCAGACGCGTGAAATCCTAAACGAGCGTTTCTATAAAGGTACGGGTTCAATTATTCATGCCTTGGCGATTTCAAACCAGTTTGATAGTGAGTATGTGCCACCTTTTAATAGAAAAGAGTGGTTTGAAGCTATCAATCAGCTAGATTTCGAGCAAGCCGCACAGAAGCTGCATCAGTATTTCGAGGGGCTAGCCCTACTAAGAATCAAGAAAAAAAATATCTGCGATTGGGCGATTGATCTTGTCGACGAACTGCTGGAGCAACTGCATCAACCTGTTCCTGAGGGGGTTAAACGGGCGGAGTTATATCATTCCATCTATAATGCACTGACTTTAAATGAGATTGAGGATTTGATCCTGGGCACTGCAGGCAATGCCATGAGCTTGCTGGGTGAGCGTCTTATGGACAAAAACACGAAGCTAGTTCACAGGGTTCGCAGTATGATCGATCAGAATTTTGATCAGCCGATTACGATCAATAGCTTATCTGATCAGGTTTATTTGTCGCCTAACTATTTACGCTCCATCTTCAAAGACAAGACTGGTATCACGATTCACGATTATTTAACACGTATCCGGCTCGATAAGGCTACAGAGTTGCTGGCTGACGGTTCGCTCAAAATTCAGGATATCGCCCAAAGAGTCGGTTACGAAAGTACGTCTTATTTTATCTCCCTATTTCTGAAGAACCAAGGGGTTACACCTAACGAGTATAGGAAGAGTCTATGATTGTGCCAGCGCTTCAGTTCGGCAAATAGGAAATAAAGTTACTTTCCCTTACGAATAGTAAACTTGCGATATGGATATTAATCCCTCTGCTTTTTACAATTAAGCATGTATTATAACTAGCACATGTGAGGGGCTTCATTCATCAAGGCAATCAAAGGAGTTTTAGTTCATCGAAAATCGGTAGCGCTTTCAAGATGCTTCTTAACCAACTCCTTTGATGACTTGATGGACAGATATCGCCCGAATATCACAAAAGTGCAAGGAGACCTACAAACGGAGGGATTAAATGTTTGGGAAAGCAATGAAAAGAGGATTTTTGTTCTTTGTCATCATCTGCTTTGTAATAGGCAGTGGCGGTCAGTTTGTAAGTACGGTTTATGCCGATGATACGGAGAATACTACCTATGAAGCTGAAGCTGATGGAAATGCTATGACTGGCAATGCTTCTATTTCTGAACACCCAGCGGCTTCCGGGGGGCAGAAAGTCGGAGGCATGTATCAAGGAAGCACTTTGCAGTTCAATCATGTGACTGTAAGTGAGAGTGGAAATTATAAAATTACAGTGTACTATTTTTCTGGCGATTCGCGGCCATTCAATATCAGTGCCAATGGCGGCGATAAGCAGTTTGAAGAACCACCCAAGACAGTGGATTGGGATACGGTGGGAACTTATGATGTGACACTTCCGCTGAATGCTGGAGAGAACAGCATCCTGATTGATGACAACAACTGGTATTCTCCAGACATCGACAAGATCGTAATTCGTGGACTGGACGACAGCAACCCAGGTGAAGGATCTGGAGGCGACTGGAAGGAGAAGCTGCATGGTGCAATCATAGAAGCTGAAGCGCCTGAAAATATAATAACAGGCAACGCCAAAATAGCGGACAGCAGCGTTGGTTCCGGTGGAAAAATTGTAAAGGATATGAATAAAAACAGTACTTTACAGTTCACAAATGTCACTGTGCCGGCAGCGGGAACGTATTTGATCCGTATTTCCTATATTTCCGGTGACCAGCGGCCTGTCTATATGCAGGTGAATGATGGACTGGATGAATTGGTTGATCTGCCAAAGACAGCAAGTTGGGATACGGTAGGAACTTATGATGTAGAAGCCTCCTTGCAGGAAGGGCTGAACACGATCACTTTCTCGGATCATGACTGGTACTCTCCAGATTTCGACCGGATTGAAGTCATTCCGTATACGATCAGTTATGAAGCGGAGTCTCCAGTCAATGATTTAACTGGAGAAGCACGAGTTGGCGATAGCCCGAATGCTTCCGGTGGGCAGAAGGTAGGGTATCTGAATGGCGGCAGTTCCTTAACTTTCAATAAGATTACGGCTCCGATGACAGGGGATTATCGGATCACAGTAGCTTATTTCTCAGGTGACCCGCGCAGCTTATACGTCAGCGCTAATGGTGGGGCAGAGCAGTATTATGAACTGCCAAAGACACCAGACTGGGATACGGCGCTCACATATGAGCTTACACTGCCCCTGAACGAAGGCGAGAATACAATCAAATTCTCAGACGGCAACTGGTACGCGCCAGATCTGGATCGAATTATTGTAGAACCGGCATTGGGTACAGATCCTAATCCTCCAGTTGAAGAGGATGGTGATCTGGGGACACCAGGGACTTCGAATAACTACGGGGCCATCACCGTTACCGAATATACTTATGGAACGCTCGTATCGAATGGACAATATGAGGTTTCCTTTAATTCTAAGTCTGGATACGCAAGCTACAAGTGGACGGATGGTCAGAAGCTGCAAGGAATCTATAGCAGCATCAAACTCGGTGATACTCTCGTTGAGACTACAAGCTATGAGAATCATGCAAGTGCTGGTGCTCCAGTAGATATTCAGGATGGCTTTGGCAAAGGAGTGGAGCTTACTTTTGTTCACACCTCAGCTGGACAGCCAACGCTCAAACAGGTTTACAAGTTTTATGACGATCAGAAGTATTTCTTAACTCGTCTGGATGCCATTAGTGATACGGCGCTACAGACTAATTATATGTCACCTATTACCGTAAAACGTTCAGGTGGAGTAGATATCGGTGCCAGTGCAGATAACCGGGTACTGACCGTTCCTTTTGACAATGATGCTTGGATTCGTTATAAATCTCAATCTATGAACCGAGCGGATACCAGCTATGAAATGACGACTATTTTTAATAACTCGACACGCAGCGGCCTTGTGCTCGGGTCGGTAACTCATGATACGTGGAAGACCGGGATCGACTGGAAAGGTTCTTCTAATCGGCTGAATGAGCTAGCGGTTTATGGCGGAGCAGCCAGTGACGTTACACGGGATACCCAGCCTCATGGCATCCTTACAGGCGCAGAATTGTCTTCGCCGATGATTATGGTGGGGGCATTCAGTGATTACCGCACAGGACTTGAGGAATACGGAAAAGCTAATGCGATCATCACACCTCCACTGTTGCTGAATCCTGAGTTGCCGCAAGGCGTACCGGTTGGTTTTAACAGCTGGGGAGCTTACGAAGGTACACTTTCATACCAAGACGTTGTGGATGTCTCCAATTATTATAAGGAGCACCTAAATGATTTCAATAATAACGGTAATGTATTTATTAATATGGATTCCTATTGGGACAATTTGAATGATAAGCAGCTTGCTGACGCTGTATCAGTAATTAAGGGTAATGGTCAGCATGCAGGTATTTATTGGGCACCATTTGTATATTGGGGCAACAATATGAGCCAGCTGGTAGAGGGTACCGACAATAAGTATACGTATGGCGATATTGTCCTCAAAGATGCCGAGGGTAAACCGCTGCCGACGCTGGATGGGGCTTTTCCTCTGGATGTGACACATCCAGGTGCTAAATTGCGCATGAATTATTTTTTGGACAAATTTAAGGATCTGGGCTTTACCTTTATCAAATTGGATTTCTTGACGCACGGTTCGCTTGAGGGACAACATTTCGATCCAACCGTAACGACAGGGATTCAAGCTTATAATGAAGGAATGCGTTATGTGAAAGATCGTTTGGATGGAAAAATGTTCATTAGCGCATCTATTGCGCCAATCTTTCCAAGCCAATATGCACACAGCAGACGTATTTCCTGCGACACCTACGGCAAGATCAATGAAACGGAGTACATGCTGAATTCGTTAACTTATGGCTTCTGGCAAAATGGCACGATCTACACCTATACGGATCCCGATCATTTGGCGTTGGCCCGCGCTTCCAGCTTAACTGAAGCTCGCAGTCGAATGAACTCTGGCGTCATCGCCGGTACCGTACTTCTCGGCTCTGATGATGTTAACGATCCAAAGGCACAGGAGTACATGACTGCCTTGTTTAACAACAAGGAGGTTCTCGAATTAGCGTTAAAAGGAAAAGTGTTCAAGCCGCTGGAAGGAAATACGAATGCAAATGCAGCGGATACTTTTGTGATGAAAGACGGCAATGATTATTATCTGGCTGTATTCAACTACAGCGCCAATGCTTCTGCAGACAAAACGGTGAATCTTGGTAGAGCCGGACTGGACGCGGCGGATTCGTACACGATGCAAGACCTATGGACGGGAGAGGGTTCGACTATTTCAGGAACACTCGCGTTGTCTTTGCAGCCGACAGAATCGAAACTGGTAAAATTGACAGCTGCACCTAAGAAAGTAACAGGTGTATCGCTAGATAAGACAGAGCTAACATTAACCGCTGGTGAAACCGGAAAGTTGAAAGCTACGCTATCTCCGGAAGAGGCGGCGAATAAAGCAGTACACTGGACTTCGAGCGATACGTCTGTAGCTGCCGTAGTGTATGGAACGGTAACAGCTGTAAATGCTGGGAAAACCACAATTACTGTGGAAACAGTAGACGGCGGCTTCAAAGCTACGGCAGAAGTTACAGTCAAAGCAGCCTCCACTGTAGAACCGGGAAATCCTGAAGTCCCTGCGAATCCGGGTAACAACAACGGTACTCCTGGTAGCATTGTAGATCAAGAGAATGGCGCGGGCACTCTAATCCTTACACCAGAGATGCTGAAAGTGGATAGTGCATCTGGTAATGTCATCGTGGAGATTAAGGGAGATACACAGCAGATACAATTGTCCTCTGATGTAGTTCGCCAGTTGGCGAATCACACGCTGGTTCTGAAGTCCGGTAAGTTCTCCATGAAGGTGCCTGCGGATCTGCTCCGCCAGTTGCAGAGCAAGCTACCGGAAGGTCAGCGGGATGATAGCACGATAACCCTGAAATTAGCACCACTCAGCAGCAAGGCTAATGAGATCATTGCTGCAGCGGAGGGAACTACTCAAGCACAGGTTAGACTCATGGGTGATATCTATGAGTTCAGTCTGTCGGTGACCACGAAAACTGGCACAACAGAAACGCTTTCTGCGTTCGATCAACCCATTACGCTAAGCCTGACAGTGGGAGAAGGCTTTGATTCCAAGCGTGGAGGCATTTACTATATTGCGGATAACGGTAAGCTGGAATATATCTCTGCGAATTATGCTGATGGTGTATTGACAGCACAAGTTAACCACTTCAGTAAATATGCTGTGCTGGAGCTCAAACGGACCTTTGTCGATGTGCCAGCTAATCACTGGGCTAGTCCTGCAATCCAAGAACTGGCGGCGAAGCTGTATGTTCAAGGGACTAGCAAAGACAAGTTTGAACCAAACCGTGCGATTACGCGTGCCGAGTTCACCTCTATGCTCGTTCATTCCCTAGGGTTGACCACAAGGGGAGATGTTAGCTTTGCTGATGTTGCACCGTCTGCTTGGTACGCGGAGTCCATTTCTATCGCTTACAAGGCGGGCATCGTGAGCGGCAGAAGTGCGACCAAGTTCGAGCCGGCTGCACAGATTACCCGTGAAGAAATCACGGTCATGTTAATGAAAGCCTATGAGCTGAAGAATGGCAAAGTAACTGTTGCTTCAACTGACGTGGCATTCAAAGATATGAAGCAGGTCTCCTCTTGGGCAGCCGCTTCTGTAAAGGGAGCAGCCAGCCTAGGACTGGTTCAAGGTCAAAGTGAAGGTCTATTTGCACCAAAAGGGATCGCTTCCCGAGCAGAAGCGACCCAAGTGATTTATAACTTGATTATGAAGTAATGTTAATAGAGGCTGTCTCAAAAGTAGAGTAACTACTTTTGAGGCAGCCTCTTTCTGTCCCTACATTTCCTTTTGCGGCAAACGAATTTGCACAGTGGTTCCTATTCCGAGCCTACTAAACACTGTAACGCCGTAATGCTCACCAAACCTCAGTTTTATCCGTCGATCTACGTTTGAAATCCCATAACCTCGCCCGGGTTTATCGTCAAGTAAAGTGTGAAGTGTCTCACGACTCATCCCCATGCCATCATCAATTACAGATAGAATAATATCACTATTTTCGACTATGCCTTTGATATGAATATTTAGCGGGCTTTCCTGATTCCACACCGCATGAAGCACCGCATTTTCTACAAAAGGCTGCAAGGCTAGCTTGACTGTAGAGTAAGGTAAGATCGCTTCATCAATATTGTAGGTGATGTTCAGTTGTCCTTTGAATCGGATCAGCTGAATGGCATTGTAGCTTTGCGTCAGCTTCAATTCTTCATTAATAGTTAAGATGCTCTTTCCTTTATTCAGGGAGATGCGATAAAACTTGGCGAGATGAAGCACCAAATCCTGAATGCGAGTATCTTGATGTTTTAGGGCAAGAGACGAAATGGAGCCCAGCGTATTGTACAGAAAATGGGGGTTGATCTGGGCCTGAAGCAGGTCAAGCTCTGCCTCCTTATTCTGTAGCTCCTTCTGATACACTTCGGTGATTAGACTCTTTAAGCGTGTAGTCATTTGCTTGAAGGCAAAGTGAAGCTGGCCAATCTCATCATTGCCTAAATATTCATCATTCGTAGGGTTGAAGTCACCACGTTCTAGCCGCCGGATCATTCGGATTAACATTCGAATACGCTTGCTAAACATCGATGCAGTAATATAAATCAGCAATAATGCGACGACTATAAAGCCTAAAGAGATTTTGATGATGAGCTCTGACAGTGATTTCGCATCCTGAATGATACTGTCATAAGGGAATATAGAGACGGTTTTCCATCCATTTGTGAGCGTGTTATAGACGGCGAAAGCCTTTTCCCCTTTATATGTAGTATCAAATCTGCCAGAAGGCAATTCATCAAAGTTCTGATCAAGCATTTCCGGCAGACTTGTATTTAATAATTGTTTGTCGGCGGCTGATAAAATAAGGCCCTTGTCATTAACGATAAAAATATCTTTGCCGCCTGCTTCTTTCTCCATTAAAGAATAGATCACCGATTCGGATATTTCGAAGACCAGAATACCGTAGGGATATTGGTTGCGATTATTGTTCAGTAACCTAGCCAGTGTAAACATTGCGGGATTATCTTGTGACTGCGGTGAGGACAGATGAATAATATTCCCGTGAGACTGCATCAGCTGCTTGTACAGCTCTGTCTCCTTCACTTCGGGTGTAACCGGCTTGATATAGTAATTATCTTTGGGTAGTGATGGATTGTCGGAATAAATGAAAACGCTACCAAAATCGGGATAGGCAGCCATTACCGTGTCTATACGATTGCCAATATATTGATAGACGTCTAGATAAGATGGATCATCTTGATATTCGCTCGTGAGGTAAGTGGCTAGCCTATTATCCAAGTAAATAGAAGCGGAAATATGCTCATAGCTGTCCAGTTTGTTCTCCAGGTTCTTGTTGATCTGGGCCGTTGAATTCATCATATTGATGTAGATTTGATCGGTCAGCTTTGATTTTGTAAGTTCGAATGAAAAATAGACAAAAAGCATCATTGGAATAATGGTGACCAGAACGAACACGAGGAATAGCTTGGAGCGAAAGCTAAGGTCGATAAAAGGCATATAAATATACTTTTTGTAAAAATGACGCATCGTAGAAGTCCCTTCTTTACTGTGAATTCACGGAAAGCCAAGTTTATCATATCAGACTGAATATCGAAATCCAATGCTCGAATGTTCAGAAACTCCTTTAAAAAGCGCTATCATTCGGAGGATTGAAGTATAGAAAGGAGCCCTATACGGACTTAAGATAAATAGGAGAGAAGCTGAATCGAGATGTAGCAGGGCATGCTGCACTAAATAAAAAGGGAGGGTATTTGATGCATAAAGCAAGCGCTATCAAAACAGTCAGGGGCAATAATTTTTGGTACAGATTAAAAGAGCAGAAATGGTTATTTTTGCTAATGCTCCCTGCCATAATTGCGACATTGCTATTTTCCTATGGACCTATGTTTGGTATGTATATGGCATTTACAAACTATCAACCGGGTGGAGGAACATTTTTTCAACAATTTTTTCATGCTGACTTTGTTGGCTTTAAGTGGTTTGAATATTTCTTTACCACAGGAGACTTCTACCGTGTAATGCGTAATACGCTTGCGACAAGCCTCTTGACCTTGTTATTCGGGTTTCCTGCGCCGATCATACTCGCGCTTGTGCTGAATGAAGCAAAACAGGGATTTTTCAAACGCTTTACGCAGACGGTTTCTTATCTACCGCATTTTATCTCATGGGTTATCGCCGCTAACATTGTAATTACGCTGCTAGCTTCCGATGGGATGTTCAACAATCTTCTAGTAACGCTCGGGATTGTTGACGAACCGGTAGCTTTTCTACAAAACGGACCTTTATTCTGGTGGATTATCGCCTTATCTAATATGTGGAAAGAAATGGGTTTTAGCGCCATTATGTACCTAGCTGCAATATCCGCTATTAATCCGGAGCTTTACGAAGCCGCAAGAGTAGATGGAGCTAGCCGATTCAAGCAAATGTGGAATATTACGCTCCCTGCTTTACGTCCAACTATTGTGATATTGGCCATTCTTGCAGTCGGAGGGATTTTGAATGCCGGCTTTGAACAACAATATCTGTTGCAAAATAACACTGTACTTGAGTACTCGGAAGTTATCGATATTTATGCATACAAATACGGGTTACAAAACAGCATGTTCTCATACGGGGCTGCCGTGGGGGTATTCAAATCCGTTATTGCCTTCATTCTTGTTGTAATCGTGAATCGAATTTCTAGAAAAGTGAACGACCAAGCGTTGTTCTAAATAACAAAATGGAGAGGAGCGCTTGAGATGTTTTTGAACAGATACGGAGATCATATCTTTAAGTGTTTTGTATATTTGATTCTTATCCTTGTGTTGCTAGTTACCTTCTTACCTTTTTGGAATATTCTCGTTCTTTCATTAAATGCTGCTGAGGATACTGTGCGTGGTGGCGTCTACTTTTGGCCAAGAGATATCACCTTTGATAGCTACAAACAAATTTTGAAAGATACCGAAATTATGAACGGGATATGGGTAACGGTTAAACGGACCGTAATTGGTGCACCACTATCAGTTCTTGTGATTACGATGCTTGCTTATCCGCTAAGCCGGCGGAATTTGATGGGACGCAAGGGTTGGAACCTTTACTTTGTCTTTACGATGTATTTCGGAGGCGGGCTGATTCCTTACTACATGGTGCTTAAAGCCCTGAATATGATCGACACCTTCTCCGTTTTTATTCTGCCAAGCTTGATGAATGTCTTCTATATGATTATTGTCCGTACCTTTATGGAGGGATTACCTGGTGAGATTGAGGAGTCAGCGAAAGTAGATGGAGCGAATGATTTAATGATTTTCTTCCGGATTGTGCTGCCGTTAACAACACCAGTACTCGCGACAGTAGGTCTCTTTCAGGCAATATCGCATTGGAACGCGTGGTTTGACTCCTATGCATTTACTTACAGCTCAGACCTGAAGACCTTGCAAGCGGTCCTCGTCAAAATACTGAGTCAATTCCAGACCGGAGGTATGGTATCGCAATCGCAAATGCTGGCAAACTCCGCCAAGCGAAATGCTGTTTCAAGCGATACGATCCGGATGGCAGCGACGATGGTTGCAACATTGCCTATCGTTCTAGTATATCCGTTCCTGCAAAAGTATTTTGTTAAGGGTATGACTTTGGGAGCTGTTAAGAGTTAATATGATTAAATAACCGAACGCCAGCCGGAGAGGAGTTGTCCAGCTGGCGGCCCTGAAGGGGGGTGAGCGGACAGACTTGCTTGGTTGCTTGATAGACTTGTGACGTAACTTAATTAATGGGAGGAATTAGGGTGTCTATGATAAAGAAAAACAAATTGTTGAGCGTAAGTATAACTGCTGCATTATCTGCTTCACTATTAGCGGGCTGTGGCTCTAATGGTGGAACAGACAATACAAACAAAGCGGCTGGAGACAATACAAAACAAGAGCCGATTACACTTACATGGTTTGATTCGAATACTAAGGGAGAGCCTTTTACTGATGCTGTCGCCCAAGAAATCACTAAAAAGACTGGCATTGAGATCTCCATTCAGCAGCCAACAGGAAATCCGACAGAGAAGCTAAGCTTGATGCTTGCCAGCGGTGACTATCCAGATGTGGTCGTGATGAGCCGTGGGGATGCTTCACTTGATAAATACATCACAAGCGGTGCCTTCATTCCACTCGATGAGCTGATTGAGAAGAATGGCCCTGATATCAAGGAAATGTATGGCGACACACTGACCAAGACTCGTTATAAAGACGGAAAGAACTATTACTTGGCTAACTGGTATGGACTAGATAGTGATCCAGTCTTCGGGATGCTGATGAGAAAAAATCTGCTTGCAGATCTGGCACCGGACAAAGCAGATGGCAGAGCACCGCTTACAACAGATGAATTAGAAGCGATTTTGAAGGATTTTAAAGCGAAAAACAAAACGATTGATGGAAAAGAATCGATTCCAATGACCATGAACGGCGAGAATATGGGCGCCAACCTTGGAACATTCAAAGGCATGTGGGGTCTGAAAACTTACTATGATAACAATGGAACATTGCAATATGATGTTAAGGATCCAAAGTATCGTGAAATGTTGCTCTACGTAAATAAATTATACAGAGAAGGTCTGATTGAGAAGGAATTTGCTATTAGCAAAACGCAAACTTGGGTTCAAAAGCTGGCTACTGGCGCAGTATTCTCCACACCAGGCGCTTACTGGGATCCAGGTAACGGGAACGGAACTTTGAAGAAGGATGGCGGAGAAGATAATCAGCTCTTCCCATACAAGGTTGTTGCCCCTGGAGTAGACCCTGCCCAAACGACATTTGGACCAAGAAGCTCACTTGGATGGGATGCTATCGCTATTACGAAGAACAACAAGCACCCTGAAGAAACAATGAAGCTGTTCAATTTCTTGGCAAGTGATGAAGGACAGCATTTGCTGCTGTGGGGCCAAGAAGGCGTTCAATACACCATGGTGGATGGCAAGAGACAACCGGACCCTGCATTCTTGGATAGCTTCAAGGAAAACTGGGACGACACAGTCAAGAAGAGCGGTGTCCGCAAATGGTTATGGTTTATCAAGAATGGTCTGGATGCAAATGAACAGCCTTACGATATGGCCGTTAAATATCAACGCAGTGAAGTAGATCAGATGGCAATCAAGAGTCTTGGGGATTCCGTATGGGATACAGCGGCATATGACAACTTGAGCCCTGATGGCGGAACACCTGAAGCACTGACTGCACAGAAGGTAAAAGATATTATGGATCAAAGCATTACGAGAGTAATCATTGCTCCTACTGAAGCCGAAGCCAACGCGACATTCGATAAGATGCTTGCGGAAATGAAAAAGGCCGGGGATGAGAAAGTAGAAGAAATCATTAACCAGAAGTACGCAGAGCGTATGGAGCTGTGGAATTCAAAATAATTATTGTAAGGGCTTCCTCTCTGCATTCAGGCAGAGGGGGAGCCTTTTTCTATGTTTTCAAATGTTAATTAAACTAGTCTATTAGCATGCGCATTCTTGCGGAAATCCAGCGGGGCCTGGTGATAGTACTTTTTGAATTGATGATAGAAATGGCTGACATTGTCAAAGCCGGATTCCAGAGCAATTTCGACCACACGTAGTTCAGTAGTAAGTAGCAGATTACGTGCCACGTTGAGCCTAAGTTGGTTGATATATTCTGTTGGTGTCTGGTTCAAGTACTGGCGGAAGGCCCGGTTGACATGACCGGCGCTTCTGCCCGACAACTCGTACAGGGCATGAAGGCCTTTGTTTAAGTTTTCTTTTAGATGCATCTTGGAAACGGCATGTTCGAGCCACAGTGGGAATTCTGGCTGCTCGATGGTTTCTGGAGAGAAAAAATGCTGGGTAAGTGTATCTACGAGTATTCCTTTCAGATAAATCCTGGACTTTACTTTGTCTAAGGTAGAAAGCATTCGGATGCGTTCGAAAGAACGAATGAAATCATCCATCTCCAGTTGAGATAACATGGCGATTCTAGGGAGCGGAGTATTTAATAGCCCGTGCAGGAATTCTTCTTCATTCAGGTAACTAAAGGCATCATTAATGAGGCTTTTTCGGCAGGGAATGTTCAGAAAGCGGCAATCGCTATCCCCGTCAGCTTCATAGCGATGGGTATCATCGGGCCGGATGAAGACAAGGCAGCCAGATTGAAGAAGCTGGGCAGCCCCGTTGACGATATGCCGGCATCGGCCTTCAGTGAGTATGAAAAATTCATAAAAATCATGCGTATGTTCTGGGGATACTTGACTCAGAGATTCTACCCAGAAGGGATCAGCTAGCAATTCGGGGTTTATATGGCTTGCCTCGGTGTATTTGATCATGTTTTTCCTCCAGGGTTAGTGATGTTAAAATAGCACACTATTTTTGCGAACACAATAGAAGAAATATATACATATTATTGTTAAGATTTTAATACAAAAAGTCAAAATAGCACATTTGTGGAGGCGAAAATATGCAACTTGTCAATCTAAACGGAAAATGGGAAATGAAACGGCTTCATGAACCGAAATGGCTGGAAGCCAACGTGCCAGGCTCTGTCTACCATGATTTGTTGAATGCAGGTGAAATGCCAGATCCGTTCTACCGCGAGCAGGAGTATGAGGTTCTGGAACTGTCCAATTACGATTACGAATATAAGCGTAGTTTTCAGCTGGAAGCAGGCGTACTAGAGCATGACCGAGTATTTCTGCTGTGTGAAGGGTTGGATACGCTTTGTGAGCTTTCCCTGAATGGAACTAATATTCTGAACAGTGACAATATGCACCGGACGTATGAAGTGGATATCAAGTCTGTATTAACGCCTTGTGATAATACTATCCACGCCATTTTTCGCTCCCCAGTAGAATTCACTCTACGGAAGCAAGCAGAATTGCCGCTCAGTGGATGTGCTGATGCCGTAGAGGGGATATCGCATCTGCGCAAAGCACACTCCATGTTCGGCTGGGACTGGGGTCCAAAGTTACCTGATCTAGGAATCTGGCGTAGTCTCTCTATTCAGGGTTACAACAGTGCTCGCCTTGATGATGTTTATATTACTCAATTCCATGAGAAGGATAAGGTCATGCTGGATGTTCGAGTTAGAACAGAGAGCTGGCAAGCGGCTGATCGAGAAATTGTGGTTAAAGTTCACACACCAGCGGGTCTGTGCATTGAGCATCGCGTGTCTGAAATGATTGGGACGGATCATCATATTGCACTGGAAATTATGGAGCCAGAGCTGTGGTGGCCGAATAATCTCGGTGCTCAGCCACTGTATAACGTAGAGGTTGTAATTGAGGAAAAGGCGCAGGAGCTAGATCGTAGAGAATTGCGGATTGGACTTAGAACCATTACTGTGAAGCAGGAAGAAGATCAGTGGGGAGAATCGTTTGCTTTTGAAGTCAACGGTGTGCTTATTTTCTCTACAGGTGCCGACTATATTCTGGAAGATAATCTTTTACCTCGCGTGACTAGAGATCGCACGGATCGCTTGCTCCAAAGCTGTGTCGCTGCCAATTTCAATACGATTCGCGTATGGGGTGGCGGGTATTATCCGGATGACTATTTCTATGATCTCTGCGATGAATATGGCCTCATCGTCTGGCAGGATCATCTGTATGCCTGCGGCATTTATGCTCTGACGGAAGCCTTCGAGGAGAATATCACTCACGAGACCATCGATAACATGAAACGTCTTCGCCATCATGCTTCGCTAGGCTTGTGGTGCGGCAACAATGAGCAGGAGCTGGCTTGGGACGAATGGGACTGGGAGAAGCATTACTCTCTTCAGCTTAAGGCAGATTATATTAAGCATTATGAGGTACTTCTACCGGCAATCGCTAAAGAAATTGATCCGAATACCTTCTACTGGCGTGCTTCACCATCCTCCAAAGGTAGCTTTGACAAGCCAAATGACGAGAATTACGGAGATATGCATTATTGGGGAGTCTGGCATGGGAAGGAACCGTTTACCGATTACCGGAAGCTATATCCGCGCTATATGTCTGAATTCGGATTGCAGTCTTTTCCAGGCTTGAAGACCATCGAGTCGTTTACGCTGCCGGAGGATCGTAATATCTTCTCTTTTGTCATGGAGTCCCATCAGAAGAACAATACCGGGAATGAGAAAATTCTCTACTATATCGGGGAGACTTACAAATATCCGAAAGATTTTGAGTCTGTTCTATATGCCTCGCAGTTGATCCAAGCAGAAGGGATGCGCTGCGGCGTTGAGCACTGGCGCAGACATAGAGGTCGCTGTATGGGTGCGTTGTATTGGCAGTTGAACGACTGCTGGCCGGTAGCTTCTTGGTCCAGTATCGACTATTATGGCCGGTGGAAGGCTATGCATTATGCGGCTAAACATTTCTTCGCGCCGATTCTTGTTTCTGCCCATGACGAAGGAACGAAGGTCTCCCTTCATGTCTCTAACGAAAGCAGAGAACAAGTTATTGGTGAACTGAGATGGAGGCTGCTCACTCGGGCATCGGAGGTCTTGCTGGAAGGCACAAAGCCAGTGGAGATTGCCGCGTTAAGTACTGCTGAGTTCGAGCAGCTTGATTTCGGCCACATTTTGGATACGAAAGGGAAAAAACGTGAGACTTATCTGGAATATTCTTTTGAGGTAGAGGGAGAGACAAAGAGTGGCGGAACGGTCCTGTTTGTTAAGCCGAAGCATTTTAGCTTCGTTGACCCTGAGCTTGAAGCTGTACTTACCGAGGAAGAAGAACAATTTGTCATTACCGTGAAGGCTAAGACGTATGCTCGTTTTGTCGGCCTAGACTTCAAGGAGAGAGATGCCATCTTCAGCGACAACTATTTTGATATGTCGGGTGGTACAACTAGGACCATTACCATCGCTAAAAAAGATCTCGACAAGCCAGCTACGGTGGAAGAACTTCGTGCACAGCTTACTGTACGCTCCGTATTTGATATTTAAATAGGAAGATTCACGGGAAACAGGCCCTTAACTTGAGGCCTCTTTTTTTATGTATTTTTTTTACTATAGCCGCTAATAATCATTTATTGTTTTGCAAAGCTTAATAACATGAAATTGAATTTTTTATAGATCAATATTTTACTACTTAAGGTATAGATATTAAGATTGTATCCCCTTCCAATTATCTTTAAAATAGACTTCAAACAACAAGATAAATTAAGCCAGTTATATTTCAACAAGATCTGATAAGAAGAGTAGGAGGATATTATGAGTATTTATTATGATGACAGCCGCAAGGTGTTTCATTTACAGTCTGAGCAATCCAGCTACGTTATTGAAGTTGTTAGAGGTGAGCTTCCAGCGCATGTTTATTGGGGTCCTAAATTAGAAGGAATAGTTCAACCTCTGAATTTGGTGGAACGTTGCTCCTTTAGCCCGACCTACACAATGGAGGACAAGAGAATCTCCCTCGACACTATTCCAAGTGAATTTCCGTCTTATGGGAATGGTGATTTCCGGGAACCAGCGCTTGAGGTTCATTTGGCAGATGGTACGACCGTTACGGATTTCCTTTATAAGAGCTATAAGATCAATAAAGGAAAGCCTGAGTTAAAGGGACTGCCTTCCACTTATGTTGAAAGTGAAGAAGAAGCAGAGACACTGGAACTTTTTCTTCAAGATGACAAAAGCGGACTGATTGCTGTATTGAGCTACACCGTATTTAATAATCAAGATGTGATCACACGTTCTGTTCGGATTGAGAATCAAGGTAAGGACAATGTGGTGCTGAAGCGTGTGTTAAGCGCAAATGTTGACTTCCATGATTCTGATTATGACATGCTGCAATTATCTGGTACTTGGACAAGAGAACGTCATATCCACAAAAGACCACTCGTACCTGGTATCCAACGAATTGACAGTAAGCGCGGCGCTAGTAGCTCCCAGCAGAACCCTTTTATGGCCTTGCTTGCAAAAGATGCAACGGAGGATCATGGTGAAGTATACGGGTTCAGCCTTGTGTATAGCGGAAGCTTTCTTGCGCAAGCGGAAGTGGATCAATACGGAATTTCCAGAGTGGGCATCGGCATTCAACCGTTTAATTTTCAATGGTTGCTTGAACCGGGAGAATCCTTCCAGGCTCCTGAAGCAGTGCTGGTAAGATCCAGTCAAGGCCTTGGTGGATTATCAAGAACATATCACCGTCTGTACCGGACCCGGTTATGTAGAGGTGAATTCCGTGATCGGAAGCGCCCTATTCTCATCAACAACTGGGAAGCGACCTATTTTAATTTCAACGCAGATAAAATCAAAGAAATTGCTCAAGCAGGTAAAGACCTTGGCCTTGAACTGTTTGTTCTGGATGACGGCTGGTTTGGGAAGCGAGACAATGATGATAGCTCACTCGGAGATTGGGTAGAGGATCGCCGCAAGCTTCCAGAGGGTCTCGGAAAACTCGGGGAAGACATTACGGCAATGGGCATGGAGTTCGGATTATGGTTCGAACCGGAAATGGTGTCGCCAGAAAGCGATCTTTATCGCGAGCATCCGGATTGGTGTCTTCATGTACCAGGTCACAAAAGAACGTTAGCTCGCCAGCAGCTTGTTCTGGATTTATCCCGTAAGGATGTATGTGATTATATCGTTGATTCGGTTAGCTCCGTACTGTCATCGGCTCCGATTACTTATGTGAAATGGGATATGAACCGGAATATGACGGAGATTGGATCTGCTCTTCTGCCAGCGGAACGTCAACGCGAAACGGCTCACCGTTATATTCTTGGACTGTATGATGTGCTGGAACGTATCGTCACCCGTTTCCCTCATATTCTGTTCGAGAGCTGCTCCGGCGGTGGTGGACGATTTGATCCAGGAATGCTGCACTATATGCCACAGACCTGGACTAGTGATGATACAGATGCCGTTGAAAGATTGAAGATCCAATATGGAACAAGTATTGTGTATCCTTCAAGTTCTATGTGTGCTCACGTATCGGCTGTTCCTAACCATCAGGTGCACCGTATCACACCTTTGGAAACACGTGGTCATGTCGCGATGTCTGGTAGCTTCGGTTACGAACTAGATATGACCAAGCTCACTGAAGCTGAACGCGAAGATATCCGCAAGCAGGTTTCTGAGTACAAGGAACTGAGAATGCTGATTCAGTTCGGTGATTTCTATCGACTGCTTAGTCCATTTGAGGGGAATCAGACTGCGTGGATGTTTGTTTCGGATGATAAAAAAGAAGCTTTTGCCACGTACTTCAGAGTTCTGGCCGAGCCTAATGCACCTCTCCGCAGATTGCGGTTGAAAGGACTCGACCCAGCTAAGAACTACAAGCTTGAGCTTAACGGTGAAGTGTACAGAGGGGATGAGCTGATGCACTTCGGACTCTCACTTCCGCAGCTTGAGGGCGATTTCAAAAGCTTACTATTTGTACTCAAAGAGGTTTAATAAGAAAAGGAGTAAGCCACTGGCTTGCTCCTTTGTTATATGGATCAATTTTCGAAAAATACATGTTTGGTTTGGAACGCCAGATCCTGTTCGCGGTAAGTCGAAGGATTGACCCCAAAATAGGACCGGAAAACCTTTCCAAAGTAGCTGGCATTATCAAATCCGGTTTCCGTCGCAATCTGGTTGATACTCAAATCTGTTGTTTTAAGCTTGGAAGCTGCCAACTCGATCCGCCGTCTTTTTAAATATTCAAAGGGTGAAAGATTGATGTTTTTTTGAAACAATCTGCAAAGATGATGTTTGGAAACACCAACATGAGCGGCAACATCGTCTAAGCTTAGATTATTATTATGCAGATCATCTTTCATGAATTGAATAGCGGCGTGAAGCTTGTCATTTTTTATATAGGTGGTTAACAAATTTGGTTTCTTGAGGTATTTCTCCATGGACAAGATCCACTGAAAGACTTTTCCCGTTAAAAGATGCAAATCTCTTTCTTCATGAACCTGAATGTCCTTGAATGTACTCCACAATAAATCTATCGAAACCGATTCTTGGGGGAGTTCTACAATTGGACCGCAATGAGCAGCGAGTTGGTTCCAAAGTGAAATCGCTAAAGGCCCCCGTAGATTGAGCCATAAAACTTCCCAAGGCTCGGTGCCTTCTTCCGGATAATAGTACCTGTGTATGCTGGGGACAGTCACTAGAAAAGCTTTGCCCTTCGTTAACCGATGAACAACCCCATCTATTTCAATTCTACCCTCTCCCGATAATGTGTACTGAAAAATAACACAACTTCTCTCCGTCCGGTTCTGGCCGTTGAACGAGTAGGCAGGTGAATCGAGTTGTTCCCAACCGATAGAATCAAACAGAAGCATGGAAGCTTCTTCTTCCGAGCGAAAGGTGTAGGAGGAACGGAACATTAGCAAAATTCCTTTC
Source organism: Paenibacillus sp. B2(2019) (assembly GCF_008370385.1). NCBI lineage: Bacteria > Bacillati > Bacillota > Bacilli > Caryophanales > Paenibacillaceae > Paenibacillus > Paenibacillus sp. B2(2019). The sequence continues at coordinate 77,823 of NZ_VTZR01000024.1, forward strand.
TAGAAAAAGCTTTTGAGTACAGATCAATAATTTACTACTGTTGTTTACTCTATCAAAGTGTAAACTTTTTTCGTTGTCAGTTCAATCTCTGTTGAATACGCAGGTCTGGATGCTCATTTTCTATAGCATATGGATGCACTCTAATGAACTGTGATCTCGTTCGGTCTGGATTAGATTATTCTCAGCTTTAAAAAAAATCAGATCCGGTGTGGTGGGGGAAATTACCTCACCTTTTTTGTTGCTTAAAATTCCCGATTACGCATATAATACAAACAAGTGTTCTTATTTTTATGGAGGCGATCGCATGCAAATCAGCATCGGCCAAATAATTGAAATTATATATCAGGATAAGGCGAGAAATATCAGCCAGCGGAAAATAGAAATACACAGTATCCGTGACGGACGCATACGAGCTAGCTGTCTGACTACAGGAACGCCTCGCATGTTCTTGGCAGCAAATATTCTTTCATGGCAACCCGTGCAGGAACAACGTCATGCCTAAGAATCGTGTCATTCTACTGTCTGATTGCCAGGCATTTTACGCCTCCGTGGAGAAAGCTGCCCACCCTGAATATCGAGATAAACCTGTTGCAGTGGGGGATCCAACAAGAATGAACGGTATTGTGTTGGCGGCCTGCCCGCTTGCAAAAGCGAAGGGGGTAACAACGGCTTCGCGTGTAGGTGAAGCTTTAGCAAAATGCCCAGAGCTAATCGTAATAAGGCCACGCATGGGGACTTACATTAAAGTATCACTCTTAATATCAGAGATTTACCGAACATATACCGATCTGGTAGAACCCTACAGTATCGATGAGCAGTTTCTGGATGTCACAGGATCTCTTGCGTATTTCGGAGGATCGCTGCAGGATATGATTCATAAAATTCAGCACCATGTTTTACTTTCTACGGGAGTCTGGACACGGGTAGGTATTGGATCTACTAAGGTTATGGCAAAGATGGCGACAGATAACTACGCCAAAAAGATGAAGGATGGGATATATGAACTTTCTTTTGACCAATTAGAGACGACCCTTTGGAAACTTCCCGTGCAGGATATGTTTATGGTAGCGGCTAGAATGACCAAGAATTTTTGGCGTATGGGTATATCCACAATTGGAGATATTGCGCGAATGGAACTGTCAGAATTTAAGCGACGAATGCGAACTACCATGGGTAAGCAAAGTGATATTCAAGCGGAATATTATTGGCAAACTGCGCGCGGGCTAGATCCTAGTCCAGTGGTCACAGGAATGCGTCATCAAATCAAATCAGTGGGACATGGTAAGGCTTTGCGCTGGAATTTATACACCAGGCATACGGATATTGAGGTTGTGCTGCTTGAGCTCGTCATTGAAGTATGCCAGCGAGCCCGGCGGTATGGTTATATGGGATCGGTAGTATCTATTTCAGTTTTAGAGACGGACGGAGAGCGTTCAAATGCTTACGAGCGTCAGATGACATTGCCCGAACCCACATCACTAACACACGAAGTAGCTGCTGCTGCGCAAAAATTATTTGCAGATAACTGGTCGGGCCTTCCTATAGGTCGATTAGCGATTTCCTTGACTAACCTATCAGATGATAGCGTCATCCAACTTACACTCTTTGATGACAGGGTTCGGGCTTACAACAAAGAACGTGCAATCGATCAAATAAAAGCTCGTTATGGCAGTAAAGCTCTAATCAGAGCTTCATCTATGCTTGAATCCGGTGTTGCCTTAGAAAGAGCTGAACAGATTGGAGGTCACTATAAATGAGTAAACTTGAGGGTAATGAACGCTGGAAAACGAAAATGATCATGACCGAGCATGTTGAGCAGTACGAGGAACAGCAGCGTGAGAACCCAGATAAAATGATAACTATGGAGGAACGTACGATGGTTCGAGACCTCATTTTGCTTCCTTATATAGATACTATGGTTAGCAAGAGCCTGAAAGAGATCGAGCCCTCCAGCAACATTCTTAAACGTGCCTATCTGATGGCTGGTCAAGCCATTCAACGCCGGATCATGCAGGATACTTATCGGCTGCAAAAGGAGCTGAAACAGCGGAATATCAGGGTGCTGGCAGATGAACAGGAGGAATTCTTGGTGTATTACAAAATCTTTTGCCGAGGATATCAGGAACGCTTTGGATTAACTCGAGATGTAATGCGTACAGAGATAAGCTTAAGGTTGACTAAATACACAGCTGAACTCGGAGCAATATTAAAAGATCATTTGAAATAAAACAAGGCTTTGTCAGTAATTATACTGGCGTGGTCTTGTTTTATGTGAACCAGAAATTAATCCCGGAGACCTTCTACTGATGGAATAATCGCCCAGGGATATGATAAGCTCATGTAGAGTTATCATATCCCTAAACAGAGGAGGGAAATCTATGAGCCGTTTGATCACAGGGAACACTTATTATGGATTTCAGGTTGTTAATAAGGAATTTATCCCGGAGAACGAATCCAACGTATTCACGCTGGAACATCTGAAGAGCGGCGCCAGGCTGCTGTTCGTGCAGAATCAGGATGACAACAAGGTGTTTAGTGTAAGCTTCAGGACCCCGCCTGAAGATAGTACGGGGGTCTTTCATATTTTGGAGCATTCCGTATTATGTGGTTCAGAGAAATATCCGGTCAAGGAACCTTTTGTAGAATTACTGAAAGGCTCGATGCAGACGTTCCTGAACGCATTTACGTTTGGGGATAAGACGATGTATCCAGTAGCGAGCCGAAACGATCAGGACTTCTCTAATTTGGTGGAGGTTTATCTGGATAGTGTTTTTCAACCGAATATTTATAAGCAACAAGAAATTTTTGAGCAAGAGGGCTGGCATTACGAGCTTCAGCATCCCGAAGATGAGTTAATCTATAAAGGCGTGGTTTACAACGAGATGAAAGGTTCATATTCCTCGCCGACTACGGTATTGATGGATAGAATCAAAAAGTCATTGTATCCGGACACGATTTACCGTCATTCTTCAGGTGGAGATCCACAGGAAATTCCTGCGCTAACCTATGAGCAGTTTCTCAAGGCGCACAGCAATTATTATCATCCGTCCAACAGTTATTTTTATCTCTACGGAGACGTTAATATTGAAGAAAAGCTGCAATTCATAGACCAGGAATATCTTGGGTCTTATGAACGAAACAGCTTCGATACTTCCATTGCCCTACAACAGCCCATTGGAATGACGGAGCTGGTAGCGGATTATCCGATTCTGGAAGCAGAAACAGCCACTGATAAGACTTATTTGAGTCTAAATTATGTGATTGGAACTTCTACTGATCGGGAACTGAACCTCGCTTTTGATATTTTAAAAAGCATGCTGATGGACAGCAACGCAGCTCCGCTCAAGCAAGCCTTGCTCGAAAGCGGATTGGGCAAAGACGCGTTTGCTTTTTATTCCGACAGTATGGTTCAACCACTGCTTGGTATTACGCTGACGCATTCCAATGCCTCCTCCAAAGATGCCTTTGTGGAGCTGGTGAAGACTACATTAAAGCGTTTGGTCCAGGACGGACTAGATGAGAAGCTGGTGCTGGCAGCGGTCAACAGTAAGGAATTTGAGCTGCGGGAAGCGGACTTTAACCAGTATCCGAAGGGTCTTACTTACAATATCGAAGTGATGAAATCCTGGCTCTATGACGGTCAGCCGACTACTCACATGCGCTATGAAGAGGTGCTCACGGGCATTCGGGAAAAGCTTGCGGACCGTTATTTTGAGAAGCTGATTGAGGACTATTTGCTGAACAGTGATCATTGCAGTGTGGTGGTACTGAACCCGTCCAAGACGATCGCAGCGGAAAAGGAAGCATCCACTCAGCATCAATTGAGTGAATACAAAGCGTCACTGCAACCAGATCAGTTGGAGCAGCTTGTTCAGAGTACACAGCATCTTCTGGCGCGGCAGAGTCATGCGGATGCAGCCGAAGATTTACAGAAGCTACCGAGCTTGTCTTTACAGGATATTAACCGCAGCGTAGAACCTCAGGTGCCGACCCATGAACAAATCCATGAGGGCATAAAGGTGATCCACCATGAGGTAGCTACCCATAAGATTGCCTACTGCAAGCTTTATTGGGATACGGGTGTTATAGCTCCTGAACGAATTCCTTATTTGGTGCTATTGGCAGAGGTATTGGGCCAAATGGAGACTGCCTCTTACAGCATTGAAGAGCTCACCAGTGAAATCGGGATCAAAACCGGGGGCATATATTTCAGGAATGAGCTCTATGGCGCTGCAAAAGCTACGGGGGCGAGCTATCAGCCTAAATTCTCTGCGCTGGTGAAGGTGATGGCGGGGCATATTGGTGAATCACTGGACCTACTGCGAGAGATACTCTACACAAGTGCGCTCGACAATCTGACCAAGCTGCAGGAAATCGTCCGCCGGGAAGTCTCGCAGATGGAATCGATTCTGAATCAAAGAGGGAATGAGATTGCGGCCAGTCGTCTGATGTCCTATTTCTCGGATATGGGAGCGTATCAGGAACAACAGGGCGGCGTTACTTATTATCGCTTTATCCGCGAGCTTGCCGAGACGTTCGATCAGCAGGGAGCTCAGGTGGCAGACACGCTGAAGGGCATCTGTGGGGATTTGTTCAATAAAAACAATTTGGTCATCAGCGTGACTGGTACGCCTGATTTGTATGAAGAATTCATAGCTAATGCAGCGAAGCTGGGTATCCAGGATCGGCCAGTAGTAAATAGGCCTAAGATTACGGCACAGGGACATGCGGACAATGAAGGATTCATGTCTTCCAGCCAGGTGCAATATGTGGTTAAGGGATACGACTTCACTAAGCTAGGATTCACATATTCAGGAAAAATGCAGGTGCTCAAGAAAATCATGAGCCTTACCTATCTGTGGAATGCCGTACGTGTGAAGGGCGGTGCGTATGGCGGAAACCTGGTTCTGCGCAGAGATGGGATAATGATGTTCACCTCCTACCGTGATCCGAATTTGCAGGAGACGCTGGAGGTTTATGATCAGGCTTATCGATTTGTTGAGGGGTATGAAGCAGATCCCGATGAGATGACCAAAGCGATCATTGGTACCTTATCTATGCTGGATCAGCCTCTTAGTCCCAGCGCACAGGGACGGCGGGCGGACCGACATTATTTTGAACAGGTGACGGAGGCCGAACTGCAGCGAGAGCGGGATGAAATCTTGTCGACAACACCAGAAGATATCAGACAGTACACCGATTTACTTAAGACTGTGACGGAACAAAATTATTTCACGGTGGTCGGCAACGCTTCAAAGCTGAAATCGAAAACCGCTTTATTCGGAAAGCTGGAAGAACTTGTGAAGTAAGTTTCTCTAATCGCTCCTTTTCAGTACATGTCTACGGGCATGTGCTGGAGAGGGGCGTTTTTTAATAAGGTGAACTAAAAAAACATTCTACAAAGGAACAGCGGCCGGAAGTCCAAACATTCACCGCAGTCATGTACTTACCTTAAAGGAAGAATAAAATCAGTTTATTTAGTTAGAACATTGACAGTTAGAGTTCTAACTATTATGATAATGATGTTACTTAGAGTTCTAACTAATACGAATGCGGAGGAAATAACAATGAGCAAACCCGTTGAAAACACACCATTTTCTAATTTGATTCGAGAGATCGGGATGAAACTAAAAAGTACAGCTGACGCCAGGCTGAATGAGCTAGGGCTGAATTCACAGCAAGGACGCATGATCGGCTATATTTTTGAGCATCAAGAAAAAGGTGTGATTCAAAAGGATTTGGGGGAAGTCTTTAATAGAAAAGGGGCGAGTATCACCAGCATGCTTCAAGGGTTAGAAAAGAAAGGCTATATCAAGCGTGTCACACCTGAAAATGATGAACGGCAGAAGAGCATTTTTGTTTTGGAAAAGGGCGCTCTTTTGGTCGAGGAGTTTAATGAGATTTTCTCTGAGGTAGAAGCAAGCATTACAAACGCACTCAGTCCGGAAGAAACAGCAAACTTAAAGTCTTTACTGCAAAAAGTTAATTCAAGTCTATAAACGTTCGGAGGGTTAATCATGGAAACAGAAGTCTCCAATCAATATTATTTAGAATCGGCGCCGATCAAGAAGGCAATTGCTCATTTATCCATTCCTATGATGATCGGGATGTCTGTTGGTACCATCTATAATGTAATCAATGCTTATTTCATTGGCTTACTCCACAATACTAGTATGCTGACTGCCATTACGCTGGGTCTACCCATTTTCACAGTCTTAATGGCCTTTGGGAATATGCTTGGCGTAGGTGGCGGAACATTTATTACAAGGCTCGCGGGGCAAAAGGATACGGAGAAGGGAAAGAAGGTTGCCGGATACACTTTTTATGGAAGCATTATAGTGGGTATTCTTATTGCTCTAATAGCGATGTTAGCGATTGATCCAATTACGCGAATACTAGGCGCAGATGCTGCTACTCTAGACTTTACTAAGGCTTATGCATTGACTCTTTTTGCCGGTGGATTTGCCATTGTGCTTAATTTTGCCTTGGAACAGCTAGTCCGTTCCGAAGGTGCCTCCAAAGAATCGATGTACGGTATCTTTATTAGTACGGCTTTAAGTTTAATTTTTGATCCACTCTTTATTCTTGTGCTGAAATGGCATGTGGCAGGTGCTGCGTTGGCGATGGTTTTAGCGAATGTGGGTTCCGCGATTTATTATGTCTATTTTTTAGAAACGAAAAGTGAGCATTTAAGGGGATTTTTGAAGCATTTCAAGATATCTGTTCGAGATCAATTAGAAGTATACAAAATAGGTGTATCGGAGTTATTGCAATTCAGTTTTGTGATTGTGAGCACGCTTTTGTTAAATAACTTCGCGATTCAATATGGAGAAAATGTGGTTGCCGGATTTGGTGTGGCCTTAAGAATTGTGCAAGTTCCGGAGTTCTTATCAATGGGCTTATTCTTAGGTTTGATTCCGCTATTTGCGTTTAACTTTGCTAGTCAAAATATGGCGAGACTTAAATCAACGATTAAACATGCTTTTGCCTATATCGGAGGTATTGCTTTTGTCTTTGTAGGTCTAGTGTTTCTGTTTAGAGGAACGATCCTGCATTTCTTCTCTAATGATCCTTCAGTGTTAAGTATGGGAACTTATATTTTGGTAGCCATGCTGATTTCCGCTTTATTTAATGGATTTACAGGTTTGTTTATGAGTATTTTTCAAGCGACCGGACAGGGGATACCAACTAACATTATGGCCATCACACAAGGGGTATTGTTTATCCCTATGATTATCGTGTTACATTCTGTCTTTGGACTTCATGGCGTGATTTGGTCAATGACCATAACAGAAGTTATAACGAGCTTAATGGGCGTCATCTTGTTTATGATTTTTAGTAAAAAGCTGAAAGGTACTGGCGGGGATGGAAAAGGTGTTGTAGAGGTAGCGTCCGTGTAAAACGATCTTTACTTTACGTGGATAAATAGAAATGTTGTGGATGGCGGGAGCATGGCTCGCGCTTTTTTGCAAATATAAGAAAGTATAAGTTTTACAATATACTTTATGTCTTATATTTCTCGCATAAACACCTTTGGCGTCCTTATAAGGACGCCAAAGGTGTTTATACTTGGTTGTCTAGAAAATTTCGCAACTACAGGATCGGTAAAATTCGTTCCAAAATGAACAATTCTAGTTCTTATGATTACGGCTTACTTTTTCTACAATTATGGATAAGTAAAGGAGGAGAACTATGATACGAAAATTTCATCTTAAAATGGATACGCGCGAAGCAATCGCTGGGTATTTATTCGTCGCTCCACTGATGTTGGGGCTGATCATCTTGACCTTGATCCCAGTGCTGGGCTCACTGCTGTTAAGCTTCACGAACTGGAACTTTGTGGCTGGGTTAGGGGGGATTAAGTTCGCGGGCATGGATAATTTCATAAGGCTGTTTCATGATGATGCTTTTATGAAAAGCTTGCTGAACAATCTGCTCTTTATTATCACAGTACCGGTTACGATCATCGTTGCTCTGCTGTTAGCGATCCTGATTGATAAACAGGTGTTCCTGAAGGACTTGTTTAAAGTGATCTACTTCCTTCCCTACATCTCCAGTGTAGTTGCCATCGCTATGGTTTGGCAGGTAATGTTTCATCCCTCATTAGGACCTGTAAATCAATTCCTGATGTCACTGGGTTGGAGTAATCCGCCAAAATGGTTAGCTGATATCCATTATGCTTTGCCGTCACTTATGTTGATCCAGATTTGGATTCAGCTCGGTTACAACATTATTATTTTTATCGCTGGGTTACAGAGTATTCCGAAGGACCTTTATGAAGCAGCTGATATTGATGGGGCCAATAGCTGGCGGAAATTCCGCAATATCACGGTTCCCTGCATTTCGCCAACTACCTTTTTCCTGCTGGTTACAGGGGTCATTGGTTCATTTAAAATCTTCGATCTGATCCAAGTGCTGACACAGGGTGGACCGGCCAATTCCACGACCGTTATCGTTTATGAGCTATATGACACCGCCTTCAATCAATTGAAGACTGGTTATGCCTCTAGCATGGCACTTGTCCTGTTTCTCATCTGCCTGATCATTACAGCCCTGCAGATGTTAGCGCAAAAAAAATGGGTCAATTATTAAAGGCAGAAAGGAGAAATTACAGTGAGAAAAGAGCTTCTATCCAGAACGTTCTGGACAATCGCAATGGGACTGTTAGGTATCGCATTTCTTTTACCGTTTCTATGGATGTTATCCACTTCCTTTAAACTCGAGAAAGATGTGTTTGATTTTCCGATACAATGGCTGCCGCAGCAGTGGAACCTCATTGAGAATTATAAACAGGTTTGGTCAGGTGATTTCGCTCGTTATTACGGAAATTCCATTTATATTACGCTGGCAACGACTATAATTAATGTGCTGATATGCGCACTGGCTGCTTATGGGTTCTCCAAGCTGCGTTTTCCGGGTAGAGATGCGATGTTTGTAGTTGTATTGGCCCTTTACATGGTTCCTCCACAGGCTTCGCTGGTTCCACAGTTTCTACTATTTAACTGGCTGAATCTGATTGATACGCATTTAGGATTGATCTTAATTAACAGCTTTAGTATTATCGGTGCGTTTATGCTCAAACAATTTTTTATGGGGGTAAACAACGAGTATCTTGAATCGGCGCGGATGGATGGAGCAGGTCATTTTCGTTCTTTTCTACAAATTGCATTTCCGCTGATCCGTCCCGCTGTAGCTACTTATGCTATTCTGCGTTTTATCTGGACCTGGAACGACTATCAGTACCCACTCATTTTTTTGAAATCTAAAGAGCTGTTTACTATTCAGTTAGGTATTCGGTTGTTTGGGGACCAATACGGAGATGTTTATTCCCTCATGATGGCTGGTGCGGTATCTGCAATTCTGCCACTGCTGATTATTTTTGCTCTCGGTCAGAAGCAGGTTATTGAGGGAATTGCCCTCGGAGGCGTGAAAGGATAATAAAAGTCAAAATAGTTTCTCTTCGGTAGAATATGAGAACTTTCCTCGTCTATCCTGCATGTTAGGATGTTCTTGTAAGCAGTTACATAGCTTTGGCTGTAAAGCGAGGTATACCCAACACATTTATAGGAGGGTCTATATGAAAAAGAAATTATTATCCGTGCTTATGATCACATCTATGGCGTTGTCATTGGCCGCTTGCGGTGGAAATGCGAAAACAAATAATGCAGGAGCAACAGATGCGCCTGATGCTGGTGGAAATAAGGAGCCTGCAGCAGAGAAGGTTACGTTGAAGCTGAGTACCTGGCAGACGGAAGCCAAAGCGAAGTGGAGCACGATTATCGCAGAGTTTGAGAAGGCGCATCCCGACATTCATGTAGAAGTGGATCTACTGAATGAAAAAGGGGATTCTGTAGCCTCTATGCAGAAGCTGGATTTGATGGCCGCTGCAAGTGACCCGCTGGATATTGTTGAACTGCCGTATACCAACTATTCGCAGCGTGCAGATATCGGTGTGTTAGCACCGATGGACGAATATATTCAGAAAGAAGGGTATAAGCTCTCCGATGAATATCTAGTGGACACTACGGTCAATGGCAAGGTCTATGCGTTACCGTCATCTATGCAGCGCTGGTTCGTGCTTCTTAACAAAGAAATGCTAGATGAGGCTGGTCTGCCGGTTCCGACCGACTGGACTTGGGCGGATTTCGAAGAGTATGCCAAGAAATTGACCAAGGGTGAGGGCGCAACGAAGCGTTTTGGCGCATATCTGCACAATTGGCCAGATTATTTCCAACTCCAGCTGATGAGTAAACCTGAGGATAATACTTTTCTAAAATCTGACGGAACCTCCAATGCCCTGGACCCGCAATTTAAGGCTAATCTGCAGATGATGAAGAAAATGATGTACGAAGATAAGAGTGCTACTCCTTACGAGGATATTATTTCGCAGAAGCTTGCCTACCGGAATCAGTATTTTAATGGTTTAGCAGCGATGCTTCCGATGGGTGACTGGATGGTTGCGGAATCGGGTGGTACGGATGCCATTCCAGCAACCTTCGTTACCGCGTTTGCGCCGATCCCTCGACTGGATAGTGAGAGCAAACATTACTCACCTGTTCAGCCAACCTATATGGGGATAGCTGCTAAATCCAAGCATAAGGAAGCTGCTTACACCTTTGTACGCTGGTATACCTCAGAAGGACTGGAAATTGGCGGACGTGTCTTCTCTGGCTGGGCGAAATCGGATACGAACAAATTGGTGGATACGATTGTGAGTGGTTCTAAGGATCCATCTATGATTGATGTTGATTCCCTGAAATATACGATGGAGAATTCGGCACCTGGTGCGACGCAAGTTCCGGCTAAATATGCGGATGAAGCTAAGAACAACGTTATTCCAGAAGCGGAAATGTATCTCCTTGGCCAACAGGATCTGGATGTCACAGTTGCCAATATCGATAAGAAAATTTCGGAAGTCGTTCAGAACAACAGCGGAAAGTAGGCGGAGACTGATTGTACGCTTCCCCAAGGGGGCTTATAATGTGGGGGCAGGAAAGCATTTCTGCCTCCTGCTCCAAATTTAAAACAGATATGGGGCCTGTCATCCGTGTTTAGAAAGCATCAATCACTTCGAATGAAACTTGTCTGGTCTTCAATGATTTGCGTACTGATCCCGCTAGTCTGCATTTACATGGTTACAGATTATTTAACCCGGGATCTGATTCTGGAGAAGGCTGTTGGCAGCGCAAGAGAATCTCTCAATGCGTCCAGTGCCAATATGAATGCCATTTTTGAACAAACGCTCGAGCAGTCCAATTTTGTGCTTCAGAACAGCGAAATCAGGCAGATGATGTCTGCTGTTCCAGAGTCGCTCCATTCAGCGAAAGAGATCATCCAGTATAACCGTATGTCGCGGATGCTGGATGATATGTTCGTTCTTTCAGAGTATTTGAAAGTGACGCTGATCGGTAAGAATGGATTTATTTATACGAGTTATCCTTATAGCGACTTTAATCCGAAAACCTTTTATAGCGAGCGTTGGATGTCACTATTGAAACAAACTCAGCCGATTTCGACTTTCTGGAGAGCGGAGCACGACACATACTACAACTATTCTGATAAGGGCTCAGCCAATTGGGTAACTATTGCGAGACCTATACAATCGACCTCCAGCAGCACGATCGGATATATGATTATTAACATCAATGAGCGTAAACTCCGCCCTTATCTGAACAATGACAATGGCAAAGAGATGATGCTTTTGGATGACAAGGGAACTGTAGTCTCACATGCTGATCCAGCCCGAATTGGTGAAACAATGACGTGGTGGAAAAAGGAAGGTCGGCTTGATACTGTCGAGATCAGTGGGGAGAAATTCTTGTATGTTGACCAGGAGCTGAGCAGCAACAGATGGCAGATGGTGAGCATTATCCCTATGAAGGCGGCATTGTCAAAGAATAAACAGATTTTATTTATCAGCTTAGCCGTGCAAATTCTATTCTTTACCTTCTTTTCCGTTCTCTTAACCGTTCTAATCTCTAAGCTGACTCAGCCCATCGTGAAATTAAGTGCTTTTGTAAAGCGAATAGGTCGTGGTCAATTGGACGAACGTTCGCTAATCCGTGGGAATAATGAGGCGGCTCAACTGGCCCGTACCATCGACCAAATGCTAGATCGAATCGAATCCATGATTGAACAAATCACCTATGAGCAAACAGGAAAGAGAAAAGCTGAACTGGAAATGCTGCAGGCACAGATCAATCCGCACTTTATGTTTAATCTGCTCAATTCGATCCGGTTAAATATTCTGATGCAAGGAGACAAGGAGAACGCCGAGTTGATTGGTTCGTTGTCGTCTTTGCTCCGTATGACCTTTAACAGAGACAATGAGTTTATCCCGCTTCGTGAGGAGACAGATACGATATCTCATTATGTGACTTTGATGAATTTTCGTCATGCCAATCAGGTCAGGCTGGAAATGAATTTAGCAGACGGAACTGCTGAAGCACTGGTACCTCGGTTTATGATTCAGCCTATGATCGAGAATGCCATCATCCATGGTTTCGAGCAGTTTGGTGGTGAGATCTTTATTGAAGCTCGTATTATTGCAACTACAGGAACCTTGGTTATCACCATTAAGGATAATGGCATCGGAATGTCACAGGAGAATTTAAAAAGACTTCGTGAAACCGCATACAGTAGTGAGCAAATTGCAGAAGAGGACAGAAAAGGATTCTCCGGCATAGGCTTACGTAATGTGGCCCAACGCCTCAGTATGATTTATGGTGCTTCATTTAAGTTGAATATATCAAGCGAACCTGATGTGGGTACGGAGATTTGTTTGGAGTTTCCACTGAACTACGGAAAGGTGGGTATAGAGAATGCTGACGGCAATTTTGGTGGATGATGACTATCCGGTTATCCGTTATTTGTCGCAGGCCGTGTCATGGAGTGAGCTCGGGATTGAACTCACCGGATGTTATTATAGCGGTCTTGAGGCTTGGGAAAAAGCACGGCAGAATCCACCGGATCTGATTATCACCGATATTGGCATGCCTAAGATGAACGGACTGGAGATGCTTGAGAAATTCAGAGCGATGAAGCCCGGAATTCGTGCGATTATTCTGTCCTGCCACAACGAGTTCAAATACGCTCAGCAGGCGCTGAAATTAAACGTAGGAGAATATATTTTAAAAGAATCACTGAATATCGAGCAGCTGGAACATGCACTCAGAACACTTGTGAAGGAAGTGGGTCTGAACAGGCAGCAGCATACCGAGATGCAGGTATATAAGCAAAAGCAATCACAAAACCGTGCTGCGCTAAAAGAAAAGTTTCTAAAAGATACGTTATACCAATCTTGGGACAAGGTGGCTTGGATCGAGCAAGCCCGGTCAAACGGAATTATGATCCATGCCAAGACCTACATTCCAATGCTTATAGTGATTGACCGTCCAGAGGAAGCCTCACGGCTGCGCCGTATGAGTGAATATACGATTTCTTTTGCCGTCGAGAATATTATGCAGGAAGTGCTTGAGGCTGATCACAGTTTATTTATTTCGAGATACAGCCATAAGGAGATTGTTATTCTTTTCTGCAGCGACCAGTCTTCCAGAGACCACCAAGCGATTTATCATTCCATTCAAAATGCAGCCTCTGCGGTACAGAAATATCTCAAGCTGTCTGTCTCCTGCATATTTGGTGCTGAGGCGCGCAGTCCTGAGGAAATTCGCGGAACACTGCAGCGGATGCTAAAGGAGAAGATCCAGCGGTTTTATTTTCCGGCGGCGGGCATTCACCGTTTTGAAGAGATTAGCTTTTCGCGGGATGATATTTATGCCGAATATGGAAGTCTGTACGCTGTTATTAATGATGATATTGCCTTGAATAGGGAAACAGAGCTTCGTGTTCATGTAAAGGAATGGCGAGAATGGGTGGCAACGCAAAAGTTTCATCCAAATGAAGTTAAGGAATGTGTTCTCCGGTTGCTGATGGACTTGCAATTGAAGACGAAACAGCTGCTGCAGTCTCCATTGCCTATGGCCGAAGAAAAGCTGTTTAGCGTGGTGAGTGACATTGATACCCTCGAGCATTTGGAAGAGTGGCTAGTTCAGTACTTGGAAGAATTAGCGCGGAAAATAAGTATATTCTCTATTAAGTCCAAACGGAGCGAAGTTATTAAAGCCCAGCAGTTCGTGATCAGTCATGTAACGGAGAAAATAACGCTGGAGGACATGGCTGGACGCCTGAACTTGAATGCCAGCTATTTCAGCCGCTTGTTCAAACGGGAAACAAACCAGAATTTCATCGAATATGTAAATATGCTAAAGCTTCAGAAGGCAAAAGAGCTGCTTAATCAGTCTGGAAAGACTGTGGAAGAGATCTCCGAGTATCTGGGATATGCCAACAAAAGTTATTTTATCAAGCTGTTTAAACGGGAAATGGGCATGAGGCCCAGTGAATATGCGGCTTGGCATTGAGTAAGGATTGGAGGAACCATTACTGTGGAACTGAAGGGTACTAAAAATGAATTACAAATGTTCTTAAATGACCTATATGCTCCGCTGGAGAATCGATTTACTTCTGGATGTGCAGGAATCGATATGGGAGCTACAGGATCAATATACAATGAAGCTACCGCGCTTATGGAAGCCTTCGCTCGTCCGTTATGGGGGCTTGTTCCCCATGCCAGCGGGGGAGGGGAGAGTGCGCTTTGGCCGAAGTTCCTCGAGGGGATCGTCAATGGGACTGACCCTGAACATGAAGAATACTGGGGTGAATTCTCAACCAAAGACCAGCGTATGGTGGAACAGGCTGTGCTGGGACTGGGGCTTGCTCTTGCGCCGCATAAGCTGTGGGAGCCGCTGAGTGATGTTCAGAAAATGCAGGTATATAACTGGTTGAACCAGATCAATCATGTGGATCGTTCGAACCCGAATAACTGGCTGATGTTCACGGTTCTTGTGAATGTGGGCTTTAAGAAAGTCGGATTGCCCTACGATCAAGAGATAATGAATAATTATTTGGAGAAGATTGATACCTATTACTTGAGTGATGGCTGGTATTCCGACGGGCTGACCGATCAGAGAGACTATTATATTGCTTTTGCTATGCATTATTATACGCTGATATATGCTAAATTGATGGCGGATGATGATCCTCAGAGGGCTGCAGTTTACCGGGAAAGATCCGCGCAATTTGCCAAAGATTTTATGTATTGGTTTGCTGAGGACGGAAGTGCGATTCCTTTCGGACGTAGTCTGACCTATCGTTTTGCGCAGGTCTCTTTCTGGAGTGCCCTGGTGTATGCCGAGGTCCTTCCTTTTTCATATGGCGTTCTCAAAGGAATTATAATGCGTCATTTTCGTTGGTGGTTTGAGAAGCCTATTATGGGAATAGACGGATTACTAAGCATCGGATATGCTTACCCGAATCTGGTAATGACGGAGAACTACAATGCCCCGGGATCACCGTATTGGGCCTTTAAAGCTATGCTTATTCTTGCCTTGCCGGACGATCATCCTTTTTGGCAAGCGGAAGAAGAACCACTGCCAGTATTGAAAGAGATGTTACCACTCGAAGAGGCACGTATGCTGGTGAGTCGTCCGGAAGGAAATAAGCATGTTATTGCCTATACCTCTGGTCAGATGGCTAACTTTGATATGGCCCATAGCGCAGCTAAATATTCCAAGTTTGCTTACTCCACGCTGTTCGGATTCAGTGTGCCGAAGGCGGGTTATGGCTTAGTTCAAGGCGCTTACGACTCTACATTAGCATTGTGTGAATGCGATGAACATTACCGGGTACGCAGATTCTGCGAGACGTGGGAAATTGGAGAGAATTATGTATATTCACGCTGGCATCCCTGGAGCGATGTACATGTGAAGACATGGATTATTCCAGCGGGGCTGTGGCATGTCCGTATTCACAGCATTCACAGCGCCCGGTGTCTCGACGTAGCGGAGGGTGGATTTGCCATTGGCCAGTCTGCTGGCTTCTCACGCAGTGATCGGGAAACCATTCATGTATCTAACACTGCTGTCTCGGTGCAATTGCCCTGGGGAATCAGTGCCATACATATGCTAAGTGGTTTTGACCGGGGAGAATGCGTGCTACCCGAACCGAATACTAATCTGCTGAAGCCTCGGACGTTTCTTCCGAGCTTGATCTCCAGATTGGAGCCGGGAGATCAGGTATTAATATCTGCAGTCTTCGGAGCTACGAATACCCCAGAGAACCAGGAGAGTCTGTCATCACCGCCGATTATTCAGCGGCAGTCTGACGGAAGGATTGTTATCTGCGATCCTCGTAACCAAGCAGTACTTCATACGGTTGATTTATCGGAAAGGAGAGACAAAGATGTGGACAACGGCAATTGAGGATGCTATTCGCAAGATCGAGAGTAATATCGCGGGCCATCCGGGCAAACTGCCTCATATCGCTGAGGGGCAACAATACGAATGGGGAGACAATGACGATTGGATAGAGGGATTCTATGTTGGTATGATGTGGCTTGCTTATGAATATAGCAAAGATTCATTCTATAAGGAGGCGGCAGCTTCTTGGTTAGGAGACTTTAAGCATCGTCTGGATCATCACATCGCCCTGGACCATCATGATATTGGCTTTTTGTACTCACTGACTGCAGTAGCAGAGTGGAAAATAACAGGCAGCGAAGAAGCCCGAGTTGTCGGTCTACAGGCTGCGGATACACTATGCAATCGCTGGCGTGAAAACGCTGGAATCCTCCAGGCCTGGGGTTTAGAGAGTGACCCCGAGAATGCGGGACGTATCATTATTGACTGCTTGATGAATTTGCCTCTGCTGTTCTGGGCTGCGGAGGAAACGGGGGACAATCGCTATTATGATATAGCACTCGAACATGCGTTAAAGAGCCGGAAATTTCTTGTGCGTGGGGATGCTTCCTCTTATCATACTTTTTACTTTGATCCAGCTACAGGAAGTGCAATTCGTGGAGGAACACATCAAGGCTATGAGGATGGATCGACCTGGACACGTGGTCAAGCGTGGGGAATATACGGATTTGCCCTGGCTTATCGTTATACACGAGAGGAAGACTTTCTTAATACCTCTAAAAGTCTGGCTCATTACTTTATCAGCCATCTTCCAGAGGATAATGTGGCGTATTGGGATTTTGATGTGCCGGTGGAAGCGAGTACCCCTCGCGACAGCTCGGCTTCAGCCATTGCGGCTTCCGGTCTTTTGGAGCTGCTGGATCTTATGGACGCAGATGACCCGGATCGTGCTATTTATGAAGCAGCCTTACTCCGCAGCATGAAATCCTTAGCGGAACATTATGCGACATCCGGAAATCCGGAGGCGGAGGGGCTTCTAAAGCATGGTTCCTATCATGTCAGAGGTGGACGTGTGCCTGATGGCCATATGATTTGGGGAGACTATTATTATTTGGAAGCGCTGATCCGCATGCAGACCGGAATCCGAGGATATTGGTAGTAGGATGAATGGAACAACGGTCCATTCATGTAGTGACCACAACGAGCGTCAACATACATCCTAATCTGAAACTAAAGGGAGAGTTCCACAGCCATTTCATGGCTTGTGGGACTCTCCCTTTTTGTGATGTGCGTGTATTTATTCTCCATACAACATACCTGTCTATATGAACTGATTATGTATTTGGATGTTGTGTGGATTCCCGAATGATCAGATGGGTAGGAAGGAGAATTTCTATAAAAGGC
This sequence comes from Paenibacillus sp. B2(2019), assembly GCF_008370385.1. Classification (NCBI taxonomy): domain Bacteria; kingdom Bacillati; phylum Bacillota; class Bacilli; order Caryophanales; family Paenibacillaceae; genus Paenibacillus; species Paenibacillus sp. B2(2019). Next base: position 95,483 of record NZ_VTZR01000024.1, read on the forward strand.
TCCTCGGGATGATCAATGCGCCAGAAGAGTTGTTCTATAGCTTTTCGTCCAAAGTAAGACAAATCTACATCCATCGTTGTAGTCAAAGGAGTTGTTATCCGCGATAACTGTCCATTATCAAAGCTCACAATAGATACATCTTGGGGGATCTGATACCCAAGCTTGTACATCACGGAATTGATCAAGAACCCAAAGCCGTCATTGACACAGAACCAAGCCGTAGGCTGCTTATCCAACTTTTGTACAGCGTTGAACACATCATCCATTTCTTCAATGGCACGATCGAACACCCATATTGGGTTGTATTCAATTGCAGATTGGTATAGAGCCAGGCGATAACCTTCTAAACGCTCGTAATAGCTTGGTGAGAATTGAATATTGCCGATGAAGCCAATACGGGTATGTCCCAATTCAATTAAATGCTGCACCGCTGTATAAGCGGCATAACGATTATTGGTGAGAATACTATCGGCCTTAAGATCAGGGTGATGGTGATCAATTAACACGGTGGGAATCCCTGTGCCCGTCACTGCTTGAATATATGGGGTCGTAATATGGGACAGAATCAAGATCCCTTCTACGGAAGGATCAAATAATATAGGAGGCAGAATCAATTGTTCGGAAGCGTGATGATCAATAGATTGAATAACCATACGCTTATTTCGCTTCGCTGCTTCCTTCTCAATACTCAAATAAATTTCTCCAAAAAAGTTACGTTTGGAAAATGCAAATTCTGATGCCAAAATGACAAAGGTTCCAGCTTCTTCTTCTGTGCTTTTGCGCCCACGCGAATAGGTGTAACCCATTTCATTCGCAGTATCGATAATTAACTGTCTCGTTTCCTCACTCACACCGTCTTTACCGGACAGAGCCTGAGAAACAGAGTTCTTCGATATATTCAATCGATCGGCGATATCTTGCATTGTTACCTTCACCTTCATGCGAAGATACGTCCTTTCTAATTAGAAGTGTAATGAATATTCTTCCATACTGTCTCTCATAATACTAAAGATTATGCTGTAAAACTACATTACAACTATAAATTATTTTAACATTACAAACTATTTAAGTAAAGTTAATTTGTAATGTGATTAATTGTGTCTTTTTCATTAATACTCGAATAACAGGTTGACATTTTCGCTAAAAACTATAATAATAGCAATTGTAACGCTTACAAAGCAGCTTACAGGTATATATTTATCTAATTTTGTAACGTTACAAAATTATATCTAGGAATTACAAAATGCTGCACTGATGTGCATCGATACTCAGGGAGGGTTTATTTTATGAAGAAGAAGCTTTCAGTAATGCTTGCACTTACGCTTGTATTCACGATTCTTGCCGGTTGTGGATCAAAGAGCAGTAATTCAGGCACTTCAGCAGATGGAGTAACAACTATTGAGTTCTGGGCTGCACCTAACCCGACTCAACAAGCATATTGGCAGAAAATTGCCAAAGAGTACGAGACTGTTAACCCTAAGGTGAAAATTAACGTAAGTGCGATCAAGGAGTCCCCTACTTCTGAGGCAAGTATCCAAGCCGCAATCGCGGGTGGAAGCGCTCCGACGATGACTGAGAATATTAGCCGTGGTTTTGCAGCACAACTTGCGAACAGCAAAGCGTTAGTTCCATTGGATACGATTGCTGGCTTCAATGATATTGTGACAAAACGTAATATGACCAAAACGATTGAGCCTTGGGAATTTGCCGATGGCCATCAATATGTTCTTCCAATCTACTCCAATGCAATGTTGTTCGGATGGAGAACGGATATTTTGAAAGAAGCTGGTGTGAACGAAGTTCCAAGAACATACAGTGAAGTGATTGAGGCAACGAAAAAATTAAAAGCAAAATACCCGGATAAATATCTTTGGGCGAAACCTGACTTAGCAGACCCTACCTCTTGGAAAAGATGGTTCGACTTCTTTATGCTGTACAATGCAGCTTCAGATGGCAACAAATTCATTGAAGGCAGCCAATTTGTTGGCGATGAAAAAGCTGGTGTAGACGTTCTTACTTTCGTGGACAATCTTCGTAAGGAGAAAGGGCTGCTGTCTCAGAATGTAACAGAACCTTTTGAAAATGGAGTGGGCGTATTTACGGATGTAGGACCTTGGACATTCAGCACATGGGCTGAGAAATATCCAGAGCTTCAGTATAAGGAGAACTTTGAAGTAACTTTGCCTCCTGTACCTGACGGTATGGATCCAGCGAATGCAAAAACATTTGCGGATGCTAAAGGAATTGTTATCTATGCATCGGCAAGTCCAGAGCAACAAGCTGCTGCAATAGAATTCATCAAGTGGGTATATTCGGATGACAAAAACGATGTTGCCTTTTTCCAAGAAACAAACTTGCCTCCAGCACGTGATGATGTAGGTACAAATGAAGTGTTTAAACCAGTATTTGAAAAAACGCCTGTATTGCAAGAGTATGCAAAAGCAATCCCGAATGCTGTTCCATCCATGGACAATCCAAAATTCAACGAATTGCAAACCTTTATTGGTCAAGAGGCCTTTAACAAAATCGTTCGTGGTGAGATTGATCCGAAAACGGGTTGGGACAATATGAAGAAGGCGATTGAAGGGGAACTTCAATAATGATTGAAAAAAATAATAATCGGTTAGGCTGGCTTTTTGCCAGCCCTTACCTTATTTTTTCGACTGTGTTTTTCTTGGGCCCGCTTATTTGGTCTCTATATTTGTCTTTTACTAACTGGGACTTGATTTCACCAACTTATGATTTTGTAGGATTCAAGAACTTTACCAAAGCATTAGGCACACCAGGGGTAAGATCGGCATTTTGGGTAACGTACAAATTTATGATCGTATTTGTACCGATTGTCACAGCCATGTCGCTTTTTGTAGCGGTAATTGTAAAAGGCTTACCTAAATTAAAAACCGTATTTCTTATTGGATTCTTCTTGCCTTACCTATCCTCAGGGGTTGTTGCATCCCTTATTGTAAAAGGTTTTTTGTCACATACAAGTCCTGTTCAGACGTTTCTAAGGGATCGGTTAGGTCTTGATATTGACTGGCTCGGGGGATCTTTCTCGGCATTGTTCGTCGTTGCGATGATTATGGCTTGGAAATTTACAGGTTACTATGCGTTAATTCTTACTTCAGGTTTAGAAAGCATTGATCAGGAAGTATATGAAGCAGCGGCAATTGATGGCGTGAAGGACAGCCAAAGGTTCTGGAAAATTACCTTGCCTTTGCTTTACCCTGCGATTTATACAACCTTAATTTTATCCTTTGGTGCAACATTCGGTATCTTTACTGAGGTCTACCAATTAACAGGCGGCGGACCGAACTATGCAACGAATACATGGCAAATGGAAATATACAGTCAGGCATTTAAGAACCTGCAGGCAGGTTACGCATCAGCTATCGCGATTATGGCTGCGGTTGCGACATTTATATCTATATTCGTAATCCGAAAAATTCTGGAAATGTGGGGTAAGCGCAATGGTTGGGTCTAATTCAAACATCAAGCTCCGGCTGTCGATCCGCTATCTGATTGCGATCGTACTGCTCGTGATTATGGTATTCCCCTATTTATATATGGTATTGAACTCACTTGCAGATTGGTCACAGGTAGACCGGAAGCTTATACCGACGAAATTTACGCTGCGCTCGTATCAATGGCTCTTTACAGGTGGTGAGACCGGGATTACAAGACCATGGATTCACGCCTTCTTTAACAGTGTGTTCGTTTCCCTGATATCTACAGCCTTAATGATGATGTTCGCGATTATGGTCGCTTATGCGTTGGCGAAGCTGAAATTCCGCGGGAGAGACTCTATTAACAACTTTGTGTTGTTTCATATGTTCTTTCCGGCAATCATTCTGATCATCCCTAACTTTTTGATTATTCAAAAAGTAGGACTGTTCGATACGTATTGGGCGCTTATTATTCCCAAGGCGATGAGTTTATGGGGGATCTTCATGTACACCAACTTCTTTAAGGCGGTACCCGATGCCTTCATTGAAGCCGCCAAGCTGGATGGGGCATCCGATTTCAAAATCCTGTATAAGATTATGATGCCGATGTCGAAGTCCATTACGACCGTTGTATTCCTATTCCTGCTAATGGAACGCTGGACAGAACTCCTATGGGATATGATCGTCGTCCGAAGTGACGGCATGTTAACATTGAACGTTTTATTATCTCAGATGTTCGGTCCGTATCAATCGTATCCGGGTCCGATGTATGCCGGTGCAGTGATGCTCACCTTGCCAATCATTATTTTGTTCATTATTTTCGGCAAGAAGTTCCAGGAAGGCATGCAATTTAACTTGAAATAGGTCTGCGCAGGAGGGGTTATCGGTTGGAACAGCCGTGGTGGAAAGGGACGGTATTCTATGAAGTGTATATGCCAAGCTTCTGTGATAGTAACGGGGATGGGATTGGTGATTTCGGCGGTCTTACTTCCAAGCTGGATTATTTGCGGGAACTTGGCACCGGAGGGATTTGGCTAACGCCGTTCTATAAGTCTCCAAAAGTAGATAACGGGTATGACATTGCAGATTATTGTCAGATTGATCCAGACTTTGGAACGATGGAAGATTTCGAACGGTTTATTCAGGAAGCGAAGGCTCGCGGGATCAGAGTGATTGCCGATCTTGTCCTGAATCATACGTCTTCAGAGCATGCATGGTTCAAGGAATCCCGATCTTCAAGGACGAACCCGAAGCGGGATTGGTACATTTGGAAGGACGCTGTGAACGGCGGCGTACCTAATAACTGGGAATCGTTTTTTGGTGGAACCGCGTGGGAATGGGATGCTGCAACAGAACAGTATTACTATCATGGGTTTGCGAAAGAACAGGTCGATTTGAACTGGGCGAATCCCGAAGTTAAAGAAGCGATGAAGGATGTTATGGCTTATTGGCTGGGCAAAGGCGTAAGTGGCTTCCGGTTAGATGTTATCAACTTCTTATCGGTGTCCGATCAATTCCCGGATAACCCAATGGATGAAGTAACGGGTGAGCAGAAGCATGTACATGATCAGAATCAAGATGGAATTATGGATGCCATCGAGGAAATTAGCGGGTTTGTTCATGCGCATAGCGGAATGTTCATGGTAGGTGAAGTCGGCTCTGAAGATATGGACATGCTGAAGCGTTACAGCGGAACGGGTAAGTTTGATGTGGTCTTTAATTTTAATCTGGGAAGCCAGAAGGAATTTAGTCCAGAGAATTTGTTCGCCGAGCTTAAGACGATGGAGAAGGTGCACAATGCAGATCAGATTCCAACGTTATTCTTCGGTAGTCATGATATGGACCGCGTAATTTCGCGTTTTGGTGAAGGGGACGCGGAGATTGAGGAAGAACGGGCCCGCCTTATGGCAACGTTGGCCTTGACCGCAAAAGGGGTACCCTTCTTATATTTCGGTGAAGAGATTGGGATGCGGAATTTCGTAGCCCATAAGCTGGAAGATATGCGGGACATCCAAGGATTGAAGGCATATGAAATCGCACTACAGCGGGGGATAACGCCAACGGAAGCCCTGAAAATTGCGAATGCAAAGGGAAGAGATGCGTCTCGCTCACCAATGCAATGGAACGCAAGTCCACATGGCGGGTTTACGTCAGGAACACCATGGATTGGCATGGGCCCAAATTATCAGCAATTAAACGTGGAGTCCGAATGCAATCAACCGAATTCATTATTACATTATTATAAAAAGCTTCTCCACTTGCGCAATACACAGGATGTATTTCAATTCGGGGATTATGACGTACTGGAACGCAGAGGCAATCTTATTTTATATGTAAGAACATTGAAAGAAACCAATACCAGAGCGCTCGTAGCCTTGAATTACGATAATCAGAGCATACAGATTGATCCTAGTGAGCTGCTGGATGGGCAAGCAACTAATATATTATCAAGCCGCCGAGACATAGTGAGCGGTACAGACTTGGTAAGTCTGTTGCCGAATGAAGCCGCAATATGGATGCGTGCCCCGCTATTATTTGACTAGAGAGGAACTTTATTATTATGAAACTGCTCAAGAATGCTGTGAAGACATGTGAACAACTGCTCATGGAATACGCGATGAAAGACGTATCCGTAACCAATACACAGAAATTAACATTCACAGGTGTAGATCATAAAGATGTCTACAATATTACAGCTCCATTCCAAGATGAGGGTGAGTGGGTGATTGCGGGTCGGGTTGAATCCCGTGACAGCGAGCATTCCGATGTCGTTTTTTTTGTCGAACGTGATGGACAATGGGTACCCCGTGAAGGAGCGCCTACCCTTGAACTTCAAGATCCTTTTTTCACGAAAATTAATGGCGAATTGATAGTTGGAGGCGTTCAAATTTATCCACATCCGGTAAAGGCTGATGCCTTAATGTGGCGTACAGTATTTTACCGCGGGAAGAACATCGCGAGCTTAGAACCATTCTTTAAAGGACCGGATGGCATGAAAGATCTGCGCCTAGTGGATCTGAAAGATAGCATCGGAGTACTGACCCGCCCTCAAGGAGATAAAGGAGGACGCGGTAAAATCGGCTTTACCCGCATTGCATCGTTAGAAGCGTTATCCATTCCATTGATCGAAGAAACACCGTTATTGGATGGACAGTTTGTTGATGAAGAGTGGGGCGGTGCGAATGAAGCACACTTGCTAAAGAACGGACTGCTCGGTGTTCTTGGGCATATCGCATCTTTTGATGATTCGGGCGATCGTCACTATTACCCGATGGTATTCGCTATCGATCCGGCAACAGGTGAGTACTCGGATATTCAATTAATCGCTGTACGCAATCAGTTCTTGCCAGGCGTTGCCAAACGTCCTGATTTGGAGGATGTTGTGTTCAGCGGCGGGCTCGTACGTCATGAGGACGGTACAGCTAATATATATGCAGGAATCAGCGATGCGGAAGCACAACGAGCAACAATCCCTGATCCTTTTGCTCAATTTGAAATTTTATAAGTATGAAATCCATTTGGTTAAGGGAGTTATTACAACATGAAAATCTATCGTTATGAACAAAATCCACTTATTACACCGGCGGACGTTAAGCCGTATCACGATGACTTTGAAGTGATTGGTGCATTTAATGCCGGTATTGCTAGCTATAATGGTGAAATATTAATGTTTCTCCGTGTAGCAGAACGCCCAATTAGCAAGGATCCAAAAATTGTGAAAGCTCCGATTTATAATCCGGAGACCAATGAATTGGATATTTTGGATCTGAATACAGATGATGAGCGCTTCGACTTCTCTGATCCGCGTGTGATCAAAAATAAATCCGCTAGTGCTACATTTCAGTACTTGACTTCATTATCTTATATCCGAATCGCTCGAAGTAAGGATGGACATCATTTTACAGTGGATGAGAAGCCATTTGTTTACCCTTCCAATTCACTGGAGACCTTCGGGGTAGAAGATCCTCGGGTAACCCAAATTGGGGATACCTACTATATTTATTTCTCGGCAGTCTCCCCTGTGGGCGTTGGAGAATCGCTGGTATCAACCAAAGATTTCGTGAATGTAACTCACCACGGCATGATCTTTGGGCCGGATAATAAAGACGTATTGATTTTCCCAGAGAAAATTAACGGCAAATATTATGCATTGCACCGTCCAACAACAAAAAGTACGGGAGATCCGGAAATATGGATCGCAGAATCGGACAACTTATTATATTGGGGTAACCATAAGCATCTGATCGGTTTGCGTGAGGGGATGTGGGATAGCGGCCGGATTGGCGGTGGTGCGGTTCCATTCAAGACCGAGAAAGGCTGGCTGGAGCTGTATCATGGAGCCACGCTGGAACATCGTTATTGCATGGGAGCAGTTTTGTTAGATCTAAATGACCCCTCGAAGGTGATTGCGCGCTCTAATGCTCCTATCATGGAGCCGGAAGCGGATTATGAGAAGAACGGATTCTTCGGCGATGTTGTATTCTCTTGCGGTGCACTCGTGGAAGGCGATGTTGTTAAAATGTATTACGGAGTCGCGGATACATCAATGGCTTGCGCAGAACTTAGTGTACAAGAAATTTTAGATAGCTTGATATACGTATAACAATACAACGTCAAAACCGAAGTGGTTTTGGCGTTTTAATTTGGGGGAGAGGATGAAGAGAATGAACATTAAATTAACTGAAAACTGGAAACTTCGTGATTTTCATGTGGGGGAAGCCCGGGATCTTGAAGTTGCATCGCCAGAGTTTATTGATTATTTCTGGATGACCACCTCAGTGCCCGGTGACATCCATACGACGCTTCGAGAGAAAGGCATTATTGATGATCCTTTCTTTGGCCACCATGATCAGAAATGCCGTTGGATTGAAGAAAAGGTATGGTGGTATCGTACGGTCTTTTCATACGATTCGGATCTTAAACCTGGTGAGAAGATGGAGCTGTTATTCGAAGGGTTAGATACCTATGCAACCGTATATCTCAACGGTGTGGAGCTTGGATCAACAGATAATATGTTCATTAGCCATTCATTTGATGTAACCCGTGAATTAAATAAAGGGAAAAATACGCTTGCCGTAAAATTTGATCCTATTCATGTACACGCAGGCGATAAAGTCCAATATTATTGGTCGGGCTATAGTAAGAAGCGGATTTGGACACGTAAAGCGCAGAGTCATTTTGGCTGGGACTGGGGTCCGCGTCTGGTCTGTGCAGGCATATGGAAAGAGGTACAGCTGATCAAACGGCGTCATGCACATTTAGATCATGTGTTTGCCCGTACAACTTCGATAGAGGGTCAAGTAGGTGTTGTTGATGTGGATTTATGCGCACATGCTTTTGATCGCGGATGTTCGTATACGGCGCGTGTGGAATTATTGGACGGGACGGAGCGTGTTGCGGAAGCTAATGTCGCTTTGGACAGAGCTTCAGGGATTACAGTTGACGGGGCGATTACAGCGCGTACGCTTCATCATTCAGTTACCTTGCAGGTGATGGATCCAAAGTTATGGTGGACCCATGATCTAGGAACGCCTTTCTTATATCATCTACGCGTTACGTTATTTGCTGATGGGGAGCTAATAGATACCTATGAGCAGCCATTTGGGATTCGAAAGATCGAATTGATGCAGCTGGATGAAGAAGGGCGCCATGCTTTCACTTTTGTATTGAACGGCGTAAAAGTTTTTGCTAAAGGTGCAAATTGGATCCCTATTGATAGCTTTATTGCGACCGTGCCAGATAGCCGCTATACACATCTGCTTCAGATGGCCAAGGATGCCAATATGAATATGATTCGCGCTTGGGGTGGAGGCATTTATGAGCGGGATATTTTCTTTGATGAATGTGATCGGTTAGGAATTTTAATCTGGCAGGACTTCATGTTCGCTTGTGCATTGTATCCAGATTACAATCGTAATTTCATGAATAATGTTCACCGCGAAATTGAGCAGGTCGTCAAACGTCTTCGCAGTCGTACGAGCCTTGCTCTATGGTGTGGGAATAACGAGAATGATTGGTTGTATGAGGCACTGTCCTCTAACGGCGAGATCACACATCCCTTTTATGGAGAAAAAATTTATCATGAGCTCATGCCCGCAGTACTAGAGCAACTCGATCCCACACGAACGTTTTGGCCTAGCTCGCCTTTTGGCGGCAATGATCACAATTCACGTGATGTGGGCGATACCCATAACTGGCAAGTCTGGCATGGGAATAATGAGCCGCGTCAGTTTGGTGAACCGCAGACACAGGATTATAGTGTTGAAGGGATATCGTTCAAACGATTCAAGTCAGACTTCACGAAATTCGCCAGTGAATTCGGGCTGCATGCCGCTTCCAATCGTTACACCTTAGCAAAGAACATGCCGGACAATCAGTTCTATTGGGATAGCGATGAAATGAAGTATCGTAATAAAGATGTCCATTATCCTAAGGGCATTATGCTCATGGAAGGTTATACAGGAGTTCCGAAGGATATCAATGAATATATTCAATTCTCCATGCTGACCCAGGCAGAGGGATTGAGGTATGGCATTGAGCATTACCGCCGTAATAAGCCGGATACAAGCGGGGCTTTATTCTGGCAGTTCAATGATTGCTGGCCAGGAACAAGCTGGTCTGTTATCGATTATTATGGTTTACCAAAGGCGAGCTACCACTATGCGCGTAAATTCTTTGCACCGGTACTCTTATGTGTGGATCATGATCCGAATGGACAGCTGCAGCTATGGGCTCTCAATGATCGCCGCGAAGTTTATCAGGATGAGGCGGAATTAACGATCTATCGGATGGATGGTACAATTGTATATCAGCGTGCATTCGACGTTACCGTTGATTCGAACAGTAAAGTTAATTTTGCCAAGTTAACTGAAGCTGAGGTACTGCAGCAACATAGCGCTGGCGAGGTTGTGGTCGTACTTCGTTCGAAGAAACGGGTAACAGAAGATTATGTACTCTATTTAAGAGACTATAAGGATATGGATTATCAACCCGCACATGTTCAGATCTCCGTGGATGAAGCGAAAGGACATATCCACTTGATCTCAGATTGCGTTGCCCGGATGGTAATGATCGAACTAGATGCACCCTGGGTGATTATGGACGATAATTTCTTTGATCTGATTCCGGGTGAGGAGAAGACGGTTCGTGTGCATCATGTGGATGCCGGGGCACTGCCTTGGGAGACTTTACGTGTAACGGCAATGAATGATGCGGGTTAACAAAAACTTGGATTTAAGGAGATGAGTTAAGATGAAGGCGGCTGTATTTCAAGGAACTAAGCATATTGAATTTAAGGACTGGGAAGCTCCGGCTGTTGGCTCCAAAGAAGTTAAACTTCGTGTGAAATGCTGCGGGATCTGTGGTACAGATCAGCATATTTATCATGGATACCCAGGGTCTGCGGAGGTGACAGCTCCGATTGTGTTAGGACATGAGCTTGCGGGCGAAATAGTGGCTGTGGGTGATGAGGTTACGACCTTACAAGTGGGGGACCGTGTATCGGTTGATCCGAACATCTATTGTGGAAACTGTTATTTTTGCCGGAATGGAAAAGTACATTTATGCGATAACTTGCAGGCTGTTGGAGTGACTCGTGACGGTGGCATGGGCGAGTATTGTGTTGTTCCTGTAGCGAACTGTTACTTGCTACCTGATGAAATGAGCTGGATCGAAGGGGCGATGATTGAACCTTTAGGTTGTGTACTTCACGGTTATAAGAAGCTGGATATCCGTAAGGCACACCAAGTCCTGATTATCGGCGGAGGTTTTATTGGTCAATTGTTCTTGCAGCTCGTCAAGGCTGCGGGTGTTAAAGGGATTATTGTCAGTGAGCCAGAAGTGTTCAAACATGACCGATTAGTCGAATTAGGTGCGGATGAAGCCGTATCTCCTGCAGCAGAAGGTGTGATGGAAGCTCTCCATCATCAATTTGATATTGTGATCGAATGTGTAGGCCGGGCGGATTCCATGGAGTTAGCGGTTAAGGCACCACGTAAGGGTGGACAAGTATTAATGTTCGGTGTTGCTTCTCCCGACACGTTGATTCAAGTTTCACCATTTGAAATTTTTACAAAAGAGTTGAACATCATGGGTTCTTTCATTAATCCATATACCCATGAGGAATCGATTGCGTTAATTGAGAAGGGGATCGTTCAGATTGAGTCGTTCATTAGCCATCAGTTTTCGCTGAAAGATATACCGGAAATCATGGGCGAATATCCGAAACTGCGTGTTTCTAAAGGGATTATTGTGCACGAGAGGTAGTATTTAATCATAGTAAGCGTACAACAACGATGACTATTGGCTATTTGACATAGGTCATCGTTTTTTTGTGGGCAAAAACTGGCTGCGACGAGGTCTCTCTTTAGAAAATATTGAAATTAATATTCAGTTAAGAATCCCTTCACTATCAGTTTACGATTCAGAGTTAAAGTTAAAGGAGGCCGTGAGAAAAAGGAGCTTTGTCATGAACACAGATCCTAAAGTACTTATTGTTACGTCGGCATTTGGGGACGGGCATATGAAAGTGGCTGAGGCCATCGAACATTCATTTAGACGTCGGGGGATTAGTCGGATTACAACTCTGGATCTATTCGCTGCAGTCCACCCTACCTTGAATGAGCTATCCCGAAGGTTCTATTTAAACAACACGGGGTATACGCAAGAATTTTATGGATTCTTGTACACAATGACGAGCAAGATGAGACCAGAGCAGTTCATGGGTAGACTCATCCATTCTATGGGCAAGCGAAAAGTACAAAGGATCATCGACGAGATACAGCCGGATATTATTATTCATACCTTTCCTTATTTGGCTGCTGCTGAACTTGCTTCAACAACAGGAAGTCGAATACCTCTGTTCACGGTTATGACGGATTATGTAGTTCATGGCAGGTGGCTTCACCCACGAACGACGAAATATTTTATCGCTTCAGAAAGCATGAAGGCGACTCTGATGTCAGCAGGGATCGCTGAAGAGAAGCTTGTGGTCAGTGGGATTCCCATTCGCGAGGCTTTTGAACAGTCTCAGGATCGTGAAGCGCTTTTGCGCAAACATGGGTTAAACGGAAATCGTCAATATCTATTACTAGCGGCAGGAGCTTACGGCGTATTAAGTGACATTGGCGGTTTAATAAAACGAGTACTGCTTCAATCAAGCTTCGATGTCATCGTATTGTGCGGGAATAATCATAAGCTTCGAGAAGCTACGGGGGAGCTTTTTCAAGAGAACCCTCGAGTTCACATTTTGGGATATACCGAAGAAATGCAGGAACTGATGTGCATAGCTTCCTGTCTATTGACCAAGGCTGGCGGGATTACCTTGACTGAGGCGATGGCTCAAACACTTCCAGTTATCGTCTATCGACCACTCCCGGGTCAGGAGGCAGGTAATGCAGAATGGTTATCTGGGCAGCATTTGATAGAGATTGCACGAAATGAGGAGCAGTTAGTAGAGCAGCTCCAGCGATTGGAGCATATGGCGTACAGAGATGAAAGGGAACGGCATATGAAGGTCTTTTCGCGGAAATCAGCCTCGGATGCTATCGTTACTGAAGCTTTAGAGGCTATTAATTTGCGTCAGCCCTCTGTTCCCGCAGCAAAATCCATGCTTGTTGAAGGGCAGGCGAAGACGATTCATGGATATTATTAGGAACAAAGAAAGACAACAGCAGACGTTTACCCGCCTCGCAATGATTCTCTTTTTTATAGAGTGGATAAGAGGGGCTGTCCTAATCACGTTCTTACCCATTTATATATTGACGAGCTGGGGGCTTACAACGTCAGTAGTTGGCATTGCGGTCTCCGTACACTATTTAACGGACAGCTTGATCAAAAGCTTCATCGGCTATCTCTTGGATAGATATCCTGGGCGTACCGTGCTTCATGGAGGGTTCTTTCTTGGGTTCGTTGGACTGTTATTGATGATGACAACGCATAGTCCGTGGATGCTTATTGTAGCCTCTGCTTGCTTGGGTGCTGGATTCTCACCGATCTGGATCCTATGTATGAGCCAGGTATCAGAGGAAAAACGAGCACAACAGATGGGAACCTTGTACGTATACTGGATGGCTGGTCTAGGTCTGGGTCCCGTAATGATGAATTTATTAATTGGTGGTGGGCTGTCACTGTCCCTTGCTGTCATTGGATTATTTTTCGTAGCGGGCTGGATCATGGTAGGTCTTGTAAAGATGAACAAGGTCTCAGTGCAGAGTGTGAATATATCCGTAGGTGAGCAGTTTGTATCTCTATGGAACAAAGTGAAAAAGGGAGGATTTCTGGTCCCTGGCATGCTGCTGCAGACTACAGCGGGTGGGATACTAGTCCCTTTTCTAACAAGCTTTGCTATTTCGCATCTGGGTCTTTCCCATTCTCAGCTGTCTATCGTGTTATTTATGGGAGGAGCAGGCGTAGTTCTATTTCTTGTGCCCATGGGAAAATGGTTTGATCAAGTCGGAGGGAAGTGGTTCCTTGTCATTGGGTTCGGCGTATTTGCGGTTGCCTTGTTCGGCTTAACTTCTATTAATTCCTTCTCCGCCGCCATTGGGCTCTCGCTTCTGCTAGGGTGTGCTTATGCTGCTTTGCTTCCCTCTTGGAATGCTTTAATGGCCAGTTACATTCCCGAAGATTCTGTAGGGATCAGCTGGGGACTATTGTTTTCCATAGAGGGTTTAGGGGTGGTTATTGGTCCGCTAATTGGAGGCTGGCTGGGAAGCTCAGGAAATCAATTGCTGCCTTTTCAAGTCAGTGCCTGTTTGTTTGGATTGATTAGTGTTGTCTACTTGCTATCCCCCGCCCGATTATTTATTCACAGAAACAGAGGGATGGAGAAGCTTCCAAATGTATCGTAGTTAAGATTTATTTAATAGACTCTTCACAATTCCTGCAACTCCCCTGACTTCCGGCGCCGCCGACTCATGAATACCAAAGACAATGCAATGATCGTGAGAATAATCCCAAGTACTTGAAATCCCTCAAAGCTGAACTTGCCTCTCATTACGATGCCTATCAACAAGGAAGAGAGAATGGTTCCCAAATATCTTGAAGTATTAAATAAACCGGATGCTACGCCGATCATTTCCTTGGGTGAACTTTGGAATAAAGCTGCTTGCATACCTACATTATTCAACCCATTGCTAATCCCGAATGCAGCCAAAGCCAGGCACACGCTAATAACCGGTGAAGATTGATTCAATGTCACGAGCCATACCGATCCCGCAGTCATCAATATTGCAGACACTAGTAGTGCCGGTCCTGGTCCGGATTTATCGATCCATCGTCCTGCTATTGGAGAAGTAACTAAAGAGCATAGGCCTAAGGTTAGCATAAGTATCCCTGTTTGATACTCGCTGACATGGCGAACCATTTGCAAGTAGGACGGAACTCCGAAAAAGAGTGAGTAAAAGAGTACATTAACGAGCATGAATTCCACATTAACCCATGTCATTGCAGGATATTTAGCAAATGTGCGTAAAGGGATAAAAGGCGAAGTCGCTTTTAACTCATGTCGTACGAACACCCCTAGCAGAGCGAGTCCTATCAGTGAAACAATGACATTTCCTAAAGCAATGTGCCCGGATGATTTTGCTGAGAGCAATCCAATGAGCAGGGCAACCAGACCCATTGTGAAGAGCAGAATCCCTGATCCATCTATCCAAACGAACCATTTGCGAAGAGACATGCCCGGTGCAACGGTTAATGACGAGTTTTCCTTAGGGATATTTCTCCAAGACAATAGAAAGCTCACTACCACAAATGGAATATTGACGAAAAAGATAGCGGGCCAGCCCCACCAGTGTATGATAACCCCTCCAATAAAGGGTCCAATGGCTGCCGCACCAGATAGGAAGATGGACAAAACAGACAGCGCTGTCGCTTGTCTTTCCGTTACATGAATTCGCACTATAGCCATCCCAACGGCAACCATCATGCTTGTTCCAATGGCTTGCACAATGCGGAACACGAGGAGCCACGCGAAGCTTGGTGCGAATGGAGCTAATAATGAGGCAATGAAGGCTACTACAAGCCCGGTAAGAAATATCTTCCTCCTACCAAATAAATCGCTGGCCTTTCCCATGACGGGTTGAGCGATGCTACTAGCAATGTAGAAAGAAAAAATAATCCAGGAAACACCTGTATAGTCAAGTTGGAATACATTTTGCAATCTTGGAATAGCAACAGAAACCATTGAAGAATTTAATGGGTTCAATAGTATCCCTAGACCCACTGAAATCATTAACCACCAATTCCGAGCACTCATTTTGGGTCCCCCTAAAGCGTAATAATGTCATCCTACTTGATTTTAATTATTCATTCCAACGCATTTTATGTTATATTCTCATTGACTTAAAGGAATGAATGGGGTGCGAAATGGAACTTCTACAGCTGCAATATTTTCTCGCGGTAGCTCGGTTGGAACATGTGACTGAAGCTGCGCGAAATCTGCACGTTACTCAATCATCACTTAGCAAAACAATACAGCGCTTGGAGGAGGATCTAGGAGTCCCTTTATTCGATCGAGTAGGGCGGAACCTGCGTCTGAATGAGTTCGGAAGCAGATTCCTTCGCCGTGCAGAAAGAGCTTTGTTTGAATTGGAGCAGGGGAAGCAGGAGCTTAGTGATTTATCTCACCCGGAACATAACACGCTTGAATTAGCAGTGACCACCGCCAGTACATTACCCAATATCCTTCGCGAGTTTCGAAAAAAGCGACCTGATATTCAATTTCATGTGCAGATGCTGACTACGAAGGAAATGGTTACACTTTTGAATAAAGGAGAGGTGGATTTCTGCTTGTCCTCACCCCCTTTAGAAGGGGACGACATCGAATGCCAAGTCGTATTTATCGACCCAATCCTTGTAGCGGTTCCTAAGGGGCATCGGTTGGCAGATCGAAGCAGCGTATCTTTGATAGAGCTGAGAGATGAATGGTTCGTCGGGGTTAAGAGTGGTTATGGAACTCGGGATTTAATAGACTCTGTGTGCCAATCGGTTGGATTTACGCCTAAATATGTGTATGAGGGGGATGAACCTGCAAGGTTAATCACTCTTGTGGAAGCTGAGATTGGTCTTGCCTTCATACCAAGTACAGCAAGAAATTCACGGGAAGACATCAAATATCTCCAAATAGAGAATCACGAATTGGTACGGGAAATTGCTCTAATATGGCACAAGAGTCGGTACATTTCTCGGGCTGCTTTGGAATTTCGTGAGGTAGTTGTAGAATATTTCGGATCGTTATCCAAAGAGGTTTAAGACAATTGGGGATGGGTATCTAGAGGTATTTAACTGGATGCAAAAGAACAATTGCATCCAGTTCAAGGACGCATAGTCTATAGAAATATTTTATAATGAAGATGTAGAAAAATCTGGTAGTGTTTAATTATCTGATGTTGGTTCTTCCATAAACCATGAGATATGGGTGCATCTCTTACAAATAAGTATAGCAGCGTTTTTATTCGCCCAGTCAAATCCTAGAAAGGATGCTCCGCTTGTGTTAAGCAGTTTATAATCCAGATGAAAGGTATCGTTTTGACAACAAGGACAGGTTATTCGCGCGCCTGCAGCACTGTATCTCATTTAAAAACCTCCTGTGAATTTGTATAGTTCTTTAACGCATCTGAGGTTATTAAGGTTTCATGTACTCGAACTTACTAGTCAATTTGGGGTGGAATTATGAATAGCTGGGAAACAGCATTGTCAAAGGTATGTGAGCTTTATTTTTCATCGGAAGTGAATTCGAAATTAGAATGGATCTTGGTGGGCTCGGTGGGTTCGGTTTTACAGGGCTGTGAAATGACTCCGGGAGACGTTGATATTTATACAAAAAATAAAGAAGGGATTGCACAATTTGCAGAACTTCTGAAGGAATATTCCTTGCTGGATAAATGTGAATTCCCTCATGGGGAGAACTGGTTATCCTCTTTAGAAGAACCTACATACACTCAGACCTTTTCTTCGGGCTTCTCATGGACAAAGGGGAGTTGGATCATCGATGGGTTTAAAGTGGAAGTTGTTCATATCTCCAATTCAGCGGGAATTCCTGATTCTATGGACGGTGATGGGATATGGGAAGGTGGACAATTCATTTGGAATCATTTTAGGAATGTGACAATCGGACGGTACACTATTCCTACGGCTCCTCTAGAAATACAGCTAGAATCTAATTTAAGAAGACAACGATCAGACAGGACACAAGCGATTATTACTGCATTGCAAAAATATGGCTACGATCAAGAACTAATCGAAAAAGCTCTATCAAAGAAACACTTACCTTATTTTTATTCTCAAATGAATTGAGCAAAGGAGATTATTTTTAAAAAGGGAATTAACTGGTATAATATGTTTATAATCGAGAAAGGTGTTGATTTCTATGTCTGACTTTTTTGATCCAGGACCTAATCCAAATGTGACGGACCCTGGCGGTCATAAAGCAAACCATGATGTCAATGCGCAAAAATATCACACACAAGGTGTTCCTGGATTTTGGAGCGAGGTAACCAATCTGTTCATCGTGGTGGCAATAATTGCAGTTATTTTCTTACTCATATGGATCTTCTAATGGCCTTGTAATGAAAAAATGACAGCCCTCATTTAACTTGAGGGCTGTCATTATCGTTATTGAGCTGAGAATCCTCCATCGATGACTATTTCCGAACCTGTAATGTACGAAGATTCATCTGTTGCCAGAAACAGCGCCGCTTGGGCAATATCGATGGCTTGACCCAAACGCTGCAAAGGTGTTGCCTGAATCAATCGGTCTAGCAAGTCCTTTGAAGTACTTAAAGCTTGAGTCATTGGCGTTTCAATAATTCCAGGGAATAGAGTGTTTACCCGTACGCCTTGACGGCCGAAGGTTGTAGCAGCCGCTTTAGATAATGCGCGAACTGCGCCTTTGGATGCCGAGTAGTGATTAAAGCCTTGACCGATCAGAGCTGTATAAGAAGAAATATTGATGATCGAACCTTTCTTTTGAGCTGCCATATAAGGCGCGATATGTTTAATCCCAGCGAACGGGCCATAGCCATTGATGGAATTGATTTTCTGCCAATCCTCAATATCGATTTGATCAAATGGCTTTTCAGAAGAGATGCCTGCGTTATTGACAAGAATATCAATCTTACCAAAACGATCATGTACTTCCTTTGCCAGCACTTTCCAATCCTCATCTGAGGCAACATTCAATTTCATTCCATAAACATTCTGTTTCTGGTTTACTTTCTCTAGCGCTGCCTCATTGATATCTGCGGCAATAACGATAGCGCCTTCTTGAGCAAACAGATCTGCCATGCTTTCACCAATACCGGAAGCCCCACCTGTAATAATAGCCACTTTATTATCTAATCTTTTCATTTTATATTCTCCTAACGAATTAAAAGATAACTGTTGGAATAACAACTGCCATTACTAATATGCCCAAAAAGATGGAAGGGTAAAGGGAGGGGGCAGTCTTGCTGCCCCCTCCCTTTAATTTGGTGCACACCTGTCTTATGCACACAGGTGTGCACCAGTTCTACTTCTTAATGTGAAAGTGCCTTGCCCTTTTCCAAATAGCTGGTGTCGCCAACTTTTCCTACCGTAAACTTGCCGTTCTCCCATTCCACGATCGTTACGCTGGAATTCGGCAAACCGCCTTTGCTCATATCCCAGGCTTTAGGGTCAAGCCCCATGACCAAATCCAAAATGGTGATGCCGTGGGAAACGACTATGATATTCTTTTTCGACCCTTGGTTATCGGCAATGATCTGGTCTACTGCCGCTTTCATCCGGGCAAAAACCTGAGCCATGTTTTCTCCGTTCACTGAGGTGTAATCGAGTTTCTGGAATGAAGCAACGTTTGAATTCTTCATAATATCTGCTTGATAAGCGCCTTCCAAGTCACCGAAGTTCATTTCTCTCAAGCGCTTATCCGTTTTCAGAATCATGTTTCGGCCTTCCAAAATGGTATCGGCCGTATCTACCGCACGTCCGCTCGAGCTGCTGTATGCTGCGCTGAACGGAATGTCATGCAAGCCTCGTGCCAGATCCTCGGCTACCTTGATGCCTTCTTCCGTGAGCGGAGCATCCGAGAAGCCCTGCATCCGTTTTTGCACGTTAAACAGCGTTTCGCCGTGACGAACGAAGTAGAACGTGAGCTTATTTTGGCCGTTTTCCGCATAGCTCTGATCGCCGACTTTTTGCACCGTGTATTTGCCGTCTTTCCACTGAATCTTCGTTACGCTGGAATTCGGCAAGCCGCCCTTGCTCATATCCCAGGCTTTCGGGTCGAGACCCATGACCAAATCGAGAATGGTGATGCCATGCGAAACGACAAGCACATTCCCGCCTTTTGTTTTGTTTGCTTCAACAATTTGATCCAGCGATGCTTTAGCCCGCTCGAACACGCCTTGCATATTCTCGCCGTTCACCGAGGTGTAATCGAGTTTCTGGAACGAAGCAACATTTGTATGCTTCATAACATCTGCTTGATAAGCGCCTTCCAAGTCACCGAAATTGATTTCTCTCAACCGCTTGTCTTTGATCAGCTTGAGATTGCGGCCTTCAAGAACGATATCGGCCGTGTCGCTTGCCCGTTCGCTCGTACTGCTGTACGCGGCAACGAACGGAATGTTCTTCAAGCCTCTGCCTAGATTCTCGGCTACTTCAATTCCTTTCTCTGTTAGAGGAGAGTCGGAGAACCCTTGCATACGTTCTTGTACATTAAATATCGTTTCTCCATGCCGTACCAGATAGAAAGTAATCCCTTGATCTTGATCTTCCTTTTTAGCGGTATTATCTGCATTTGCACCGACATTGCCTACACTAAATGAACTTAAAACAAAGAAAGCCATCATGACAGTAAATAACTTAGATAAACTCTTGTTCATATACATATCCCCTTTACTATCTATTTTGAAAGCGTTAACATTGTAATTATATCGAGGGCCTTAAATTCAAAATATCCATTTTTTAAGCAAAATTAAGGCTTATTTTTTCGTGTTTCGTTTGAATGGGAGATGTACTTATGTATCCAAATTAATAAAAGCTATTATATAAAAATGTATTTGCGGAGTATAATGCTAGGATGAAGAGAGGTGAACGGTGGCTTTGGATTACATTTATGAAAGCATTCAAATGAACAATGATTTGCCAATTAATATATTTCTTCATAATGCGCAATTTGTGGAGGACCACTGGCATGACAGCATTGAGTTACTGTTCGTTCTCAAAGGGAAAGTCGATGTCTATATTGAAAAGAAAAGATTTACCCTACAAGAAGAGGATGTCTTGATCATCAACAGCAATGAAATTCATTCCATTCAATCCCATGAGAATAATTTGGTGCTTGCCTTGCAGATTCCCATTTCATTTATTAAAACTGAATTTGCAGATATCGATCAAGTTAGGTTCCTATGCAAATCCTTTCTATATGGAGAGGAAGAGCAAGAAAAATTTAATGAAATTCGCTCTTTATTAGCCGAAATGATGTGGGTATATAACAAAGAAAATTATAGCTATGAGCTCAAAATAAAGTCGTTACTATTCGAGCTAATTTACGTACTGCTTTGGAAATTCAGAGAGAGTCGCGAAGATAATAGTAGTCGAATTGGTTCGAAGTACACAGAGCGTATGTTAAGTATCGTGAACTACATCCAAGGCAACTATATGAAATCACTTAGCTTGTTCGATATTGCGGAGCAGGAACACTTATCGGTTCCATATTTGTCTAGTTTTTTTCAGAAAAGTATGGGGAAGTCCTTTAGTCAGTATGTCAATCAGCTTCGATTGAAGCATGCTGTCAGAGATATCACTTACACGGATCATTCCATTACTCAAATTGCTATGGACCATGGATTTCCGAGTTTAAAATCATTTCACAAGGTGTTTAAGGAAGTTTATAAAATAACACCGATTCAATACCGTAAGGATTTGCAAAGATATGAGGAGCATGAGAACCTGCCTTCAAATGATTATGCAACTTACTTGGATTTTGATCGTGAGAATGCGTATGAGGCTTTGTTCAAGTATTTGCCTTCACCTGATCAGCAAACAGCCGATAAGACGCTTGATAAAGGTGTAGTCACAAAAGAAATTAGGGTGCAGCTCTCCGGTAAGAGTACGTTGATTAAACCTTATTGGCGAAAAATATGTACGATAAGCAAGGCGAAGGAAATTTTAATGAGTGAAGTGCAAACGCATTTAAAGTTGATTCAGGAAAAGGTCCAGTTTAGTCATATTAGGTTTCATGGGATATTTGATGATGAGATGATGGTTTATCGTGAGGATGCACAAGGCAATCCGATTTTTAATTTCTTCTATGTCGGACAATTAATAGATTTCATACGAAGCATTGGACTTCGTCCTTATATTGAGTTTGGCTTCATGCCTAAAGATTTAGCGAGTAGTGAGTCTTCTTTCTTCTATAAGAAGAGTAATCTGAGTAAACCCAAGGACATAGGGAAGTGGAGAAAGCTCGTGGAGCAATTACTTTTGTTCTGCAAAAACCGTTATGGCGAAGAAGAGATGAAGCATTGGTATTTTGCTTGCTGGAATGAACCTGATTTGCAAGTTTTTTGGCCAGATGCGTTCGAAGATTATGGCGAAATGTATATTCAGACTTATCAAGCTGTTAAAGCTAGCTGCCCTAAATTTCAAATGGGGGGTCCAGATCTTTTTTCAGAAACGGTATATCAAGAGTCTTGGTTAGATCATTATTTAGATTTCTGTATCACAAATCATTGTATTCCCGATGTTATTTCGTTCCACAGTTATCCAGTACGAGAGCAGCGAGTAGTAGATAAACCAATATCTTGGATACATTTAAGTAACGATAATTATTTGAATGAAACGATTCATTTGTTAAAAGATAAACTGAAAGCAAAGCTCTCGCAACTGCCTGATGTTCAAGTAACGGAATGGAATTCAACACCATTTCACCGCGATTTGACGAACGATACCTGTTATAAAGCAGCCTATATTGTGAAGAATGTACTAGAGAATTTAGATGAACTGCAGAGCTTAGCTTACTGGTCCTTGACGGACTTACTGGAGGAGCTGCCGCCAGCAGAGGAACCCTTTCATGGTGGATTGGGCTTAGTTACGAGCAATGGAATTCTAAAGCCAGGTTATTATGCTTATGAGTTGTTAGGCAAGCTTGGTGATCGCCTAATGGAGCTTGGCGCTGGATATTGTCTCACAAAATCGTCGCAAGGCTATCAATTGATGGTTTACCATTACTGTCATTTTGATCGATTGTATGGTACGTCTGATTCACTAGGAATTGACGCTTTGAATCGATATCACGTCTTCAGAGACACGAATAATTTAGAGATGAGTTTTGTGATCCAAGGAATACCAAGTGGTGTATACAAGCTTCGTCAAACTACGATAAATCGGGATCACGGCAGCGCCTATGATACATGGCTTGAGATGGGTGCTCCAAGTTCACTTGATGCAGATGAAGTGGCCTATTTGAATCGTAAGGCTGTACCCAATCAAGTGAGGAAGACGATTGATATCCAAAGTTCGCTCGATATTAAATGTAAATTAAACCCTCATGAAGTTCGATTATATGAACTATGGCCTGTGTATGATGCATAGTGCTTTTAAATGAAATCTAATAGGCTGACCCTAGCATCCATTTCATGGATTTGGGTCAACCTTTTTTTATGATTTTATTGAAAGCGCTTAATTTACTAATTATAAAAATCACGAAATTTGGTCTATTTTTGATTAAGAAACGGAAAGTTGAATGGATGAAAATTGTCTATAATCACAAATGTAAGGGATTACAATACGGTTAGTCGAAGCTTCCTTACCATGATATTTACAGGGGGTACATGTATGAATAAACAAGTTTCATGGAAAGAAAGAATTAGTTATGGTCTAGGAGATACGGCTTCTAATCTTATTTTCCAGACGGTTACCTTATATTTAATGTTTTACTACACGGATGTATATGGGTTGAATGTCGCAGCTGTAGGAACCTTATTCCTTTTAGCGAGAATTATTGATGCGTTCGACGGACCGATATTTGGAGTCTTAATTGACCGCACGACTTCGAAATATGGGAAATCCAGACCCTGGTTTCTTTGGTTATCGATTCCGTTCGCGGCAATTGCAATTCTTGCGTTCCTGTCGCCGGATTTCGGGGATACAGGAAAATTGGCTTACGCGTATATTACCTATATTCTACTGAATGTTTTATACGCAGGTATTAACTTGCCACTCACTTCGATTTTGCCAAGCATGTCAAGTGATTCACAGGAAAGAACGGTAGTGTCATCGGTTCGTATGATTCTGGCGCAAGTAGGAGCTATATTTGTCAGTATTGCGACACTGCCTCTTGTTGATGCGTTAGGAAAAGGCGATCAAAAACAGGGTTTTATGTTAACGATGATGATCTATGCTGGTGTAGCAGTCGTATTTTTCTTGATTACATTTAAAAATGTAAGGGAACGTGTTCAAGTTGAAGGCAATCGTCCCGTCCCTTTTAAAGAAGGAATAAAGGCAATTAAAGGGAACACACCTTGGTGGATCCTTTTGGCTACTGGCCTGTTCGTATTTATCGGAGTTACAGCAAAGGGTCCTGCTACAATTTATTACTTTAAATATAACCTAGGTAGAGAAGACTTAATTCCGCTTGTTAATGGCCTTAACGTTCTAATGTTGCTTGCGATTATACTAGTTCCTTATTTTAGTAAGAAATTAGGTAAACGCAATGTAGTCTTTACGGGGATGATCATTGGTATTGTGGGGCAAGTCATTATCTATCTAGGTGCACAGATGATGTCTGTTCCACTTGCATTAACGGGTGTCATAATCAGTAATTTTGGTGGGGGCTTTGCATTTGGTCTACTGTTCGCGATGATTGCTGACACGATTGATTATGGAGAATGGAAATCAGGAGTAAGGGCACCGGGCTTACTATCTGCCGCAAGTAGTTTTGGTGCTAAGTTCGGAATGGGGCTCGGGGGTGCGATTGCAGCTTGGGTTCTAGCGCTAGGGAAATATGTACCGAATCAAGCGCAAGCGCCATCGGCTTTGCTAGCAATTGAATTCAATTTTGTATGGTTACCCTTAATTGCGAATGTCGTTGTTATTCTATTATTCCTGTTCTATAAGCTAGATAAAGATGAGCCCCAAATGATTAGTGACTTGAAAGCTCGTAGAGGCCCGGGAATTGGAGCCTAAATAAGAATTATTTAATTAAACCTAAGAATTTAACTAGGGAGATGAAGGACATCATGGAAAAATATCTATATGAAAATCTGTTGGCGGAACTAGAGAGACGGACAGAGGTTAAGAACGTCAAAGGTCTAGATATGATAATTAAAAAGCTTCCAGATTCAGATGCTGAGGGAGAAATGGACGCTCGTGTTTTGCAGACAACAATCGAAAGTGCTGAAAAGATGGCTGCGATGGGCAAGCCACCTGAGGGAGAGTTCGATTTAATGGCAATGGTTCAGGGGATGCGTGCAATGATGGGCTCGCCGAATACAGATGTAACAACAACGGATATTCGTACAGAATCGAGAGATATAGAAGGTTCAGAGGGCTCTATCCCAGTTCGGATCTATTCTCCAGCTGAAGGCTCGAATGTCCCGGCGGTAGTCTTCTTCCACGGTGGTGGTTTCCTGGGAGGTACTTTGGATGTAGTGGAGAATCCTTGTAAAGCAATTGCTGAGAAAGCAAATGCAGTTGTTGTTTCGGTGGATTACCGCCTTGCACCTGAGCATCCGTTCCCTGCAGGATTAAACGATTGCTTTGATGCTGTTACCTGGGTATATGAGCATGCAGCAGAACTGAATGTAAATCCGAATCAAATCGCAGTATGTGGCGATAGCGCAGGTGGGAACTTATCAACAGTATGCGCGATGAAGGATAGAGATCTAGGAACAGGTATGATTAAATTCCAGGCTTTGCTTTATCCGACGGTGAACATGGCTGGGGCAGCAACGGATGATTTCGAATGGAATATCGAAGAGTACACGATTAACAATCATCATGAGCTGATCAAGGGACTATTAATGGGTATGGGTGATATGACGGCTATGCTGGACAATATTTATTTACAAGGTAAGATTCCTGCAACAAGCGCCTATACTTCTCCCTTATTAGTAGAAGATTTAAGCGGTATGCCTGACACGTTAATTATTACTGCACAGTATGATTATTTGACACTTGAGTGTGAAGCCTACGCTAGAAAACTACAACGTGCAGGCGTTAATACACAGTATATCCGATATAATGGAATGGACCACGCGTTCATGGATAAAATCGGCGTTTACCCACAAGCAGAGGATTGTATGAACGAAATTGCTAGAGGAATTAAGCGCATTTTCGGATAATAACGTGCATGGTAATATAAAAGATCGCTCTCCTTATCTTGTCTAATCAGCAAGATGAAAGAGGGCGATTTTTATTAAAATCTCACCCCTTATTATTAACACACAGCTTTTTTAGTACTGAGAAATTTGAATGTTCAGCAAGCCTTAGTATTAGTTTTTTTCGTGAAGAAAATAAGATTCCAGACACATCTCAAGAGCTGTGTCTCTTTGTCGTACTTGTATAAACATGCGCCATCCCCAAATCTCATTCCTCAGACGGAGAAAGTATCCATCTGGAGCCAGTTATCTAAATTTAGATACTAAAATAAAATAAATTTAACAATGGAATCACTCTTTTAAATCGTACGGGAGAGGATGGTTATAAGGTGGAGAAAATTATAGAAGTACGGGGGATTAGCAAGGTCTACGAGAAAAGAAAGACGAAAGAGAAAATACATGCCGTTCGTGATGTTTCTTTTCATGTAAATCGTGGAGAGGTTCTCGGTTTACTAGGCCCCAACGGTGCTGGGAAAACATCAACAATAAAGATGCTCTGTGGTTTGTTAGAATCGGATGGGGGTTCTATATCCATTAATGGCTTAGATATTTGTAAGAAGAGACTCAAAGCGCTAGAGCATATTAGTGCTGTATTAGAAGGGAACCGGAATTTATATTGGCGTCTTACGGTTCGGGAAAATTTAGAATATTTTGCAGGTAACCGGGGGTACTCTCGGAAGCAAATTGCCGATCAGACAGATAAATTATTAGAGCAATTCAACCTTAAAGAAAAGGAGAATGAGCTGGTTAATGGATTATCTCGGGGGATGCAACAAAAGCTGGCAATCGCTGTGGCGTTATTAGCTAATACGGATGTCATCTTGCTGGATGAGCCAACGCTCGGTTTGGATGTTGAGGTTAGTTATGAATTACGAAATATTCTAAAAACGATAGTGAGGGAAGAGAAACGTACGATCATTATTAGCTCACATGATATGCCTGTCGTTCAGGAGCTGTGTGACCGTGCCATTATCATTAACAAAGGTGAGGTTGTGATTGACGACAGGGTGGAGAATTTACTTAAGTTATTTGAAACAAGGGCATATTCCATTAAATTAGGTGAGCAATTAAGCCCTGAACAGGAGAATAAACTGTTGAGTATATTCCCTTTAAGTACTTATAAAGCAAGCTCTCATGAAACGATCGTGGAAGTGAATTTAGAGCATGGTCAGGATATCTACGAGTTGTTCGATCTTCTGAAAGAGGAAGGAACGATGGTGGAAAGTATTGATCGAATAACCATTGATTTTGAACAAGTGTTTATTCAGATTGTGAAGGGAGGTAAGACTCATGAAATGGCTCCATTTATTTAATGCTAATTTTCGTAAGGAATATATTGAGTTGAAACGATATTTACCGAACACGATTGCATTAGTAGTCACTTTTTATATTATATTTCTGGCTGCATTTTTTGGAATTATGTTCATAGGAGATCCAGCTAGTTTTGATACGAATGTCCAATATTCAATTGTAAGTGTAGTCTTTTGGAGCTTAACGATGATGACGATGAACTTTATTGGTTATTCGGTAATCACAGAAGCGACGCGTGGAACGTTAGAGCAGTTATATATGTCTCCCATGGGTGTGTGGAAAATTATGCTCACGCGGATCGTCAGTCAATTGGGCTTACAGTCCGTCATTATGATTCTCTTGCTGTTTGGTGCGATGCTAACCTCGGGACAATGGTTGAGTCTTAATCCCATGACAACGATCCCAATCATTATAGTTACTATGATAAGCATGGTAGGCGTTAGTTTTATGATTGCTGGTTTGGCTATTATTGTGAAACAAATTCAAGCATTTCTACAGATTTTCCAATTTGTCTTGATGGGACTTGTATTTGTTCCGATCACTGTAGCTCCGTTTTTAGCTTTTGCCCCATTCGTTAAAGGCGTGAATATGGTAAGAACGGTGATGCTGGAGAATCTAACGTTAACGGATCTATCTTTATCTGACTATGGCGTATTAATATTAAATTCGCTAGTTTATTTGATTCTAGGGCTCGTTGTGTTTGATCGCTGTGAGAAAATAGCCATGAAGAAGGGGCTTCTGGGGCAATACTAGCACACACAATCGTTTATTTATTAGGTATAGCTAATACTTATAACCTGCCATAACTCATTGGTGTAACGGTATAGGCAATCGGATATGCTATATTAATTTTAATAATTTGTTCACGAGGAGATTAATATATGAGCACTCAAACCGAACCTAAAAAGCGAACCGTTACTCCATTTCGATATGATATTGTTGGCAGCTTCCTGCGCCCTCAGGCGTTGAAAGAGGCTAGATTGAAATTCAAAAACAGCGAAATTACTGCCGAGCAGTTGAAGGAAATAGAGAACGACGAGATTGTGAAGCTCGTGCAAAAACAAAAAGAGGTTGGTCTTCAAGCTGTAACCGACGGCGAATTCCGCCGCTCTTGGTGGCATCTCGACTTCTTCTGGGGCTTTGATGGTGTAGAGCGGACCATTATTGATCAAGGCTACCAATTTAATGGAGCAGAATCCAGACCAGAAACCGCACGACTGACCGGAAAAATAAGCTACAGCAGCCACCCTTTTGTAGCGCATTATGAATTCTTAAAAGGCGCTGCTGGTGAGGATGTTGTTGCGCGTCAATCGATTCCTGCAGCAGCGCAATTCCTGTTTGAGCTGGATCGGGTAGAAAATAAGGAAAGCACGAATGAATTATACCCGAATCGTGAAGAGCTAATTTCGGATATTGCCAAAGCATACAAAGCGTCAATTCTTGCCTTTTATGCAGCGGGCTGCCGCAGCATTCAAATCGACGATTGCACGTGGGGAGCACTGTGTGACGAACAGTTTATAGCATTTATGAATCAGGTTGGTGTGAATGTAGCTGAATATGCGAACGAGCTTGCGAAGTTGAATGAAGAAGTGGTGTCCGGTCTGCCGGAAGATCTCGTTGTAACGACACATGTATGCCGAGGCAATTATGTTTCTACTTATGCTGGAGTAGGCGGAGGTTATGAACCTATCGCGCAAACACTTCTGAACATCAATAACTACTCAGGTTACTATCTGGAGTTTGATACTGAACGTGCAGGTGACTTCAAACCATTACGCTTCCTAAAAGACAATCAGCAGGTCGTGCTTGGCCTATTCTCTTCCAAATTTGGTGAGCTGGAGAGTAAGGAAGATATTCTAAAACGTATTGAGGAAGCGAAGCAATATGTCGATCTAAACCGGATTTGCCTGAGCCCGCAATGCGGCTTTGCTTCCACGGAAGAAGGTAACCACCTTACAGAAGAGCAGCAATGGCGCAAGCTTGCTTATATTAAAGAGATTGCTGAAGAGATCTGGAATTAACTCTAATTAAAAAGTAGACAGAGACAATACACCTTTAACCATTCGGATGTTCATCCGTACGGTTAAAGGTGTATTTTGATTTAAAGAGTGTACATGGATTTACTTGGCGTGCTGTCACTATACCAGTGGATTGTGAGTAATTAGGGAAAAGCTCCCTAATAAAAGCCGATAATTGCTTTAAATGAATGGAATCAGGGAATTCCTCCCTAAAAAACAGAGTGAAATCAAGATTTACCGTCAAATCAGTCGAATTTCAGGTAGGAATTCCCTAATTATTAGTCTGATGACCAGAATCCTCTGATAATAAGGGAGGAATTCCCTAATTATCTCCAGGGCGAGCATATGATTGAGCTTTACGGAGCAGAGAGACAGAGAATTAATTTGGAATTATTAACTAGGGGCACTTGTTGAGTTGCCCACGATTGTGGTTGCAATGGCAGAAAATTGTGTGTGTTCAGTAAGTAGAGGAAGCTTGGAATGCTCCTTCTGACCTTGGAAAACGGGTTGTTTTTATGCCATCCTCAGCATAAAAGAAATCACCCCCGTTTATTAAACAGGGGTGATTTAGTCTAAGAGGTATGAGGTGCCACTTATTAATTGTCTTTAGAATGTCTTTCGCCAACCTGAAATTCATCGGCATGTTCAAACATGTATTTCACGGTCAGTGGCTCTTGCCCCGTCAAATTTTTAAAGTCGTCTGTGAAAATATCCATTTTCCCTTCACGGATAGCCTGTCCAAAAGTAACCATGCCTTCGGAAGAAAAGGGTGCTTCGGAACCTTCTTTAAATGCACCGTCGGTAGTTCTAGGCACACCCATGGCTTCGAATACGGCATAATTCTCTTCATCCGTATTTTCTTTGTAGGTGATATGATTACCGGTTACTACATTCCCGATCTTAATGAAGTCAGTAATCGTCATTAATTCTTGTCCATTGATATCAAGGATCGCTTCATGATAATTTTTGGAGGCTAGGGCATGAGCAACGGCTTTTGCACAATCCTTCCGCGAGATATAAGCCATTTTACCGTCACCCTGATTGTTTGTTAATACCCCGTCACCCTTCACATAAGTGAAGTAATTGGTAATCATCGCTTCCGCGTATTGGGAATTACGAAGGAAAATATAATCTAAACCCACGCTTTGAACATAACGTTCAGTATAAATATGATCAATTTTCTCAACGCTTGGATTGGTTTCATCAGCCGCATTTACTAGAGAAGTATAAATGATCTGTTTGACTCCGGCTTCTTTGGCAGCATCGACCACATTTCTGTGTGCATTTTGACGTTTCTCCCCAACAAAAGGCATGGAGATCAGAGCAAGTTTATCAGCATGAGCAAAAGCTTCGACAAGGCCTTCCTTGTTATTAAAGTTGGTCACATGTGTTTCAATCCCTTGTTCCGCATATTCTTTCAAACATGCTGGATCGTAGGCGCAAAAAATGATTTGGTCTTTATCTACCAGTTTCAACAAATATTCTCCAGCTTGTTTCCCTAGATTTCCATCGACACCCGTCAACAATAATTTACCCATGATCATCGTCACTCCTTGTGGATATAATTTATATCCTTATAGTATGTGAAAAAAAGAACATAGTCTAACACATAAAACTTATGGTCGATTGCTAAAACCAATGTGGATTTGCTGAAGGAAGGAGGGCAGGGCAGGGTTGGTATTGTTTTTAAGATATCCTGCTTCGATTGCAAAGGTATGGTGTGAATCATCTAATGGGATTAACCGGACTTTATCTTGAAGATAGGCGAGCTGATAGTTATCCGGAAAAAAACCAATCAAATTCTCCGTGATGATATAAAACAATTCAGTCTCCACATCGTCTGCGGTTCGAAGGATGTTAGGCTGATAACCGTCTTCAATTGCATGCTGGATCATTAGATGATAAGAGTTTCCAATAGCTGTTGGATTCAGCATGACTAGTGGATGTTCATATAACTCCTCTTTGGCGATCGATTCATGATGAAAAAGAGGATGGTGATGACTCACAGCCGCACAATAACGTCCCTTATATAAGGGATAGGTTACAATGTCCTCTTTTCCCTGAAACTCGGAGTCAAAGGCAATAGCTATGTCGTAGATCCCCTTTTGCAAGTATTCTGCAATATCTTTTAGCAATACTTTATTCAGTTCCAGCTTAATATTCGGATGATGATCCTGAAATGAGGGAATCAATTTCAACAAACTTTGGATATCCGTCATCGCCGCATATTCGATACTCAGGGATTGTGTATTATATTTTTGAAAGTTTTCCATGCTCATCTTCATATGGTTATATTGTTTCCATAGAATGAGAGCTTCGCCATAGAAAAGCCATCCGGCTTTGGTTGGTTCGATAGGGATCTGCTTTCTGTCAATCAATTGAATGTTGAATTCCTCTTCAAGCGCGGCGATTTGTTGACTAATGGTGGTCTGCGATACATAGTTCTTTTTAGCTGTTTCGGTAAAATTTCTGCATTCAACGAGATCAATAAAATATTTAATCCTTCTTATGTTCATAGGATCCTCCGCTTACCGCTGTTTGCTTTATTATACCCCAGATAGCAAGAAGAGAGCCTCATTTACGAGACTCCCTTTTTGTATTCATCCTATTTTGTATAGTTATCGAAATAACCTTGAATATAAATCATCGGTGTTCCTTTATCGCCACTACCAGAAGTCAAATCAGATAATGAACCAATCAGGTCCGTTAATCTACGAGGAGTAGTCCCTTGTGCTTCCATCGCACCAACCAGGTCATCATTTTTATTCTGGATGTATTTAGAAATGGCTTGTTTCAGCTCTTCACCACGAAGATGAGAGAAGTTGTTATCGGCCAAATATTTCAATTTCACTTCATTTGGTGTTCCATCAAGTCCGGCAGTGTAAGCAGGGGATACAACTGGATCTGCCAGTTCCCATATTTTACCGACTGGATCTTTGAATGCTCCATCGCCATAAACCATAACTTCTACAGTTTTACCTGTAATTTCTTTGATTTTTGCTTGGATACCATCTACGATAGGTTGGCAGTTGTTTGGAAATAGTTTTACGCTTTCTTCTGTTGCTTTATTGGATCCAAGCAGACCATAAGCTTCGTTAAAGCCACTGCCATCAATGGATTGTGTAAGAATATCATCCAAGCCAAATACTTTTTCAGCACCGTTGTTTGTGAGAATGCGTTTGGTTCTGAAGCGAGTGTGAATATCGCAAGTTAATACATTTTTTGTATAGTTTAAAATGGTTTTTGGGTTGTTGGAGAAGATGACTTCGCAAGCCACACCTTCAGCTTCAATCAAACCTTTATAATATTCGATATAGTCAACACCTGTGAATGGGTGCTTAATATAGCCGAAAA
Source organism: Paenibacillus sp. B2(2019) (assembly GCF_008370385.1). NCBI lineage: Bacteria > Bacillati > Bacillota > Bacilli > Caryophanales > Paenibacillaceae > Paenibacillus > Paenibacillus sp. B2(2019). Next base: position 127,973 of record NZ_VTZR01000024.1, read on the forward strand.
ACTCACGGAATTGAGCCTCTGTTAACACATCCGTCCATGGATTAACGCCCTTAGCATCTAATTCGTCGATGTCTACAAGATGGTTGCCCACTTCATCAGATGGATAGCTTAGCATTAAGACTACTTTTTTTGCTCCTTTGGCAATTCCACGCAAGCAGTTAGCAAATCGGTTACGGCTAAGGATAGGGAAAATAACACCCACAGTTTCTTCACCGAATTTTGCCTTTATATCAGCAGCAATATTATCAATTGTCGCATAGTTTCCTTGTGCCCGAGCCACAATGGATTCCGTTACGGTTACAATATCACGATCCTCGATCGAGAAACCTTCGACTGTTGCTGCATTCAATACCGTTTGCACTACGATTTCTTCAATGTTATCCCCATTGTTAATGATAGGCCCGCGGAGTCCACGTACCACTGTTCCAACTACTCTTTCCAATATGATCTCTCCTCTTATAAGGGTATACTCTATATATAAGTAATGGTTATAAACCCTATATTACTATACCCTTTTAGAGCGATATAAGTAAAATTAATGTTTATAATATCTAATATAAAAATGATTTATAGATATAGAAGCTTTTAGAGATTTTTAACATTGCCGTTAGAGATAGAAAAACAATTTCTCGGGGAGGGAGAGTCGTATGAACAAAATGGACCGTTTGTTAGCTATAGTGCTTGAATTGCAGCGTAATAAAGTGTTGCGAGCGGAGGATTTGGCGGCTACGTTTGAAACGAGCGTGAGAACTATTTATCGGGATATTCAGGCACTTAGTGAAGCGGGCGTATCCATAATAGGAGCGCCAGGACAGGGCTACTCCTTGATTGAGGGCTATTTCCTGCCACCCGTTAGTTTCACGCTGGACGAAGCAGTGACATTGCTTATCGGGACTGACTTTATCGAGCAGTGGTTTGATGCCCACTATGGCAATAAGGCTAGAAGTTCTAAAGCAAAAATAGAAGCTATCCTGCCTGAAGCCATCCGCACTGAAGCATCACAGATCCGCAAAAGTTTTCGTTTATTTGCATCCGCAGCAGATATAGCACCAATACAAGAAAAGGCATGTCTGGAAGCCATTCGTCGAGCGGTTTTGGAGGAAAGGAAAATAAGATTTCGTTATTCCAAAAGAATCGCCGAAGCCGATGGGAACCGTCAAAGTATTCGTACGGTTGCTCCTTACGGACTTGTGCTTCATCAAGGATCATGGGTACTCGTCGCCTGGTGTGAATTGCGTCAAGACATCCGTCATTTCCGGTTATCCCGAATGAGGGAGCTTATTGCTCTGGAAGATAAATTTATACGGCCAGCGGATTTTCAATTGGAGGTATACCAACCTCCTGATGATCGCAAAGTTCATGTGGTTATCATAGTCCATTCTGACATAGCTGATAAGGTAAGGGAATCGAACAATTTCTATATGGAAACTATAGAGGATCATGCGGAAGGCTTACGGGTTACTTTTCGAGTTCGAGAGCCAGCGGAATTGCTGCAATGGGTGCTGGGCTGGGGAGGTGGCATGGTTGTGCTAGAGCCGGAATCTTTTCGCCATCAAGTTAGAAACGAACTAGAAATAATGTTAAAACGCTACTGACATAACGCTGTCAGTAGCGTTTTTGTATACTTGGGTAATCAATGACTACAGGAGCTGATATATAATGATTACAACAAAAGAAGCCTTACAACGTTTTGAAGAAACTGCGACATACTATATTCAAGAAGTAGAGCGATTCAATCTGGAGCAGCTGAAGCAAAAGCCAAGTGAAAATGAGTGGTCCATCGGACAGATGGTTCAACATCTCATTAACTCCTCACTGTATATGCAGCTTCGTAATGTTGATCAATGTCTGGTGCCCAACCAAGATCCCTTGGTATCTCATGTGGGGAAAACCGAGGAAGGTGCGGCTATATTTGCACAAGGAAGCTTTCCACCCATTCGTATTCAGGTTCCGCCTTCCGCCCAATATACGCCGGAGCAGCCGGAGAGCAAGGAACAATTAATTCAAGGGTTACATTCAGTCATCCAAAGAATGAGAGAGATCGAACCGTCTCTTGAAAAAGCGTCCAAACTTAATACCGTATCTCACCCGCGATTCGGTGGACTATGCGCGGAGGAATGGTTCCTGCTTATTGAGATGCACTATCGTCATCATCTTCTGCAGCTGGAGCGATTAAACAATGAATTGTTTCGGAAAGTGTTGTAATACCAAAAAAGAGGCCGTTGCTGATCTACAGCAACGGCCTTTCGTCGTAAAAGAAAGGATCTTAATTTCCTGAGCCAAGCGTCGCTTGAACATAATCTTTATATTCACTCGGATTAACTCCAAAATGCTTCTTGAAAAGTCTGGTGAAATAAAATTGATCATGTATACCGATTTGCGTAGAAATCTCTTTGACATAAGGGTTGCCCTTTAGAATTAACTCTGCGGCTTTCTCCATTTTTACGGTGTTAATGTAATGAATGATACTTTGGCCGACTTCTTCTTTAAAGATTCTGGATAGATAGTTCTCACTTAAGTTGACCTGCTTGGCAATCAGAGATAAGGTCAGCTTTTTCTGATAATTTGCATTGATATAATCAATTGTTTGTTTAACATCCCTATTATGGGTAGTCACAATCTGTTGTTTTTGATGTGAGAATAATTGAAATAAAAGCTCCATCTGCGTTAGAATCTCAGCACTTCGTTTACTGTTTGCAATATTCTCAATAGTTGTTTTCAAAAGCTTTGGATCTTCAACGATAATGTGAGCATCGCATAATGGAAGATAGTGCAGACAATTGACGATGAATGTTTTGGCTTCAGCCGGCTTTATTTGTTTCGATCTGCAGGTCTCAAGGAAATTTTGAGTGGCTTGATTAACGGCTTCAACGCCCGAACGTTTCCAGGCCTGTATTAAATTCGTAGAGAACTCATGAACGTTTTCGAAATCGAGCGTATCATTTAAATGGACAATCTCGGGATCAATAATCGTTATTTCGTTGTAAAATTGGATTTCCAAGGATTCTTTACATCGCTCTAGCATTACTTTCGCCTCAGCGTATCCTCTAATGGGCTGGGAATAAACAATGGTAGGGGTAATGGAAATATACATTTTGATCAACTGAATGACTCTATGGATAAAGTCGGTACGGATAATTTGCTGATTGTCTAAGGTATCAGTGGAGATTAGCAGCAACAATGCATTCGATTCAAGCTGAATAATTTCGAATTGATCGACGGTTTCCAGGATATCTAAGATGATGTTTTCAATGAAGGATACCGATAGCTGGTTTTTCCGTGCGCTAGGGCTGGCGCTATTTTGCTCAAAGGTGATGTAGAACAAGTAGCAGCTATTTTCACTAAAAGCGAGTGTTATAGAATTTTGCTGCTCAAGCTGATTCATATCATAATATGGGTCGGTAAAATAATCTTTTAAAATCGCATTCTTCACACTCTTTAAATTGTGTTGCAATAGCTGAGATTGTGTCTCTAGCTGCTGCTTGGACTGAAGCTGTTCTTGGATTAGCTGCGTGGATTTCTCCAGCAACTGGATGAGGTCCGCAGTCTTCATACTAATCTTAAGCATATAATCTACAGCACCAAGAACTAATGCTTCACGAACCAACTCATACTCCCCGTGGTTACTTGCCACCAGGATTTTCCCGGCAAACCCTCTGTTATTGAGTTCTTTTATCAGCTGCAAACCATCCATATTAGGCATTTTGAGATCTGTAATGATGATATGGGGATTAAACTTCTCAACAAGGGTTAAAGCTTCAACTCCGTCAGAGGCTGTAGCACAGATCATATATCCAAGCTCTTCCCATGGAATCATGGTTCTGAGCGCGACTTTTACAATGGGTTCATCATCCACCAGCATTACATTATACATTGGATACACTAGTATCACCCCTTATCTTCTTCGTAGGTTTGTTTGGGGATAATCAGGCGGCAACAGGTTCCTTGACCCACCAAGCTTGTGATGAATAGTCCGTAGCTCTCACCATATTGAAGCTTAATGCGATCGGCTACATTAGAAATTCCGATACCGGACAGCGTATCAGCCTTTTCCGATTTTTTCGTGTCAAAGCCTTTTCCGTTATCAATGATTTCTATAACAAGTGTATATTCATTTTTTGCGTAAGCCTTAATGCGGATAAGAACTTTTCCTCCAATATCCGTAACCCCATGGATGATAGCGTTCTCAGCGATCGGCTGCAGAATAAGTTTAGGGATCAGACTATGTAATACCGATTCATCTAGATCATATTCAACGTCAAATCGATCAGCATAACGTATTTTTTGAATAGCAAAGTAATTGTCCAGATTATTAAGCTCTTGTTTGATGGTTATTTCCTCATCTTGATCGATGATGGTACTGCGCAGTAATTCTGCGAGAGAGGAGATACCATCACTTAGCACCGGAACCTGGTTAATCATTGCGAGCCATCGCAAGGAATTTAGAGTGTTGAATAAAAAATGAGGGTTAATCTGTGATTGTAGCATTTGTAATTCAAGCGAACGCTGCCTCTTTTGATCTTTCTGTTGATCCTCTATCAGTTGCTCAATCCGGCTGACCATGCTATTAATCCTATTAGCCAGAACACCCATCTCATCGTTGCTGTGATCTTCTATACGATTGGATAAATTGCCATAAAAAATTTGATTACAGAAGACAATAATTTGTTTGATAGGCTTTAGGATACTTTTATACAAGACGATGATAATTAGGATACAAAGGATTACAATGATGCTGACGACGATAAGGAGTCCAGTGGTGATTTTACTTGTCTCAGAATTAATATAAGAGAAAGGAACCGTAGAAATCATGTACCAGCCTAATTGATTATTATTGATATAGGAGATCTGATGCATTTTGCCATTGACTAAGCCTTGAAAGGAATGGTTCTTCTGAGCCTCTTGTTCCTTGATTTGCTTAAACAGTTGACCTTTATCATACGCTTCTCCAAGTGTTGTACCCTTTAGGTTGGAGGACATCACTATTCCTTCTCTATTCATGATAAGCAGATTAGAACCTGTTCCTAAGTCCACACTGGAAAGAATGACTTTTGAGAATAACTCCCCGCCGATAAAAACAAACACATAACCTAATGGAACGCCAATGTCTTCTTGATCAAAAATTTTACGCCCCAGGACAATCGTATGGGAAGCACGATAGCTTTTTACATAATTAAGACTGTCATAAGGGGCATTCAGATCTACCTGTTTCATGATTTCCCCATACTTTGGATTGGGAATGCCATCATAGCCTAATTCATAAATAGGTTCGTTCTTGGAATCTATGATCCGAACGTTCTGAACATATCCCGGATAAATGGTTCTGTACACATTATCCATAGCGTGGTTAATGGTAGCATTGCTAGGAGCGGATTCATTAGGTGCTGCCGTTAAACGCTCCTGAATAATAGGATTGGTAGAAACAGATCCGGCAAGATATTGATAGTTATTAAGCTCGCTTAACATCGTTCGATTGAGCAGTGTCAAAGCCTGAAAGGTAGATTTGCTTAATTTATTGTTAATGGATTTGGAGTAGATAGTATAGGAATAGAAACCTATAAAGATGATTGGAATCACGGAAACGATTAAGAAGATAACGGTTAAGCGATTTTGAATTTTAATTTTTCTTATGATTTGTGGGGGACTAGGAAAATACCGCTTCCCTTTGTTATGACTCAGGTGGATGACCTCCCATTCGATATCCTTTACTTACAAGTTAACATAAAAAGAAGAATGGAATATATATGCATGGGCGAAAAGCAAGAATAATCTATGGAATCGTTAGTATTATCCATTCCTTTGACCGCTAAGTTTACAAGTCATGTGATTCTGATGAATAAGCATATCTGAAACCTGAATGAGAGATGGATAAAATAATACATAGGTACGTTTGTATTGTAAATGTAAATAAAACGTAAACACTTCTATACTTAAATTATCAGATAAAGCGTTTTCAATATTTAATCTGTGGTTGGGTCATTAGTAAGAACATCTTAAGGAGGGCGTTTATGAGAAAGACAATGAGTACGTTATTAGCAGTTTCGCTGCTGGGTGTGGGATTGATTGGCTGTGGGAATAGCACGAATACACCAGCTGCCTCAAAGGATTCGAATTCTACAAAAGCTACGAGTACAGCGGAAGCGACAAGTACAACGAACGCCGAGAGTACTTCTAAAGAGGATGCTAAGAAGGATTTTGATAACAAGGAACTGAGTATTGCTGTATTCCAAGGTGGATATGGCGCCGATTATTGGAATGAAATTGTCAGTAAATTCGAGAGTACTTATCCAGGGGTAAAAGTGAATATGACGATCAACCCTAAGGTTGGTGAAGTGATCAGACCACAGATTGTTGCCGGTAATCCTCCTGACTTCCTATCTGTTACGGATACAGAGCAAAGTGGGATTATGCTTTCCCTCATTAAAGAAAAAGGACTTCTAGATATCAGTGATGTATTCGAAAGCAAGGCCTTAGATAAAGATGAGACGCTAAAGGATATGATTCTTCCAGGAATGCTGGACAGCACAAGATTTCAGCCGTATCAAGACGGGAAGATCTATCTGGCACCTTTTAACGCTGGACCGATGGGCTTGATTTACAACAAAACTTTGTTCGCGGAAAAAGGCTGGAGTGTTCCTGAGACTTGGGACGAGTTCTTTGCATTAGGCGATGAGCTGAAAAAAGAAGAGAACTTCTTGGTCAATGCAGATGGAACGAAAACGAAAAGAGCGTTGTTCACTTACCAAGGTATTTATCCGGACTATTTGGAAGAAATTCTGTATCCTGCGATTGCTAGTGCGGGCGGTAAAGAAACGTTGGATAAAGTCTTTGCTTATGAGGAAGGTTCATTTAAGAACGACACGATCAAAAAAGTATTGGATATATTCTACAAAATATCTAAAGACGGATATCTGATGGATGGCACGGTCGCCTTGAACCATACCCAATCGCAGACCGATATGATGATGGGGAAAGCGTTGTTTATTGTAAACGGCAACTGGATGGAAAATGAAATGAAGGATTCACCAAGAGAAAATGGCTTTGAATTTGGGATGACAACCGTCCCTGTATTTAATAAAGGAGATCAGAAGTACGTGCTTTCCAGCTATGAGCAATTCTCCATTCCAGCAAAAGCTAAAAATCCAGAGCTGGCTAAAGAATTCTTAAAGTTCCTGTATACGGATGAGTCCGTTAAATTATTCGCGGAAAAAGCTAATGGTGCGTACGCACTTAATGGTGCGAAGGAGCTGTCGAAGCCATACTTGACCAAAGGTGTATATGACATGTTTGAGGCTTACAATGGTTCCATTTCAATTCTGCAAGGCTGGCAATCCTTACCAAATGGCTCCAAAGTTAGTGTAGTCACTGAAATGTTCAAAAATACGATGACGCCAGTCATGACAGGTCAAATGACCACTGACCAATGGATGGATAATGTTGAAAAAGCTTTTGCACAGATTCGTAAAGAGAAAGCAGCTAGTAAATAATTTATAGCATCTCATGCCAATGCATCCTGTTAAGAATGGATACAGACATCTATGAACAGGATGCATTTTGCATGAAGAGGAGTGAGAAAGATGTCTGAGATGCAACTAACGGAAGTAGCTCCTAGAAACAGAAAATTAAAGACTAAGTCAACGAAAACTAAAAATCCGAAGCTATTCATAGCCGTATGTACCATTCCTGCGCTCCTGTTGACTCTCGTATTTATGATCATTCCAACCTTTCGGGCATTCGTTATGTCTTTTACGGATGCAACCGGGATGAGTGATGAGAACAAGTTTATCTTTCTGGATAACTATAAATATATGTTCCAAGATGAGATGTTCCTCAAAGCGCTTAGTAATACGTTCAAGCTGATGCTGGTCGTGCCGGTGGTTACCTTAGCCTTTGGCTTAGTGCTTGCTTTTCTATTGACGCAGACGAAGCTGAAAGAGAGAGGCTTTTACCGGACGGTATTCTTTTTCCCCAGCATTATCTCTTTGACGGTAGTCGGGATCATATGGTCCTTTGTGTTTCATCCGAACATGGGGATCTTGAACAATATTCTCTCAAGTATTGGGCTGGATCAACTGACTATGACTTGGCTTGGGGATAGCCGAACTGCATTATGGTGCGTTGCGGTCACTCTGATCTGGCAGGCGGTTGGTTACTATATGGTGATGTATATCGCTGCAATAGATGGGATTTCTGCGGATGTGTTCGAGTCGGCGACCATTGATGGTGCAGGATATTTCCGGAAGCTTGTCAGCATTACGATCCCACTGTTAAAAGAAATCATTGGAATAACCTTCGTGTTGTCCCTGGCGGGTACGATCAATTTAAGCTTTATCGTCGTAACAATCATGACCGGTGGTGGGCCGGCCGGTGGTACTACTGTATTACTCCATTACATGTACACTCAAGGGTTCCAAAATGCGAACTTTGGTTATGCCATGGCTATCGCGATTTTTACGCTTGCGTTTGCCTTTATCCTTTCTTTTCTGTCTAGACTACTTACAAATCGAGCAGAAGGGTAGGGGAGAAGGGTGAATAGTAATCAACAGAGTCTTATAAAAATGAACATTATCAATTGGATCACTCGGCTGTTTCTGATTGTAGCGACTATTGTTTTGTTATATCCGTTTGTATGGAATCTTTTAGCCTCATTTAAGAGCAACACGGAATTTCTAACCGATCCTTTCTCCTTTCCACAAGCCTTACACTTGGATAACTATGTACGTGCTTTTCAGAAATCCAAGATGGGAAGTTATTTCCTGAATTCTATCTTTCTAGTGGTACTTTCCACAGCGATCCTAGTTATTTTTGTGGTCCCTATAGCTTATGTATTAACGAGATTTAAGTTTTGGGGTTCCAAAATGATTCTTAATATTTATATGGCCTGTATCTTTCTCCAAGCTTCTTATATCATGGTTCCTTTATTTATTCAGGTGAATTCTTTCGGGATGCTGGATAATCGCGGGATGCTCGGTTTGATCTATGCTGTCCTTCAATTTCCTTTTGCGATCTTTGTGTTAAGCGGATTTCTGCGATCTGTCCCTAGAGATTATGAAGAGGCCGCCAAGATTGACGGTTGCGGGAATACAGGGGTACTCGTCAGAATCATTGCGCCACTAGCTAAGCCGGGGATTGTAACGGTCTGTATGCTGGCAGCGATGGGCTTTTGGAATGAGTATCCACTGGCATTAGTTCTAATTCAAACGGATAGCAAAAAAACATTACCGGTGGGTTTAGCCAATCTGTTTGAGGTTCAAAGGTATGCTACAGATTGGAGCGCACTATTTGCCGCATTGATCTTGGTACTCATTCCAACGATTCTCCTATATGTGGTAGGACAAAAACAATTGCTCCAAGGAATAAGCGCTGGTGGAATTAAGGGCTGAACTACAAAGTCATGGAGGGAAATTGTGTGGACAAAGGAAGATTTACACTACCTGGTGAAACAGGAATGGAAGAGGTCATAGCTGATCTTGTAGAGAGATGGGGCGTAGACGCTGTACGTGACAGTGATGGCACGAGTCTATCGCAGGACATTCTTGATATGGGTCTGCAAATCTATTCAACGCTTTGTCTGGTACGTGAGGACAACGAGTGGGCAAAGCAGCATCCACAGTATAGACAGCAGATTTATCTGATGTCTGCACCAATGATTGTGACATCGAAGGTGAAGAGCATCGATATTATGGCAGTTTTTTTTGCAGATCAATTTGTTCCTAATACAGATGTGGATATTAAAAAGTATTGGCAGGTTGTAAACCGGACCACAGGAGAAATAGTACCTTCGGCACATTGGAGTTATGCAGAGGGGATCGTCACGCTTGAGCAGGCGGAACAGTTTCACAAATATACCGTCAGTTTCTTGGCCTATCAGATTTGGGAACCGGTCTCTATGTACAATCACATCACGAATAACTGGACGGAAGAGCATCGCTTACCACTGGATGTTCGTTATCCCGAGGCTCAAGAGCATGTATTGAAGGTGCTGAAAGATTGGCTAGCAAAGCATCCGAAGACTGATATCGTTCGTTTTACTACCTTCTTTTATAATTTCGACCTGATTTTTAATAAGGAAGGTAAGGAGAAGCAAGTTAATTGGTTTGGCTATCTAAGCTGCGTAAGTCCATTAGCATTAGATCAATTTGAACAAGCTTATGGATATCGTCTGACTGCGGAAGATTTTGTGGATCAAGGACGATATAACACACCGTTTATGAATCCGACTGCAAGGCATTTGGACTGGATGGAATTTAATCAGAAATTCATTGCAGGTTATGCCAAACAATGTGTTGATATGGTGCATGATTTCGGTAAGAAAGCCATTATGTTCTTTGGGGATCACTGGGCAGGGACAGAGCCTTATGGTAAATATTTTTCCGAGATTGGGCTAGATGCAGTGGTCGGGGCTGCCGGAGATGGGGTTACGACCCGTATGATCGCGGATATTCCGATTAAGGATACCGAAGCCCGGTTCTACCCTTACTTCTTCCCAGATGTATTCTTTGAAGGTGGAGATCCTGTTGGAGAGTCCATGCCGATCTGGATAAAATGTCGCCGGGCACTTATGCGTAAATCGGTTGGAAGAATGGGGTATGGCGGATATCTAAGTCTGGCGTACCAATTCCCTAATTTTATTGATCATGTGACGGAGATTGCGACTCAGTTTAAAGGAATTCATGCAAATGCTGAAGGGACTCAGCCGTATAAGGCATCGTTTAAAGTGGCGATTCTTAATACTTGGGGCTACATTCGCAGCTGGCAGACGCACCAAGTGGCTCACTCTTTATGGAATCAAAGATGTTATTCCTACATAGGGGCACTGGAGTCACTCGCAGGCTTGCCTTTCGACATTGAATTTATAAGCTTTGATGATATTAGACAACACGGGATTGATCCTAGTATCGGTGTGATCATTAACGCGGGTGATGTCCATACTTCTTGGAGTGGCGGAGATCATTGGAGCGATCCAAAAGTGGTGTCTAGCATTCGTGAATGGGTGCATCAAGGCGGCGGCTTTATTGGAATTGGTGATCCAACGGCATATGAGCATCAAGGGGTTCTCTTTCAACTAGCGGATATTTTAGGTGTTCAAAAGGAAATGGGTTTTACAGCAAGCGTTAATAAGCCTAAGGTAACGCCAGTAAAGGAGCATTTCATTACGGAAGATCTGGAAGGCGACATTGATTATGGTGAAGGGATGACCATGGTTTATCAAGCGGAGATTGGAGCACAAGTCTTGGATGTGCACGACAATAGCTGCAATCTTGCCGTGAATTCATTTGGGCAGGGTCGAGGCGTTTATATTGCAGGGCTGCCGTATAGTATCCAGAATACTAGATTACTGAGCCGGGCGATCTTTTGGGCTGCACATCAAGAGGAACAATTGTATTCTTGGTTCTCATTGAATCCGAATGTAGAGTGTCATGCTTACCCTGAGACTGGCCGCTATTGTGCTGTAAATAACACAGCGGAGACCCAAAAGACGACAATCCTGATGGAGAACGATTTGAGAATAGAGCTGGAATTGAACGGAATGGAAAGTGTGTGGCTGGATATGAATATGTAATAGTTTGGCGGATTCTTACCTGAAAGGAGTGAGAATCCGCCTTTTTCTGTTTAGCTACGTTGTACAGGTCAACGTCAGGGGAACGATCGATTTAGTGGTGAATGCAAGAGTTTTCATGAGTCTTCGCTTCACATCCCACAACGGTAAAGGTATGCCTACTAATTTATCTATACTATTATTTGGATTGGGGAAAGTCAGTGGGTAGACTAAAGGAAACCTGTAGCTGAACTCGAGAAAGTCAGTAGCTGGAGTAAGGGAAAGCTGTAAAAATACAGCATTTTGTACAGAAATCCTCAGCATGAACTCCAAAACCTGCAAATGTGCAGGAATATCCTCACTAATGGCTCGAAAACTTCTTCTGGAGCTATAAATACTGCAGATTTGCAGGAATCCATACTTTAACCACCATTGAAACATAGAATGATGTACTTTTGCAGGATTATTCGCTGGTGCTCCGGTTTAAAGTTACTGGTTAGTCAATATCCAATCGTCAGCCTCTTGGAGCGACATCCTACTAGTTGCGCTTGTGGAGTTTCATCCATATTATTAGCTGGACTAGAGATAGTCTGTAGCTGAACTAGAGAAAAGCTGCAAAAATACAATATTTTATACAGAAATCCTCAGCATGAAGTCCAAAACCTGCAAATGTGCAGGAATATCCTCACTAATGGCTCGAAAACTTCTTCTGGAGCTATAAATACTGCAGATTTGCAGGAATCCATACTTTAACCACGATCTAAACATAGAATGATGTACTTTTGCAGGATTATTCGCTGGTGCTCCGGTTTAAAGTTACTGGTTAGTCAATATCCAATCGTCAGCCTCTTGGAGCGACATCCTACTAGTTGCGCTTGTGGAGACAGAGTCAGATTTTGCTCAAAAGCAGAATCTATTGATTCTATAGATTTTATAGATTCTATAAACTAACTATATAGAATCTAGAGAATCCGAGACAACTTGCGATACGCCCGCGGAGAAATCCCCTCATTCGCCGTGAACACCCTGCTGAAATAATGGATATCGGGATAGCCGACCTGATCGCCCACCCTCTCAATCGGCCAATCCGTTTCTCGCAGCAGCTTACGCGCTTCCCTATGCCGGATCGAGCGGAGGTATTCTCCGGGGGGCATACCTGCAACCTCACGAAAGAGCTTGGCAAAGTGGTCCTCATGCATATTCATGGATGTGGCCATGGATTTATTGGTCCAGCGTTCTGCTAACCGCTCTTCTATCTCGTCTATTAATGCCCTGATCCGCTCAGTATGAACTGAAGACTTAGCTGCATCTCGGGAGCTTTGCGTTCGAAGTAACGAAGTCAGAATACCAAGTAGTAGCCCTCGACAGACCCACTCATAGCCGGCAGGCCGCATAGTGAATTCATGAACGAGCTGTTCCATGGCATGAACACATTCGGGTGGCGGGGAGTAGATCGGTCCTTGTGACAATGGCATGAAGGGGACAGTTACGGCTTCAAAGGCGAATTTATCGTGTATGACTTCATCCTCATTAACTACCATATCTTCATCATGTGTAATAATTGATTCCCCAAAGAAATCAAAATGGATTCCAATAAGCTTAGTATCTGAATCTGACAGGATAACATTCTGATGATATACCCCAGATGAGAGGAAAATTAGCTGCCCAGCATTCAGTATATATTCTTCCGTATCCATCTTTGTTAATAATTTGCCCTGGCGAACATATAGTAGCTCGAAGTCATATAGCCTTCTTCTTTGGAAGGTGCAAGGTGGAAGTGTCTGCAATTGGGCATAGTGAATTCCGGGTGCCCAATCACGAGAGGGTACCTGCTTTCTCAGTGGGTAAGAGGGATCTTTGTCAGACATGTCACTGCCTCCTGAATGTTTAATAGAATAGACCGGAATAATGCAAAAAGTCTCTTCTTCGCCTAAATAATTCGAATTTTAAATCTAGTATAATATAAATAATTAAAGGATACAAAGTGCATCTAAGCCTAGAAAGTGGAAAACGGAAAAGAACAAATAGGAGGAGGATTCAAATGAAAAAGGGAATAAACATCTGGTCGTTTCGCGAAGGAACTGAAATTAAAGAATGCGTACGTCTAGCCAAAGCGGCTGGATTTGAGGGGATCGAGCTGTCATTAAATGAGTCAGGTGAACTTGGCCTGCAAACCACTGAGAAAGAAGCGCGTATCCTTCGTGATTCTATTAATGAAACGGGTCTGGAGATCGCGGGGCTGGCAACAGGTCTATATTGGTCTTATGCGATGACTAGTGAATCTGAAGCGAATCGAACCAAGGCAATCGACGTATGCAAAAAGCAACTGGAGCTGGCGGCTGCGCTTGGTGTAGATACAATTCTTGTCATCCCTGGCGCTGTTGGTGTGGATTTCATCGAGGGCTGTGAGGTTGTTGATTATGAAAAAGCTTATGATAGAGCGCTGGAAGCGATTAGTCATTTAGCCAAGGATGCTGAGCAAGCAGGCGTTTCTATTGGTCTTGAAAATGTGTGGAATAAATTCTTACTGTCTCCGCTTGAATTACGTACTTTTATTGATACGGTCGGTTCCAGTTATGTAGGTTCCTATCTTGATGTTGGGAATATCGTGCATTCCGGTTATCCAGAGCAGTGGATACGGATTCTAGGCCATAGAATTAAAAAGGTGCATTTCAAGGATTACCGTCGGACGGCTGGTGGGCTTCACGGATTTGTTGATCTGCTCGCTGGGGATGTGGATTATCCAGCAGTCATGAAAGCGCTTGAAGACATTGGATACAACAATTATGTTACCGGTGAAATGATACCGTCATACACACATTATACGGAGCAAATTATTTTTAATACTTCTGCAGCTATGGATGCCATTCTCGGACGTACCACTTTCAAAGCTTAAAGTAAGGGGGAAGGCGATGCTCAGCCTATAGCAATCATTGAGGCTGAGATACAATCCGCTGGGCTGGAAGGTGCTTGGATAGAGCTTGTTTAATTATTAATCATTTAGCTGGGGAGGCTTCACTATGTTGAAAATAGGTTTGATTGGCTTTGGATTTATGGGCCGGATGCATTTTGATAATTATGTTCGCTTAACGGAAGAGGGGCATCCCATCGCCCTTAAAGCCATCTGTGACTTGCGAATTGAGGAATTGAAAGACGGTAAAGCGGACGGCAATATGAGTACCGCTCAAGAAGTGTATGATTTAACAGCTTACAGTCTCTATGATGATCTGGAGAAAATGATAGCGAATGAGGAACTGGATATGATCGATATTGCAGTTCCTACTTACCTGCATGCTGAAATGGCTTGTTCGCTGCTGGAACGAGGATATCATGTCTTTTGTGAGAAGCCGATGGCTAGAACTTCAGTAGAAGCGCAGAAAATGGTAGAAGCAGCGGAGCGCAGTGGAAAGAAATTGATGATCGGACAGTGCCTTCGTTTTTGGCCAGGGTATGAATATTTGAAAGAAGTTGTGGAAACTGAGCAATTTGGTAAAGTGACAGAAGGATATTTCTACCGTGGTTCAGGGGCTCCTAAAGATTGGTTTCTGGATGAGAAGCTAAGCGGTGGATGCATTGTGGATATGCATATTCACGATACGGATATGATTAACTATCTGTTCGGCAGACCGGATAAAGTATCGACTTTGGGACGGAATGTTCTACCGGGAAGCGGATATGATATTGCTTCTACACACTATTTTTATAAGGATGCAAAGGTGATCAATGCTCAGGTGGACTGGACGCTGGAGGGGGACTTTGGATTCTACATGGGGTACAGGGTTAACTTCGAGCGAGGAAATGTTGTATTTGATGGTAGTGGAGTCAAGGTGAATCCCAATGATGGAGCAGGCTTTACGGTAGAGCTTTCCCCGGATGCGGGCTACTACAGAGAGCTGGTCTATTTCTTGGATGCGATTATTCAAGATAAGCCTATTATCATTTGTACGCCTGAGAGTGCAGCAGAATCTTTGGAAATCATAGAGGCGGAAGTACAGTCAGCAAATGCCGAAGGGGAATGGATTGTCCTTAACTAGCAGGATATAGAGGATGCAAAGGCGTGACTGGAGGAAAAATCATTGTAGATGATTTCTCCAGTCATGTCTTTTTGGCATGCATTCTCATCTAACCTTTATTGCGCTGGAATTTTGTATTGTCCCTAGCATAGTGTGATACGGAGCCGTCATATCTTCTAAGGCGTACCTGTACATCGGAGAACTGTTCAACGATTCCTGAGGCAACCTCAGAATACATTCCATCAGGGTCAAGCTGTAGGGCGGTGATATAAGTTTGGGATAAAGCAGCTATAAAAAAATCAATGTTTTTATTAAGTGTATGTGGCATGGTATTCCCTCCGGTGATATCTTCAACATGTATGAATATAAATAATCCTAAGGAACTATTTTACCACGATTTGCGGATGAATTTGAGGAGGAATTACTTGATTTGGGTCAAAAATATGCGAAATTTGGTTGTAATTGTATTAAAATCCGAAGATCATCCGTGGGCAGGTAGCGAAGTTGTTTTGCTGTCTGTCTTTTTTTACTTTCTGGTTTGAAAAGAAACCTGCGGACGGATATGATTTGTGTAGTGAAAGGATGATCGCCAAATGACAGAACAGCTACAAAGAGCCAAGGAGTTATACACACGATTCCTGGGTCATTTTTTAGATATGCATAAGGCAGGTTTGCTTAAGGAGTATAAGAGTTTTGAAATTCCTAGAGAACAAGAGATAGAATGGCTCAATGAAATGGCCTTGGCGTACGCCGAGCAGTTGTCAATCCGAGATTGGGATGCAATTACTGCACTAGATGCCTTATCGAGAAACTATCAAGACAGCTGGATTGTGGAGAAGGTATCTTCTTTTGCCTCGCGGAATATGATGAGTGCGGATAGTCTGGTTAGATTGATCTACGCAGAGAAACTGGTAGGGATTATTGGTTCTCATAAACAAGTGATCTCAAAAGAGCTGTTATTCGGGGCCTGTAAAGTTGCCGTGCAAATTCTCGAAAATGTAATTTCACAGCCGATGGTCATTGACCCTGGACATGAGCTTAAGGAGCTTGGCCTTAAAGATAAGAGAGCTTTGAACAGTCGTGCAGAGCAAAGCTTAGAACAGGTGAAGGTGCTAATTAATTAACCGTTGGAGGGGAAATATGAGATTACTCGTAGCGCAACCTAATCACGAACCACATTTGCAGCATTTGCTCAAAGAAATGAGCAGACAGGATTCTTTTGACGCGGTGTTGTATCCAGAAGGTTATGTAGCAGATGAAGCCAGTGTAAAGACCTTATGTGAAGTTGCCAAAACATATAAAAAGCTGATCATTACAGGATATAGGAACAGCAATAACAAGGATAGAGCGCTAATGATTCATCCTTCTGGGGACATCATTTTGGAACGAGCCAAATCGCCGATGGATGAACAGCTGTATCGCCCGTCAGTTGCGGAAGCGGATGGCCTCAGTATTGGTTATTTGCTGTGTGTTGAGCTTCTGCAAGGATGCGTTGGTTTGGAAGGACAGGCTAAGTCGTTAGATTTCATCGCACATCCGATTGGGGTAGGCATGTTCAGCGAAGAACAATTTGAATTATGGATCGAGGAAGCCACTAGGATTGCTGTGAAATATAACACGATGATTATTGGGACAAGCCATGCTGACGGATCTTACCGAAATTGTGGAATTTCGATTCCCATCTCATATTGGATCGACTCTACCGGACACCCTATTTATATTTCGCGTAATGATACGAGAAGTCGAATGATTAATCTCGATACTAGGCGGGTTAATGTTCTAGATTAGGGAATAGCCGAAGTTGACACACTGTTGTCAAATTGGGTGTGCTACGATTTCATAACAGATTAACTTCTGATGATTTATAGAAGAAAATGAGGGATACACAATGGCTGAACCTTTAAAAGCGATGTACAATGAACAATTTCTGCATGGTTTTGGCGAAAAGATTCGCAGTGTACATAGTGTTTTCGACACTGATGCATTTGTAATTTCGGCTATGGCGGAACCTTGGGATACGCTCGAACTGAAGGCAAGGATGCGGCGGATTACGGAGACACTGGGAAGTCATTTACAGCTTCCTTATGAGGAAGCGCTGGCGATTCTGTTCGCTATTACTGAGGATTGTGTGGGATTTCCATACTTGATCTTTCCAGATTTTGTAGAGGTATTTGGTCAAGGGGCTGAGCATTGGGAGCTGTCTATGCAGGCGCTGGAAAGGTTCACACCGAAGTCGTCAGCAGAATTTGCGGTTAGACCGTTTCTCTTGCGTGAACCGGAGCGGATGATGGAGCAAATGTTAGTATGGTCGAAGCACCCCGATGAGCATGTGCGCCGGTTAGCAAGTGAGGGGTGTCGTCCTCGTCTTCCATGGGGACAGGCTCTCCCCATGTTTAAGCTAGATCCAGCCCCTGTGCTACCTGTACTTGAGCAGCTTAAGGCGGATTCTTCCCTATATGTGCGCAAGAGCGTGGCTAACCATTTGAACGATATTGCGAAGGATCACCCGGAGGTGGTACTTGAGACAGCTCGCCGCTGGATAGGTATAGATCCCCTCACAGACTGGATTGTGCGGCATGGTTGTCGTTCTTTAATCCGAAAAGCTAATCCAGAGATTATGGCTTTATTCGGATATGCGGAGCAAGCAGACGAAGCAACACCACTCATAACGAGTGCTTCTATAACGATTGATCCTACCCTATTGCGAATTGGAGAAAACTCTGAATTACAATACAAACTTCAAGTTTGTGAAGGAACTCCTGCCCGTGTTCGAATAGAATATGGCATTTATTTCGTGAAGGCTACAGGTCGAACCTCTCGTAAATCTTTCTTACTATCGGATAAAACAGTACCTGGGGGTACAATTCTGACAGGCAAACGGACACATCGCTGGGCGGATTTAACCACTCGTCGTCATTATCCCGGGGAACATCGGATTGTACTGTTGGTTAACGGGCGGGAAGTTGCAGATACATTGTTGAAACTTGAGGGGGATCAGTAAATGAAAAAAGAAGTATTGATTTTTATTTCTAATGGATATGCAGATTGGGAAGCTGGCTATATAAGTGCTGAACTAAACAAGCCAGAAAGTGAATACAAAGTTAAGACAGTTTCTTTAAATAGCGACAATGTACAATCTATGGGCGGATTTACTGTTATTCCAGACTATACTATAGATAGTTTACCCGCCCAGTTTGAAATGTTAATTTTAATTGGGGGTACAGGCTGGAAAGATAATTCAGCGATTACTCCAGTGATTGAAAGTTGTATACAGAATAGAACTCCTATAGCGGCTATATGTGACGCATCAACCTTTTTGGCAGAACATGGCTATTTAGATGAGATTCCTCACACTGGAAATTCATTAGATTACTTAAAAGAGTTCGCTCCTAATTATAAAGGACACGCAAATTTTTTAGAAAAACAGACCGTTTCGAGTGACGATATCATTACTGCTAATGGTACGGCTTCTTTGGAATTTACAAGAGAAGTCTTGAAGAAGTTAAAAGTTATGCCATTAGAACAAATCGATGGATGGTATAACTTTTTCAAAAATGGGTTTTATCAAGAATAATGAAGTCATGAAAAAAGGTGTTCTCAGGTCTTATCGACTTGAGAGCACCTTTTTACTTATTTTTTCACTTCTGTAACACCCGTTACTTTTCCTTGATCCGAGGTATCGAAGGTGGATTGATACTTAGCATCTGCGAAGTAAACATTCCCTTCAACCGTTGCATTTACTAAACTGAAGCCATCTGCTTCGACGTATACATCACCAATAAATGTGCCGCCTTGAATACGGGCGTTTTTACTTTTGATCGTAAGTTTTGGTGCAGTTAGTTTATAGGAGTTAGTGATATTGTGCTCTGCATCTTGTGTGTAGAGAGCGATTTTTCGAGCAGGTTCATCTTTATTCGTGAATTGTCCGTCCAGCACGAGATCCTCGGTGAAGGTTAAGTCTTTCAGCGTAGCAGCAATCCAAGTACCGTCCGCACTGATTGCCTTTTTAAAGGCCTCTTCATTATCCACTACCGACGCTGAGGTTACAGCATCAGTGGTGTTATTAGTGTTGCCAGCGTTATTGGTGTTACCAGGTGTAGTAGTGGCGGTAGGGGTAACATTGGCATTGTTATTGGTTGAGTTTCCGCATCCGACCAACAGCACAATTGCAAATACTGCGGCTACGCTTGCTATCTTTCTCATCTGTATAACCTCCCTAAGTAATTGTACTGATATCCTTCGAGCTTAATATAGACTGATTAGTTAGTATTAATGTGGTGTATTTCATAAAATATAAGAAAGTATAAGTTTCACGCTATACATTATACTTATATTTCTCACACAAACGCTTACCGTCCTTGAGGTACGCTGAAGGCGTTTCTGCTTGTGGACACAATAATATTTACCGATCATTCTACAAATGGTAATATAGGCCTGGACATCTCTGGCGTATAGTATGACCTGGAAAATATGAATTATTCGAAGAAATTCACGAAAAATAACATTCTTCTTTTGATGAAGAAGCATTTTGGATTACAATAAGTTAAGGTGAAAAAAGGAGCTGTACCAATGGCTAAACAGAAATATTATGTAGTATGGGAAGGCAAGCAGCCGGGAGTCTATAGCACTTGGGCGGAATGCCAGGCGCAGACTGATCACTATACCGGTGCCAAATATAAATCGTATGAATCTAAAGCTGCGGCAGATGCGGCATACACAGCGGGCTGGAAAGGTAATTGGGGAACAGGGTCATCAGCATCCGGTGCGGCTAAGTCCAAGGGGACAAGTTCTTTTAAACGAAGCGCTACAGTGGAGACCTCAGCGGAGATCGATTACAACAGCATTTCTGTGGATGTTGGAACTCGTGGCAATCCGGGTCCAGTCGAATATAAGGGTGTGGATACGCAAACCGGAGATATTATCTTCTCTTGTGGGCCGATCAAGAAGGGCACTAATAATCTAGGTGAGTTTTTAGCGATTGTGCATGCCTTGGCGCTCCTGAAGAAAGAGGGAAGTAATAAGACAGTCTACAGCGACTCTGTGAATGCAATGAAGTGGGTAAAGCAGAAGAAAGTAGCGACAACCTTGCCACGCGATGCTTCAACAGAGGAAATATGGGTACTTATTGATCGGGCAGAACGTTGGTTGCAAACCAATACATATGACAATAAAGTGCTTAAGTGGCAGACTAAAGAGTGGGGCGAAATTAAAGCAGATTATGGTCGGAAATAGTTACAGTAAGGTTCTGGGTTTCGGCTAGAGGAGGAGAATTGGGGATGTTCAGCAACGATTGGGATGAGATATTACAAGATGAAATGCAAAAGCCCTATTTTCTGGAGCTGATGGCTAATCTGGAAAGTGAATATAAGGAACATACAGTCTATCCGCCAAAAGAATTACTGTTCACGGCGTTAAATCATACACCTTATAGTGAGACAAGGGTTGTTATTTTGGGACAGGACCCATACCATGGAGCGGGACAAGCACATGGTTTAAGCTTCTCGGTAAATCCGGGGGTGCGTATACCGCCTTCACTGCGTAATATTTATACGGAGCTATCGGAGGATATTGGTGTACCAATTCCAAACCACGGATCCTTACTGCGATGGGCAGAACAGGGAGTGCTTATGCTCAACTCGGTACTAACGGTACGTGAGGGAGAGCCGAATTCTCATAAAGGTCTAGGCTGGGAGACATTCACAGACACCATAATGAAGAAGTTAAATGAAAGAACTACGCCGATGGTGTTTATTTTATGGGGAAGTCATTCACAGAAAAAAGGTGCCTTCATAGACCAAAGTCGTCATGAGGTTATTCAGTCTCCACATCCGAGTCCGCTCTCGTCGTATCGTGGATTCTTTGGTAGCCGTCCTTTTTCGAAGGTCAATCAGTTTTTGGAGTCGAAGGGAATGAAAGGAATCGATTGGTTCATTTCGGACATATAACTAATGGGATGTTGGAAAGGGGGAGGGAGCAATGAAGCATTGGGTTGGTAAACCGGTTATCATGTACTGCGGGGACGAACCTTACACGATCATGAAAGGCATTCTTCGCAAATGGGATCTTTCCGCTTCTGTAGCGGTCATCGGTCATCAGGAAATTGCCGTGCCATTTCGGGATATTGTGGTCATCAAAGCTTTGGCTCCTAGAGAAAGAGCACTGCCTCCAGTCTTGCATTCTGTGGGTTATGTGATGAGGGAAAGGCAGCAATTTGATAATGCAGTATATTTTAAATCGGCTGTAAGTGTTTGGAAAGAAGATCGGCTGATTGCTCTGAATACGACCATCATTTCGCATACCAAAGGTTCAGTTACACTTCAGGATGGACAGAACCTTATGAAAGGCAATCACATATTTGTAGTTCGTTCTTTGCGAGGTTAATTTTAGTAATCCTATAAAGAAGCATGAAAAAGTACATCTCCAATTGGAGACGTACCTTTTTTTATTTATGGAACCTCATTCAGTTCGTAAGTGCTATAGATTCTCATGCTTGAGAGGCTCAGCCTCTTCCTCTCGATCTGCAACAATAATCTCATATACTCGTAAAAAAATAATTTTGGCAATCATATAGACGGGCAGCGCAATAAGCACACCAATAATACCGTAGAAATCCCCACCTATAAGAACAAGAAGGACCGTGGTCAGTGGATGCACATCTAATGATTTGCCGTAAATGATCGGTGAGAGTACATTATCTTGGATTTGCTGTGCAATGAATATGACGACCAGCGACCATATTGCCATCGTGGGTGATTCAATGAATCCAACAATAACTACTGGTACTCCCGCAAGGAAAGAACCCACATAAGGAATGAAATTGAGCGGTACTGAAATTACTGCGAGCAGCAGTGAATAAGGCAATCCGATGATAAGGAAACCGATATACAACATAATACCGAGTACGACGTTTAGCACCACACGTGTGACGATGAAACTGCTCAGTGCGCTGTCGATATCCCCGAACATTTCTTTGCCTTCTTTACGGTACTTTCTAGGGATTAAGCCCTGTAGTTTTGGTGACAGCTTATAGTCATCTTTTAGCATGTAATACAAAATGATGGGCAAGGTAGCGATTAGAATAACAATGCTGGAAACTACGCCGATCAAATTGGACATCGAATTGGTCACCCAAGTAATAGCCTCGCTAAGATATTCTGATATACGGGCAGCAACGTCGGAGTCCCCTTGGAAAAAGCGTGAGAGTGTCGGATTATCCCTCAAAGCATTGAACTGATCCTGTAATCCCTGAACAAGGTAAGGCGTGTTATCAATAAAGTTCTGAATTTGTTCTTGCAGTGTCGGCCAGACTAGAACCCAGAAGAGAATAAACAATCCGGCAAACAAGAAATAAATGAGCAGGATGGAGAATGCCCGGTTTAATTTTCTTTTCTCAAGAACTCTTACTAACGGTCGTAATAAGTAGTACATGAAACCTGATAGTACCATGGGAACGAGTAATAATCTGATAATGGCAGCCAGTGGTGCGAATAGAAACATTACTTTGGAGCCCAAGTACAAAATAAGTAAAAAAGCGATAATAGCAAGACTTGTCCGAAAATACTTCTGTTGTTGCAATAGGAACATCCCCCAAGTTCAAAATATAATCTATGTAGTTTAATAACCCTAATTCACATGACTTGATTCAAAAGAATGGATTACTCTCCTATAGGTAGTTCTTGGCATATCCGTGGAGGATGACCCTATGACTGAGGCTACGCCAAGTAAGTTGTTCACAACACATAACTTTAACATCATCATATAAATCGCTCATCGCTCGGGGGCTTTGTGGATCATCTTAACTTCCGTCTAGAAGGTTTCTTCGTGGAAAGGGTGAATATTTCTGGTACTTTAACCTCGCCTCCGGTTTCCTTCGTAACTTGTCTTGCCTTGACGAGAGATAAAAAAGCAAAAAATTCCCCTAAAGTGGCCAGTGCGGCAGCAATGATTTCATAATCTTCAGCACTTAATTCTGCTGCTTCCTCACTATTACCGTTCCCGTTGTTATTTCCATTACTATTTCCGTTACTCTTAGCATTGCTGTTACTACCCATTTTTTTGTTATTTCTTCCGTTGGCCATTTCTGATCACCCGCTTTTTCCTATATGTAGTATTAATATGTTTTAAACATCAGTGAGGAGATAGGCAATTGGTATGTAATTTTCTTATGGGCTTGTTTCACCTTGAGCAAAGCATGAAATCATTCCATTTATTACATTTTGCCGGAGTATCATTTTTAATGTTAAAGCGCTTTACAGATGATGAAAACGCTGTTAAAATCATAAACGAGCACAAATGATCAATAACAGTCATATATAATCAAATAATGGTCATGGATTTCCAAAGATAAGCGCATTTAATAAATGGGATAGCACTGTAACTTAAAGGAGCGAACCACGATGTTGTTTGAGGAAGAGAGAAAACAAAGAATCGTGCTTTTTGTGGAAAAGAATTCAAGAGCTTCGGTACAGGAGCTAAGTCAGGAACTGGGCGTGTCTGAGTCTACTGTGCGCCGTGACCTGAAAGAGCTTGAAGAAGCCAAGTTGCTGAAACGAACGCACGGCGGGGCAGTATCCCTGCAGAGTGTTAACTTTGAGGCGACTTATCCAGATAAGGAAGATCGATTATTGGATGAGAAGCAGAGGATAGCACGCAAGGCCGTAGAGATGATTCAGGAAGGCGATGCTATTCTGCTGGATGCTGGAACCACAACGCTACAGATTGCCAAAGAGCTGAGGGCTTTTTCTAATATCAAAGTCATTACGAATTCGATTATGGCGCTTAATGAACTGCGGGATTGTCGCAATATAGAAGTCTCGATTACAGGCGGAATGTTAAGGCCGGATACATTGGCTTTTGTAGGACCGATGACAGAGCGCTCTTTAGAGATGGTAAGAGTTGATAAAACCTTTCTTGCAACCAACGGATTAGACTTACGAGAAGGAATCACTACACCTAATATGCTTGAAGCAGCGACCAAACGTAAGATGATCTCGGTTGCGAAGCAAGTAATTCTTCTGGCTGATCATAGCAAGCTCGGTCAAGTATCCTTCTGTAAGGTTGCCGACGTGACGGAAATGGATCACTGCATTATTGATTCTGGTGCGTCTGAAAAGTTCATCCGTGAGATTACGCAAATGGGCGTAGATTTCTCGCTGGTATGACCTTAGGTGGAGGATGTTCTACGGTTAGAAAATGTCTTAATTTGAGTGGTATGGAATCATTGTAAGATCGTTTGGAGAAATTACATTTGCCGCATGTTTAGCCGGTAATCTATGGCTTAGAAAACCAAAATAATTGAGGGATAATTATGATCTATACAGTAACGCTTAATCCTTCCATCGATTACATCGTGGAAGTTGAAGATTTGAGACTAGGTGGCTTGAACCGGATGAAACGTGATTTGAAGCTTCCTGGAGGTAAAGGGATCAACGTATCACGCGTGTTAAATCAGCTTGAGGTTCAGAATAAAGCTATAGGCTTCCTTGGTGGATTCACTGGACGATATATTGAGGAATGGTTGCGGAAAGAGTCGATTTCAAGTGATTTCGTATTTGTTTCTGATGATACCCGAATTAATATCAAGCTTAAGCATGGAGAGGAAACGGAGATTAATGGTGCAGGGCCCATCATCCGAGATACGGAGGCAGAGGCATTATTACAGAAGATGGCTGTTCTGAATACAGGCGATGTTGTGATATTGTCCGGAAGTGTTCCTCCTTCACTGGGTGCTGATTTCTATGACAAGTTGATATCTGTATGCAAGCAAAGAGGGGCCGAATTTGTCATTGATACTACAGGTTCAGCGCTGAAAAAGGCACTCCCTCATCAGCCGTTGCTCGTTAAGCCTAATCATCATGAGCTTGCAGAGCTATTCGGCGTTACGATACAGACTAAGGAAGAAATTATTACTTATGGTCGCAAGCTGCTCGAAGCTGGCGCGAAGCATGTGTTAGTTTCAATGGCTGGTGAAGGTGCCTTGTTCATTACGGAACAGGGGGTATACCACGCCAATGCTCCAAAAGGAGCAGTAAAGAATTCTGTAGGCGCAGGCGATTCTATGATCGCTGGATTCGTCGGCACATTTTCTTTGACTGGAGATTTAATGGAAGCTTTCCGTGCGGGTGTTGCCTCAGGTAGCGCAACAGCTTTCTCTGATGACCTGGCAGATAGAGAATTCATTGAGCAGCTGAGACCGCTGATCAACATCTCAGAAGTGTAAGCTAACAGCATTCAAAGTACTCAAGGGAGTTGGAAGATATGAGAATTACGGATTTGATGATAAAAGATACAATGATTATGAATTTAAAAGCAACCACTAAAGAAGGTGCAATTGATGAATTGATTGCCAGTCTTGCCGCAAGTGGTCGTATCAATGATCCTGTTCTATTTAAAGAGATGATCCTGAAGCGTGAAGAGCAGTCCAGTACTGGGATTGGTGGCGGTATCGCAATGCCACACGCCAAGACTAAAGCGGTGAATGAAGCGACAGTTGTGTTTGCTAAGAGTGCGACGGGCGTCGAATTCGAATCGCTTGATGATGAGCCGGCTCGGATCTTCTTTATGATTGCCGCCCCAGAAGGAGCGGGCAACATGCATCTTCGTACATTGGCCTCGCTGTCCAGACTGTTGATCGATAGTGAATTCATTGAACAGCTGATGAATACCCGAACTCCAGATGAGGTATCCGCCTTGTTCGATGCGAAGCAGGCGGAAGGAGAAGCCAAGGAGAAAGAGAGCGAAGCTGCTGAAGCTGTCAAGAAGTCAGAACCTGAAAAGCTAATCGTCGGCAACCCAGATTCCCAAGCATTCGTCGTAGCTGTTACTGCTTGTCCTACAGGAATTGCGCATACCTTTATGGCTGAAGATGCGCTCAAGAAGAAGGCTCTGGAAATGGGAGTTAATATCCGTGTAGAGACAAATGGTTCAGAAGGTGCCAAAAATGTCTTAACACCCGATGAGATTCGGCGTGCAAGTGGTGTAATTGTGGCAGCAGATAAACAAGTGGAAATGGCTCGTTTTGATGGTAAGCCAGTACTGCAAAGACCGGTTAGTGACGGTATTCGCAAATCGGAAGAGCTCATTCGCAAAGCAATGAACGGCGATGCACCGATTTACCATAATGAAGGTCGTAGTGGTAATGAGGGAGAGTCGAAAGAGAAATCCGGCAGTATCGGCAGTAAAATATACAAGGACTTGATGAACGGTATCTCTCACATGCTGCCGTTTGTAGTCGGCGGTGGTATTCTGCTGGCGATCTCCTTCCTGATTGAACAAGTCGGTGGAGAGAATCACCCTCTATTCCAGCTGCTGCAGACGATTGGTGGCGGTGATGGTGCCTTCCATTTCCTAATTCCGGTTCTTGCTGGATTTATTGCGATTAGTATTGGTGACCGTCCAGCCCTGATGCCAGGTATGGTTGGCGGTTACATGGCCTTGAATTCCAACGCTGGATTCCTCGGCGGTCTGGCTGCAGGTTTCTTGGCTGGTTATGTTGTTATCGGTCTGCGCAAACTGTTTGCAGGTCTGCCAAAAACGCTCGACGGATTAAAGCCGATTCTGTTATATCCGGTATTTGGTCTATTGATAACCGGTGGATTGATGTATTACCTGTTCGATCCGATCTTTAGCTGGATGAACGTAGGACTCATTAATTGGCTTAACGATCTTGGAACCGTTAATGCAGTAATTCTGGGTCTCGTTCTCGGTGGAATGATGGCTATTGATATGGGAGGTCCTTTCAATAAAGCGGCCTACACTTTTGCCATCGGGGTATTCACTACCAGTGGAAATACTAACGGATTCATGATGGCGGCTGTAATGGCGGGCGGTATGGTTCCTCCACTTGCAATAGCGCTTGCTACTACTTTCTTTAAGAACAAATTTACAGAATCAGAACGTAAGTCAGGGTTAACAAACTATGTATTGGGCTTATCGTTTATTACAGAAGGGGCGATTCCATTCGCCGCTGCCGATCCACTGCGTGTCCTGACTTCTTGTATCCTAGGTTCAGCCGTAGCAGGTGGTCTCACTCAGTTTTGGAATATCAACGTTCCAGCACCGCATGGTGGGATCTTTGTAGCCGCGCTTTCGAGTCATGCGTTGTTGTTCCTATTGGCCGTTCTGATCGGATCTGTTATTTCCGGATTAATGCTCGGATTATGGAAGAAACCTCTTGAGGCAAAGTAATAAAATAAATAATTTGAACTGCTGGGTGCCAGACGCTTCTTCTGGTGCTCGGCAGTTTTTTGAAATATAAGAATTTTTAAGTTTACGTTAAAAACTATCCTTCTATTTTTCGCAGAAACGATCATCGTCCCTAAGAGGAAGCCAAAGGCGTTTCTTCTTACTTAAACTTTGACCACGTATGCCCCTCTACCCTTGCGAGAATAATCTCCTTCATTGAGGTTTATTTTTGTATAATTGAAAATATATATAACAAGAGGGCAAAGGAGCGAGCGAGATGATACTGCACAAGGGGGAAGTCTTGTTCCGTCAAGGGGACAGCTGCGAATTCTTATATAAGGTGAACAATGGGCTGTTCAAGGTAACAAGGCTTCATGAAAATGGGAACATGGTGTTATTCAACATCTTGTATCCTGGTGAGATGGTTCCCCATCATTCACTCATTTCGCCAAAGGAGGCGCATGGAACAGCGGTTGCGATGATGAAGAGCGAGGTAGAGGCAGTTCCTTCAGCGGAATGGTATCAACAGGTACGGGATGAGCCAGGTCGAGCGATGGAGATCGCTATCCTTCTTCAGGAGAAGGTAAGGTTTATGCAGACTCGGCTAGATCACCTTACTGTTGGAACACCCGCAGAACGTATGGAGCTCTTAACCCGTTGGTTCAATGACTACTCTCATGGCGCAGCGCTAACAGAGCTTTTGACACAGGAAGAAATTGGACAATTGATCGGTGTGAGACGCGAAACAGTCAATCGTTTGTTGCGTACCGTGGAGTGATTCCTGCCTATTTTTATAGCGAAGTGTTTAGAGTGGGGGATCTCCGTGGTATAATGTATTCAGAACTTATTAAATTACAGAAAGGATCAGGATACCATGTGTCCCCGAAGGACGATTCCCCAAAGGACGATTTGGAAACGTTATGATCTGTCTTATACTTAGCTTCCCTGTAGAAGGTGCGTGAACCGTTGTTACTCGACGAACCGCCTCTGCGAGGGGAAGGAGTATATATATGCGAAGGAGCAATACCTCCGGTTTTACCCGTCGTAGAGGTTGGTGGGACGTTTAGCCGCCATATACGATAAGGGGAGACCTGTATGAGGAACCACAATTACGGAGTGAATGTACTGCTCCGGTTGACAGTCATTTTGTTTGGAACATTTTTGCTTGCATTTGCTTATTATCACATCAATTTTCAGAACCATTTGTCTGAGGGCGGATTCGTAGGATTATCGCTACTCGGCAAATATGTATTAGGAATTTCACCTTCAATTTCAACTCTGCTTCTAGACGTTCCAGTACTCTTGATTGCATGGATGTTCAAAGGGAAAGCGTTCGTGTGCAACACCTTTGTTTCTGTAGGAGCTTTTACAATCTTTTACGGACTCATGGAACGTTATTCCGGTTTGGTCATCAACTTGCAGAGCAACTTGGCATTAGCAGCTCTTTTGTCTGGCGTACTGACAGGTTTAGGCGCGGGAATTATTCTGCGAAGCGGCGGCGCAAGTGGTGGAGACGATATTTTGTCGCTGCTGATCAGTGAATGGAAGGGAATTAAAGTAGGTACAGTATTCATCATGTTGGACGTAGTCGTTCTGGCATTATCACTCTTTTATATGCCTGTTAGAGAAACGATGTATACGGTGATGGCGGTAGTTGTAGCTGGTTATGTGATCACCTTTACAACCTCTTTAGGTAAACCAAAGTTAGTGAAGGCGCCAAAGATTCAGTCTACGCTGCGTAAGCCACATGATGGTACGGTAATATGAATAAGACTGTATAAACAGCTTATTTCGGGGATATACTATATTTAAGGTCAGCCAGAATTTCTGGTTGACTTTTTTTTGTTGTATAAGTGACGTGATTTAAAGGGTTGAAGATCTCAGGGGCGTTGCTTGGACGTTTCGCTCATAACAAAAGATGGCGTACAGTGAAAATCCTGTACGCCACCTTTTAGTTAATTTAAGACTCTCTTGTGCTCGTCTTTGAGTCGTGTAGAGACATTTGCGACCAGCTTGCCCTTTTATTTAGCCCACGGCATTCGTGATAGCTTCGCATTCGTCCGAGCAATGACCACTGTGCTGTGCTTCACAGTCCTCACAGCAAATATGCTGAAGGTGGCAAGCATCGTTGGCGCAGTTGATGAATTGGTCAGCTGGCTGACCGCAGTGATGGCAACGACCAACAATGATATCCTCGTCGGTATGATTAATCTGTACGGAGATCCGCTCATCGAAGACATAACATTTTCCGTCAAACAGTTGGCCCTGTACCTCAGGGTCTTTACCATAAGTCACAATGCCGCCATCCAGCTGGTACACCTGCTGGAAGCCTTCCTTCATCATAAACCCGCTTAATTTCTCGCAGCGGATTCCGCCTGTACAGTAGGTTAGGATTGGTTTATCTTTTAGCTCGCTCATATTCTCGCGAATCCAGTCCGGGAATTCTTTGAAGCTGTCTACTTCAGGGCGGATGGAACCGCGGAAATGACCAAGATCGAATTCGTAGCCGGTACGACCATCTAGAATTACCACATCATCGCGCTGCATCATTTCATAGAAATCTTTAGGCGCCAGATGCTCTCCGGTGATCACGTTAGGGTCCAGTTCATCCTCGACCCGGAAAGTCACGAGTTCCTTTTTATAACGAACGAAGATCTTTTTGAAGGCATGACCATCAGCCTCATCGATCTTGAAGACGATATCGCTAAACAGCGGATTTGCGCGCAAATCCTTCATGTATTGCTCGGTTTGGGCAATCGTACCGGACAGTGTCCCGTTAATGCCCTCATCTGAGATGAGAATTCGTCCCTTTACGTCAAGCTCTTTACAGTAAGCCAAATGCTCCTGAGCGAATTGTTCTGCATCCGGCACTTTTACAAATTTATAGTATAGCAGAATTGCATATTCCGATTGTGGTTTCATTCTTTTCACCTTTATCATTAGAATTAGACTACTAAATAAACGTTTAAGTATAAAAAGTATTGTAACATATTATCAAGACTTGAAAAAGATACTCTTGAATCGGTAATGGTTAAAACTTGGATATTAGTAAGAAAAACAGCGCAATGAATATGTCTGAACCAACATACCTATGGGGGATTAGTCTGCGAAGTGGCGGCGCGAGTGGAGGAGACGATATTTTGTCGCTGTTGATCAGTGGATGTAGGAGTCAAAGTAGGTACTGTGTTCATCCTGTTGGATGTAGTCGTTTTGTCGGCTGGGATAACCTGCATTTTTCGGGGATACTACGATTAAGGTCAGCCAGAATTTTGGTTGACTTTTTTGCTGGATATAGGCGAATAACATGGATAGTTATGATTGGCGAAACCGTGAATCACAACTTGCGTATTAATTTTCATTCGAAGAGTCACATGGTGACTTTAATAATAAGGAGGAACTGCGGGATGAGTGCTCACGAGATTGATTATGTCATTATGGGCGAGGAAATTCAGTGTGTGGAGGTGCAGCTTGACCCCGGAGAGAGTGTAATTGCCGAAGCTGGAAGCTTCATGATGATGGATCAGGAAATTACGATGGAGACGATCTTTGGTGATGGTAGTGGGGGGACGCGCGGAAGCGGACTGATGGGTAAGCTGATGGGTGCGGGCAAGCGTCTGTTGACAGGGGAAAGCTTGTTCATGACCGTATTCACACATAGCGGTTCTTATGGACGAAAAAGTGTCACCTTTGCTGCTCCATATCCAGGAAAAATCATCCCGCTCGATCTTCAGCAATATGCTGGAAAAGTGATCTGTCAAAAGGACTCATTCCTCTGTGCGGCGAAGGGAGTCTCGATCGGTATTGAATTTCAGCGCAAGCTGGGCACCGGTTTTTTTGGTGGAGAAGGCTTTATTATGCAAAAGCTGGAGGGCGACGGTCTTGCATTCGTACACTCTGGCGGCTACGTTATGGAACGCACACTACAGCCGGGAGAGACGCTCAAGCTGGACACAGGTTGTCTTGTCGCTATGACGTCTTCCGTGGATTATAATATTGAGTTTGTAAAAGGTGTCAAAACCGCGCTATTCGGTGGAGAGGGCCTGTTCTTCGCCACACTGCGCGGACCCGGCAAGGTGTGGGTGCAGTCACTGCCATTCAGCCGTATGGCTGACCGCATTCTGTCCGCAGCCGGTAACAGCGGACGCAAAGAAGAAGGCAGCGTACTTGGGGGACTCGGCAATCTGCTTGATGGGAGATAGGTTTGGGCGAGGTTGATGGGTAGAACATTCGAGGCACAGAATAAGCGGTTTTAGCGAGTGGCTTATTAGGGGGAGACAAGGACAGAAATACCCTTCTTGTGCGTGTTGGCCCGAATAGCGCGAAAGAGGGGTAAAAATACCCTAGATTTGTGGGAATTGGCCCAAATAGAGCGAAAGAGGGGCAAAAATGCCCTAGATTTCTGGGAAATGGCCCAAATGGAGCGAAAGAGGGGTAAAAATGCCCTGGATTTCTGGGAAATGGCCCGAATAGCGCGAAAGAGGGGTAAAAATGCCCTAGATTTCTGGGAAATAGCCCAAATGGAGCGAAAGAGGGGTAAAAATGCCCTAGATTTGTGGGAAATGGCCCAAGTGGAGCGAAGGGGGGCAAGAATGCCCTAGATTTGCACGGATTGAGCGAATTCAGCCAAAAGAACGGTATAAATCCCGTAGAATGGGCTGGATCGAGCGAATCCAGCCAAAAGAACGGTATAAATCCCGTAGAAATGACCGGATCGAGCGGGTCCAGCCAAAAGAACGGTATAAATCCCGTAGAATGGGACGGATCGAGCAGATTCAGCCAAAAGAACGGTATAAATCCCGTAGAATGGGCCGGATTGAGCGAATCCAGCCAAATGAACGGTATAAATCCCGTAGATATGGCCGGATCCAGTTCTAATTGCTTCAGCAAGATATTGGTTACTTATGTTCGATGTGATATCAACATTCGACGTTTGTATTATCGACTCTGTGATGTCCACCGCTACTGTATCTGCAACTAACTATATAGTGAGACCCGTGAATGATTATGCTCATTCACGGGTCTTTTTTTAGAGGTTGGGCTGGGATAGTTTAATTCATAACCATTAAATATATGCCTTGTGTTAGGTATGACGACCCGCCTAGCTTTACGCTCGACAATCTCCCTCGTTTTACGCATGACGATCTGCCTCACAATCCTCCTAACAATTTGACTAACCCTGTCCGCGATGTATATATTATTTGGCAAAGCCCTTATAAGAGGTTGTTCAAAAAGTCCGCTTTTGATCACGAAGTATTCCAAGAAGATTATTCGACATCGAAGATTGAATTCAGGCGAAACTTCCGGTGCTCACGTAGCTTCCACTACGCTCCGCTCCTCAGTTTCTACCTTCATCCAATCTTCTCGGTGCTGAAAACCGTACTTTTTGAACACGTACTATATTGTTAAGGCTGTGACCGGAGGCATGATATGTTCAAAATATTTATTATAGAAGATGACCGTGGACTGGTGGCTCTGCTGCAGGATTATTTACATAAGTTTGGATATGAAACACAGGCTGTGAATGATTTTGAGCGGGTTCGTGCTCAGTTTGAGACGTTCGCTCCGCACCTGGTTCTTTTAGATGTTAATTTGCCAAAATACGATGGGTATTACTGGTGCCGCCAGATTCGTGGGATTTCCACCTGCCCTATCCTTTTTATATCTGCCCGCGATGGCAAAATGGATCAAGTGATGGCGCTGGAGAACGGAGCCGACGATTATATTACGAAGCCCTTTGATTACGAAATTGCGATGGCCAAAATCAAAAGCCAGCTACGACGCGCCTACGGTACCTATGCGGGAAGCAACAATGAGCGTACCCTAACCGTTGCCGGAATGGCACTGGATGTGGAGCGACTAGTCCTTACTCGAGGAGAAGCCAAGGTGGATTTAAGTCACACGGAAGCCAAGATACTAGATGAGCTGATGCAAAAGTCGGGAACTATCGTTACCCGCGACAGATTGCTCGAAAAAATCTGGGATGATCAAGCCTTTGTGGATGAGAATACGCTTAATGTCTATGTCACCCGTGTACGTAAAAAGCTTGCCGCTCTTGAGATTACGGACGGTCTACAAACCGTTCGAGGTCAAGGCTACCGCTTGATTCCGAATTGGGGGGATGAGGATTGAAGCTATTTTTAAGGGAGCAGATCCCTTTAATTGTTGTCTATCTAGCACAGCTCATCTTGATCACACTAGTATATCGGCTGGATGGGGGCAGTGGTGTGAGTGTTAGTCTGTACGCTGCTCTTCTCAGCACTTGTCTGCTGCTTGGCTACCTCGCTTATCGGTATATCAGCAATCGTACGTTCTATGAACGACTGGAGACTGTACCCACCTCTCTAGATGAAGCTGGCGGTCCATCACAGGATTCTCCGCTTGCCGTGAGTTTACGAGGACTACTAGGGTCACAATTCCGCCTCTACAAAAATGATTTACACAGCTACCGCCACAAGCTGGAGGAACATATTCACTTTATTAATCAGTGGGTGCATGGAATGAAGACGCCATTGTCTGTCATCCATTTGATGATTCAAGATAAAGACGGACCGCCTTTTACGGCGATAGGTGATGAACTGGACCGTCTGAAAAAAGGACTGGACACTGTACTTTATACGGCTCGGCTAGATACTTTTGAGCATGATTTTTACGTGGAACGTTTGGATTTGGAAACCCTCGTACGTAGCGTGACCTCAGAGCAGAAGCGTCTGTTCATACGTAACCGTATATTTCCTACTATTAAAATAGATGAACGAATCTCTGTAACCACAGATGAGAAATGGCTAAGTTTTGTGCTTACGCAAATTATTACGAATGCAATACGTTATACGACGGAAGTCGGCAAACATGTATATTTCCATGGGTACATACAAGAAGAAAAGAGAGCAGTACTGGAGATACGAGATGAAGGGGTTGGCATTCCAGCAGGTGATCTGCCGCGTGTGTTTGATCCTTATTTTACAGGTGTGAATGGACGAACCTTTCAAGAATCCACGGGGATGGGTCTATATCTTGTGAAACAGATCTGCGGAAAACTTGGTCACGAGGTGAGCATTTGCTCAGAAGAAGGTAAGGGCACGACCGTGCGGATAGTGTTTAGAGAGTCCTACCTTACAAAAATGTAAGGTCATTGTAAGTTAGAGAAATGGCAGCCTGTGTATACACTTTGTATAATGAAGGCAATCCAGTCGAAAGAAGGAGAGGTAACACTTGCCCATTCTAGATGTTCATAATTTATCAAAAATATATGAGGGTAAAGTGTCCACTCAGGCATTGAATCATATCCGTTTTTCTGTTGAAAAAGGGGAGTTTGTTGGCATTATGGGACCTTCGGGGAGTGGGAAAACAACACTGCTCAACACGATCGCCACCATCGACCAGCCGACCTCCGGTCAGATTCTGATCAACGGCCGAGATCCCAATCTGCTTAGCAGAAAAGAAAAGGCACTCTTTCGCCGCCATGAGCTTGGTTTCGTCTTTCAGCATTTTAATCTGCTGGATACGCTCACTGTAGAGGAGAACATTGTGCTGCCTCTCACGCTTGCTGGTGTCCGTGTTACGGAAATGGAGAGCAGATTGAAAGAAGTAGCAAGTATGCTGGACATTGAGCATTTGCTGCAAAAAAGGACATACGAGATTTCAGGTGGACAGATGCAGCGGACCGCCATCGCCCGGGCGATGATTCATCGTCCTTCATTGATTTTAGCAGATGAGCCTACAGGGAATCTGGATTCCAAAGCTTCAGGTGAAGTCATGAATATGCTGACAGAGGTGAATCAGGAAGAAGGGGCAACCGTGCTGATGGTCACACATGACGCAGTGGCTGCGAGCTTTTGTAACCGAGTCATCTTTATTAAAGACGGACGTTTCTATAGTGAAATGTACAGGGGGAGCAGTAGAGGCGCCTTCTTCCAAAGTATCATTGATATGTTGTCTCTGCTTGGGGGAACTAGCCATGACCTTTCGGCAATTCGCTTATAGGAATGTTACACGTAACAAGCGTAAATATGCGGCTTATTTTGTCGTCAGTGCTTTTTCAGTGATGATCTTTTTTGTGTGCGCATTGTTTATTTACCATCCGGATATTTCTAAGAGCTTGGTTTATAGTACAGCTGCTCATACAATGATGGCGGCAGAAGCCATTATTTATGTGTTTTGCTCCTTGTTCGTTCTTGTATCGGTCGGATCATTCCTGCAGTCACGTAAGATGGAGTTTGGGATTTTATTGATGCATGGAATGACGAAGCGACAGCTGAACATGATGGTATTTTTGGAAAATATGATGATCGGCACCTCTGCCATCCTGACAGGTACTTTACTAGGGTTAATTCTGGGTAAGTTGTTTTTGATGATCGGATCTACTTTTCTAGGGATACCTCTTTTAACGTTTCATCTTCCATGGCAGGCGCTTGTACTAACGATATGTAGCTTTGCGCTGTTATTTATTCTAATCTCGCTAAGCACGTTCTTCTTTATTGGGAATGAATCACTGATGCGGCTGTTTCAGGGAGAAC
This sequence comes from Paenibacillus sp. B2(2019), assembly GCF_008370385.1. Lineage (NCBI taxonomy): Bacteria > Bacillati > Bacillota > Bacilli > Caryophanales > Paenibacillaceae > Paenibacillus > Paenibacillus sp. B2(2019). The sequence goes on from NZ_VTZR01000024.1 coordinate 164,221, forward strand.
GAAAAGCAGAAGAGGAACCTAAAGTTTCCTTGGTGTTATCTTTACTGTCTGCTTTATTGCTGTTAACGGGCTATTTTATGGCAGCTACAGCACAAGCGGCTTCGGTTGAAAAGGTGATGTTCCCCGTCGTTATAATTACGGTTGCGGGTACCTATCTTTTTTATACTCAGCTCAGTATTTACACTGTTAAACTACTTAAGACGATCCGGCGCCTGTATTGGAACCACACGAATATCATTACTTTATCGGGCTTGTCTTACCGCTGGAAAGAGAATGCCCGAATGTTTTTTATGGTGACGATTGTATCTGCAGTATCTTTTACTTCAGTGGGAGTATTCGCATCGATCCATACGCTTTCCAGAGAGTTGAAATTGGACTATCCCGCAGCAGTTGGTTATGTAGCCAAAGGCAATCAATTGCAGGATCCTTTTGATCAGCATTTGGACGAAATTAAGGAAGAGCTTACAACGCTCGGTTTACCCTATGAGACACTTAGTATTCCGATTAAATATGCAGAGGTGGAATCTCAGACCGGGCCAGATCGTACGTTAAAGCTTCCCTTGATTGCTTACAGTGATTATAAGCTTGCTCTGCTTCGTGCAGGGTTTACGACGGATGAGCAGCCTCTAAGTGGAGATGAAGGATTGGTGATGATCGGTTCGCAACGAGACCGGAGTCTGCAAGCGGGTAGAGTAAAGCCGATATACACCTTGAAGCAAGGTCTTTCCATTCGAGAAATGGGTTATACCCAGCAAGTTCCGATTGCCGAATATCTATTGCCGGAGCTGGATGGAAGGGATGGGGGAGATTTCAGTGGTGTTGTGATTAGCGATGAGCTTTACAAGGCTATTCATCCCGTACAGACCGATTTGTATACAGGATTTTACATGGATGACTTCCCGCGAACAGTAGGTATAGCGGCGGATCTTGCTCATAAAGGGAAACGGTCCTATGAAAGTAACTCGCCATACGCGATTGTTGTTAGTGGCACGCTGTTTGAAATACAGAGAACATTGTACAACACAATGCTATTCGCTTCTTTACTGGTGGGTACTGTCTTTTTCATTGCAGCAGGCAGCTTCCTATACTTCCGGCTGTATACAGATCTAGATCATGATCGCCATCAATATTCTACATTGTCCAAAATGGGACTTACAGATCAAGAGCTAAACCGAATTGTAACGATACAATTGTCGTTGTTGTTTTTTGTTCCGGTTGGGGTAGCCATTTTGCATAGTGTGTTTGCCTTTATTGCGCTTCAGCGGTTGTTTTACTTATCTATTGCTGTGGAGACCGGGGCGGTGTTATTGGGATATTTGGCTGTCCAGGGACTTTACTTCTTTTTTATTCGCAGCCGTTATTTACGCAACTTGAAGAAGAACTTGATCTGAATAATGGGGGTTACGAAATGCAAGCATGGATTACAGATTTTATGGAGCAGTTTGGTTACTTTGGTATTTTCCTGATGCTCGCTTTTGAAAATATATTTCCACCGATTCCTTCCGAAGTGATCCTTCCTTTTGGCGGATTCATGACAACCACAACGAATTTGACCATTCCTGGTGTAATTATTGCTGCTACGCTTGGCTCACTGCTGGGTGCAGTAATTCTCTATTATATCGGTCGTTTGTTGGATGTAAATCGCTTGGAAAAGATCATTGAACGCTGGGGCGGCCTACTCCGGATTAGCAAAAAGGACATCCACAAGGCTGACGCTTGGTTTGACAAATATGGATATTGGACCGTATTATTTTGTCGGATGGTTCCACTAGTGCGTAGTTTGATTTCGATCCCTGCAGGGATGTCGGGCATGAAATTTGGAGTGTTTATGATCTTCACAACGATTGGTACGCTGGGATGGAATCTATTGCTGGTGCTTATTGGTGCGGCATTGGGTGAGTCGTGGGAAGACATCGCCATGTATATGGATATGTACTCCAACGTGGTGTACGTGCTTCTTGTAGGTGGAGTAGTGATCCTTGGGTATTTGTTCTTCCGCAAGCGCAGCCGGAAAATGAACACCGAAGGTTGAGCCGAGAAGGACTTATAGATAAAAGTTATGATTAAAAGGAGGAGAACAAATGGAGCTATTAACGATTATTAAAGCTATTATTTTGGGAATTGTTGAAGGATTGACTGAATTTGCTCCGGTATCCTCCACAGGTCATATGATTATTGTTGATGATATGTGGTTAAAATCGACAGAGTTATTTGGGCAATATACGGCCAATACGTTCAAAGTGGTTATACAGCTGGGGTCAATATTAGCAGTTGTAGTTATTTTTAGAAATAGGTTCATTGAATTGCTGGGCTTAAAGCGCTTCAGCCGCAAGCAGTTGGATCCTGTAACCGAGCAACAACCACAGCTTGAAAAAGGCGGCCACCTTAAGCTTACACAGGTGCTTGTAGGTTTAGTGCCAGCAGGCGTGCTGGGGGTTCTGTTTAATGATTATATTGACGAGCATTTATTCTCTACATCCACCGTGTTAATCGGTCTAGTAGTCGGTGCTGTATTAATGATTATTGCGGATCTATTCGGACCAAAGAAGATTCAAACGGAGAGTGTCGATCAGATTACATATAAGCAGGCGCTAGGTGTTGGTCTAGTTCAGTGCTTCTCCTTGTGGCCTGGATTTTCTCGTTCCGGGTCGACGATTTCTGGTGGTGTTCTTCTGGGTATGAGTCATCGCGCTGCTGCTGATTTCACGTTTATTATGGCTGTTCCAATCATGGCAGGCGCCAGTTTACTTTCACTGATGAAGAACTGGCAATATTTCACCATCGATGCCCTGCCGTTCTTCATTGCAGGCTTTATCAGTGCCTTTGTATTTGCACTATTATCGATGCGTTTCTTCTTGAAATTGATCAACCGGATTAAGCTTTTACCATTTGCTATATATCGCATAGTACTTGCTGCAGTAGTATATTTCGTGTTTTTCTAAATCCGTTATAAGGAATCGATATAACAAAAGCCCCCGTAATCTATTGCAGATGACGGGGGCTTTCACGTATGATGACATCAGATTTAAGACACTCACTTTATCCTTATAATTCTCGCATAAACGCTTACCGTCCTTAAAAGGACGCTGAAGGCGTTATAGCTTGACAATATCGGAGACAGGTGCTTGCCGGAAATTAGTAATTCGGTAGGCTTAATAGGGAAATTCGGTTTGAAGCCGATGCGGTCCCGCCACTGTAACGGAAGAGTCCATAGCAACATATGTCACTGGCAATTTACTACTGCTGGGAAGACTGCTAAGGATGTTGACACCGCTAGCCAGGAGACCTGCCTGTTTCAACAGCACTGCTTCACCTACGGAGGATAGGAAGGTGTTAGACGTTAACCATAGGTATATTATGGGCGTCTTTCCCTTTGACTTTTTTAGGGAAGGGCGCTCTTTTTTATAGGAATGCAAGTGATATCGAGTCCAAAATAAGAAGATGGAGAAGGGGAGCTGCAAAGTGACGAACAAAGTAAAAGTAAGCAATCTTGGCTATCCAAGAATCGGAAAAAACCGCGAGTGGAAGAAAACGTTGGAAGCCTTCTGGGCGGGAAAAATAAATGAGGAAGCGTTCCGTACTGAAATGACAGGAATTCAGCTTCAGCATTTGAAGACTCAGCAGGAGGCAGGAATTGATTTAATTCCGGTAAATGATTTTACGTTCTACGATCATGTGCTAGATACAGCTGTAATGTTCGGGATCGTACCTCCACGTTATGCGTATGATGGTGGCGATATTGGGCTTGATCTTTATTTTGCGATGGCTAGAGGAAATGCTGAGGCTACCGCTTGCGAGATGACTAAATGGTTCAATACGAACTATCATTACATCGTTCCAGAGATCGGTGCACAAACGCCGCGTCTGACCGAGAATAAACCACTGGCTGCTTATCGTTTTGCCAAGTCCCAAGCGGGAATTGAGGGTAAACCTGTGGTTTTAGGCCTTTATACATTCCTTAAGTTGTCAAAAGGTTTTGCATCTGCGGATATTGCGAAGATTGCTGCTCGGTTTCTTCCGGTTTACGTTCAGCTGTTGCAGGAACTGAAGCAAGAAGGAGTAAGCTGGGTACAAATTGATGAACCAGCGATTGTTACAGGAATTAATGAATCAGAATTATCCTTACTTAACTCGATTTACACAGAAATTGCTGAATCCGTGCCTGGATTAAATATTATTCTGCAGACTTACTTTGAAGCTGCTGAACCGCTGGAGGCACTGTTCAAGCTTCCGGTACAAGGTTTAGGTCTCGATTTTGTCCATGATGGCGGGACGAACCTGGCATCGATTGAACGTCTTGGCTGGCCTGAGGATAAGTGGCTGGGAGCGGGTATTATTGACGGACGCAACATCTGGCGCTCGGATCTGGATGCTAAGCTGCAGCTGATCGAGAAGCTGAGTGTACATGTACCGCTTGATCGTCTTATTCTACAGCCTTCTTGCAGTTTGCTGCATGTTCCGGTTACTGTTCAGGGTGAGGTGAAGCTGAAGGCCACCGTCAAGGCTGCTTTAGCTTTTGCTGATGAGAAGCTTAGAGAGCTTGGCCTGCTTGCTGCAGCCTTAGAGGGTACAGCAGAAGCTGCTGCTGCGTTGACAGCCAGTCGCGAAGCCCTTACGGCCTTCCGTGCACTTCCTGAACGCGGTCGTAAGGATGTGGCTGAGCAAGTTTTCGGACTTACAGATTTACCAGACCAACGTAGCCTACCTTTTGCTGAGCGCCTGAAGGTGCAGCAGGAGAAGTGGCAGCTGCCACTTCTGCCAACGACAACAATCGGAAGCTTTCCACAGACCGTAGAAGTGCGCCAGGCAAGGTTGAAATGGCGTAAAGGCGTATGGAATCAAGAGCGTTACGACGGGTTCGTTCGTGAGCAGATTGCAGATGCAATCACTTTCCAAGAAAAGCTGGGTCTGGATGTACTCGTGCACGGTGAGTTCGAAAGAACCGATATGGTGGAGTTTTTCGGGGAGAAGTTGGATGGTTACTTATTTACTAGTAATGGCTGGGTTCAATCCTACGGATCACGCTGCGTTAAGCCCCCAGTTATTTATGCGGATATAGCTTTTATCCAGCCTATGACTGTAAAAGAAAGCGTCTATGCTCAGTCGTTAACTTCCCTTCCTGTTAAAGGTATGTTGACTGGTCCTGTTACGATTCTCAATTGGTCTTTCGTACGTGATGATCTTAGTCGGGAAGCAGTAGCGAATCAAATTGCCTTAGCGCTCCGTCATGAAGTTAAAGCTTTGGAGGATGCAGGCATAGAGATGATTCAAGTAGATGAACCGGCTATCCGTGAAGGACTCCCTTTGAAGGCGGAAGATCATGAGACATACTTGAATTGGGCGGTGAAGTCGTTCCGTATCGCGACGAATCATGTGAAGGCTACGACACAAATTCATACCCACATGTGCTATAGCGAATTTAATGACATGATAGACTCCATTTCAGCGATGGATGCGGATGTTATCTCTATTGAGACTTCACGTAGCCACGGGGAACTGATCGTTAGCTTTGAGGAGCAGGAGTATGATAAAGGAATTGGTCTTGGTGTATATGATATCCATAGTCCACGGGTTCCTGCAGTAGAAGAGATGACAGCTAATATTGATCGTGCGCTGCGGGTGCTTGATCCTAAACAGTTCTGGATTAATCCGGATTGCGGTCTTAAGACACGTGGCTGGCAGGAGACGGAAGATGCACTTCGTAACATGGTAAAGGCTGCCGCTATTGCAAGAGAAAATGCAGGAGTTAGTGCTTCCAAATAACATAAGAGGTATACAATAAATCATAGCCGGGGAATTTCTCCCTGGCTTTTTATTTCAGCCACTTGATAATAATTCTCATTCTTGATAGAATGAGAAAAGAAAAGAAGGAACCGTGGAGGGTCCCTTCAAATCATCACCTTATTTGCTTTCGAAAGTCTTGCAATCTGTTTCTTCTGCACGTGTAGGTTCTTGGGAGCTGTGGAAAGCTACAAAGATAGAATCGGCACTGCATTTGTTCTCTTCTGCCCAGTGGGTGCAGGAGTTAACTTCGCAAATTACGTCTTTTGCCATGAGGGTTCACCTCCCCTTTTAGTAATAGACAGTATTATTAAAAAACTTCTCTGTTCAACAAGGTGGAGCTTGTCCGAACAGAACCGTGTTCTGCCCTCATTCATTATGAATAGAGGGTTTTTGGTATTTTTTTACGTGGTTAGACGTGGTAATTGTACCAAATAAAGTGCGTGTAAGCAAATGGGTTATTCGAATGGTTATGTTGTCCCATATGTCACTAGAAGTGGTTTGACTAGAAGAATCTCTCAGCCTGTATACAACAGTGCTTCTGTAAATTCGTTGTTAAACATTAGCTATTCAGTATCTCAAGGCTATATTGTGAATACAAGCTCTAGGGTATCCGCAAAACAAACAGTGGCAAACTTATTAAGCGGTTTTATGCCATTAAACAAAGCGCTTCTAACCCAGGTTGATTTTTGCTTGAAAAATAATAGCTTAAACTAAAAGAGTTGCAGAAATGCTACTCTTTTTTTTATTTAGAGAGCATAATTCAAAAGAAACTGTACACAATTCCATTTTTCAGTGCAACCTTCCAAGTTTTGGAACGTCTTAGTAAAGAGTGACGGAAGAGATCTGCTTAGAACAAGACATTCCGTAACGATATTATGATCCGTGCAAGCGGTATCTATTACATTTTTGGAGGAATGAGAATGCGTAAATGGGGTCTGCATTACTTATGTTTATTAATTCTTGCGGTAGTCTTGGCGGGTTGTGGCTCAGCGGATAGGAATTCAGCGGCAGATAGTTCGGCAAAAGAAAATGGTAGTACGAGTAACGACGCAGCAGTAGAGGTACAATCGCAGAGCTCGATGGCCTTAACAGCGAATCAAAGCACTTCGGCAGCTCCTGAGTCAGAAGCAACTGGCAGCGAGAACTTGGCTGTAAAGGGCTCCACATCAGAAAATACAGTTCAAGCAAGTGCAGGATTTACTGGTAGTGATGTAGTAGCGGGCTTGAACAAGAAGCTGATCTATAAAGCGAATCTTAATATGGAAGTAGAAGACTATGGAAAAGCACAGACTGAAATACGTAATTTAGTAACCATGGCCAATGGATATATTATTGAGTTTAATGAAAATATGTCGCAGTACGAGCAAGGTGGAACGTTTATCCTTAAGGTGCCTGCCTCCGGATTCTCACCTTTTCTGAATAAATTAGAACAAGTAAAACACGAATCTCTACAGCGCAGCATTCAAGGTCAGGATGTCTCTGAAGAGTATGTTGATCTGGAGTCACGTTTGAAGGCAAAGCAGCTAATGGAAGCACAATATACAGAGTTTATGAAAAAAGCAACGAAATCCACTGATCTGGTCGCCTTCGCGAACGAGCTTGGTTCGATTCAAGAAAGCATTGAGCAGATTAAAGGTAGAATGCGTTATATCAATCAGAATGTATCCTTCTCTACGGTAGAATTGAGAGTGTATCAGACGGATGAAAGCATTGCTGTCAAAGAGAAGAAGGAGCAAGGGCCGTTACTGGAACGTGCTTCAGATGCTCTAAATGGAAGCTTAAATGCACTATCTGTGATGTTTCAGTGGATTGTCGTTATCCTTGCAGGAGCGTTACCGATACTTATCGGGGCTGCCATTATTTTAGCTATTGTATTAGTTTCCCGTAAAAATATCCGCGAGCGTCGGGAGCAGCAGACCGAGAGAATTCGTCAGCGAAATAAGGAGCTGAACAGAGAGCAAGCCATCCCTGTGGCAACAGAGCCTAAGGAGGCAGTTTCACAGGATAATTCGAAGGCTAATAAGGACTCAGAGGACTCAAAGAAAGAATAGCCCTACAAGCATAAACGCCCTCGGCGTCTTTTAAAAAGACGGTAAGCGTTTAAGCGAGAAATATAAGAATAATGTATAACGTGAAACTTATACTTTCTTATATTTTAAGAGAAAAAAACGGTTGTCATCCTAAAAGGACGACAACCGTTTCTTTATGTGCTGAGGATTGATGTTTAGGCAGGCTGGAAGAGTATGCGATACTCCCCGTATCCTTCCTTCTCCAAATCCTCTTTCGGTACAAATCGTAGCGCCGCCGAATTTATGCAGTAGCGTAAACCGTTTTCTCCGGGACCATCGTCAAAGACATGGCCTAGATGCGAATCCGCTACTTTGCTGCGCACTTCAGTGCGGACCATCAAATGACTGAGATCCGTCTTTTCTTTCACAGCGTAGTCCCGGATGGGACGAGTAAAGCTTGGCCAGCCGCAACCGGAATCGTATTTATCCTGCGAGCTGAATAACGGTTCGCCAGATACGATGTCTACATAAATACCATCTCCATGGTGATCCCAAAAATCATTCCGGAAAGGAGATTCTGTTGCACTGTTCTGAGTGACTTCATATTGAAGAGGGGTTAAACGTTCTTTCAAACTTTGTTTGTCCTCTTTATGTGTCCAGTGGGTTTCGATAAAATCCTCTCGGCCAGAACCTTTACGATAACGTTTGTAGTGGCCTGGATTCTTATGATGGTAGCCTTGATGATATTCTTCGGCAGGATAGAAGGTGGTTGCCGGGAGAATCGGGGTTACAATCGGACTAGAGAATCGACCGCTTGCTTGCAGAGCTGCCTTGGAAGCTTCTGCTTGTTCTTTTTGTTCCTCCGAATGGGTAAAGATTGCTGTTCCGTAAGAAGTCCCGCGATCATGGAATTGTCCACCTGCGTCGGTAGGGTCAATTTGCTGCCAGAACAGCTCAAGTAACTTGCTATAAGGGAAAATATCTGGGTTGAACGTAATTTGTACAGCTTCAACATGTCCTGTCGTTTCAGAACAAACCTCTTCATAGGTTGGGTTCACTGTATGACCGCCGGTATAGCCAGAGACGACACTTATGATACCTGGCAATTCTTCGAACGGCGAGACCATGCACCAGAAGCATCCACCTGCAAAGGTTGCTTTTTCCGTCTTGGTATTTATATGGTTAGTCTGATGTTCACTCATTAATATCCCTCCATTCACATAATGCAATTAAATAGATCACAATTTAATTATAAAGCAAATACTAACTGCCTGCCAGTTAGTAACCGATAAGTTCTTTCGCTATCGGCTATTCTTCGCTTCTTGAGAGCGCGGACGCAAGCTCAGTCCAGCGATAATTAGCACAGCGGCATAGGCGATGATGGCAATAACCGCACTTACAGGGTCCTGAAACAGATGATCCCCAAGGAAAGCGTATAGTGCAATCCCCGGTATTTTTCCTATGCCGGAAGCTGCAATATAACTCCAAAAAGGCAGACCGGCAGCTCCAGCGTAGATGTTAACCGCTGTTTGGGGAATGATTGGCATGAGTCGTGCTAGGACAATCGAAGCGAAAGGTCGCCGTTCAATGGCTACTGTGAACTTTTCGAGTGCGGGAATGGAGGCTAAATAAGCTCTCGCTTGGCTTTGAAACAAGTACTTCACAACACCAAAAAGGATTGCGGCAGCCAAATTAGTAGCTAACCAGCAAATCAAGGCTCCCGCTAAACTTCCGTATGCATAACCGAAGAATCCGATGACAGCTTTATAAGGGACAACTGGAAACAGGGCCAGTAAAGTTGCAACCCCTATAGAACTGAAAAGATTATGATCCTCTTTCATCCAGCTTAGGATGTCATATCTGTAGATAAACGCAAGGATTGTACCCGAAACATAAAGAACAATTGAGAACCATTTCTTCATAGATAATATGCCCCTTCTTCCACTCATTCATCTCATCATACGGGATATGAAGTAAATATTGAAGTAAAGATCAATTGTCAGAGAATGAGAAGCAGGTATAATAGCATTTGTAGAGAACAAAGAGAAAAGAACGATATATTGAAGTGTTAAGAGGGGGATGGATCAGTGATTGTACCTGAACGTAAAAGAGTCGCCATAATAGGAATCGGCAATATAGCCCGCAAAGTATATTTACCACTGCTCTCTCAGCATGATTATGCCGAGGTAGTTGGTGTTCTCAGTCATTCACCGACAACGGTGGAGCAGGCCGTTCATACCTACCGTTTTCCTAAAGGGACGACGAAGCTGGAAGAACTGTTATCTTGGGATCTGGATGCAGTATTTGTACATAGCCCAACAACTACTCATTATGATATAGTAACAAAATGTCTCGAACGTGGGATTTCGGTATATGTAGATAAACCACTTTCCTATGATCTAGAAGAGTCCAGAAGGATGGCAGAGCTAGCACAAGATAAGGGGCTTTTGCTAGGAGTGGGCTTTAATCGCCGTTTTGCCCCAATGTATGTCACCGCCAAGCAATGGCTTGAAGAAGTTGGCGGAATTAGCCATTGCAGTGCGATTAAACATCGAACGAAGCTACAGACAAGCACCAGCCGCGAAACCGTGCATGATGATCTTATCCATATGCTTGATTTGCTGTTGTGGTTGTGTGGAGATCAGTATGAACTGCTTCGTAGTCATCTTCACTCTAGTGGAGAAGGTCGTCTGCTGCAGGCATCTGGAATGCTAGGCTGGAAAGATAGTGCAGTTGGGATGTACAGTATGGTTCGTGAAGCTGGTGTGGATTTGGAGAAGCTTGAGCTGCACGGAAATGGCAGATCGGTGGAAGTAGTGGATCTAGAAAAAGCCATTCTTTTTGAAAAAGATACCTTACCGCATATTCAAGGCTTTGGAAGCTGGGATACTGTACTCGATAGAAGAGGTTTTAGTGGAGTGGTGAATAATTTTCTTAGCAACATAAATACACCGGAGCTATGCAGCATTGCTGCTTCAGCGGTACTGCCTAGTCATATGCTGGCGGCACAGCTTGCTGAATGAGGTCTCTGAGAAAGGAGAAGAATATATGGAGGATAACCGTAAATTAGTGGAGGAACAGATCATCGAAAGCTATAAGCGCGAAGAAGAGATGATGATTCTTGTATTCGCTCAGTGGTGTGTAAATAATGGACTCGATCCACATGCTCTATACTTGCAGGCTTATCCGCAGCAGGAAGGGAATGAAGCTTTGCGTCAGGCACTTGCCCTCACGGTTTCCGCAGAGGAAGCGGGGGACATTTCTGATGACACCGTTTTGGGTGTACTTTCGCTTTTTGGAAATGATGACTTGGCACAAATCGTAACTGAAGCGATTGCTCTAAGGGGATCTAAAGGACCAATGGGGGATTGACATTGGGGATATAATAATAGAGTCAGATGAACTTTTTTCGGTAAACGATGTTCATCATGGTTAAAATGTGTTAATATTATATATACTAACTAATAGTAAGTTTCGCTAGTGAGAGGTGAGAACAATGGAAGAACATCAATTTGCGATGTGTCCCAGATTTGAAACAGCCTTCTCTTTCTTAGGCAAACGTTGGAATGGACTTATTATTCAGACATTGATGAGTGGACCGAAGCGTTTTAAAGATATCTCCGGCCTCATTCCTTCAATGAGCGATAAGATGCTGTCCGAGCGGATGAAGGATTTGGAAGGTGAGGGTATCCTGGTTAGGCATGTATACCCAGAAACACCCGTACGTATTGAGTACGAATTAACAGACAAAGGCCGTGCGTTGCAGCCTGTTATGCAGCAGATTCAGTCTTGGGCTGAGAGCTGGGTAGACTAAAATTCACAGTAATGTTGTGGCCCTTTTTCCGGAATGGTGGAAAAGGGGCTTTTCAATTTCTAAATATTAGACAGTGACAGTTTTGTTCCAATCCTTTATGCTTGAAAAAAACTTGCACAGTTTAAAAATAATTGTAATATAATAGAAAAACATTGTATGATCCTTGAATGGAAACGCTCGCGTATTGGTTTTTGCTCAAATCTACTCAGCTGGAGTACAGGCATAGCAAAACTATTAGGAGGCGAGGGAGATGAAGACGAAGACGACCCTGTTTTCCCGGGAAATAACGTATGGAAAAAAGGATGTTGCTGAGCTAGAGAATGCTTCTATCAAAGTACAGCTCATCTATGACAAGACGTTGTTCATGCTGCATAGCCATCTTCCTGATTCCTTATGGGATGCGTGGATTGGCGTGCCTTACAGCATTATCTCTTCACTCTACAAAGGAAACAATGATAGTGGGACTATTTTTCAAAAATGGATTCAAAGTCCGACCGGCTGGAAGTGTATTGGTTGTGAACGGCACTGTCTGGAGTCCACGGAACCTCCACAGGATGTAAATGCGGCGAATCATGGGCGACAATATAAGTTTCATAACGGCATTCGCCAGAGTATGGTGCTTCAAGCCTTAATTTGGTCCATGTACGAGAATACCGTATTATTCAAACCCTTTTTAGGCGACGAGCCTTTTTTTGACGATGATGATTTGCATACGATATCCTCTTATTTCGTTCCAACTTATCTTAATGAGTTCCACCTTATTGAGCGGTCTAAGCCATGTAAAGAATACAAAGATCAGAATATACGAGTCTATCAGGAATGGATTTCCGCACCTGATCTTGTCCTTAAATGGAATGGTGGCTTGACGGAAGGCAGATGGATGACCGGTGTTTATATGGATCACTCCCGTTTTGCCGGATTGGGACCTTATTTGAAGGATTCAAAGGGACAGCGGACGTATATGCAGGCTTATGTGCAATAAAGTGAGTTGAAAAAGCACCTTTGTAGGCAAAGGTGCTTTTTTGCGTTTACGTTGCATGTACATCAATCTCCAATTTCGTTCAAAAATAAGATACAATTTCCGTGCGTACAATCACAAGTCAAAGTTCCTTTCAGGGTTAAGGTGAAGAAGTGGATAAGATTTATTCAGAACCTAATCCCATAACCCAAGGAGGAGCTATAATGGAAACTAAACAACTTAATGATAGTATTTCGGATTCGAAGCAAGCACAATCGGTACAGGCTGGGTTTACCCCAGATGCACTAGTGAGGGATATTGTATTAAAGTTCCCTAAAGCGGCAGATTATTTCAAAGCAAAACGGATTGATTTCTGTTGCGGTGGAGCTAAACCTCTTGCTGAAGCAGCTGCTGAGCGTGGTCTGGATCACGAGATAATCCTCGGCGATCTAAACAAGCTGTTCGAAGAGTATCCAGTACCCCAAGAGGAAATCGCTTGGAATACTGCACCTTCAGAAGAGTTAATTGACCATATTATTAACAAACACCACCGTTATCTTCGTGAAGAGCTACCCCTCATTAGCCAAAATGTAACTAAGGTGTATCGAGTGCATGGCGGAGATTCTCCCCATTTGGTGGAGTTATATAACTTGTTCAACACACTTAAGGAAGATTTACTTGAGCATACGGCTAAAGAAGAAGAAGATGAGTTTCCTAAGCTGTTGACATACGCTGCTAATCCTAGTGAAGAAGGCTTGACATCGCTTCGTGAGTCATTGTCTGAGCTGGAGAGTGAGCATGATGGTGCGGGCGATATTTTGAGAAAAATACGTAGTATTACAGATGATTTCACTCCACCGGCGCATGCTTGCACGACCTATCGATTGACATATGCCCGGCTGGAAGAGCTGGAGAGTATGACTTTTGAACACGTACATTTGGAGAATAATATATTGTTCCCTAGGTTTCAGTGAAGATGAATAGTGTTCTAAAGAGTCCCTTAGGGGGCTTTTTTTATAGGGAATTATAGAATGTACAGAAATGCGGATAACTCCGTTGAAAAAGGTAGAAGAAATGATCGTGAAAAATATGGGTAAGATCGATTGATGGATGGATGGCAGGCGGAAGGATTGCTTAAAAGCGGACTACGAGATAGCGCCGAATGAGCAAAAAGAGGGGAATAGAGGTTAGCTTTTTAAAAAGTTTTTGCCAATTTTTAATATCATTGGGGAGATAATTAAAGATACTGAGAAGTAAGCTTGTTATTACTTATTTGAGAACATGGCTTGTTTAAGTTATCCTTAAAAAGACAGTATACATAACTTTACAAGCCTGAGACGCTATATGGTCATTAGGCGGGACAAGGCGGTGCCAGGATGCCCATGCGATCTTTGTGGAAATTGATGCTAGGAGTAGTCATTGTATTCATAATAGGTGGATGCTCTACTAACAATGACGGCAATAGTAATGCTAATAATGGTGTGGCAGGATCAGAGGGACCGACAATATCAATAAGGGTTGGAGATAATGAACTGCTTACTAAACCATCAGATAGGTTACTTAGTGGGAGTTATAGAAATGGAATATCGATCATGGAGCTACTGAAAGGTAGTAATGTTGCCACATTTGCTGAGGATAACTCAAGCATTGTTTCGGTAAAGGATTTTTCGCTAGAGGCGGGAATGGTTTGGGAGCTTCAGATGGGCGGTCAAATCATTGGGAATGCGGATTGGAATAATACTGTAGGGTATGATTCACAGCTAGTCTTCACCGCGAAGTCGAAGGACCATCAAGCACCACTTCAAACTGTAAGGCTGACCTTGAACGGTGGAAGTGTTGAAGTAGACTTGCATCATACGTATATTATGTTATTTGAAGAGGATTTAACTGTAAGAGATTTGCTCAAAAGCTGTAGTAGCGTACAGTTGGCCGATGACAATAAAAAGGTGCTTTCCGTCGACGATTATACTCCTCTTAGTAATGAAGAATGGAAGCTGAAGGTGAACGGAAAACAACTACTCGATGATGGAATGGATATGAAGCTCAGGGCTCAAGATGAATTGGAGATTTTATTGACTTTACGCTAAAAAATCGTACATTAAGCCAGAGAAACGGTCGTTCAGAATCGTTAATCTGGCTTTTCATGTGGAAAAGATATCTAACAATTATCAGTACACTAAAGTGTGAAAATATTCACAATTGAAGTGACTGCAATCACAATGACGACTTGAATTTGAACCGTATAATTCCAATATGTAGAAGAGAAATTGATCAGGTATTCATAAGCTTGAGGAGGCACCTAACCATGACAACGATAAGAGAAAAACTAGTATTAGTCGGCAACGGTATGGCAGGCATAGGTACGATTGAGCAGATATTGAAGCTGGGTGGAGCTTATGACATCACGGTTTTTGGAAGTGAACCTCATCCCAATTACAATCGGATCATGTTGTCTTATGTTCTTGAAGGAAGTAAGACACTTAATGATATCATCCTAAACGACTGGAATTGGTATGAAGACAATAATATAACTCTACACACGGGAACAACGGTGACACGAATTGATGAAGGCTCGAAGCAAGTTGTTACGGATAATGGGATGATAGTCCCCTACGACAAAGTAATTATTGCGACAGGCTCGAATTCGTTTATTTTACCTGTACCTGGCAGTGATAAAGAGGGCGTTGTAGGATTCCGGGATATTTCAGACTGTGATGCGATGCTGGCAGCGGCCAAACAATACAGCAAAGCGGCTGTCATCGGCGGAGGTTTACTTGGGTTGGAAGCGGCAAAAGGTCTTGTGAACCTTGGTATGGATGTTACCGTAGTTCATTTGATGGAAGATCTGATGGAGCGTCAGCTTGATCGGAATGCCTCCTCGATGCTGCAAGCTGAGCTGGAGCGTCAAGGCGTGAAATTTGCTATGGGCAAACAAACGGTAGAATTGAGCGGGGAACAGAGAGTAAGTGGATTGCGTTTTAGTGATGACAGTACGCTTGCTGCAGATTTTGTGGTAATGGCTGTTGGAATCAAACCGAACGTGACATTGGCAAAAGATAGCGGAATCTCCGTAAATCGTGGGATCGTGGTGGATGATTATTTGCAAACTTCCATGCAGAATGTATATTCCATCGGCGAATGTGCTGAGCATCGCGGTATGTGTTACGGACTGGTGGCTCCACTATTTGAACAAGGCATGGTTCTAGCTAAACATTTATGTGGTAGCGATACCAAGCCTTATGAAGGTTCGATTGTTTCCACGAAGCTTAAAATATCTGGGGTGGATGTATTTTCTGCAGGTGAGTTTTTGGATTCTACTGAACACACTGTGATCTCAAGCAAAGATGAATGGAAGAAAACTTATAAGAAAATTTTGCTCAAAAATAATGTGATTGTCGGTGCGGTCTTGTTCGGTGATGTAACGGAGTCCGCGAATCTGCAAAAGCTAGTAAAACAAGGCGCGGTAATGACCGATGAGATTTATATGGAGGTTATGGGAACAGGCTGCTGCGGTGGCGGAGCTAAGAAGAGCACATCCGTAGAAGCAATGGCGGACGAAGAAATTGTCTGCGGCTGTAATGGTGTAACTAAAAAAGCGATCGTAGATGCTGTCACTGAACATGGTTTTACTACTGTGGATGAGATCAAAGCATGCACTGGCGCTACTCGCTCTTGTGGTGGTTGTAAACCCGTAGTAGAACAAATCCTGCAATTTGTCTTAGGTGACAGTTTCCAGCAAGCTGCAAAGCAAGGTATTTGTGGGTGCACAACGCTTAGCCGTGATGAAATTGTTGCTGAAATTACAGCTAAAGGTCTTAAAACAACAAAAGAGGTCATGAATGTACTCGGTTGGAAACAAGAGGAAGGCTGCTCTAAGTGTCGTCCGGCGATTAACTATTATCTAGGGATGATGAACCCTGATACCCATCAAGATGAGAAAGAATCCCGATTTGTAAATGAAAGAATGGGTGCCAATATTCAAAAAGATGGAACATACACCGTGATACCACGCATGTATGGTGGGGTAACAACACCGGAGGATTTGAAGAAAATCGCCGATGTCTCCCTTAAATATGACGTGAAAGTTGTGAAGGTAACTGGAGGGCAACGCCTGGATTTAATCGGTGTGAAGAAGGAAGATTTGCCTAAGGTATGGGAAGAGCTGGATATGCCTTCAGGCTACGGTTATGCCAAATCCCTGCGTACGGTTAAGACTTGTGTGGGTTCACAGTTCTGCCGTTTCGGCACACAGGATTCGCTGGGAATGGGCGCGCTCATAGAACGTAAGTATGAACGTCTTGATTTTCCTGCCAAGTTTAAAATAGCTGTCAACGGCTGTCCACGTAACTGTGCGGAATCCTGCACGAAGGACATTGGCATCGTCGGTAATGATGGTGGTTGGGAAGTGTTTATCGGTGGTAACGGTGGGATCAAGCCAAGAATCGCTGACTCCTTCTGCAAAATTAAGACCGATGAAGAGTTGATCGAAGTGTGCTCCGCTGTGATGCAATATTACCGTGAGACCGGCAATTATTTGGAGAGAACCTCCGAGTGGGTTGAGCGTATGGGACTTGAGCAGATTCAAATAGTCATTTTGAATAATGAAGATAACCGCAAAGAGCTGGCCGCACGGATTGACTTTGCTCTGACTCAGGTTACGGATCCTTGGAAAAAAATGCTCAATGACAGCAGCACTCGTGCTGCGCTTTTTGAAGAAACAAGAGTCTAGCGGATATAACGCACACAGAAGGGGAGAGACCAATGAATAAGACAACACAAACGTATCCAATAGGATCAGTACAGGATTTCCTGCTGCAGATTGGCCGTGTGGTGATTGCTGGAAATGTGGAGCTGGCTGTATTTCGTACCTCTGACGGAGCGATCTATGCACTTGAGAATCGGAGCCCTCATCCAAAAGGGGGGCCGCTTGCGGAAGGGATCGTTTCGGGTCACTTTCTTTATGATCCACTGTATGATTGGAAAATAGATCTTCGCACGGGTGAAGTTCAGGCACCGGATCAAGGTATCGTTTTGACTTATCCAGTCTCCCTTGTCGGAGACATTGTGACAGTGAGCTTGTAGTAAAGGATGAAATAGAAAACGGTGGGGTGGAGTACTATGTTTACTCAAAGTGTGGAAAACATTGTCGAGGCGGCAGTCAGCAAGCGAGACCAAATGAATGAAAGTTTACCAAGATATTTTCTAGCAGCCCTTTTGGCAGGAGCATATGTAGGCATTGGGATTATCCTTATTTTTTCGCTGGGAGCGCCTCTAGCGGCTGCCAAATCGCCTTTCCAACCCCTCATTATGGGTGCATCCTTCGGTATTGCCTTGACTCTTGTTGTGTTTGCAGGCTCAGAGCTGTTTACCGGAAATAATATGTTCTTTACGGTTAGTACACTAGCTGGTAGAACAAGTATCTGGGATACTGTCAAGAACTGGGTGCTTGTGTTTGTAGGGAATGTGGTAGGGGCAGTGATTTTAGCACTTTTGATTCGAGGAACTGGACTATTCAGTGCGGCTCCCCCAGAGCATCTGATCTTTGCGGCTGCAGCCAAGAAAATGAGCCTTCCGTTTTCGGAGCTATTTTTCCGTGGAATTCTATGTAACTGGCTGGTCTGTCTAGCGCTATGGATGGCCTCACGCGCTAAAAGTGAAACTGCGAAGCTGGTTCTAATCTGGTGGTGTTTGTTTGCCTTTATTGCGAGTGGATATGAGCACAGTGTGGCTAATATGACGCTGCTGAGTGTTGCTGTGTTGCTCCCGAATCACCCGGACACCGTTACAATTGCCGGATGGGTACACAATATGATACCCGTTACGTTAGGGAATATAATTGGCGGTGGCGTATTCGTCGGCATGGCCTACTGGATGATCTCTCCCGTGCGTGGTACTCAGATCAAGCGTTAAGAGTATATTTATGGTTATAGGGCTGACCCAATTTCGGGTTCAGCTCTTTTTCTTCTTGTGGTATAAAAAAAGACGCCTATGTTAGGCGCCTTTGACCACTCTATTTTATAATGTGCAGAATAATTGGGTCATGTATGTTTCATTGAGGAGAATAGAGGGTACATTATAATGGAATTAAATTCGGCAGATCTCGTTTGGACACATTTCGCAGTGGCAAATTTCCTGCAGCATGCCAAGATCCTTGATGACAATCATACCGTTCTCGTACTCAACCGCGTCTTTTTTACGCAAGTCACTCAGCATCCGGTTTACACTCTCACGAGTGGCACCGATCATGTTGGACAGATCTGTATGCGTAATTTTTTTGTTGATGAGGATGTTCTCACCATCGCTGCTCTTCTCACCATAAGTATTACCAAGTCGAATGAGAGTGGAGCAAAGTGCGCCTGGTTTGCCATACATCATCAGATCACGGAATTTCGTTTGAGTTAGACGGTGATGAATGCCCATCCATTTCATAAAGTCAATAGCAAAATCACAATGTTGGCAAATGAGAATTTCTAAATCCTTTTGCTCGATAACGCCAACTTCACTTTCTTCAATCACTTCTGCAGTAAAGCTGTGCTTGGTGCTGAAGAATGGGTCCGCTTGACCTACCATATCGCCGGCTTGGTACATATAAAGAATAAGTTCTTTACCTTCATCCGTTGATTTAGTTAATTTCACACGTCCACGTTTGATATAAAACAATTTATCCGAGTAGTCGCCTTCCCAGAAAAGATGTGAACCCTCTGGAACAACGCGTTCTTTCATAGTAACAAGAAGTCTGTTGAAATTCTGTTCGGAGAAACAGTTTGTATTTCCGTGGGCTTCGATGACATTGTAATGTTCTTTTAGCATAATCGACATCCCCTTTATTCCCTCAGTTTTTCAGTAAATTTTAAATTAATTATACCTCTAAAATCTTCGATTTGGTTAAGAAAAACCATTTAAAAGTGTCGAATTTTCAACATTGTGATTATTTTCACTTCAAAAGTGCTAGATGTAATATGATTTTTAACTAAAAAGGAGTAAGAAGTATATGTTCTTTATATATCAGCAGTGGCAATCCATTATTCTCAAATAATGGGTCTGTTGCTGTTTTTTTTTGTTCTTATTAGATTCTACATATTATACTGCAAAAATTCATGATATAGAAATCCGTTCGATTTCAACTCCGTATAAATGCACACATCTTCATTAAGGTCAGACATTGGCGCAACGGGTATGGAACGATATCCTGAGAATGGAGCAAAAACCAGGAGAAGGGGAAATCATACATGGCTAAAGTGGCAGATAAATATCTTAAGGTAGATCCTTGGGCAATTATTGAAGAGGGCTTTGATCCAGAACGAAATCGGACCTCGGAATCTATTTTTTCACTGGGAAATGAGTATATGGGTGTGCGGGGGTATGCTGAGGAAGGTTACTCTGGGGATTCCCTGCAAGGCAGTTATTTCAACGGGCTAAATGAACAATTGGACATTGGCAATCATTATAAAGGGATTATTCGCTCGCTGAGATATATGGTAAATGCGGTGGACTGGCTGTATACGCGGATCACTGTGAATGGTGAACAGCTTGATCTGGCAAAAAGTAAGATATCAGATTATGTGCGCAAACTGGATCTTCGTAGTGGGACCTATCGGCGGGAGCTAATCTGGCACCTAGATGATGGGAAAAGCTTAAAAGTTGTCTTTACACGCTTGGTAAGTATGACGATGTCTCATCTGGGACTACAGCGGGTGGAATTTGAGCCCCTTAATTTCTCGGGCAGCGTGGACATTTGTGCAGGTCTTGATTTCAGCATTATTCATGAGGAACGCGGCGAATGTATGTGGAGTAGTCTCCGCAGTGGAGAACAAGGATCTACCACAGCTATTATGGCGAGAACAGTGAATACAGCTAACAAGCTATTCTCTAGCTTTTCGTTACAATCTTCACAGCCGCTTCAGCTTACGCGAGTTGAACATGATAAATTTATTGGACAAAGCTTTACTATGGATCTTGCTCAGGGAAAAGCGACCCATTTTACAAAGCTGGTTATCAACTGTTCGGATAGTGAATCTGCCCATACAGCTGAAGAGCTGTGGAGCAAAGGGATAGCTCTTGCTGAAAGTGCAAGCCAACTGATCGATACTCAAATATTCGCGGATCAGACGGCATATTGGAATGGAATCTGGGAGACAAGTGATATTCGGATCGAGGGCGATCCTGAGAATCAGCAGGGCATTCGTTTTTGCATTTTCCAGCTTTATCAGACTTATCATGGTGATCATCCTGGGTTCAACATCGGCGCTAAAGGATTGACGGGAGAAGTGTATCGTGGTTTGGCGTTTTGGGATACAGAGTCGTATTGCTTACCATTCTATATGTTTAATAATCCTAAGGCTGCACGGAGTTTACTGGACTTTAGATATAAGACATTACCTCAGGCTATGCAACGTGCTAAAGATGTTGATTGCGACGGCGCTTGCTACCCTATTGCTACAATAGACGGAACTGAAAGCTGTGATCTCTGGCAGCATTCGAATCTTCAGCTTCATGTAGGGACTGCTATTTCCTATGGTATCTGGCATTATGTTAAAAATACTGGGGATAAAGAATTCCTGCACAGTAAAGGTGCTGAAATGCTGATCCAGATCAGTAGATTCTATGCTACACGCGGTCAATGGGGTCAACAGAGTGGGAAATATGGATATTTTGGCGTAATGGGTCCTGATGAGTTCCAATTGATGGTGAATAATAACTGCTATATTAATTTGATGGCCCAAAAATCATTTGAATACACCCTAGACACCCTGAGTGAAATGAAAAAACAGGCACCAGAGGCTTTTGCATTGGTTGCGGAAAAGACGGGGCTTCGTGACGAAGAGCTTACCGATTGGAAAAATAAAGCAGACAATATGAAGATTCCGGTTGACGAAGTGACAGGAGTATTTGAGGAGCATGATGGATTCTTCGATATGCCACATATTGATATTCATTCCATTCCTGTAACAGAGTTTCCGCTCTACTCGAACTGGTCGTATGATCGATTGTACCGTTATGACATGATTAAGCAACCGGATGTTCTCATGTTTATGTTCTTATATAATGGACAATTCTCTAAAGAAGCGAAGCTGGCTAACTATGAATATTACGAGTCTAGATGTATTCATGAGTCTTCACTTTCACCTTCGATCCATTCGATACTGGCAAGCGAAATCGGCAAGCCAGAAGAAGCCTATTCGTTCTTTGAATTTGCGACAAGACTGGATTTAGACAATTACAACCGTAACACACGCGAAGGATTGCACACGACTTCGATTGCAGCCGCTTGGATGAATATTGTGTATGGCTTTGGAGGTATGCGTTCAGATGGGGATCGTTTGTCCTTCCAGCCTTCATTGCCGGAGCGCTGGAACGAGTATAGCTTCCAAGTGATGTATGAAGGGGTATTACTACGTATTTTGGTCAACAAGACTTCAGTAACGCTCACCGCAATTAATGGGGGTAGCACTGATATTACAGTGTATGGGCAGTCAATTACGGTGGACGCTTCCGGGACGACGCTTCCGCTAGGTGAAGGGATGTTGGCTCGATGAGCTGGGCGGTTAGGGATAGCTGTTTTGACAAGCAACTGGTGACGACGAACGGGAACAAATATATGTTAGGCAATGGCTATATGGGGTATCGCGGGACTCTAGAGGAATTCGGTAAAACTGAGTTAGTTGCCGTAACTTTAGCTGGTCTATATGACAAAGCGGGAGATAAGTGGAGAGAACCTGTCAATGCTCCAAATGGATTATGGACCAAGATTGTCTGCAACGGTCAACCTTTAAGTGTGCTAGAGCGTGAACCGAGCTCTCATGTTCAGGAGCTGAATATTCGTAGTGCCATTCATCATCGGAGCACTGGCTATAGTCTATCTGATGGTGGGATGTTGACATTTACAGCAGATCGTTTCGTAAGCCAGGACAATCTTCACCTGCTCGTTAGTAAATACTCTATCCATAGTACACAGGACTGCCAAATTGTGATTGAGACCGGGATTGACGTAGATGTATGGGATATCAATGGTCCCCACCTCTATGGTCAAAAAGTACAGTCACAGGGTGAGGTACTAGTCTCTTCCTCCACTAGTGGAGAATTGAACATTCCGGTAGTTGTGGCGGAGAGAGCCGTATTTAATTTCGGAGATCAGCAACTGGATGAGGGCGCTAGTATTCGCCGGATTTCTTTTGAAGCGCGTGCGGGTGAGACCTATGAATGGTTTAAGTACGTTGCGGTATATACTGGACTTGATGTTAGTGTACCGGAGTCAGAAGCAGTAAAGTCTGTCCTAGCTGCTGAATCGCTCGGTTATGACGAGTTATTACAGGCTCATCGCCAGCAGTGGGAAGAAAGATGGTCACTTAGCGATGTCATTATCGAAGGTGATGAGGATGCCCAGTTTGCTCTAAGATACAGTATTTATCAGCTGTTAATTATTGCACCTACAGTTTCGGAAAAGGTTTCTATCCCGGCTCGAGGTTTATCGGGTCAGGTCTATAAAGGGGCCGTATTCTGGGATACGGAGATGTTTATGCTGCCTTTCTTCCTGCATACTGATCCAACGGTTGCTCGCAACCTGATGATGTACCGGATTCATACCTTGGACGGAGCTCGCCGGAAGGCCGCGGAATATGGTTTTTTGGGAGCATTCTATGCTTGGGAAAGTCAGGATACAGGAGACGATGCTTGTACTCTGTTTAATGTGAATGATGTATTTACCGGTCGACCAATGCGGACTTATTTCCGCGATAAGCAGGTTCATATCAGTGGGGATGTTGTACATGGGATCTGGAAATACGTTCAATTTACAGGTGACGAGAGTCTGCTGACTAGCGGAGGGGCGGAAGTGATCTGGGAATGTGCCCGGTTCTTCTACTCTTATGCTTACTATAATTCAGTAAAAGAACGCTTCGAGATTCTAGATGTAACAGGTCCAGACGAATATCATGAGCGTGTGAACAATAATGCTTTTACGAATGCTCTGGTTAAGGAGACACTGGAGATTGCCTTGCGCACAGCAGAATTGCTGCAAGATAAGTATCCGGAAGTGTACAATCAACTCTCTACAGAGTTTAGCGAAGGTCCGTTTCTGACAGAGTTCAAAGCTATGCTGGATAGCTTCTATGTTCCGCAGCCAGACCCTGCCAGTCTTGTCATCGAACAATTCGACCGTTACTTCACCTTAGAAGATGTTAGGCTGCCAGATTTGAAATCCCGTGTACTTAACAAAAATGAGTATTTGGGTGGCGGTAATGGATTAGCCACAACCACAACAATACTGAAGCAAGCGGATGTCGTACTGATGTTAAATCTATTCAAAGATTCCTTCACCAAGGAAGTGAAACAAGCGAACTGGGAATTCTACGAACCGCGCACCGAGCATGGGTCAAGTCTTAGTCCTTGTATCTACGCTTTGGTAGCTGCCGATATTGGTTCGCCGGATTGGGGATATCCATATTTTATGCGTACGGCTACTGTTGATCTCACGGGAGAATCTAAGCAGTACGTAGGCGATCTTTATATCGGTGGTACCCACCCAGCCGCTAACGGTGGTGCTTGGATGGCTGCGGTGCTTGGTTTTGCAGGGTTGGATTATGATGGGGGAACTGTCCATATCAAACCTTCACTGCCTAAACATTGGCAGTCTGCTGAGCTTCCGGTTACGCTTCGGGGGAATACCTTTAAGCTGCGGATCAGCAAGGATGAAGTTACAGTTATCACAGCAGCCGACTACGGCGGGACTCTGGTGTTCTCGGTACAAGGGCGAGAAGGAAAGCCCTGTGGTGCAGGTGAGAGCTTGCGGCTAACCTTGGTCGAAACAACAGTATAGACATTAACTAACAACGGAGAGGAAGTAAATCCATGTTGCAAAATATGAAAGGTGCCATTTTCGATCTGGACGGCGTTATCGTAGATACGGCCAAATATCATTATTTGGCTTGGGCGAGTCTTGCTGACGAGCTAGGCTTTACATTTACAGAGGAGGATAACGAACGCCTTAAGGGCGTGAGCCGGATGAGATCGCTCGATATTCTTCTGGAAGTTGGTGGCCTACAATTTGAAGAAGCGGAGAAGCTTGCGATGGCGGAGAAGAAGAATCGCATATATGTAGAGTACATCTCGAAGCTTGAGGAGTCGGAACTGCTTCCTGGGGTCAAAGAATACTTAACTGGACTGAGAACGCGCGGGATTGGAATTGCGTTAGGTTCAGCTAGTAAGAATGCAGAGTTTATTTTGAATAAGCTGAACATTACGGATCTGTTCGATGCCGTAGTTGACGGTAACAAAGTGTCACTTGCCAAGCCGGACCCGGAGGTATTCTTGATTGCTGGTCAGGAGCTAGGCTTACAGCCGGACGAATGTGTCGTGTTTGAGGATGCGGAAGCGGGCGTTCAAGCAGGTAAGGCTGCAGGTATGAAGGTAGTAGGTATAGGTAAGCCGGAAGTGCTGAAGGAAGCCGATATGGTTGTAAAAGGATTGTATGAGTTGTTGAGTTAAATAAAAAGGTGACCGACTCCAAAGTAGCTGATGCTACTGTGGGGTCGGTCTTTTTTTGCTTTAAATTCCTGTGCTCACGCTGTGTATTCAGCTATCAAGTACAACTGCGCACACCAAGTAGTAATGTCGCTCATTGGGTAATCCAATCGCTCATCCAAAGGCTCAACAAATGTGAAGCCCACAACAGTGTAAAACAGAGGCGAATAATACCTCTCATAGCCCCACGCAGTGGCCTTCACTCTCCCACCCTTTTTTCTGTTTGTGGTTTTTTAGAGTTCCGTTGATGGAGTTGCGAAGTGGAGGTTTGGAGCTGAAGAAACGAAGTGGTCGCCTTTATCCTCGGATTTCTACCGCCAAGCGGTATAAAATCAGGAAATCTGAGTATAACAGCGATCGTAAGCCCAAACGCTCCACGCAGTGACGTCTATATCACCGTACCCTCATAATCCTTCCTAGAAATGACCAGTTATAAGTGTCCCCCAAAGCCCCACGCAGTGGTCCCTGCCCGCCCTCCCTTTTTTCTGTTTTCGGTTTTTTTGAGAGGGAAGAAGGTCATGGAGAGGAATTTTGGAACTGGAGGAGCGAAAGCGTCCGCCTTTGTCTCCGGATTTTATCCGCCAGTGGCGGTATAAATCAGAAAATCTGGAGACAACAGCGGCCGTAAGTCCAAAGTCCCTCGTAATGACACCATGATTCCCTCTCATTCAAATCCGTACAACAGAAAAAAACTACATACAAATGACCATAAAAAACTTTAAAATGAACATATGTAAGCGTTTCTCCCTTTGATATAGTTATTTAACCCGGAGGTGTGACTATAGTGTTGTCTAGGCTGATTAGATTGATTCGAAAGCTGAACGTCAAGCAGCAGCTCATCCTACTATTCCTGATTATGATATCTCCTATTTTCTTTTTGAACATATTTGGGAATTTGAAGGCGGAGCAAATACTGAAGCGCCATGTTACGAATGCATATGTGGAATTGAACAAGCAGAACTTTACGATCATTAATCGGGATATCGATACAGTTAATAAAATCACTACCACCGTGATTCAAAATCCTCTGATTCAGCAAATGAATATGACTGGCTCGGATACCATACTGGAGCGGGTCAAACGATATGAGACAATAGAGAAGCTGTTGGTCAGTTACTCTCAGGGGGCTGAACGTGGTGATGGCATCTATTACTCCCTTTATATATACGATCCGAATGATTATTACTTTTTCGCTCCCAATTTTCCACAGGTTAAGAAGGCGGGAGTTTATTTCTTTTCTAAAGTCGAAGAGCCTTACTGGTTTGAGGAGGTTGTTCAGAAGAAAGGACGCGGCTCGCTGAAGTTCACAGAGAGGCTAAGCGCACAAGCGGAGAATTTAAAGACACTTACTTACATGAGAGCTGTAAACAACATTTCCAGAAAAGCGGAGACCATTGGAGTGTTGGTTATCACCAAAATGGACTCAAAAATTGGAGAATCCCTCAAATCCATCTCTTTGCCTGACGGCGAAATTTACTTAACAGATTTAAACAATCGTATTCTCGCCTCCACTACAAATAATACTGGAGAAGTGATTGAGCTGCCGGAGACGGTTGTTGCCGAGGATCTGGAAGGTACAGTGGATGTGATTACCTCCGATTTTATCTATGTGGTTAACAATAACCATGCGCTTGGACAAAAACTGGTTTACAAAGTTCCGGTGAAGGCGCTACTGCAGCAACAGAACGAAATGAAAAGTGTTATTCAATATATCACCGTGGCTTATGCAGTATTTGGACTAATTATGATTACGTACTTCTGGCGTTCATTAATGACTCCTTTGCAAAAGCTGGCTTTTTTCGTGCGAAAATACGAGCCGGGTAATCGAGTTCCAGAGACACCACGGAGGGGGAGTAACGATGAGGTCAGTGTGCTAATTGCTTCTACCTATGATATGGCCCGAAGGCTGAACGGATTAATCACATACAAATATCAGATGGAGCTTAAACAGAAGGAATCCCAGCTTCAACTTCTATATCAACAAATCAACCCTCATTTGCTTTACAACACCCTAGAGAGCATTTATTGGAAAAGCTCTTTAGAAGGAAATGTCGAATCCGCCGAGATGATCAAGGAATTGTCCAAACTAATGAAGATCAGTCTTAGTCGGGGAAGGGAGCTGATCAGCCTTGAAGAAGAGCTGGAGCATGCAACGGCCTATATCAAGCTACAGCAGCACCGTTATGATTATGTATTTCAAGTTGTGATGAATATTCACCCGGATACGAAAAGCAACCTAATTCCAAAAATCACGCTGCAGCCATTAATAGAAAATGCTATTATTCATGGGGTTAAAAATATGGGTGAGGATGGTGAGATCACCATCACAGCAATATGTGAGGATGAAACCGTTAGGATCTCTATTGAAGATAACGGCTATAAGTCTGTTGACTATGAAGCCATAGAAGCTGTATTGAATGATGAAAGCCCCAATCCCACTAGCGGTTATGGTATCCGCAATATTAACCAGCGTATTCATTTACATTTTGGCTCTGATTATGGCATCAGCTACACCCCTCGTACAGAAGGAGGAACGCTAGTAACAGTTAAGCTTCCGAAATCGGAGAATCAGGACTAAGGAAGGGGAGCATACAGATATGTTCAATATATTGGTTGTGGATGACGAACCATTGATTTGTAAAGGATTGAGCAATTTATTAGCTTCATCTGGGCTGGATATTTCTAATATCTATACAGCTAATAGCGGATTTGAAGCACTAGACTGTATACGTATGGAGGAAATTGATCTGCTCGTTACGGACATACAGATGGGTGCGATGAGTGGAATTGATCTGATGCAGCATGCGAAACTAGCCAAACCATGGGTACAGACCATCGTAATTTCTGCTCATGAGACGTTTCAATATGCTCAAATGGCTGTTAGGCTCGGGGCAAAGGACTATTTAATCAAGCCTTTGAATAGTGAGCAGTTTTTGGATTCGGTCCGAAATGTACTCCTTAAGATGGGGAAGCCTTCACCAGAACTAGATGTCTTCATGTCTGGAATTAACGAAAGTTTTCGACTGGAAGAGCCGCTGCCGGAATATAGCAAGCTCTTGAACGAATTGCTCATTGACCCTGGAGTTGTACTAGCTGATGGAGATAACCTGCTGAAGCTGGATAACCTGAAGCTACAAGGGCCGTATTTTTCCGTCTTAAAACTTAAGGTACCACTGTCTGGAGCGAACCAGGAAAAGCAGTATACTATGCGGGACAGGCGGCTTCTTTGTTATGCTGCGCTGAACATTGCCAAAGAATTAATGGATCAGGAATGGAACTCGATAGCCTTTTATGCGCCGGATGGAGAAATTACGATCATTATTCAATGGGATGAAAAAAGCTATGAGGATTCTTCTGCCGGCCAAATCAACAGGCTAGATATACTTGGTCGTAGTCTACATTTTAATATCCATAAATATTTACATCTGAACGTAGTCATCGGCATTAGCCAGATTTTAAAGGGGCTTTCGTTTATGGCCGTGTTGAACCGTCAGGCCTCTAATGCAATTCTTTGGAATAATGAGCATAGTGACCATTACGTATTTTATTATGGGGATTTCAACTGGAACAGTTACACGAGTGATCCTTCTGTAGAAGAACTTCATACGCATAGCAATCTGATCGTACAAAAAGCAAAAGAATATATTGACGAGAACTATGCTCAAAAAGGACTTACTATTCACGATGTGGCTAAAAAGAATCATGTTAGCCCCAATTATTTGAGCTACCTATTTAAGAAAAATACAGGTTATAACCTGTGGGAATATGTAATTAAGCTCCGGATGGAGGAAAGTCGGGAGATGATTTTGAATACCGATCTTCGCAGATACGAAATTGCGGAACGTGTGGGTTATGAATCGCCCGAGCATTTTAGTAAAATTTTCAAAAAATATTATGGAATTAGCCCCAGTGAATTGAAGAAGTAAAAACACTCATGACTTCGGTAGATATAGACATGTTCAGTACAACCCTCATTTCCTACAATTTAAGGTAGGAAGCATTTTGCGAAAAATGCTGATAGAACAATGGAATGAGGGAGCCTGATGAATCAAACCGCAGTAGTAACCGAAAACCCGGCGACGCTGAAGGGGACACCGTACAAGCAAAACCGCTGGAAGAAAAACTTTTGGGGATATATGTTCCTCGTACCTGCCGTAATTATTTTTATTATGTTCTTGTGGGTTCCAATTTTTAAAGGCTTACTGTACAGCTTCTACCATGTTGATTTTGTGAAAGGTAATAGCTTTGTAGGCTTTGAGAACTACAGTAGAGCACTTAGTGATCCAGATGTTTTGACCGCATTAAAGAACACTGGGTATTACATGTTTCTATGTCTTATTATCGGTTTTTGGGTTCCGATTGCTTTTGCTATCATGATCTCGGAGCTGAGAAAGTTTGGGGGCTTTGTACGTGTAGCGGCTTACCTTCCTTTCGTAATGCCTGGTGTGGTTCTCTATGGACTGTGGAGATGGCTTTATGATCCGGTGGGCCCGATTAATGCGTTACTAGGCACAATGGGTGTGGATCAGGTTGCCTTCTTAACAGATACAGGATGGTCGATGATTTCCCTTGTGTTTATGGAAACATGGCAGCAGTTCGGATCAGGGATGCTAATATACTTAGCTGCTGTACTCAGCATTCCAAGAGATTGGTATGAAGCCGCTGAGATTGATGGAGCAGGTATATGGGCACGTATAAAGTACATCACATTGCCTTCACTGCGTAATTTAATCTTTTTGATGCTGATCCTGCAAATTATTGGTACTTCACAAGGATATCAGTCACAGATGGCGCTGCTTGATGGCGGGCCAAATAATACTACGCTTACCTATGCGCTGTTGATCGTGAAATATGCATTTACAAGACTCGATTATGGAACAGCTA
Organism: Paenibacillus sp. B2(2019); assembly: GCF_008370385.1. NCBI lineage: Bacteria > Bacillati > Bacillota > Bacilli > Caryophanales > Paenibacillaceae > Paenibacillus > Paenibacillus sp. B2(2019). The sequence continues at coordinate 194,189 of NZ_VTZR01000024.1, forward strand.
CTGCGCTTGGCATGTTAATGTTCATTGTCCTAGGTGGTTTGGGCATTTTACAGTTCAAGCTTAACAAGGAGGACTACTAAGATGAAAAGCGCAGATAGAGGAATTCTTTCAGAACACGATTTGAAAAAAACAAGTAATAAGATTGTTTATGGGTTGATGTGCGTAGTCATTTTGGTTATGGTTTTTAGCATGCTGTACCCGATTTGTATGACGTTATTCAACGGGTTGAAGTCGAATCAAGAGGTGAATTCATTCCCGCCGCATTTTTTTCCTCAGGAATGGCACTTCAGCAACCTTAAAGACGCGATGAACTACATTGATCTACCCATGTTCCTTAGAAACACCATTTATATCTTTTTAGGGAATATGGTCGTGACGCTTGTCGTATTGGGAATGTCAGCTTTTAGTATTTCTCGTATGAATGTTCCTTACAAAAGAGCTATTTACTTCTTCTTCCTGATGACATTGTTTATTCCGGCGACCAGTTACATGATCCCGAACTTTGTCAATTTGAAGGAGCTCGGATTGCTGAATCAGTATGCGGCTTTCTGGTTGCCAGCGGGAGCGAACACGTTCTACTTTCTATTGTTAAAGAACTTTTTTGACGGGATTCATCCAGAAATCTTTGAAGCAGCACGAATTGATGGGGCCTCTGAGCCGAGAAGCTTTTTCTCCATTGCCGTGCCATTATCCATTCCGATTTTTGCTACATTAGCGATCTTTATCTTTTCTACTGCATGGAATGACTGGTTCTGGCCATCTCTGGTTATGCACAGTGAAGAGAAATATACGCTTGCGACAGCCATTTATAAATACGTTATTAATGTGAAAGCACTCAATACTAATATTAAATTTGCAATCCTGTTTATAGTATCCTTGCCTCCAATCATTGTCTTCTTGATTTTCCAGAAATTCATTATGCGCGGGGTTGCTTTGTCGGCAGTGAAAGGATAAGCAATTATCGACGAATTTATCCACGGATCGTAAACATGCACATGAAAGGAATATAAATACACCTCGTTTGTAAACGGTTTCTAATTTATGATCGATATGTAAGATAATTATGAATTGAAAAGGGGAGTTTCAATGCGTAAGTACTCTAGCGTTCTACTAAGCGTACTTGTAGCCGGATCGATGCTATCTGCTTGCAGCGGCAACAATAACGGAAACACAGCGGGGAACAAAGGCGGGGAAGCATCTGCTGCGCCAACAAATGCGGTAACGGATAACACAGCAGCCGCTATGGATGCGCCAGTGGATGACATTACTCAAAGAAAAGTGACGATCAAGATTCACTATCCAACACCTGACCTGACTGAAATAAGAGCACAGGAAGACGACAAAATCAAACGTTTCCAAGAGGTATATCCGAACGTAGAAATTGTTAAAGACGACTGGCAGTACAATGTAAGTGAAATCGGAATTAAAATGGCTGCGAATGAAGCACCAACCTTCTTTAATACTTTTGCTACAGAAGCTAAATTCCTGGTTGAAAAGGGCTGGGTTGCTGACATCACAGATTTATGGAACAAATATGAATTTAAAGATCAAATTAACACCGTGCTTCAAAATCAATTTATCATCGACGGCAAAGTTTTCGGAGTAACACAAAAAGGTTATGTAACAACCACTATGATCAACAAAAAAATGCTGGATGAAAAAGGCGTAGCCATTCCGCCTATGGATTGGACTTGGGATGATATGCTGAATACGGCTAAAGGTGTAGCTGATGCCAAAAAAGGGATTTCCGGTATTGCTCCAATGGGTAAGGGGAACGAAGCAGGTTGGAACTGGACCAATTTCCTATTTGAAGCTGGCGGAGAGATTCAAAAGATTGAAGGCGGTAAGGTTATAGCTACATTTAATTCCGATGCTGGCGTTAAAGCACTGGATTTCTACAAGAAACTTAGATGGGAAGCTAACGCGATTCCTCAGGACTGGGCACTTGGTTGGGGCGATGCTGTAGGTGCGTTCCAACAAAGTCGTACAGCAATGGTAATGGCCGGGTCTGATGGCGTTATCGAGCAAGCGTTGAACCAAGGTGGACTGAAACCTGAGGATGTGCTTACGTATCCTATGCCAGCTATGGAAAAAGGCGGAAAGCACACAGGGGTACTTGGTGGTGACTATCTAGTAATTAATCCAAATGCTACGCCAGATGAACAAGAAATGGCATTCCGCTACATTACTTTTGATTATTTCTCTGACAAAGGTTTGGAAGCACTGGATGCAATTCTTCAACAACGTACAACCGATGGCAAATACTTTATCCCGCCACTCTTAGACTACTACTCAGCTGATTCTGAGTTTGGTAAGAAGACCAAAGCGGTTTATGACAAGTACACAAATGTATACCAATATAGCCCTGACATTATGGGACTTTTGGATGGTAAACCTGAAGCTCAATACAACACACAGGACTATTACGCAACCATGTCCAATGTTATTCAAGAGCTGTTCTCCAAAAAAGGAACGGATTCCAAGAGCCAGTTAGAAGCAGCAGCTAAAACAGTGCAAGAGAAATTCTTTGATACGATTAAAGCGGAATAGTCTAATGCAAAAACCGGCCCCTTTGGGGTCGGTTTTTTGTTGTGAAGATTTATAAATTTATAAATCTTCAGAAATAGTGATAATCAATTGGAAATTATTACAGTGTAGGAAAATCGTAATTGACTGTGATGAAGAGAATATATTTTTGTGTACTGATTTTAGATATATGGAATAAAAAGGAGCTGAAATTTTGCTTATTAAAGTATAATTCTAAGATTTAAAGGGTTTTATAGCACATAAAATGGTAAAAAGACTATAATATGATCGAATGAAAGCGCTTTGAAAACAAATCAAAAAAACTTTATACTTTGTGAAAGATTTCACTATACAAGGTGGAAATCATGTGATAAGATAAATGTGTAGAGAAAAACAACTAAAAATTGACAGGAGGACGAGGGAGATGGCAGTTAAGAACGAAGTCGCCGCCCAAGTTAAACAAGTTACCGCTGAAGAGTATATTCAGAATTTAGTGGATAAAGCAAAAAAAGCGCATGAGGCGTTCATGGCGCTAGACCAAGAGCAAGTTGACACAATCGTTCATGCAATGGCGTTGGCTGGACTCGACAAACATATGTACCTCGCAAAATTGGCCGTAGAAGAAACTGGACGCGGCGTATACGAAGACAAAATTACGAAGAACATCTTCTCAACTGAATATATCTGGCACGGAATTAAATACGATAAAACAGTAGGCGTTATTGAAGACAACGCTTATGATAGCTTCCAAAAAATTGCTGAACCCGTCGGAATTGTTATGGGTATCACACCGGTAACCAACCCTACATCCACCACGATGTTTAAAGCGTTGATTTCGATTAAGACACGGAACCCTATTATATTCGGTTTCCACCCATCTGCGCAAGAGTGTAGTGCAGCTGCTGCAAAAATTCTTCATGATGCTGCCGTGAAAGCTGGCGCTCCTGAGAACTGTATCCAATGGATTGAAATGCCAACAATGGACAAGACAAACGCATTGATGAACAACCCAGACGTTGCTCTTATCTTGGCAACTGGTGGTTCTGCAATGGTAAAAGCAGCTTACAGCTGTGGTAAACCAGCACTTGGCGTAGGCCCTGGTAACGTACCTGCTTTCATTGAAAAGAGCGCGGATATTGATCAAGCCGTAACGGACATCATTCTTTCTAAAACATTTGATAATGGTATGATCTGTGCTTCCGAGCAAGCTGTTATTATCGAAGAACCAATCTTCGATCAAGTGAAGAAAAAGATGATTGCTAATGGCTGCTACTTTGTGAATAAAGAAGAAGCTGCCAAACTGACTAGTGGAGCAATGAATGTAGATAAATGTGCGGTTAACCCAGCAATCGTAGGTCAATCCGCAGTGAAGATTGCTGAAATGTGTGGCATTCAAGTCCCTGCCGGCACAAAGATTCTGGTAGCAGAACTTGAAGGTGTAGGCACTAAATATCCACTTTCCGCTGAAAAATTAAGCCCGGTTCTTGCTTGCTACAAAGTTAAGAATGCAGATCAAGGTATCGAACGCGCAGCTCAAATTGTTGAATTTGGTGGTATGGGACATAGCTCGGCTATCCACTCCAACAATGAAGAAGTAATCATGAAGTTCTCTAACCGTCTGCAAACAGGACGTATTCTCGTTAACTCGCCTTCCACACATGGTGCGATCGGCGATATCTATAACACTAATATCCCTTCGTTGACTCTGGGCTGCGGTTCTTATGGACGTAACTCCGTGTCGCAAAACGTTACAGCAATCAATTTGATCAACGTGAAAAGGGTGAATCGTCGTACCGTGAATATGCAATGGTTTAAAGTACCTGACAAGATCTATTTCGAAAAAGGCGCTACTCAGTACCTGACCAAAATGCCTGATATCACACGTGTCGCAATTATCACTGACCCAATGATGGTTAAGCTTGGATATGTTGAAAGAGTTGAACATTACCTGCGTCAACGTCAAACTCCTGTAGCTATCGAAGTGTTCTCTGAAGTTGAACCAGATCCATCGACAACTACAGTTGAAAAAGGTACTGCAATGATGAACAGATTCCAACCGGACTGCATTATCGCACTTGGCGGCGGCTCCCCAATGGATGCTGCAAAAGGAATGTGGTTATTCTATGAACATCCAGACGCAGACTTTAATGGTCTGAAACAAAAATTCATGGATATCCGTAAACGGGTATACAAATTCCCTAAACTTGGTAACAAAGCTAAGTTTGTAGCGATTCCAACTACTTCGGGTACAGGTTCGGAAGTAACATCTTTCGCAGTTATTACCGATAAAACAACTGAACAGCACACTAAATATCCTTTGGCTGACTACGAGTTAACTCCAGATGTGGCTATCATTGATCCAGAGTTCGTATACAGCTTGCCAAAAACTGCTGTTGCTGATACAGGTATGGACGTATTGACACATGCTATCGAAGCTTATGTATCAGTTATGGCGAGTGACTACACTGATGGTCTAGCTATTAAAGCGATCCAACTGGTATTCCAATACCTTGAAAAATCGGCGCTGGAAGGCGACAGAGTAGCACGTGAGAAAATGCATAACGCATCAACACTTGCTGGTATGGCCTTTGCCAATGCATTCTTGGGTATTAACCACAGTTTGGCGCATAAATGGGGCGGACAGTACCACACTGCTCACGGTCGTACTAACGCGATCCTTATGCCACACGTTATCCGTTACAATGCTAAAAAACCTACGAAGTTCGCTTCGTTCCCTAAATATTCGCACTTCGTAGCTGATGAGCGTTATGCTGAAATTGCCCGTATTCTGGGATTGCCAGCTCGCACAACTGAAGAAGGTGTAACTAGCCTGATCAATGCTATTCGCGATATGAATAAAAAATTGGGCATCGAAGAATCGTTCCAACAACTGGGCTTTGATCCTAAGGACTTCGAATCCCGTGTAGATTACTTGGCTGACCGTGCGTTTGAAGATCAATGTACAACTGCCAATCCTAAGCTGCCACTGGTATCTGAGCTTGCTGATGTATACCGTAATGCGTTCTACGGAAGATTTGATAATTAATAAGTGGTTAAATAGAGAATAGGATAGTTGTGGACTTAGATAAAGGTGACAAATATCACTCGAAAGGTGATATTTGTCACAGTGTTTTTATAGAAAATAAACTAGAATGTTTATATAAACAACGGTCCCACATATGAAATGTTGATTGTGAAATTTGGAACAACCACATCTTTTTGGGGATCACGAGACACGGGATCAACCTTCAAGCCCGCGATCTCTACAAATATAATAAATATAGATGGAGGGATTTAGCATGTCGGTGATTGAAAAAGAAGTAAATGAAGTGAAATCCGGTTGGAGAAGTTTTACAAAAGGTAAATGGTCCAAGAAAGTTGACGTTAACAACTTTATCGCTAGTAACATTAAGCCTTATGAAGGTAACGAAGAGTTCCTCGTAGGTCCTACTAGTAACACAACTGAACTATGGAAGATTATTTCCCAACTGAGCAAGGAAGAAAGAGAAAGAGGCGGCGTATGGGATGTTTCCCTAGATACTGTCTCCACAATCACTTCACATGCTCCAGGCTACATTGACAAGGACAAGGAACAAATTGTAGGCGTGCAGACTGACGCTCCTTTCAGACGTTCCATCCAGCCGTTCGGCGGGATCAAGATGATGGTTGATGCTACGAAGGCTTATGGCTTCGAGCTTCCACAAAACATCGTTGACATGTTCACGAACATTCGCAAAACGCATAACCAAGGCGTATTTGATGCATATACACCAGACATGAGAGCAGTACGTAAATCCGGCGTTATCACAGGTCTTCCTGATGCTTACGGCCGTGGACGTATTATCGGCGACTACCGCCGCATTGCTCTGTACGGTATTGATTTCTTGATTAAAGACAAAAAGCAACAACTAGCTGAGCTTGAAGTTGACTCCATGACAGAAGAAGTAATTCGTTTACGTGAAGAGCTGTCCGAGCAAATTCGTGCACTGGGCGAATTGAAAGAAATGGCAGCTGCTCACGGCATGGATATTTCCAAACCAGCGATGAACTTCAAAGAAGCTACTCAATGGGTATACTTTGGATATCTGGCAGCAGTTAAAGAACAAAATGGTGCAGCGATGTCCCTGGGACGTGTTTCTTCCTTCCTAGACATCTATGCAGAACGCGATATTGAAGAAGGCACTTTGACTGAAGAACAAGTCCAAGAAATTGTCGATCATTTCGTAATGAAACTGCGTATCGTGAAATTCTTGCGTACACCTGACTATAATGACTTGTTCTCTGGCGACCCTACGTGGGTAACTGAATCCATCGGTGGTATGGCTGAAGATGGAACCACTCGTGTTACCAAGAACAGCTTCCGTTTCCTGAACACCCTGTACAACTTGGGTCCAGCTCCGGAACCAAACTTAACTGTACTTTGGTCCGAAAGATTGCCTGAAGGCTTCAAAAAATATTGTGCTAAGGTTTCTATCGAAACTAGTGCAATTCAGTATGAAAATGACGATCTAATGCGTCCATACTGGGGTGAAGATTATGCGATTGCATGCTGCGTATCTCCAATGCGTATCGGTAAACAAATGCAGTTCTTCGGCGCTCGTGCCAACCTGGCAAAAGCTTTGCTGTATGCTATTAATGGTGGTAAAGACGAAAAATCCGGAGCACAAGTTGGACCGGAATTCCCAGCTATCACTTCTGAATATCTAGATTATGACGAAGTAATGAAACGCTTCAAACCGATGATGGAGTGGTTGGCTAAGACTTATGTTAACACTTTGAACATCATTCACTATATGCATGACAAATATTCTTACGAACGTATCGAAATGGCACTGCATGATCGCGACATTCTGCGTACAATGGCTTGCGGTATCGCTGGTCTGTCCGTTGCAGCTGACTCCCTGAGTGCTATTAAATACGCGAAAGTTAAACCAATTCGTAACGAACAAGGTATTGCTATTGACTTCGAAACCGAAGGCGAATTCCCTTGCTACGGTAACAATGACGATGCTGTAGACAGCATCGCAGTAGAATTGGTTGAAACCTTCATGACAATGATCCGTAAAAACAAAACATATCGTGATGCTGTACCGACTCAATCGGTATTGACCATTACTTCGAATGTAGTGTACGGTAAGAAGACAGGTACAACACCTGACGGACGTAAAAAAGGCGAACCATTCGCACCAGGTGCTAACCCAATGCACGGACGCGACAAGAAAGGTGCTCTGGCTTCACTGAACTCTGTAGCCAAACTGCCTTACTCCGATGCACAAGATGGTATCTCCAATACGTTCTCTATCGTACCTAAGGCACTAGGTAAAGACGATGAATCCTGTAAGTCTAACCTGGTACACATGATGGACGGATACTTCCATAATAACGCTCAGCATTTGAACGTTAACGTATTTAACCGTGAACAGCTGATGGACGCTATGGATCACCCAGAGAACTATCCACAATTGACTATCCGCGTATCCGGTTATGCAGTTAACTTCATCAAGTTGACTCGCGAACAACAAATGGACGTAATTAACCGTACTTTCCACGGTTCAATGTAATTTGTTTATATTTATAAAGATCTTTCATTGAGATATGCACTAAAATATTTGCAAGGAATTACCGCTCTTGTTTCAAGGGCGGTAATATCTTGTTCAAGAATCATTAAAATTTTAAATTTTACGGTCGCGATTAAGGAGAACACAGTCTTAAGGGCAGGGATTCTTCTTCGTGAAAGATGGACTGTTAGTCAGTCCTGGAGAAAGGATGACATCCTATGATTAAAGGTCGCATACACTCCTTGGAAACCTTTGGAACCGTTGACGGACCTGGTATTCGATTTGTCTTATTTATGCAAGGGTGCTTGCTGAAATGCCAGTATTGCCATAACCCTGATACTTGGGCTTTAGATGAAGGTAAGGAAATGACTCTAGAAGAAGTGCTTTCGGAGATCGAGCCATATTTAAACTACTATCGTTCATCCGGTGGTGGGTTAACTGTATCCGGCGGAGAACCAACTTTGCAGGCGCAATTTGTAAAACAGTTATTTACGGAAGTTAAGAAGCGTTGGAATCTGCACACCACATTAGATAGTAATGGTTATAACGAAGGTGACAAGATTAATGATTTATTGGATGTTACAGACTTGGTGATGCTCGATTTGAAGCATATTGATGAAGAAGCACACATTAAGTTAACTGGTAAATCTAATGATCGGACCTTGAAGCTTGCACGTTGGCTGTCAGATCATAACCGTAAGATGTGGATTAGACATGTATATGTTCCAGGCATTCATGACCGTGAAGAGGACCTTATCAATCTAGGTCGTTATATTGGAACCTTAAATGGCGTTGAGAAATTTGAAATCTTACCTTATCATCAAATGGGTATCTATAAATGGGAAATGCTCGGCAAGGCTTATGAATTGGATGGAGTGCCATCCCCTACGGATGAAGAAGTTCAGCGGGCGTACCGCTTAGTCGAAGAAGGTCGTAAGCAGACAGCGTTGGTATAATTTATACCTACATTAAGTGGAGCCGTTCCTTCAGTGATTTACTGCTGAAGGAACGGCTTTTTTTGTTATGAGGGACGTCTGATGTCATTTAAAGGGATAATTATGTATTTTCGCTTTAAAAAAATGATATATTTACAGCTGTTAATTAACGAGTTGGAAATACGTTATGATATATATTGTATCATTGCATTGAGTTTTTATGATTATTTTCAAAGCATATGTATGGTTAAATCACGCAATAAAGCTTTTAATCGTAATTATTACTGAAATAAAGTTATATTATATTACATATTGTGTAGTTGATTCCGCTTTCATTAGAGATTTTTATCCCTATAGTGGATGAATCTTAACCTTACGAGAATGGAATCTGTTTTCTATAATAAGAAGTGTAAAGCACAACATTATATGGGGGGTCACAAGAAATGAAAAAAGGTATGACTTTGCTATTGTCCCTGATTTTTGTATCATCAGCTTTACTGGCAGGTTGCGGAAGCAACAACAATGCATCTTCTAACAAAGGAGATGGAAACGCTACCGCGACGAATTCAGCGGATGCTACAAATGCTCCAGCAACAGAAGAACCGGTTAGTAGCGAGCCGTTCGAAATGACGATTCGTCACACTCAAATCGGTGCCGACAAACAGAAACGTTTAGCTATTCTGCAAGAAGTAGTGAAAAAGGTAGAAGGCGATGTACCGGGTCTGACCTTTAAGCTTGATGGAGTAGATTCAGATGTAAACCGTAAAGAAAAATTACGTGGTGAAATGGCTGCAGGTAATCCACCAGAGATCTTCGATCTTTTCGGAAGCCCTGACTCTAAGATCTATGCTAAAGAAGGTAAATTACTCGATCTGACTCCAATCCTAGAGGAACTTGGAATTAAGGATAAATTCTCAAATCTTGATCCTTTCACTTATGAAGGAAAAATTTACGGATTGCCTATCGGTGGATCTGGTGAAGGCTTCTTCTACAACAAAGAATACTACAATAGCAAGGGTTGGAAAGCTCCAACAACATTTGCTGAATTGGAACAACAATTGGCTGACATCAAGGCTGACGGCAAAGTACCTTTGGCTGGTGCATCTAAGGCTGGTTGGGTACCACTTATGCTAGCTAACCACTTGTGGTCACGTTATGCAGGTCCAGATGTAACTGCTAAGTTTGCAACAGGCGAAGCTAAATGGACTGATCCAAACGTTGTAAAAGGTTTTGCGAAGTACAAAGAATGGGTTGACAAAGGATACTTCAAAAAAGGCGAACTTGGTTTCGAGTATGCTGAATATACAACACAATTCACTAGTAGTGAAGCAATCCTCTTGTATGATGGTACTTGGAAATCTTCCGTATTTAAAGAAGGACAATCTGGCGAAGGTTTGATCGGTAAAGTTGGATTCTTCAATATTCCTCCAGTTGATGGTGGCGTAGGCGACCAAACTGCATTGATGCGCGATGTAAACAATGGCTACGGTTTCTCTGCTTCTGCTGAGAAAGATCCACGTCAATTGGCTGCTGTGAAATCTTTCATCAAAAACTTGTTTAACGAAGAAATGCAATTACGTGGTCTTGTTGAAGATGGCGTACTGCCAGCAATGAAAATTGATCAAAACGTGCTGAATGAAAATATTACGGATGATCTGATGAGCGAAATCGTAGGTGTACTTAATAACTCACAATCTTCGTTCCCAGCATTTGACTCACTTGTTCAAGCTGATGTAACTACAGAAATCAGTAACATTCAAATTCAAAAGCTAATTGGTGGTCAGACAACTCCAGAGAAAATGGGCGAAGCTTTACAGAAGGTACAAGAAGAAGCAAACGCAGCAGTTGAATAAGTAGCTGCAAATTGAATGTACCCTGGTGCCAGAACCAGGGTACATTTTTAAACTCAAAGAAATTATGTGTTTGCAAAGATCTAAAACATTCATTGTTCGCCAGATGTCAAAGCAACCGGAGGTAGTCATGAATAAAGCACTAAGAAATCCATTGGTATTTTTTCTTTTTATTCTTCCAGCACTGATCTTGTTCACGATGTTCTTCATCTATCCCATCTTTAGTTCAATCTATTACAGCTTTACTAGCTGGAATGGGGTATCTGACACAGTCAAGTCTGCCGGAATCAGTAATTTTGAGAAGGCATTAGGAGACGAACGATTCTGGATATCTGTCAAAAATAACGGTTTCTTTATTCTTTTCTCCTGTTTTGTACAGGTGCCGTTAATCATATTCTTCTCGTTATTGATATCGAATGTAAAGAAGCTAAAAGGCTTGTATAAGACAGCGGTCTTCATGCCTTCTATTATGTCTACAGCAGTTATCGGTATTCTATGGGGCTTCATTTATGAGCCCAACATTGGACTTTTAAATAAGGTTCTAGGCTTAGTTGGTATTGATCCACTTTACTGGCTGTCGGATGAAAGATTCGCAATGTTATCGATCCTGATCACGAATGCTTGGCAATGGACCGGATTCTACATTGTAATGGTACTTGCAGCTATTCTGTCGATACCAGGTGAATTGGATGAAGCAGCTGCCATTGATGGCGCAACTGGATTCCAACGTGCTACACGTATCACGCTTCCTTTAATTGTTCCGATCATTTCTGTTGTAATCATGTTGTCCATTGCTGGAGCAATGAAAGCGGCGGATATCGTCATTGTAATGACTAAGGGTGGACCTGCTGGTTCAACCGATGTAATGGCAACTTACATGATTAAATATGCTATCACTAACTTTAAGTACGGGTACGGTAATGCCATTGCAGTCCTGATCTTTGTATTTACATTGGTGGTTACAGCTATTTATCAGCTGCTGATAGCCCGACGCACAGAAAGGATTGAATACTGATGCCACGCGCCCTGAAAAAAAGTCTGCCACACGTCGCACTATTGTCCTATCTACTAGTTATTCTATTTCCTTTCCTGTTCGTGTTATTCTCCTCTGTGAAAAAGGATAACAATGCAATAGCACTTAACCCTTTTGGGATTCCAAAGGAGTTCGTCTTCAATAACTACGTTGAAGCTTGGGTAAATGCCAAGATCAGCACCTACTTTTTTAACAGTTTGTACATTTCCATATTGGCTTCTGTAGTATCTATCATTCTAGCGTCTATGTTTGCTTTTGCAGTTACTCGGATGCGCCAAGGCAAATGGAATACGATTTTGTTCACCTTAGTTATGGTGGGAATGCTCATTCCAAACAACGCATTGATGCTTCCTATTTATACGATTGTACGTAAGATGGGAATTCTGAATACGCACTGGGCATTGATTATCCCTTATATCGCGAATGCAATTCCGTTTACGATAATTATATTGGCTGCATTTATGCGCTCGTTGCCTAGAGAAATTGAAGAGGCAGCGGTCATGGATGGGTTGAAGGCACCAGGTATCTTTGCTAAAATTATTGTACCTCTAACCGTACCTGCCATGGTTACTGTATTCATTGTTAATTTCCTGGGCAATTGGAACGAATTCTTGCTGGCAAACTACTTCCTATCAAATGATGAACTACGTACGCTCCCAGTGGGTATGGTTCAATTCCGTGATCAATATCAGATGAACTATGCACAAATGTCAGCGGGTATCGTCTTCAGCGTTCTGCCAGTAATTGTGATTTATGCGATTTTACAGGAAAAAATTATTGAAGGCGTAACTGCGGGTGGCGTAAAAGGATAACTTTTTTTCTCAGTCAGGAGCACTAGCCGATGAATTTGCGCTATAAATTATTTACGGCATTTTTGGGCCTGATAATCATTCCCTTATTTATTCTAGGCATGCTTATGTTTTTCGTGACTTATAACTCTATTGAGAAGAAGTACAGTCAACAGTCGGAATACTCACTCAAAGCAATTAGTTACAGTATTTCAAATGTGTTAAAAGATATGGATAACGTTACAGACAACGGAATTGCTACCTCGGTTTTTCATATGGCACTTAGCGCAGAAGATCCTTCTAATCAAGATTTGACTGATGCTGAGCAACTCAATTTGAATGCAAGCCAGCGCAATTTCCGTAGTCTGTTGTTTAACCATCCATCGATTAGCTATGCTTTTTTATACAATTTTAACGGTAGAGGTAACTCTGAAATCGTGTCGCTTTTTAATAAGGAAAATTTCCGAACGCTACCCTATGATACTTTCAAGAAAAGTGATTTGTACCAGGAAGTAATGGATTTGAATGGCGTGCCAAAATGGCTGGCTCCTCATGAGTATCCCGAACTTACAGGAACTGAACCTGTGTTTACACAAATTCGACTCGTGAAGGAACTGAGCTTCTTTCAGAACATAGGTATCCTTGTTGTACAGATCAAAAATTGGGAGCTCGAATCGATATTTCGCAATTTAAAAATTGGGGATAGTAATCAGGATGTTTCGTTTATGCTAGTAAATGATGACGGAATGATTCTATTTGACCCAGATCAAAAGCTGGATGGGCAGGATATTCAGTCATTCGCGAATAAAGAGATTACCTTCAAAAAAGGGTTTCAGAGTTTTAAAACAGAGTATAACGGGGAGAAAAGTATTCTCTCCATGTATCATTTAAAAGATTATCCTTGGAGTCTAGTGTCTGTAACCTCATGGGACTCTTTATCTCGAGAAGTTACAGTATTTGCACGCTGGTTTGTTGGGGTTATCTTCCTTTGCTTTTTGGCAGCGGTGATCTTCAATCTATTCTTTATGAATCGCATTACTGGTGCAATAGCCGTAATTGTTCGTTTTATGCGACGTGTTGAGGATGGAGATCTAACTTCGCGTGTAGAAGTGAAGGGGAATGATGAGTTAACGCTTCTTGGTAAGGGCTTTAATGATCTTATGGATAAAATTAACCGATTGTTTAACAGAATCCATTTGGAACAGCGTCGCAAGAATCAAGCCGAGATGCGTGTTCTACAGGCTCAGATTAAACCGCATTTTTTATTCAATACGTTAGAGTCGATTAATGTTCTGGCTATACAGAATGAAGGTAAAAAAGTCAGTGAGATGGTCTACCGACTGGCAAGTATTTTACGTATTAGCATTCAGGATCGAGAAGAAATTACACTGGATGAAGAGATTAAACATCTGCGCAATTATTTGGATATTCAAAAATTTAGATTTGAGGATTTATTTGAATACGATATTGATATCCCACAAGAATTGATGAGTTGCGGCATTTTAAAGCTTACTTTGCAACCGCTTGTAGAGAATAGCATTCAACATGGATTTGAGGGTATTGATTACAAAGGTCAAGTTTCTGTGAAAGTTTGGGAGAAGCAAGGGGACTTAATTTTACGAATTGAAGATAACGGTATTGGAATTACACCATCTCAGTTGTCTATTTTCCAATATATTGTGAATGATCCTGTGGAGCAAGAGGTTGAAGTTGAACGGGAAAATCGGATGAATCTTGAACGTAGAGGCCTTGGCATTCGCAGTGTAGCGGATCGCATCCGCATTGAATACGGTGACAGATATGGAATATTTATTTGTTCCAGTCCAGGATATGGTACTATTATTCAATGTGTCATACCTAAATACGAGCAGGGGGAAGATCATTATGCTAAAAGTATTATTGGTAGATGACGAAGCCCCAATTCTGAATAATCTGAAGAGAGTGTTGCCATGGCAGGAGATGGGAATGGAGGTCGTCGGTATGGCGCGAAGCGGTATGGACGCCTTGCGCATTGCTGAAGAGGAGCAACCCGATCTTGTGTTGAGTGACATTCGTATGCCAGTGATGGACGGGTTAACTTTTGTAGGAAAGCTGCGGGAATTGGGATTGGATAGTGAGGTACTGCTTCTTACCGGGTATCAGGAATTTGACTATGCACGGGAAGCGATCCGGCTTGGGGTAAAAGAATACATTTGTAAGCCGATACATTATGAGGAGCTTGGCAATAAGGTACGTGAGATCGGAGCTAATATCCGTAGTAAACAGTTTAAGAATAAACTGTATAATAGCATCCCTTTGTTTCAAGAGATTCCTGAAGTTGACAATGGCAAAAAAACGCCGGATCAGCTAATGAACTTGGCTGCTCAATACATCACTGAACATCTTCATTCAGATATCGGGATTGAGGAAGTGGCGAATAAGATCGGTATCAGTGGCAGTTACTTCTGCCTCTTGTTTAAGAACCGTTTTGCAATGACTTTCGTGGAATACGTAACACAACAGCGAATTGAAGCTGCCAAGTTTATGCTTACTAACAGCGATAAGAGCATTACGGTGATTGGTTCCGGAGTCGGTTATCAGGAACGACGTTATTTCACGAAGGTATTTCAGAAGCAGACGGGGATGTCTCCTAAGGAGTATCGTGACCGGTGCCGGGCCGAAGTGTTATGAGGTCGGCGGCGTATGGTGATGTTTAGCGTCACTGCAAGGAATGTTTGGACTTCCGGTCGCTGTTATCATTGGATTTCTTGATTGGAAACCGCTGCTCGCGGTTGAAATCCAATGATAGCATATGCTTCCGAGGTAGCTTTCCAAGGAAAGCTTTTAGGCGAACGCTCCGCTCCTACAGTTCCAAACTTCCTCTCCGCTCCTTCTCCTTCACCACACTTCGTTGTGGATATGGGGTCGTCCCACTCCTGCGGTTGTGGGGACTCCTTGGGGAATGCATGGATTATCGACCAGCCTGCGACTGTGATATAAGTACATAGTAATTCAACCTACGGCTGTAATTAATTAAATGATTTTAAACAGTAGAGATGATTATCCTTAGTTATTAAGGATAATCATTCTTTTTTTATAGAAATATAATATGTTCCCTATACGCCATATCAATTACCAGAAAGGGATTCTAGGCAGTGCCTGGGTTGGGATAGCGAGCCTTAAGTATCTATTCTCAATGGAGACAGCTTGGACTATTACAAGAAACACTGCTTTCGTTCTTTGGAGTAGATCCAATTGAATGGGTATTTATAGTTGCAATATTGGCCGGGGATACTTGTGATAGTAAAGCTGTGGAATCTCATATTTTTCGGGTAGTGGCTGAAAGGTTGTTTTGCTTGTTTTAATACTGAGTTAATCTTTCTTTACTTTAAAATGAAACTTTTTGCGGCAGAATGCGTCTAATACTATGTTTTGTTATAACGAACGTGGCAAAAAGCAATTCTTCCGCTCTGATGAGGGCGGTTGCGTTTTTGCGGGGAATATAAGAGGAGTATGAAAAAGACAGAGGCCTACTTATATTTACAAATAGGAGCAGAGGAGTCATATCATGGATTTGAAGAAATTAACGTTAGTTGCTGTTTTGGCCATATCTCAGGCCGCCTCGGCAGTGCCGGCTTTTGCTGAATCTGTCAATAGTACCTCAGGTAATACCAATGCAGTAGGAGCAGCTGCCACATCTGCGACGGATGTAATGCCAGAAGCTACTGACCCATTGCCGCCAATGCCAACTGAGGTACCAGGGGGAGTCGTATCACCTACACCAACTCCAACTCCAATCCCTGGGGCAACAGCTGAACCGACGACAACAACTGAACCGACAACAACATCCGAACCTACAGCAACAACTGCACCAACTGCTACACCACTCCCAAGTGCAACACCTGAAACCACTACACAACCTACACCAACGGATGGTGTTCGTGCTGCAGCTAGTAATCAGCTTGTACTTATGATGAACAGCAACAAAATGTACCAAAACGGCGTTGAGTATTTGGCTAATCAGCCAATGGCTGTGAAGAATGGCGTCTCATACGTTTCGATCCGAGCTATGGTAGAACGCGTAGGTGTGAAATACATTTACGATTATAAAACGAAAGAGACCATTGTTACCAAAGGAAGCGACGTAATGCGCTTTAAAACGGACAGTAAGATCTATTCCGTTAATGGTAAAAATGTGACGATGAAAGGTCCAGCTTACCAAACTAATGGTACATTCATGGTTCCTTTGACGTCCATCACCGGGGCATTAGGCATACCTTATACCGTTGATAATGTGCAAAAACGAGTAATTCTTACGCTGAACACGAAGCCAAAAGCTTCTTTTACAGTGCCAACTGAAATTTATGCTGGTGATCCTGTGAATTTTGTAACTTCCAGCTCTTCACCGAATGGTACGGCCATTGTCGATGAACGCTGGGAAGGAAATAAGCAAGATATCTATGATACACCAGGATTTTATGTAGTATCCTATTCCGTTATGGATGCGAATGGACAGTGGAGTGATCCTTACTCTGTGACCATCAACGTACTAAAACCAAATACACCGCCAGTCGCTAATTTCACGACAGACAAAGATTCTTACAAGATGGGTGAAATGATCACTTATTCGGATCTAAGCAGCGACCCAGACGGTGATCCAATTGAAGTGACTTGGACGAACAAAGCAGAAGCTTTCTTTACACCAGGTCCAGCAACAGTCGCTATTCAAGTAAAAGATTCACATGGCGCAATCAGCACTTTTGAGAAGACCATTAATATTTCAGATGAAATCTTGTACAGTAAAGAAGATTTCTATAGATTATTCGGTGCTCCGGGTAGCGTATTTAACATCGACGGATCGATGGTTCCAACTTGGCAGAAGGTAGCTTATAATCTTTCTTCTGAGCCTTATACCCTTATCCGCAGTAATAGTCCAGAAACAGTGAATACGGAAGGGATCACGTATAAAGAAACATCATTCGGCGGAACTCGCTTCTTGGTCCACCACAAGAATAATATGAATATTAAAACGAAGGTGTATGTGATTGCTAAGAATAACAATCTGTACCCTACGACAATTACAACAGAGTATGTAGGCTTTGGCGGTCCAAGTTCATTTCCAGAAGGCACTGGTAAAATGTCTGTGGAACGTTACTGGAAGTCTATGATTACTAGGGAACATTATAAGACAACGGTCCTTCAACCAGGAGAAAGCGTATCGATTCTTACGGACCTAAACAAAATTGCAATGAAACCAGGCGAGATTGTATCCCTCCAAGCGGATTTATTTAGCGATTATCCTATTGAATATAATGTCATGATGATCGAAGCGAATAAAGATCCTCTAACTACACTTCCTACACTTCCAATATTGGATCGTGATGGGGTGCATAACCGAGGAACTTATGCTGATTCTACACGCATCATCACGGTTACCGACGAAGTAGGAACAACTCCTGCGAGACTTCTTCTCGGTGACAATTCGAGTGATTTGAATTTGACCGGTGTAGACCCAATGAATGGTACTGAAGCATCCAATGCAGGTAATTTTGGTGTGTTATACAAAATCAAATTCGACCGTGTTGCACCTAATTCATTGATTACGTTTAATCCACGTGGCGGTAATTACATGGGACCAGTCATGGTTAATGGTCAAATCGTACAAATGCCGAATTCAGGAAGTCTCTCTAGTGCTGACATGAACAGTGTGATTTATCGTACTGGTGATTATGGCGGCTCCGTGGAGATTTTGTTCACAGCAGCTTCTGGTAGTAACTTGCCGGTGAATTTCCTGGTTACACCGCTGCCAGCGAAGAAATAACAAAATAGGTCCATCCTTTAAGTTATTTGGGATTCACCTGAAATAAAAGTCCGGCTGAATATTCCGCAAAGGAATACTCAGCTGGACTTTTTGTATTTAAATGTATGATTTTACTCTGATGAGCGCTCGTACGCGTGGTTGTTTCATTGACGGGGCATTTATTTTGGGGCATTATTAAGAGAGTGAAATATAAATGAACTGAAATGTTATGGGAGATGAGCGTATGCTGTCGACAGAACAAATATTAGAGGTCATGTCGGGGCAAGGTCTGCGAATCACCGACCAACGCAAAACGCTTGCCAAGTTATTCGGCGAGAATAAGGGTTATTTGTCAGCGAAGGATGTCTATGAGCATATGGGCCGCAAGTATAGCGGACTTAGCTTTGATACCGTGTACCGCAATCTGCGTGTAATGGAAGAGCTTGGTGTACTTGAACAAATCGTCTTTGAAGATGGCGTGAAATTCAAGGGAAGCTGTAATCATCAGGATCACCATCATCATATGATCTGCCTTCAATGCGAGAAAACCTACCCGATTAATTTCTGCCCGATGAATTTAACGGATACACCTGATCAATTCCGGGTAGTCAAGCATAAATTTGAGGTGTTCGGTTATTGCAAGGAATGTGAAGAGAACCGGGAAGAAGAACTAGTCGCAGCAGCTAATCGCAAAAAAGGGGTCTAAGGATGGCTACCCTTCGTAGAACGATTCAGGCTCCCATTCGGGTGTACCGCAAGTACATTTCCCCGATTAAGCCTGCCACTTGTCGCTTCTATCCAACCTGCTCTGCCTATGCACTAGAAGCTATTGAAGTCCATGGTCCACTTAAAGGTTCATGGCTTGCTGCCAAGCGGATTGCTAGATGCCATCCCTTCAATCCAGGGGGACTTGATCCGGTTCCGCCTCTTGAGGAACACCCCACGAAGAAGGATTCTGCTCGTGCGACTTGACATAAGCCCTTACCATTGGGTATATTCACAGGTAATAGTATGAATTCCGAGGAACGGATAAGTAAATTGGTACGTCCATTACAGAGAGCCGGAACGAGCTGAAAGCCGGTATGGAGCGTTAGATTGAATATGGTCCGGGAGGAACTGTGTTCGAGCGGGAACTGCAATTGAGGTTCACGTAAGATAACGGCGTGTTCCAGCGTTAATGGACAGTTCCCGAGAGGGAACTGGCGAAGCCTGATCTCTGTGAAGAGACAGGAAATTTGGGTGGTATCGCGTGAGTTATACTCTCGCCCCATTATAGGGGCGGGAGTTTTTTGTCTTTTTATGAAAGAAAGGATGATTAATCAATGAGCGAAAAGAAAACTTTTTACTTAACTACACCTATCTACTATCCGAGTGATAAGCTGCATATCGGACATGCTTATTCTACCGTAGCTGGAGATGCAATGGCCCGCTACAAACGTCTACGCGGCTATGATGTAAGGTATCTTACAGGTACAGACGAGCATGGTCAAAAGATTGAACGGAAGGCAGAGGAAGCAGGTAAAACCCCTCAGCAGTTCGTAGATGACATCGTTGTTGGCATTAAGGAATTATGGCGCAAGCTAGACATCTCCAATGATGACTTCATCCGTACAACGGAAGAGCGTCATAAAAAGGTTGTTCAGGATATTTTTGATCGACTGCTCAAACAAGGTGACATCTATAAAGGCGAATATGAAGGCTGGTACAGTATTCCGGATGAAACCTTCTATACAGAAACACAATTGGTTGATATCGTTCGAGATGACAATGGCGTAATCATTGGTGCAAAAAGCCCTGATAGCGGTCATCCGGTTGAACTGGTGAAGGAAGCGAGTTATTTCTTCCGGATGAGTAAATATGCAGATCGATTGCTGCAATTTTATGAGGAGAATCCGGAGTTTATTTTGCCGGAATCCCGTAAAAACGAAATGATCAACAACTTTATCAAGCCTGGTCTGGAGGATCTTGCGGTTTCCCGTACGACTTTCGATTGGGGTGTTAAGGTTAAAGGCGATGAAAAGCATGTAGTGTACGTATGGATCGATGCATTGACAAATTACATTACTGCTTTGGGTTACGGTTCCGAGGATCGAAGTCTGTACGATAATTTCTGGCCTGCTGATGTGCATATTGTCGGCAAAGAAATCGTCCGTTTCCATACGATTTACTGGCCAATCATTCTAATGGCGCTGGGTGAGCCTCTTCCGAAAAAGGTATTTGCTCATGGTTGGCTGCTCATGAAGGATGGCAAAATGTCAAAATCCAAAGGGAACGTAGTAGATCCAGTTACATTAATTGATCGTTACGGCCTGGATGCACTTCGTTATTACCTGCTACGGGAAGTACCGTTTGGTTCGGATGGTACATTCACACCGGAAAGCTTTGTAGATCGGGTTAACTATGATCTTGCTAATGACCTTGGTAACCTGTTGAACCGGACAGGTGCGATGGTAGAGAAGTATTTCGGTGGAGAGCTTCCAGCGTATGAAGGAAATGTAACAGCATTTGATGGTGAGCTTCAAGCTGCGGCAGAGAATACTTATGCCAAAGTAGAAGAAGCGATGGAAAAAATGGAGTTCTCCGTAGCGCTAACAGCGATCGGGATCTTTATCAGCCGCACCAATAAATATATTGATGAGACACAGCCTTGGGTGCTTGCTAAGGATGAGAGCAGAACAGCTGAGTTGGCTTCCGTAATGAGACATCTTGTGGAAGGTCTTCGCACCGCTTCCATTCTACTGCAGCCGTTCTTGACGCAAACCCCAGCGAAGATTTGGGAACAGCTTGGCATCGAAGTTGGTGAATTAACGACATGGGACAGCGGCAAGACCTTTGGTCTGATTCCGGCAGGAACAAAGCTGGTGAAAGGCAACCCAATCTTCCCACGCCTGGATGTGGAGCAAGAGGTAGCTTATATCGCCGAAGCCATGGGCGCTGGTAAACCGGCTGCTGAAGCGACCGAAGCAGCGCCTGCTGCTCCTGCGGTATCCGAGCCTGAGGAAGAGCATAAAGAAGAGATCGGCATCGACGATTTCGCCAAGGCTGAGCTTCGGGTAGCTCAGGTCATTGCAGCTGAGCCTGTGAAGAAAGCCGACAAGCTGCTGAAGCTGCAGCTGGATCTAGGTTATGAGCAGCGTCAAGTCGTTTCTGGTATCGCGAAGTTTTACACACCGGAAGAGCTGGTAGGCCAAAAAGTGATTTGTATTGTGAACCTGAAGCCAGTGAAACTGCGCGGAGAATTGTCCCAAGGGATGATTTTAGCGGCTTCTAAAGGTGATCAGTTAACCATCGCCACAGTTCCAGACAGCATGCCAAATGGAGCTATTGTGAAGTAAGATTCGTTATGTAGAATCTATATATGTAATTGTTATATAAGAAAGGGAATGCTCCTTCAGCCAGCTAGGCTGTGGGAACATTCCTTTTTTCAACGTATAAGCAGGGATAAAATTCAGAATCATCTTATTAGGATTTATTGTTGACTTATCGTAATGATTACTATTATACTTCTAATAGTAAAGATTACGATTTGAGAGGGAGATCAATTTAATGGTTGCTATGAAGTCACGAATAAGTCTGCTTATACTTGCATTGGTGCTTGTATTTACACTCACTGCATGTGGACCTAAGAGCAGTGGAAGTATAGTTGAAGGGAAAGTAAATGTTGTAACTACTTTTTATCCTATTTATGAGTTTACTCGGGAAATTGGTGGAGATGATATAAATGCCATTAATCTTCTTCCGGTTGGTGTAGAGCCGCATGATTGGACACCACGCAGTCAGGATATTGTCAATACCTCCAAAGCGCAATTGTTCTTGTACAATGGAGCAGGGCTTGAGGGATGGGTTCCTAATTTTCTAAAAGGACTTGATAGCAGCAGTAAAGTGGAAGCTGTTGAAGTAAGTAAAGGTGTTGATTTAATAATGACCGATGAAGATGACGGACATGATCATGGGGGAAGCGGCGAAGAGGATCATCACGAAGATGATGCTGATCATAATAGCCATTCTTCTGAGGACAGCCTTCATACGGACCCACATACCTGGGTAAGTCCGAAATCAGCGATCATCATGGCGCGCAATATAAAAGAAAGCCTTCAATCTGTGGACCCTGAGCATAAAGATGGTTATGAAGAGCGTTACAATAAGCTTGCTGAACGTTTACAGGCTTTGGATAGTAAATTTGAACAGGAGCTTACCAAGCTGCCTAACCACAAAATTGTAGTTTCGCACCAAGCTTTTGCCTATCTTGCCCGTGACTATAAGCTTGAGCAGCATGCGATTATGGGATTATCCCCAGACGCTGAGCCGCGTGGACAGGATTTAGTAAACCTGGCGAAGATGGTTAAAGAGGAGAAAATTCAATACATCTTTTTTGAAGAGCTTGTCTCCGATAAACTGGCTAAGACGTTAGCGGCTGAAGCTGGTGTGTCTACTATGGTTCTTAATCCGGTAGAGGGTCTTACTGCGGAGCAAGAAAAGAACGGGGATAACTACTTCACCTTGATGGAGAAAAATTTGCAAAATCTGATTATGGCTTTACAATAAAAAGGAAAGTATAAGGAAAAGGCGGTGCTAAAGCATGCAATCGGTATCCTTGGACTGCCATCAGCATATCATCGATATACAGGATCTTTCTTTTTCATATGGTGAACAGAAGGTGATCTCGAATCTTAACTATAGTGTAAGAGAACGAGACTTCCTTGGTATCATTGGTTCTAATGGCGCTGGTAAAACAACACTGATGAAGATGATCGTCGGTTTGCTTCCGGCAAGCAGTGGTGAAATCAAATTATTTGGAACGCCTGTCCGCAAGTTTAAAGACTGGGAACGGATAGGTTATGTTCCACAAAAGAACGCCTTCAACCCGCTGTTTCCAGCAACGGTGCGTGAAGTAGTGCTATCTGGTTTGTACAACAACAAGAATCTTATTCGAAGAGTATCTAAGGCTCAGCATCGTCAGTGCGAAGATGCACTTGAAGTGATGCGGATACAGGATATTGCGGAGAAAAGAGTAGGCCAGCTGTCAGGCGGTCAGCAGCAACGTGTATTTCTAGCACGTGCGTTGATCAACCATCCGGATCTGCTGATTTTGGATGAGCCTACAGTCGGTATTGATGCTGAATCACAAGCAGGATTCTTTGAATTAATTACACATATGCATGCCCATCATCATATGACATTCCTAATGGTGTCACATGATATTGACATGATTAAGAATTACTTAGGGAATGAACCTGTGCAAACGAACGGTAAGATTAACTTTTTCTCCCGTCATTCTCATGATTTGCAGAATTGTACAGAGGAGAACCTGCAGCACACGCTCTCTTAGGTCATAGTTAAACTCTGGTAGTAAAAGGGAACCTTCGATTATTGGGGGCGTACATAGAGCATCGGATATGTTCAGTAACCCCACCTCCTACGCCAGTTGCACTTGACGGGTGTCCAGAGGGCAGAGCCCTTTGGGCCCTCCCTTGGAAGGGAGGGTTTGGGAGGGATCGAAAAAAAGATTTTAATAAAAGCTTTAAAAAATGTTTCAATTGTTCTACGGAGGAGAGTTAAAGTTGGAAATTCTATTTAGCGATTTTTTTCAGCGAGCGCTTGCGGGCGGTCTTCTGATAGGCATTACAGCGCCGCTTATAGGCGTTTTTCTTGTGCTCAGACGTTTATCTATGATTGGGGATACGCTGGCTCATGTTACGATAGCCGGTGTGGCACTTGGTTTTTTGACAGGATTTTACCCGCTGGGAGCAGGTCTTATTTTTGCAGTGGTGGCTTCCTTCGCGATAGAGAAGCTGCGCAAGGCTTATAAGAGTTATGCAGAGCTCTCGATAGCCATAATTATGTCGGGCGGAGTGGCTTTAGCCTCACTCTTTTTCACTTTAGGAAAAGGTTATAATGCAGATGTTATGAGTTATTTGTTCGGTAGCATTTATACGCTAGACAATACCGATTTAATCGTAGTAGGGATCGTAACGATAGCAGTTGTAGTAGTAGTATCGCTGTTCTTTAAGGAGTTCTTCTTACTTAGCTTTGAAGAGGATGCTGCGAGTGTCAGCGGACTCCCAGTGAAGCTGCTTAACATGTTGATTACCATTCTGACGGCGCTTGTAATCAGTACTGCGATTAAAATTGTTGGATCTTTGCTAGTATCAGCTCTACTGACCATTCCTGTGGCCATCAGCTTATTGTTATCTCGAAGCTTTAAATCCTCAGTCATTCTATCCGTCATCATTTCGGAAATTGCTGTTGTAGGCGGACTAGTGGTTGCAGGAGTTTGGAATCTGGCCCCTGGTGCAACCATTGTGCTTTTACTCATATCACTATTAGTGTTGACTTTGATCGGTAAAAAGGGTTTGCCAGCATAAACAGCGAATAAAATATAGGGTATGCCCTGAAGTGATTCGAATGCTGGAAGGAGAGCCGCTACCTTGTCTAATATCAATGCAGGAATAGCCTTAGCAGCAGGGGTAGCATCATTTATATCACCCTGCTGCTTACCGCTTTATCCCTCTTATTTATCGTATATTACCGGATTATCCGTTCAGCAATTGAAGTCAGGCAGCAATACCAAAGAG
Source organism: Paenibacillus sp. B2(2019) (assembly GCF_008370385.1). Lineage (NCBI taxonomy): Bacteria > Bacillati > Bacillota > Bacilli > Caryophanales > Paenibacillaceae > Paenibacillus > Paenibacillus sp. B2(2019). The sequence continues at coordinate 219,233 of NZ_VTZR01000024.1, forward strand.
GTCCGTATACGCACAATAACCCATACATTGGCATTTATTTTAGGTTTTTCAGCGGTTTTTTACACCTTAGGATTTGGTGCAGGACTATTTGGACAATTTTTTAATGGACAGCGTGATCTGATCCGGCAATTATCGGCGATTTTGATTATTGTGATGGGATTATTTTTGCTTGGGATCTTTCAGCCGCAATTTCTACTTCGCGAACGTAAGCTTGATTTAAAATGGAAGCCGGCGGGTTATGTGGGATCCTTTATTTTTGGGATCGGTTTTTCAGCGGGCTGGTCTCCATGTATTGGACCGATTCTGACTGCGATTATCGCACTTTCTGCAAGTGAGCCTGGCACGTGGTTTACGTTAATTACGGCTTATAGCATAGGGTTCGCATTGCCATTCTTTGTCTTAGCCTTCTTTCTTGGGGGAGCCAGACGTATCCTTAAATATTCAAATGTGCTGATGAAGATTGGTGGCGTTCTCATGGTATTTATGGGCGTTCTGCTCTTTACAGATCAAATGTTTCGGATCACAGTTTGGCTACAGGGAATCACACCAGATTGGCTCATTTTTTAAGTGAAATAATCAATTCCTGCTTCCGGAAAATGTTCGAATATCCGCTCTGTGATAAACTCTCGCAGGGCGGTTTGCTGTTCATCTGGATAGACATATTTATTTTGTCCCCAGCGTCCCCATTTCTTCTTACGCTTCTCCATGTCCATTTCTAGCTTGGATTTGGGGTAGCGCTTCTCTATAACCGTCTTTGCGGTTTTGGTGAATCGATGCTGAATCATTTCGAAGGTTAGTCCTTTTCCGATTTCAGGGGGAAGGGTCTGGGCTAACTTGGCCAGTAGCTCAGCATAACCTTCTTGCCAGCCGTCATACCAAATAATTGGAGCAATGATAAAGCCAAGTGGATAACCCGCCCGTGCTACCTTTCCAGCGGCTTCAATACGCTCCTCAAAGCGGGAGGTGGCAGGCTCGAAATTTTTGATTACATAATCTGCGTTGACGCTGAAGCGAACTCGGGTATGTCCGTTATGCTCCAAAGCAAGCAGTGGTTCAACATGTTGGTATTTGGTCACAAAGCGCAGGCGGCCAAAGGGTTCTTTTGCCATAAATGTAATTAGTTCTGCCAGAGAGCCGGTAATATGCTCAAGTCCTAAAGGATCTGATGTGCAGGCAGCTTCAAAAGTGGTGATTTCTGGATTGCGCTCCTCAATATATTTTTTGGCAGCATCTATAATGTCACCTGTGTTTACATATACGCGAATGTAGGGCTTTGCTCCTAAGGTAGTCTGCAAATAGCAATAATGGCAGTGCCCCATACAGCCGGTGGCAATGGGAATAGCATAATCAGCCGATGGCTTGGATTGGTCAAATTTCAAAGTTTTGCGTAGGCCGACAACAAGCGTTCTTTTGGCAATTTTATATTGCTCGACCTCAGTTTCACCAGGGAAATTCATAATACGATTATGTGATGTGGTCATACGATATGGGATATTGTTAGCTTTTACCCATTCCATTATTTTTTCACCTTTAGGGTAATTTAAAGCATTCGGTTCGAAGAAAACAAGCTCTGGAAGAAAAAGTGCAGTAGGTTTTCTGGGTCTTTTTACAGTAGAGGGCTCTGGCGTCACTATAGTCATAAATTCACGCTCCTTTTGAATGACGAGTATGTTTATTATGTCTAACTCAGCCCCAATAGAAGCATGGAAAACATGTGCAACTCATCTGTAAGTTCCTTTGAAGGACTTGCCAAGGTGCGTTAGAAACATGTATCATTGTTAGAGCAAGGTTTGGCCCGGCGCCATGCTCATTATAGAAAAGAGGTAAAGTTTAATGCCAACACCCAGCATGGAGGATTATTTGGAGCGCATATACAAGCTCATAGATGAGAAAGGTTATGCGCGGGTCTCGGATATTGCCGAGGGACTGGAAGTACACCCCTCCTCTGTGACCAAGATGATCCAAAAACTGGATAAGGACGAATATCTCATCTATGAGAAATATCGTGGGCTTGTCCTAACCAACAAAGGGAAAAAAGTAGGAAAACGTCTGGTTGATCGTCATCAACTATTGGAAGAATTCCTCGGATTGATCGGAGTACAGCAGGAATACATTTATAATGATGTTGAAGGAATCGAGCATCACTTAAGTTGGGATTCGATTACGCGTATTGAAACATTGGTAGAATATTTCCGCCGCGACGAAGAACGTGTACAGACTTTATATGCGATTCACAACGAACTGACAAGCGATTCTTGAAATGTTTTTCCCGAAACGGATACTGTCCTAAAAGTTATGCGCAGCAAGGCTTTCGTGAGCATAATCAGTGGATAGTATAGCCGTTTCTATTTTGTTTAGTGCAACCTTTCCCAGTTTTTAGCGTCAAAACGGATACAGTCCTTTTAAAAATATAAGAGAGTATGAGTTTTATTCGGTACTTCTTATATTTTTTGCAGAGACAGATACCCCCTTTTTAGAAGGAGGCATTCTCTCATCTGCTTGAAGGATTTATCCGTTTTTTCTTATTTTTTGGATACATATTTTTTAGATTTGGGGAGGAATTATGAATTATCGTAAATGGATGTTGAGCTTGTTAGTACTTATGTTGTTTCTGCCTTTATGGTCTCCTGGTGCACGCGCGGCAGCGGTGCAAATTACGATTGAACTGGATGGAGAGGCGCTGATTAGTGATGTGCCTCCGTATATCACAACGTCTAATGTAACGATGGTGCCAATAAGTGTGATCAGTAAAGGATTAAATGCCGGCGTAGTATGGAATCAAAATAGTAAGACTGTAACGATCACTCAAGGAGATACGGTTCTTAAGCTGACCAGTGGCCTGAAAAACGCATGGGTAAACGATACTTCGGTAGCGCTGGATACATCCGTGCAGATTAAGCAGGGGCGGGTAATGGTACCCATTCGTTTTGTAAGTGAGCAATTGGGACTGCAGGTGTTATGGGATCAGGTTAATAAGCATATTTCCTTGATCTCCAACACTGAACCACCACAATCTGTCGATCCAGAAACACCAACGACACCAACGACACCAACGACACCGACGACACCAACAGTGCCGACGATACCGACTATCCCTGGTGGATCGACTAGTAAGGAGATGAAGGGGGCTTGGATCTCTACCGTATTCAACCTGGACTGGCCTTCAACGTCTTCGGCAGGAAATGAAGCGAAACAAAAGCAGGAATTTGATAATTTGTTAGACAAGCTAAAGGCTGTTGGCTTTAATGCTGTATTTGTTCAGGTTAGACCTTCAGCAGATAGTCTGTATCCATCGACTTTAGTTCCTTGGTCTAAGGTATTGACGGGTACACAAGGGAAGAATCCGGGATATGATCCTCTAAGCTATATGGTCAGTGCTGCGCATTCCCGCGGCATGCAGTTTCATGCTTGGTTCAACCCATTCCGTGCAACGACGGATGCTTCCACCTCAGCGTTAGCAAGTAACCATGTGGCAAAAGCACATCCAGAATGGATTGTGAATGCCGATGGTAAGAAATACATTAATCCAGGTATTCCGGAGGCTCGCCAACATATCATCGACACGGTGATGGAAGTGGTTAAAGGTTACGATATCGATGGTGTCCATTTGGATGATTACTTTTATCCTTCAAATGTTACTTTTGCCGATGATGCTGCTTATTCTACCTATAATACGAAAAAGCTTTCTAAAGCTGATTGGCGCCGAGATAATATTAATGAATTTGTCCGTCAGTTGGGAGAACAGATTCATAAGGTGAAGCCAAAGGCTTCTTATGGCATCAGTCCTTTTGGAGTATGGCGAAATATTAAAAATGATAGTACAGGTTCGGACACGACTGCAGGGGTATCTGCTTATGACAGCATGTATGCGGATGTTCGGACATGGATTAAGCAGGGCTGGATTGATTATGTCGCTCCGCAAATTTATTGGAGTTTGTCCTTTAGCACAGCTCGTTATGACAAGTTAGTAGATTGGTGGGTAAAAGAAGTCGAGAATACGAATGTTAAACTCTACATCGGGTTAGCTGGTTATAAGGTCGGAGCCAGTGATCAAAAGGCTGAATGGCAAAGTGGAGATCAAATTATTAATCAGCTCAAATATAATGAGAAGTACGAAGAGGTTGCAGGTAGTATTATGTTTAGAGCGAATGACGTCGTAGTCCGCAATCCGTTCGGATTGTCGAGCTTACTGACCTTTTATTTTAAATCCTAATAGTTTAGCTGTTATTTATAAGGAGTCATGAATGTTCCCCCGTGCTCATAGATAAGCAATAGAATCTATGGGAAACGGGGGATTTTTGTGTATGGAGATTAACGCAGTATTTGAAGGAGGAGGCGTAAAGGGGATTTCTCTTGCGGGAGCAGTTGAAGCTACAGAAAGGGCAGGCTGGACTTTTAAAAGGGTAGCAGGAACCTCCTCAGGTTCGATTGTAGCCACTTTACTAGCAGCGGGCTATGAAGGGGAGGAAATGTGTCGGATAATCCAAGGAACATCCTTTTCATCGTTTCTGAAGCGAGGACCCATTTATAATACGGCTATCGTTGGTCCTGCACTGCGAGTGTTATTGAAGAAAGGATTATATTCTGGGGAAGCCTTGGAGTCCTGGATAAGAGCATTATTACTGAAAAAGGGGATCATCACCTTCCGTGATCTGCCTGCCGGTAAATTATCTATCATCGCATCTGATATCACAAATGGAAGGATATTGGTCTTGCCAGATGGCTTGGAGCAGTATGGGATTTCTCCGGAGCATTTTGAAGTGGCCAAGGCAGTGCGAATGAGCTGCAGCATTCCTTATTTTTTTGATCCTGTGATGTTAAGACTAAACGGGCAGGCAGCAAGAGGGAAATCCTTTGCCGAGCAGTTTGTGTATGTTGTAGATGGTGGGCTCTTGAGTAATTTCCCTTTGTGGCTATTTGACGGCAAGAATAATGGGAGCAAACAACCTGGGAGCAGAATTCCTACGGTAGGTTATCAATCGGTAGGTAAGACCGATCCACAGCCGCATAAAATTAGAGGGCCATTCAGTATGCTCCAAGCTATGGTAACCACCATGCTCTCTGCTCATGATGAGAAGTTTATTGAAGGGGATAAATTTGTTCGTACGGTAAAAATTCCTACGCTTGGGATTGGAACGACTCAATTTGAAATTACAAAAGCGCAAAGCGATGAAATGTATGCTGCTGGACTCAAAGCAGGAGAAGATTTCTTTAAGGAGTGGCGACCAAGATAACGAGCGAGGTATCCATATGAGAAAAAAGCATCCCGCACGTTACTAAAAACGTGGAGATGCTTTTTGGAGTTCTTATGAAGTTAGTGATACTTCGGAAGCTGATCATCATTTTTCCCTTTACTTCCTTCGATCACTTGGAAAGGATAGCTTTTGCGTTTGCCTGGTGCAGCTTGAGTCTTGCGAATTCCTGCTACCTTTGACATGGTTTTCTGGGAAGGCTTCACTTTAACCTTAGATCCACTGCTGCTACGAGCGTATTTGCCTGGTCCCATTTTTTTGTAAGCATAATAAATGATTGCTAACAGTACTAGGGGGAGAATCAGCTTCGACAGCGTAAAGAAGGGTTCAGTCAAGACTCCAATCACAAAACCGAAAATCGCAAGCGTAACCGTAATCCAAAAAATTAAAGCATGCCTGATCATAGATCACTCATCCTTTCGCAGGATCCAATATGCCGCCTGACACACTTGCCTCCGAATATCCTCTTGCTTCAATCGCAGCATCAAGCTCACGCATACGGTTAAAAGAGGCAATAGATACTTCTACCTGATCGTCTTTTGGCTCTTTGGTTGTAAGGAGTTGCAGCCACAATCCAGGGTAACCCAGATATTTAAGGCCTGGTACTTCTCTTACCGCATTGGTTCCCTTTAGAACTTCGAACGATACACCAATTACGACTGGCAACAAGATAATCCGTTGGATCACTCGTTCCCAAAGATTATCCCATGGGACTACGGAGTAAATGATCACACCGAGGATAATCGTCAGCATCATAAAGCTACTTCCACAGCGGTAATGCAGACGGCTGTATTTCTGAACGTTCTGAACAGTCAGTTCTTCGCCTGCTTCAAAAGCGCTGATGACTTTATGTTCGGCGCCGTGATACTGGAACAGTCGCTTAATCACAGGTGTTTGAGAAATCGCCCATAAATAGACCAGCAAGAGAATCATTTTGATGCCGCCTTCTATGAGGTTGTGCAGTACGTAGTTATCAAATACATTTTTAAATAAAAAATCCTCTACAAATACCGGAACAAGCGTAAAAATGAGCTTTCCGAACAAGAAGGAGAGAATACCCATTACAGCAACCCCAAAAATCATTCCAAGGCTCCAGCCCTCATCCTTTTTCTTCGGCTTCGCTTTTTCCTTCTCGATATCTTCCGGTTCCAATTCATCTTCAGCGTAGGATTCGGCTGAATAGTTCAAGTGCTTAGAGCCTTTAGCGCTGGCATCTATTATACTGACAAGGCCGCGAAGCAGCGGAATCTTGCGCAGTTTCGTGACCCAGCTCTTATCGCTTTTGGGTACTTCTAAAAATGTGATTTCCTGATTCTTGCGTCGCACGGCTGTTACATTGATATGCTTACCGCCGAACATGACGCCTTCAATGACGGCTTGGCCGCCGTAACTGGGAGTTTCCTGGGACAACCAATTCACCTTCTCGTCTTTAATATGATTTATATAATACATTGTAACTAATTTTTGAAGACATTACTAGTTGGATCGCCTTTTGCTGTACATACTATCTTCTAGAGTGAACGAGAGATAAATTGGCATTGAAAATAAAGAAAGCGAGGCAATTTCATGAGCAAATCTCATCAACAACAATCGGGGCATACAAATATTTGGCTTTTTGCACTCGAATTAGGTTTTTTTGCAGGATTAATTTGGGGTGGGCTTCATTGGCTAGTCTATTGGTTCAGTTTTACCAAAGTAAGCCCTGGCTTTATAGCAGAGCCTTTTTTCAGGCATGCGTTTTTGACAACAGCATTTGGACATTTCGTGGGATATATGATGTTTATTGTATTTTCGGTCATCGCCTCCATGCTGTATGTACTGCTTCTCCGCAAGCTGAAGGGACCTTGGCCAGGCCTGGTCTACGGCGTTTTATGGTGGGCGATTATATTTATTCCCGGTTCGCAGATGTTTCTTATGCAGCCCCCATTCAAGCTGCCTTGGAACACGGTCATTAGTGAGTTCTGCATTTTTCTGCTATGGGGAATGTTCATTGGATATACAGCAGCGATCGAGTATACGGACGAACGGAAGCGTGAGCAAAGTACAGCGCTTGCCTAACGGCGCGAAAAAACTTCTCAAGGGGATATCCCTATGTTAAAATACAATGTGGCTATTTCGAGAGGAGAATGAAAATGGGTAACAAGCGTGTCTCCAAGCTGCGTAAGGTTTTGCAGGATCAAGGATTGGATGCAATGTTGATAACTAGCGGTTATAACCGCCGCTATTTAAGTGGATTTACCGGATCGTCCGGTTATGTACTGGTGACAAGTGATGATTGTTATCTGCTGACTGACTTCAGGTATATGACACAGGCCGCGGACCAAGCAATGGGGGTTAAAGTTGTAGAACATACAACTAAGTTCATTGATACAGTTCGCGAGCTTCTGCCTTCTGGTAAAGAGGTGCGTATCGGTTTCGAACAGGATGATGTTTCATTCAGCGCGTACACCTCATATGCAGAAGCACTTAAGCCGGCAGTGTTAGTTCCAATTTCCAAAGCTGTGGAAGACCTTCGTATGTTCAAGGATGAGGAAGAGCTTGCCGTTATGCAACGTGCAGCAGATCTGGCCGATGCTACATTCAGTCATATTCTGAATGTGATCAAGCCGGGCATGACTGAGCGCGATGTTGATTTGGAAATGGAATTTTATATGCGTACCCATGGTGCAACTTCTTCATCGTTTGATACGATTGTTGCTTCAGGTGAACGCTCGTCCATGCCACACGGCGTAGCAAGCAGCCGTGTAATTCAAGGCAATGAATTCATTACCCTTGATTTCGGTGCATTACTTGATGGCTATTGCTCAGATGTGACAAGAACTATCGCACTCGGAGCACCGGATCCGAAGCTGAAAGAGATCTATGATATTGTGCTGGAAGCTCAGCTACATACTTTAGCACATATCAAGCCGGGTATGACTGGACGGGAATGTGATGCCTTGGCACGTGATATCATTGCTAGCTACGGATATGGTGAACAATTTGGACACAGCACAGGCCATGGACTTGGAATGGAAGTTCATGAGTGGCCGCGTTTGTCCAAACTTAGCGACGATATTATGCAGCCGGGGATGGTAGTAACTGTGGAGCCTGGTATTTATTTGCCGGGAATTGGCGGAGTACGTATTGAAGACGACATTGTGATCACGGAGAGCGGAATATCACTGCTGACCCATTCGTCTAAAGAATATACAGTACTGTAAGTAAGTGTGATGTATTAGATTGATTATAAATTTTGGAGGGATTTTTAGTGATTTCAGTAAATGATTTTAAAACAGGTTTGACCGTAGAGGTAGAGGGAGATATTTTTACCGTTATTGATTTCCAACACGTTAAGCCAGGTAAAGGCGCAGCATTTGTTCGTTCCAAGCTTAAGAACTTGCGTAACGGTAATACAGTAGAGCGTACATTCCGTGCAGGTGAAACGATTGGCCGTGCTATTATCGAAAACCGTGGTGTACAATATCTCTATGCCAGTGGATCGGACCACGTTTTCATGGATAACGAAACTTATGACCAATTCGAATTGTCCGAAAAGCAATTGGAATGGGAATTGAATTTCCTTAAAGAGAACATGACTGTAAACATCGTTAGTTACAAAGGTGAGATTCTTGGGATCAACCTTCCTACCAGCGTAGAGTTGAAGGTTGTTGAAACTGAGCCTGGCGTTAAAGGAAACACGGCTCAAGGTGCTACGAAATCGGCCAAGCTTGAAACCGGACATAGTGTTCAGGTTCCATTGTTCATCAACGAAGAAGACATCTTGCTGGTTGATACTCGTGAAGGTAAATATATCTCCCGCGCGTAGGAAACAGAACAATAACCTAGATATTACCAGAAGAGCCTCCCCGTTTATACGGTGGAGGTTTTTTTATGAACAGTAACGGATAAAGATGCTATGGAAACCTACATTAAAATACTGGAAGTTGAGTAAAATAAGCACAGCTGAAGGGTTGATGCTGACCTTATCTTTTTTTTCACAGCGGGGAAATTTAATAAATTTTTTATGAAACCATTAACGCAAGGCACTGTTTTCGTATTATACTGATTTAAAGCGGGAAACCGATTAGAAGCAACTACATAGACCGATATGGGGAGTGAATGGGACTTTGTCACTTTATGTTATGAAATTCGGAGGCAGCTCCGTCGGCGACACTGAACGAATGAAACGCGTCGCCAAGCGCATCGCAGACAAGCAAGATGAGGGACATCGCTGCGTTGTGGTTGTATCTGCAATGGGGGATACAACAGATGATTTGATCGATACGGCGAAGCAACTAAACGGGCAGCCGCCCGCACGTGAAATGGATATGTTGATGACGACAGGTGAACAAATCTCCGTCGCTCTATTGTCCATTGCCCTGCATGGGATCGGGCGGAATGCAGTTTCTTATACAGGATGGCAGGCTGGATTCCGAACAGACGAAACTCACGGCAGGGCTCGTATCAATGAAATTGACCCGCGTCGTGTATTAGCGTCTTTGGAGCGTGAACAGATCGTGATCGTTGCAGGCTTTCAGGGAATGACTGTGGACGGTGAGATCACCACATTAGGCCGCGGTGGTTCGGACACAACAGCCGTAGCATTGGCTGCTGCTATTCAAGCAGATGTATGCGAGATCTATACCGATGTAGATGGTATCTACTCGACAGACCCACGTATCGTGAAGACGGCACGTAAGCTGAAGGAAATCTCTTACGATGAAATGCTGGAGCTTGCCAATCTGGGAGCAGCTGTATTACATCCACGTGCAGTGGAGTACGCTAAGCGTCATCAAGTTAAGCTGGTCGTTAGATCGAGCTTTAATCATAATGAAGGTACCGTTGTGAAGGAGGAAACAAGCATGGAGCAGGGAATCGTAGTTAGTGGTATTGCATTTGATAAGAATGTAGCACGTGTCAGTATTCTTGGAGTTCCTGATGTACCAGGTGTACTCGCTCAGGTCTTCGGCAAGCTTGCTGAAGAGGGCGTTAACGTAGATATCATCGTACAAAGTGGTGTACAGAATGAGCAGGCTGACTTCTCATTTACAGTTTCTCTTGATGAGCTGGATCGGGCGAAGGAAGTTATTAAAGAAATTCATAAAACTTTGCCTTATCGTGAAGTTACCTCCGAGGATAACCTGGTGAAGGTATCCATCGTTGGTGCTGGTATGGTCAGCCATCCAGGGGTAGCGGCTCAAATGTTTGATGTACTCTCCCAAGAGGGTGTAAGCATCAAGATGGTCAGCACTTCTGAGATCAAAGTATCTTGCGTCATTGAATCAGGCAATTTGCCATCAATCATACAGGCGCTGCATACCGCCTACAATCTCGATACAACAGAGCAGGCTTTCGTCGGAGGTCCTAAAGATCGCCGATAAGGCCTGTGGGGAAATAAAAAGGGATGCTTACAGCTAAATGGCTGTAAGCATCCCTTTTTTTATTGTTTAGGAAATTATACAATACAAAAAATGTGGATAACTCCGAAGAAAGAGGAAGGAGGGGTGAACGTGAAGAAGCAGGAGACATGAAATAAACGAGGAGTCATCCGTCAGATTCTAAAAACCGAGCGGACCTTATATCCTCCGAAATGCATGTTTTAGTCGAGCCTACGGACAAATGTATGCGAAAAATCGAATACAATATGCCGCCGGTAACGTAAATGTGCCAATTGTATGCGAAAAATCGAATACAATGTGCCGCCGGTAGCGTAAACGAGCCAAATGTATGCGAAAAATCGAAAACAATGTGCCGCCGGTAGCGTAAATGTGCCAATTGTATGCGAAAAAACGAATACAAATGTGCCACCGGTAGCGTAAACGAGCCAAATGTATGCGAAAAATCGAATACAATGTGCCGACGGTAGCGTAAACGAGCCAAATGTATGCGAAAAAACGAATACAAATGTGCCACTTGTAACGTAAACGAGCCAAATGTATGCGAAAAATCGAAAACAATGTGCCGCCGGTAGCGTAAACGAGCCAGCGCTGTTATTCGCCCCAGATCACCGGGAAGGGGCTTGTTATTAGGGAATAAGTGCAATACGGTCCGTCCCTAATAGATGTGCTCATTTCATCGAAATAAAGCCATTCGGTCCGTAAGCGGAACCTCACTACGAAGGTGTATATGGATACGAGTATGGAATTACGGATGTACTCAGCTTGTAACTCTACCTCCAAGGACGACGTCAGGCGTTTTTCTTGTTTAGACTTATAAACCGAGTTTGTTGCGGTATTCCTGCGGCGTTATGCCATAATGCTTCTTGAATAGATGAATGAAATAGCTAGGTTTTTGATAGCCAAGCAAGGTAGAAATTTCATAGATTTTTTCAGGCGACTGCTCTAGTAAGAGGATTGCCTTCTCCATACGAACACGAAGCGTATATTCACTGATTCCTTCACCAGTTTCAAGCTTGTAAATCTTCGAGAGATATGAAGGATTCAGATATACGCTTGAAGATATAGTCTGTAGTGAAGCTGTACCAGGGTTCTGCGCGATGTAATCCTGTACCTTGCGGATAATGGAGTTTCGGGAATCCTTCTCCACACTGCTAACCGAGCGTCGGTAGCTGGCGATGACCCGTTCACTCCAGTTGCGTAGCTCATCGACTGTTTGCATAGGCTGCCCGCTAGTAACGGTGTAGAAATCTTCACCGATCGTGTCAGCCAGCCATTTTTTGGTGCGATGAATAAGAGAAGAAATGGAGGAGGCAATGGCGAAATAAGCTTCAAGGATATGCTCCTGTGAGTCTCGCCATTCTTCTTCCAGCTCTTTCAGGATTGCTGCCAGCTTATCGTTGGCTGCTTCCCATTGGCCCATTTCCAGCAGCAATCCGAGAGTCGGCGTTAGGTAGAGCTCATTTAGCTGCTGCATTTCACCGCGGTTTGGTTCCTTGGCTAGTGAAATGAACAATTCGGTATCCCTTCCGATGAAATGCCTGAAACTCGCCAGTGAGGACTGATACATGGTCCGGATATCTTGCGGAAATTGGCCTCTTTTACTCGTTAGAACGGATACGCCTACCTTTAAGTAGGATTTAGCCGCACGTTGGAGCTGAAAGGCCTGTGTTTCAATCCAGACATCGAGTTCCTCTTCTTCGCTTATCTTTGTTGATTCAATCGTATTTGGAAGGGACTTGTCTGACAGCAAGCAGACGATAAATCCGTGCATATCTGTACAATGCCATAACGCCATACGGGGGCCGAACAGCTCAGCAGCAATGTTAGTCAGTGCATATTCAATGAGTGTCTCATCACTTTGATCGTACTCACCTTCTGTTGTGTCTATCCTCAGCAGCATCATGCTGTAGGAAGTGCCTCTGGCAATGGGAACTTCATACATTTGAAGTTTTTTGGAAAGTGGACCAATGGCCGGGTCCTGCTTGCCGGTAATCAGATCCCTCAGTAGATATTCCCGTAGCTTAGGCAGCTGTTCTCTAAGCGTATAATTAATTTTTTGAATCGAAATGATTTCTTGCCACTCTTGTTCAAGCTCGTCTAGTGCTTTGCGAACGGCGCTCATTAATTCTTCGTCTTCAACTGGTTTAAGGAGATAATCGCTGGATCTCAGCTTCAGCGCCTGTTGACGAAACCGATTGGAATGGCAGCATATATGTTGAGCCAATCACATTTACAACGGTTAAGGCCATTGGTAATAACTATTACTATAAAACCGGCGAGAGTATGGAGAACAACGTTCTTAACACTTAAATGAAAGATAATCTGGGCATTGATGTGAAATATGATTGGGTTGTCACCGACACCAACCAAGCCTATCAGACGAAGATTAGACTTATGTTGTCTTCAGGTGATAAAATGCCGGACGTGATCACTTACCGCGGCGATATGGAAACGGTCAATATGCTGATTGACTCCGGACAGTTTACAGATGTTGGTGGTTTGATCGACAAGTATGCTGGCGATGTATACAAGAAGGGTATGGAGCTTAACCCGGATACATTGTTACCAGTAACACGCGATGGCAAAGTTATGGCGCTTCCGGTTCTGGATTACGCTTATAATGACGACATGGTTCTCTGGCTGCGTCAAGATTGGATGGATAAGCTGGGTCTGCAGGCTCCTAAGACACTTGCTGATTTTGACAACATCATGGACGCTTTTGTAAACAAAGATCCTGATGGCAACGGTAAGAAAGATACCCTTGGTCTCGCAACCGGTTTTAAAAGATATCAGCTGGTTGTTCGGTGATTTCGGCACCATGCCAGAACAATGGAACAAAGGTGCAGATGGTACGCTGAGCTATGGCTCGATCGATCCAGGTGCGAAGCAAGCACTGTCTACACTGAAGACATGGATGGAAAAAGGTTATATCACTAAAGATGCAGGTCTTGTCGATGAAAATGGTGGTTACGAACAATTCACTAAAGGTCAAGCGGGTGCAATTGTAGGCCGCAACTGGCTTCCAGACTGGCCGTTTGGTGATCTGCTGAACAACGTACCTGGTGCAAAATACAAAGCTTATGCAATTCCTGCCGGTCCTGATGGCAAAATTGGTACATAAAGTGGTAACCCGTCTGTTAACGGATGGATGCTGATCAATAAGGATTCGAAGCATCAAGAGGCACTGCTGCGTTATTATAACTTCTTATTCGATAACTGGGCGAATCCACAAAAAGGTGGCATTTTCGAAAATGGCTTTGCTGAAGGTTATGACTATGCCAAGCAAGCAGATGGTACTGTAGTTAAAGATCCGGCGAAATATCCGGATCTATTCCCTGGCTATGGCGACCGGACACATTTAGTTGAACCGATCTACTACTCTCTTACCTTTGACGGTGCCCGTGAGCCGGGATTGTACGCAGAGACGATGAACAAACTGGCAAACGGTGGTACGCCTGAAACACCGTATGAGATCGCTACAGCTGCGGTTCGTAAACCGGAGAATATTGAAGCCATGAAGATCGTCTTGGAGCAAAAGGATATTCGTATGAAGAATTACTTCCAAGGACCTCTGACTGAAACCATGAAATCCAAAAATGAGCTATTAAAGAAATTGGTACTTCAAACGTACTCCAAGATCATTTACGGTCAATCCCCTATCGAAGAGTTCGATACGATGGTGGCCAACTGGAAGAAATCTGGCGGTGATGAAATTACTAAGGAAGTGAATGACTGGTATATTTCCGCTAGTAAAAAATAAGCAAATAGCATCACTTATAAATGAAAAGGAACGCTGCAGATTTGAATGCAGCGTTCCTTTTCATTTATATAACAGCAAGGGAGGTAGATACATGAATTTATCCTAATCGTTTGAACCGGCCCTGAATCTCTACAGTCTCCACAACATTGACGAAGGAGCTTGGGTCTGCCTCAAGAATAGTTCTCCGCAGATTTGCAAGTTCATACCGAGTCGTTACTGTCATTAGCATGGTATTTCCCTCATGACTGTATCCACCCTCTGCATTGACGACAGTGATGCCATGAGGTAACTCTCTGAGACGGGTCAGCATCATCTCCCGTTCTTTGGTAACGATAAAGCAGGTCAGCTTCACATGGCGAATATGGATCATATCGACTACTCTACTCTTTACAAAAATACAGAGCATAGCGTATAAGGCGGAATCCCAGCTTTTAAAGAAGCCTAAACTCAGAATAACTAATCCATCCATTAAGAACATGATATTCCCCATGGGAATATCCCGTTTACGTGAAATAATCGAGCCTAATATATCAAATCCCCCAGAAGAGCCCCCAGTACGGAGAGAAAACCCAACGCCCCCAGCAATAATTACTCCGCCGAAAATACTTGCAAGAATGGGGTCCTTGGTCATTTGCACCTCAGGAATAATGGTAATGAACCAGGTGGTGGCCACGACGGAAAGCAAGCTTAGTAAGATGTACTTTTTCCCCACTGCAATAAATCCCCAGACAATTAAAGGAAGGTTTATTACAAAATAAAGCTTAGAAATGTACTTCGGATCCGTTAAATAACCGACGACCGAAGCCACCCCTGCTACCCCACCGCTCAGAAGCTGATGAGGAATTAGAAACAATCGCATCCCGCTTGCAATTAAAAAGGCTGAAAAAATAATGATAGCTACTTCCTTGAGTGGTCTGACTACGGTCCGCATGTTTTGCGGTAACCCGTAACTTCGAACTTGCATGACACAAATCCCCTCTTTTTCTTATGTCTTTATAGTCTGCTCTTTTTGAAAATATAAACCCACTATATTTCCAATTAACAAGGATACCACAGATGGAAGTGTTCGTAAAAAATAATTTTATCGTACTGATTATATTTATTTATATAGGTGTGTACTATGAACTCTTTCACAGTTGGACTTGCAATTCTGTCATTTCTCCTTGTCTAAAGTGAGTAATTATCGCATATCCATGGATAAGAGAAGGACAAACAAGCCCTGAATATCATTCTGTGTGAAATAGTAAAAGTTAGGAGTGGAGTGGATTGGACAAGTATGTAAGCTGGATGGCGACTCTTCGGCTGTTCTCGGGTAGTGCGGAGATTATAGCTGCACTGATTATGCTGCGGTTGAATCAGGTAGACAAGGCGCTTGCAGTCAATTCTGGACTAGCTTTGGTAGGCCCGACGATCTTGATATTGACGACAGCGATCGGACTTACAGGGATGGCTCAGCAGTTGTCCTGGAGCAAACTGGGCTGGGTCGGTTGCGGTGTAGCCTTTCTCTTAATCGGGATTCTAAAAAAATGATAGATGATAGGCATATTGAGCGCGTACAAGCATAAATATGGAATAAAGCAATTAGATAGAGGACAACTTGGGGGTACTTTGTATGGCAGATGATTGGTTGCAATTGTTTCCTGAAAAAGTAAGAGCACTATTAAAGTGCCTTCCCCTTCCGCTACTTGGAATGGTGGAAGAGATTCGGGTCCGTGAAGGTCGTCCGCTGGAGATTAACTATTCAGGTAAATATCACTTTCTTAGAGCAAATGGCAGCGTAACGCAAAGGCCGGAAGAAGCCTATAGGCCGGATCGGGAGGACACTCATAGACTGCTAGATCTGATCAGCAACCATTCACTATATACGATGGAAGAAGAGCTGAGAAAGGGATTTATTACGATTCCTGGCGGCCATCGAATAGGACTTGCTGGTCGGACGGTGCTGAGTGGTGGTGGTGTGGAGCATCTACGCGACATTACAAGCTTCAATGTCCGCATAGCCCGTGAGGTTCCCGGAGTCGCGGATAAAGTGCTACCTTATCTGCTGGACAAGGGGAGGCAGCGAATGATGCACACCTTGATCCTCTCGCCTCCACAGCACGGGAAGACAACTCTTCTTCGCGATATCGCAAGACAAATCTCCTTAGGAGATTTGGGGAAACGTGAAGGCGGAAGACCCGGTTTGAAGGTGGGGATTGTCGATGAACGTTCTGAGATTGCCGGAAGCAGACGCGGGATTCCCGCCTTTGATGTTGGTCCGCGCACAGATATCCTCGACGGCTGTCCCAAAGCTGAAGGCATGATGATGATGATTCGTTCCTTGTCACCGGATGTATTGATCGCTGATGAGATTGGTCGTCCTGAAGACGCTGAAGCAGTCACTGAAGCGCTGCATGCTGGAATATCAGTCGTTGCTTCGGCTCACGGTAAAGAAGTAATAGAACTGGCTCGTAGACCCGGGCTTGGCGGGCTATTGGAACAAAAGATGTTCGAAAGATACGTCATTCTGCATCGCTCAGAAGCAGGACTCTCCTTTCGTGTTCTGGATGGACAGAAACGCGGATTACTTCTTATCTCACCCGGGGATCGATTAGGTGGTGATTTACATGCTTAAGCTATTCGGTGCCGTTCTGATTGTGCTGGCTGGTACGCTAGCAGGGCTCCAATTTGCAAAACAATATGCAGACAGGCCAAGACATATCAGAGGCTTGATAGCAGCGCTACAGCGGCTGGAAACAGAAATTATGTACGGCTTTACCCCATTGCCTGAAGCTATGCGGCGCATTGGGATTCAGTCTAAGGAACCGCTCAAAACGTTGTTTATTAAAACAGCTGAGGAGATGAGCCCACCCCATGATCGAAGTGCCCAGGATGCCATTCAGAGGGCTATGGACTCGCATTGGAAGTCTACCGCATTGAAGGGGACAGAAAAAGAGATTCTCCGCCAGCTCAGTTGTACTCTCGGTACAAGCGATAGGTCCAATCAGAGCACTCATATCGCGTTAGCATTGCAGCAATTGAAGCAGGAGGAGTCGGTGGCCAGAGAGGATCAAGGCAAATATGAAAAATTGAGTAAAAGCCTGGGTCTGCTGCTTGGAGCATTGATCGTCATTTTGATCTTTTAGCGAGGTGCCAGGAATGAATATTGAAGTCAATGCGATTTTTCAAATTGCCGGCATTGGCATAATTATCGCCATGATACACACGGTGCTTAAACAGATGGGAAAAGAAGATTTCGCACATTGGGTTACCGTAATCGGGTTCGTCGTTGTGCTATTTATGGTTATTCGAATGCTGGACGGACTGTTGCAGGAAATAAAAACGATCTTTCTTTTTCAATAGGCGTGCTATGGAGATCATTCAAGTTGTTGGAATAGGGCTGATATCGACCATATTGATTCTCGTGCTGAAGGAACAAAAACCGATGTTTGCCTTTCTCCTCGCTACTGCCACAGGGATTCTGATCTTCCTGTTTCTAATCGGCAAGATTGGAATGATACTTTCCACACTGGAGCGGGTGGCAGAGTCATCGGGGATGGAAATGATCTATTTGAAGACCGTGTTCAAAATCATCGGAATTTCATATATCGCTGAATTTGGAGCACAGATTGTGCGTGATGCAGGGCAGGAATCGATTGCTTCCAAAATAGAGCTCGCCGGAAAAGTCCTCATTATGGTACTAGCTGTACCCATTATCAGCATCATTATTGAAACGGTCATGAAGCTGCTACCTGCTTAAAGCAATTGAAGGAAGTTAAGCAACGATTAGGGAGGAGAAGTTATGCAAAAGTGCAGTGTTTTTCGTCCTCCAAAATTAAAAATAATACTGTTGCTGCTTCCATGCTTCTTCATTCTATGGTTTGCAGGTACAGCTCAGGTGGCCAAAGCTTCTCCAGCAACTCCAGCACCTGGATCGGGGAACTCCTCCCCAGTAGACCAGTGGGTCAAGGGTCAGGTGAACAATCTGCCAACAGATAAGGTGGAGTCGTACTGGGATCAACTGATGAAGGATTACGGAGGTTTTTTTCCAGACGGGGCAACACCATCACTTATGGACATGCTGCTTCCAGGGGATAAGGGACTCAGCTTACAAGGTGTATTATCTGGGCTTCTTGGATTTATGTGGCATGAGGTGCTGTACAACGGAAGGCTGCTGGTCACGATTGTCATGGTCAGTGTGCTCAGCATGATACTGGAGACGCTACAAACCGCTTTTGAGCGAAAAACGGTCAGCAAGGTGGCTTATACGCTCTGTTATATGGTAGTGCTCGTTATTGCCGTGAACAGCTTCAATATCGCTATAGGTTATGCGAAGGATGCTATCGACCGGATGATTGATTTTATGATGGCCATGATTCCGCTACTGTTCGCGTTACTAGCTTCCATGGGGAACATTGTTACCGTCTCGGTCACACATCCACTAATTGTTTTTATGATTCATACCGTTGGCACACTGATCCACACCATTGTCTTTCCACTATTATTCTTCTCGGCGGTGCTGCATCTCGTAAGTGCATTGTCGGAGAAATACAAGCTGACCCAGTTGGCGAATCTGCTAAGAAATATCGGAGCTGGATTACTAGGAGTACTGCTCACTGTGTTCCTCGGTGTGATTTCAGTCAGGGGAATTACGAGTTCAGTGACAGATGGTGTTACGATCCGGGCCGCTAAATATATTACAGGCAACTTTGTTCCGGTCATCGGAAAAATGTTCGCAGATGCAACAGACACAGTGATCTCAGCTTCACTCCTGGTGAAGAACGCTATTGGGCTATCCGGAGTGATCATCATTTTGTTCCTTTGCGCTTTTCCGGCGATCAAAATTCTGGTGCTTGCTCTGATCTACAATGTAGCTGCTGCTGTAATGCAGCCATTAGGAGAGACGCCGATTGTGGTCTGCCTCCAGACGATCGGAAAAAGTATGGTGTACGTATTCGCTGCTTTGGCAGCTGTATCGTTAATGTTTTTTATGGCCGTCACGATCATGCTAACCGCTGGCAATTTAACCGTCATGATGAGGTGAGCTTGAAGGCTATGCTAACAAAACTTAGCGGGTGCTTACGAAGCTAGTTTTGTACGAAGAAATTCTCTGAAGGCTATGCTAACAAAACTTTTAGGAGGGAAACGATGAGCTGGTTGGGCGATTGGCTACGAGAGATCATACTTGTCGTGCTGCTAGCATCATTCGTTGAATTACTGCTCCCAAGCAAATCCATGGAGCGTTATGCAAGGCTGGTGCTGAGCCTCCTGATCTTGCTTACCATGCTTAGCCCGATCGTTTCTCTCCTTAAAGGTGACGCAATAGCCGAGCTGAGTATAGCCATGGGGCGTCAGGAGAAAGAGGGAGGCTTATTCACAGGAGGGGGAAGTGGAGATCCCTCTTTGGAAAAGATTCTGGCAGATGGTCAAAAGCTTGCGCAAGGGCGACAGGATCAAAGCTTAAAGCTGGCCGCAGAAGAGGTTGCTGAGCAAATGAGGGAGCAGATCATAAGCGAGACCGGCAAACGCGGGGTTAATGTCACTGTAACGCTCGGCATGGGGAAATCCGGCGGCTCCGGTAATGAAGATATTCCTGTCATCTCTGCAGTGAAGGTCTCAATGTCCCAAGCAACAGCTAATTCCATAGGGGCTTCCGGTAATTCCAGCGCAGCTGCTGCTCCGCCGATTGCAATCGCTCCTGTAGAGCCTGTAGAAGTAAAGATCGGTACGAATCCAGAGAATGGATCAGCTTCTGCAGATGAGCCCAAAGCAGTGAACGGAAATGTAACAGAAAATAACACGCCTTCAAGTGAAACGGAGTCCATCGTAAAGCTGTTGGAACAAAAATGGGATTTGGATCCCAAAGTAATCCAAGTAGATGGCGGCGTTGTGAATAACGTCAAGTTATGAGTCTGTAGCTTCTAAACTATCAATGTTAGGAGGGATAGGAGTGGGCAATTGGCTGAAAAAGCTGGAGCAATGGGCTGGGGGTGGGGCTGGCAGTCCGAAGAGAAGTCATACTTTCCGCTGGCTAATCATTCTGGGTCTGCTGGGTGCAGCGATTATGCTGTTTAATTCCTTCGTCAATGTGAAGAAGATTGATAACGAGAATACGGGGCGTGAGCCACCGTTGAATCAGTCCTCCCAAACGGCGCTGGTGCAGAGTGATCCTGGAGCGACTAACTCGTTCGAGAGTATTGAACAGACACTGGAGAACCGGACGAAGGAGATTTTGGAAAAAATCGTTGGTGTCGGTACCGTTGATATCATGGTCACTGTGGAATCCACGGAAGAAATTGTCGTGGTGCGAAATATGAACGACTCCCAGCAGCTTAGTGAGGAGACGGATGCCAGTGGTGGAAAACGTCACACGACACAATATACGAGGGATGGCGAAATCGTAACCTACTCGCAATCGGGTGATGAAACACCTATTGTGACGAAGCGGATTAAGCCTCAGGTACGCGGCGTACTGGTAGTTGCCAAAGGTGCAGAGAACAAAGTCGTTCGTGGACTTATCGAGCAGGCTATCGAAAAAGGCTTGAATGTCCCAATTCAGCGCATTTCAGTAGTACCACGCAAACAAGAGTAGCAGGAGAAAGTCAAGAAGTGAGTGCTTCCGAAGCAGCCACTAGATTAAATTTTAGGAGGAATTAAGAATGAACGGCAAAAGACAAACAATATGGTTGGTTTCTATGCTCAGTTTGATGGTTGTACTCTCGGCATACTATTTATTTACTGAAGATTCAGGTGCATCGGTTCCAAAAGACACAGCAGGAACTATGCAGGTAGACTCCTTGAAAAAAGATACAGCAAACGCAGCATTACCAACGGTTGGCGACAAAGGTATCGTTGTGAACGAAGTGGTCAATCAAGGAGATGTTGTTGCTGATGGAGGCGTTGTAGATAACGCTACAGCCACTGACGATAGTGCAGCTACTGCAACTACTGATGACAGTGCAACTACAGCGGTTAAGGATGATAGCAGTAAAGCTGCAGCAGACAGCGGTAACTCTGAGAAAGCTTCGACGGACACTGCTGCAAAAGACTCCAGTAAAACTTCTGACACGGCAGCTAAGGACACAGCAGCTAAGGACACAGCAGCTAAGGACACAGCAACTAAGGATACGGCAGCTAAGGATACAGCGGCTACTACAACATCCAAAACCCCTGCTAAGAATGATAAAGAAATCCTGGATGAAGTAGCTTCACAAAGTGTATCGGCGAGCAGCATGTTCACTAACTACCTGTATGAACGTGAGCAAAAGAATCTAAAGAGCCAACAAGACTTACTGGCTTTGATTAACGATATGGAGAAGACGCCTGCTGATAACGCAGTTGCTCAAGAACAGCTCCTTAACCTTGAAGAAAAAGAATCTAAAATTACGGGCATCGAAGAACAGCTTCAACAAAAATATGGGGAAGCCATCGTGAAGGAAGAAGCTGGGGACAGCTATAAAGTAGTCGTACTGAGTGACAAGCTGGATGTAAAACAAGCGGTTAGCATCGTTGATCTCGTAATGAAGGAACTGAGTGTGTCTCAGGATAAAGTTAGTGTTCAATACGTTTCCGAGAAATAATAAGACGTGAAATTATAGGAAAAATGACGAAAGAGCTCGGGTTCTCCCGGGCTCTTTCCATTTCTAGCGTTTATGATATAATACATAAAGTTATCTTGTCCGCTTAAGAAGTGGCTTCGAGAGAAAGCTGAAGGAGTGAACTAATGTATGTTCAAGTTGAGCGAAATTAAGGAATTAATTAAATTGCTGGACCAGACCTCCTCTGTACATGAGTTGGAGATCGAAAGCGAAGGAATGAAGCTTGCAATTCGCAAACCGGATCGCCCTGAAGCTGATGGAACAGCAGTACTGGCGACTCCTTATAATGCCTATCCCTTTACGCCTGCCCCGCAGCCGCAGAGCGTGCAGCAAGTGTCCTATCCAGTAATCAGTGAGGTTCCTCCAGCGCAGCAGCCACAAGCCGTCGCAGAAGGCAAACTACATAAAATTGTATCTCCAATGGTGGGAACATTTTATAGTGCCGCTTCTCCGGAAATGCCATCGTTCGTTAATGTTGGAGACCGTGTTGGTGAGAAAACAACGGTATGCATTATCGAAGCGATGAAGCTGATGAATGAGCTGGAAGCGGAGATTAAAGGTGAAATCGTGTCCGTACTGGCCGAGAATGGTCAGCTTGTAGAATACGGTCAACCACTATTCTTGGTTAAACCGGAATAAATACCGCAGATTACTTATGGAGCGGAAGCTTCGCAAAACTTTGGGAGGAAACGCATGAACATTCAAAAAGTGTTGATTGCCAACCGCGGCGAAATCGCGGTCCGCATTATTAGGGCCTGCCGAGAACTGGGCATTTCCACCGTCGCGGTCTATTCGGAACCCGACCGGGATTCACTGCATGTCCGGTTGGCTGATGAAGCTTACTGCATCGGTCCGATGCCGTCCAAGGACAGCTATCTGAACTTTACAAATATTATGAGTGTAGCCACCTTAACAGAATGTGATGCCATCCATCCTGGTTATGGATTTTTAGCTGAGAATGCAGATTTTGCAGAAATTTGTGAATCTTGCAATATTATCTTCATTGGGCCATCTCCAGATGCAATCAACCGTATGGGTGATAAAGCTGTGGCGAAGGAAACCATGAAGCTGGCTGGAGTTCCGATCATCCCGGGCTCAGATGGCCTTGTAGGTGATGTTGAGGAAGCCGTCATGCTGGGTCGTGATATCGGATACCCGATTATCATTAAGGCTACCGCAGGTGGCGGGGGTAAGGGCATTCGGATTGCTGAGGACGAGGAATCATTGGTGAAGCAGATTACTGCTGCACAACAGGAAGCGCAGAAGGCGTTCGGCAACGCTGGTGTATATTTGGAAAAGTACCTTACAGGTATGAAGCACGTAGAAATTCAAATTATTGCAGATAAGCATGGTAATGTAGTGCATTTAGGTGAACGCGACTGTTCCGTACAGCGTCGTCGCCAAAAGCTGATTGAAGAGGCACCTTGTTCTGTACTTACACCGGATATCCGTGAAGCGATGGGGAATGCAGCAGTTCGTGCAGCACTCGCTGTGAATTATTCGGGAGCGGGAACGCTTGAATTCTTGCTTGGACCGGATGGACAGTTCTACTTCATGGAGATGAATACTCGTATTCAGGTAGAGCATCCGGTAACGGAAATGGTTACGGGTGTGGATTTGATCAAGGAAATGATTTCGGTTGCAGAAGGAAATCCTTTGTCATTTACACAGGAAGATATCGTGATTAATGGCTGGTCGATTGAATGCCGTATCAATGCGGAAGATCCAGAACGTAATTTTATGCCTTCACCAGGTAAAATCGGCTTTTATTTGCCGCCTGGAGGTCTCGGTGTTCGTGTAGACAGCGCGGCGTACCCTGGTTATACGATTTCCCCTTTCTATGATTCTATGATTGCAAAGCTGATTGTATGGGCACCCACACGTCAGGAAGCGATTGCAAAGATGAAGCGCGCCTTGGCTGAATTTGCCGTGGAGGGAATCCATACTACGATCCCTTTCCATCAGAAACTGTTGGAGCATCCTGTATTTCTGGATGGTAATTTTGACATCAAGTTTCTGGAAGAGTATGAAATTTAGGACGACTTCGCTTTGTTTGTCATAAAGTTCGTCAAATGATATAGTATGTTTAATAAGAGACGTGCTTTACGCTTGAATTTATGAGAATCTTTGTTGAAAGGTGTGAAGTCTAAAATGAGTACATTGCCGACAGAATACGAACGGACAGAAATCGGTGAGATCCAGATTGCTCCTGAAGTGATCGAGGTGATCGCAGGTTTAGCGACCGTTGAGGTTAAAGGTGTAGCTGGCATGAGCGGTGGTTTCGCCGGTGGTATTGTTGAGCTTCTCGGACGTAAGAACTTGTCTAAAGGAGTTAAAGTAGAGGTTGGACAACGCGAAGCTGCAGTGGATGTTTCTGTAATCATTGAATATGGTAACCGTCTTCCTGAAGTGGCTGCTGAAATTCAGCGTAATGTTAAGCGTTCCATCGAGACTATGACTGGTCTGACTGTTGTGGAAGTGAATGTGCATATTCATGATGTACAATTCAAGAACAACAACACTGTAGACAAGAACGAGGAAGCTGAAACGGTTCTTCGCGTGAAATAACAGTCGTCGTTCTTCCATAAACCCCCGACAGTAAAGTCGAGGGTTTACTCTAATTTAAGGAGGTTATGAGACTCGTGGCAAAAATTTTGGACAGACTTTTGCTGTTTGTCTACAGCTTAAGTATCGGAATATTATCTGTTATTGCCATCCTCCTCTTGAGCGGTGCTATTCCTAAAACTTTGGAGATTGAGAATGGACCAGCAGCTTATATTACTGCAATTGTAGTAGCAGTTGTCTTGTTCCTTCTGAGCATCCGATTTTTCTACATCTCTTTGCGTCGTGATCGCGCTTCTTTACCTTCTGTTGATCAGCGTACAGAGTATGGGGATATCCAGATTTCAGTGGAGACCATTGAGAATCTGAGTCTGAAGGCTGCCGGTAAAGTGAAGGGAATCAGAGATCTCAAATCGCGTATTCGCGTTTCTCAGGCGGGCCTTGAAATTACAATTCGCGCAGTAGTGGATGGTGAACATTCATTGCCGCTACTAACCACAGAAGTGCAACGTCAGGTGCATGATTTTGTGCAGGAGACAACCGGTATTCCGGTTGCGGATGTGTCTGTATACATTGCTAACCTCACGCAGTCTCCAAGCTTCAAAAGTCGAGTGGAATAGAGGTGAATTTCCCTTATGTCTTGGAAAGAAGTATGGGAAAGTCACGGGGGTAGAATCGCCGGAGTGACTTTCGGCATTGGTCTAGGTTTGATATATTTAATTTGCGGTTTTTGGGATATGTTGTTCTTTGCACTGGTAGTGTTCATCGGATATACGTTCGGCAAAAGAAAGGATAACGCAGAGGCTCCCCTGTTTCAGTGGCAGGAGCTGATTACGCGTCTATCCGGACGCTGGCGTCCCTTCAAGTGAACCGCGATAGTCTTTTTCCCGGAGCAGGAAGCCGTAAGTTTGTGTTGTCCAATGCCCCTGGAAGAAAGACTTTGCGGTTTTTTTAATTGTGAAAGATATCTTTAACGGACATCGGACAATAATCCTCTAAGGATTAGGGATAGAATTCGAAGGATTTGGGCTTAAAATAATTATAGGCGATGTCATTAAAGTCTGAATTATTATCACACTTGAGGTGTGAAGTTATATTTATGGTTGCCCGACGTTATAGAAGTTTGAGTAAAGATGTTAATGCGATATAAGATTTTAGGAGGAACACATGAAAAGACGTATAGCGAGAGAGATTATTGTCCAAAGCCTGTATCAGATGGAAATGAACGATGTAGAGAGCGCGGAAGCTGTGGAAATGCTGCTGGAGGAAGCTTCAGAGGAGAATGAAACAGAGCGTGTAATTACGGACGAAATTCAGCTTAAGCACTATGTGGTGGAGCATGTAAACGGTGTGTGGGAGCACAAGGTTGCAATTGACGATATGCTTGAGCATTACTTGAAAGGCTGGCAAATGAGCCGTCTGTCACGTGTGGATCGTCAAATTTTACGTCTTGCGGCGTATGAAATGGTGTTCGCGAATGATGTTCCGGCTAAGGTTGCTGTGAATGAGGCTATAGATTTGGCCAAGCATTTTGGAACGGATGATTCCGGTAAGTTTGTAAACGGTGTGCTTGGTAAGATGATCCAGGAGATAGATACAATTAAAGCTGACCATTCTTAATTTTTAAAAAATATAAGCAAGTATAAGTTATTCACCTATTCTTTATGTTTTATATTTCTCGCATAAACGCTTACCGTCCACATAAGGACGCCGAAGGCGTTTATGCTTGTACAATAGTAAAGTATATAAAAGGGGAGAGACTATCATGACAGCAGCAATCATCAGTGGTAAACAAGTATCTGAGGAAATTCGTATTGGTATTGCCCAGGAGGTTGCTGAACTGGCGAAACGTGGCGTGAAGCCCGGTCTGGCAGTAATTCTAGTAGGTGAAGATCCAGGATCACAAGTTTATGTTCGCAACAAGGAAAAATCTTGTATCAGCCTTGGTTTCCATTCGGAAGTGCATAAACTGGATGAGTCTACTACTCAAGAAGAATTGCTGGCTCTCGTAGCGCAGCTTAATGGACGCGATGATATTGATGGGATTCTAGTTCAACTTCCATTGCCTAAGCATATTGAGGAAAAAGCTGTTATTGATGCGATCTCCGTGGAGAAAGACGTTGACGGCTTCCACCCTGTAAATGTAGGTAACCTAGTGATTGGTGCTGACAGTCTGCTTCCTTGTACACCTGCAGGTGTAATTGAACTAATCAAACGTACAGGAACAGGAATGGCTGGTAAACATGCTGTGGTCATTGGCCGCAGTAATATTGTAGGTAAGCCAGTGTCTTTGTTATTGCAACGCGAGAATGCTACTGTGACGATGTGCCATTCCCGTACAGCTAATATGCAAGAAATTAGCCGTCAAGCAGATATTCTGGTTGTTGCGATCGGACGCGCGAATTTCATTGACGCTTCGTACGTGAAACCGGGTGCTGTTGTCATTGATGTGGGTATGAACCGTTTGGATAACGGTAAGCTTGCGGGTGACGTTGATTATGATAGTGCAAAAGAAGTTGCCGGATACATCACACCTGTTCCGGGTGGGGTTGGACCGATGACGATTACAATGCTGATGAGCAATACGCTGATTGCGGCTAAACGCCGTCACGGCTTGGAATAGGGGTAGGAATTCATGGCGGCAGAGCGGCAGGTCTATTCGATAAAAGAACTCAACCGTTACATCCGCATGAAGCTAGACTCGGATAATTTACTTTCGGATGTATGGATTCGCGGAGAAATTTCCAACTTTACGCATCATGGTAGCGGTCATATGTATTTCACGCTAAAGGATGAGAGCAGTCGGATCAAGGCGATTATGTTTGCTTCTCATAACCAGCGCCTACCCTTTATTCCGAAGGAAGGTGCTCGGGTAATTGCTAGAGGTAATGTGACCGTATATGAACGGGACGGGCAGTACCAGTTCTATGCCACACACATGCAGCCGGATGGAATTGGTAGTCTATATTTAGCCTATGAGCAGCTGAAGAGCAAGCTTGAGCAAGAGGGGCTGTTTGCAGAAGCACGTAAACGCCCTTTGCCTCGCTTTCCAAAGTGCATTGGCGTCATTACTTCGCCAACGGGGGCAGCTGTGCGGGATATCGTGATTACACTCCAGCGGCGGTTTCCGCAGGTGGCTATTGTAATCTATCCCGTACTGGTGCAAGGCAAAGGCGCCGCGCCTTCGATCGTGAAAGCGATTGGAGCGCTGAACCGCATGGGTGAGGCCGACGTGCTTATCGTCGGCCGCGGCGGCGGTTCGCTCGAGGAGCTGTGGGCGTTTAACGAGGAGGAAGTCGCGCGAGCGATATCGGCATCAAGGATTCCGGTCATCTCGGCCGTTGGCCACGAGACCGATTTTACGATTGCCGATTTCGCCGCCGACCTCCGCGCGGCTACGCCCACAGCGGCCGCGGAGCTGGCCGTGCCACACGCCGGCGAGCTAGCTGCGCAGCTTCGCCAGCAACAGCAGCGGCTCCGCCAAGCGCTGCAAAGACGCGCCCAGCGCGGACGCGAGCGTCACGCGGGGCTGGAACGCTCGTTGGCGCTGGCAGGCCCGCGCCGCTCGCTGATGCAGCACACGCAGCGGCTGGATCAGCTGCGTGAGCGGCTCCAGCGCTCAGCGGATGCACGGCTCAGCCGTTCCCGCGAGCGCAAAGCAGTGCTGCATCATAGTCTGCAGCGGTTCCATCCGCACGGCAGTGTTGCCGCTGCGCGTCAGCGCACCGAAAGCATGCGCCGTGAGCTGATGGGTGCTATGCAGGCCCGCCTGCAGGAGAAGCGAGCTCGCTATGTAGCGGAGATTCGTCATCTGGATGCACTGAGCCCTCTTAAAGTTATGTCGAGAGGCTACAGCTTAGTCTATGACGAAGCAGAAGAACATTTAATCAAATCGCTGACCGAAGTACAGCTTGGCGATCTTGTAGTGATAAAGATGAATGACGGACAGCTGAACTGCCAGGTATGGGGAATGAAGGAGGATGGCAAAGACGATGACGAAGGAAGCGGAACTTGATTTTGAAGGCGCCATGGACCGGCTGGAGGAAATCGTACGTGAGCTTGAACACGGCGACGTTCCCCTGGAGAAGGCCATCGATTTATTTCAGCAAGGTATGAAGTTATCTCAGCTTTGCGGCAGCAAGCTTGAGCAGGTAGAGCGTAAGATCGAAATGATTACCCTAGAGGACGGAGAACTGCGTAAGAAGCCGTTTGGTGCACGTCTGGAAGGGGACGCCGATGACTCGCTTTGAGCATGAGCTTGAGAGAAACTCTGAAGGAGAAACAGTGCGTCAGCCACTGGAGGATTACATCGCGTCCTTAAGCGATCTAGTCTCACATGAACTAGAGGTTATTCTCCCCACACAATGGATGGTTCCAGAGAATTTGCAGCAAGCCATGAAATATTCACTTATGGCTGGGGGCAAACGCCTCCGGCCACTGCTGGTGATTATCGCATGTGAAGCACTAGGAGGAAATCGAGAGGCTGCCCTGCCTGTCGCTGCTGCTATAGAGATGGTACATACCTACTCGTTAGTTCATGATGATTTGCCTGCCATGGATAATGATGATTATCGGCGCGGGAAGCTGACGAATCATAAAGTCTTCGGGGAAGCGACCGCTATTCTTGCGGGTGATGCCCTTCTGACCCATGCTTTCTACAGTGTGGTACAAGCCTCGCGTAAATTTGGCGTCCCTGCGGAAAGTGTACTATCCATCGTGGAGGATTTGGCGGAAATGGCAGGCCCTCGTGGTATGGTTGGCGGTCAGATTGCAGATATGGAAGGCGAGCAGGGTCTAACCGATCTTGCACAGCTAAAGTACATTCATCTGCATAAGACAGGAGATTTGATTATCTTTTCGCTACTAGCTGGCGGTCGTATTGCAGGTGCTAACGAGCAGCAGCTTGAGGCTTTGCATAAATTTGGAACAGCCATTGGACTCGCTTTTCAAATCCAGGATGACATTCTGGATTTGGTTGGAGACGAAGGTAAACTTGGCAAAAAAACAGGCAGTGATGTTAAGCAGCATAAAGTAACCTATCCTTATTTTATTGGCCTCGAAGCATCGCGAGAAGAAGTGAAGCAGCTTACAGAAACGGCCCGTAATGCTGTTCTGAACGGTGGCTTTCATGACAGCCAGCGCCTGCTGGAAATTGCAGATTACTTAATGGCACGTGATCACTAATTATGAACTTTCGAAACGGCTGTATTTCGACAGCCGTTTCGTTTGTGTTATAATGGGTTTTATATAATTTACAACATCTAGGAAAGCGGGGAACTATACGTGCTGCTTCCACAAATAAATGATCCTAAGCAACTAAAATCATTGTCAGTCGATGAATTAACTACCTTAGCGGAGGAAATTCGTCGATTTCTGATTGAGAAGCTTACAGCAACTGGGGGGCACCTCGGATCCAATCTAGGAGTCGTGGAGCTCACTTTGGCTTTGCATTATTGTTATAACAGCCCTCGTGACAAAATGATTTACGACGTTGGGCACCAGGCTTATGTTCACAAGATCCTGACTGGTCGTCAAGACCGCTTCGATACCCTGCGTAAATATCAGGGCTTGTGCGGCTTCGTTAAGCGCTCCGAAAGTGAGCATGATGTATGGGAAGCTGGACATAGCAGTACCTCATTATCGGCAGCAATGGGGATGGCGATGGCTCGCGATCTCAAGGGTGAAGACAATAAGGTTATTGCCGTGATTGGTGACGGTGCTCTTACTGGTGGAATGGCGTTTGAAGCACTTAACCATATTGGCCATGAGAAGCGTAAGCTGATGGTTATTTTGAACGATAATGAAATGTCAATTGCTCCTAATGTAGGGGCGATGCATAATTATCTAAGTAAAATACGTTCAGATCGCCACTATTTGCGTGCCAAAGATGAAGTAGAGGGGCTGCTTAAGAAGATTCCGGCCATCGGAGGACGATTAGCAAAGACTGCTGAACAGTTAAAAAATAGTCTCAAATATATGATGGTACCTGGAGTATTGTTTGAAGAGCTCGGCTTTACGTATCTCGGTCCTGTAGACGGACATGATCTGGAGAAGATGATTGACACCTTCCACCAAGCAGATAACGTGGCTGGACCTGTGTTGGTACATGTATTAACAACTAAAGGTAAGGGCTACAAACCGGCTGAGACCGATTTCTATAAATCACATGCCATTTCACCATACAAAATTGAGTCGGGTCAGGCGCTTAAAGCTGTGGGTCCTCCAATGTACACGGAAGTATTTGGCGAGACGCTGATCGAACTGGGTCGGGAAGATTCCCGTCTGATTGCTGTTACACCTGCGATGCCAGGAGGCTCGGGTTTATTTCCTTTTGCTAAGGAATTTCCGGATCGTATGATTGATGTCGGGATTGCCGAGCAACATGCGGCTACGCTTTGTGCAGCTTTGGCTATGGAAGGGATGAAGCCGGTATATGCGGTTTATTCTACCTTCATGCAGCGTGCCTATGATCAGATCGTTCATGATATTTGCCGACATAACGCGAATGTTATGTTCGCCATTGACCGCGCGGGGTTTGTAGGTGCGGATGGTGAGACTCATCAGGGTGTGTACGATGTTGCTTTTATGCGCCATATTCCGAATATGGTGATGATGATGCCAAAAGACGAAAATGAGCTGCGTCATATGATGAAGACGGCGCTTGAATATAATGACGGTCCGATTGCTTATCGCTATCCGCGTATTAACGGTACAGGTGTAGCAATGGATCCTGAGCTGCGTACTATTCCAATCGGATCATGGGAACGACTGCGTACAGGCGAAGGTTATGCTGTTGTAGCCTGTGGACCTATGGTTCAAGTGGCTGAAGAAGCCGCTGATTTACTGAAGCGGGAAGGGATTCAGGTAGGCGTCGTGAATGCGCGGTTCCTGAAGCCACTCGACAACTCCATGCTGCTTGATTTGGCTCACGCTGGAACCAACATGGTTGTTATTGAAGAGGCTTGCCAAGCGGGAAGCCTCGGCAGCTCGGTATTAGAATTCTACGCAGAGAATGAAATTTATGACGCTCGTGTGCATCTGATGGGTGTACCTGACATCTTTGTGGAGCACGGCTCTATTAAAGAACAGCGCCAGGAAACAGGTCTTACTGTAGAAGCGCTATGTGCACGTATCAAGTCCATGATGGCTTTGAGTGCATATAACTACAAAACAACTTCGTCTTCCTAAATGGAAGCCGGAAATTAGCAACCCTTTGAACGATCGGGAGATGACCATGGAACACCGTAAAGAACGGATAGATGTACTACTTGTTGAGCAAGGTTTTTATGAAAGCCGTGAGAAGGCTAAAGCAGCCATTATGGCAGGACTGGTGCTCGCGGATGAAGAACGCATTGAAAAGGCTGGTATGAAGGTGTCACGGGAGGCTACCCTTAAGGTTAAAGGCTCTGTGCATCCTTATGTCAGTCGTGGGGGCCTAAAGCTGGAGAAGGCTCTACGCCAATTTAATATTGATCTTACGGGACGGACCATGCTGGACATCGGTGCTTCTACTGGAGGCTTTACGGATTGTGCACTTCAGAATGGGGTAAGCCATGTCTACGCGATTGATGTTGGCTATAATCAGCTGGATTGGTCGCTGCGTAATGATGAACGCGTTAGTGTGATGGAACGAACGAATTTCCGATATATGACGCCTCCAGATTTGGTGGGTCCGATTCCAGATTTTGCGAGTATTGATGTTTCATTTATCTCCTTAAAAATAATTCTTCCACCGCTCAAAGCTTTGCTTAAGCGCCCGGCGGATATTGCTGCGCTGATCAAGCCACAGTTTGAGGCAGGACGGGAGAAGGTTGGTAAATCAGGTGTAATTCGTGATTCTGCTGTTCATAAAGAGGTATTAATTAATGTACTGACCATGGCGGCAGAGCTGGGTTACCAGCTGCAGGGATTAACCTTTTCACCGATTACAGGCGGGGAAGGCAATATTGAGTTTCTTGCTCACTGGAGACTAACGCCTGAATTGGCGGAAGCTGAAGAAGGTACATTACAGCCTTCAGATGCTGTATCATCAGTCATTCCAGTGGAGGATTTTCCATCCCTAGCGGATGAAGTGATTAAGCAGGCTACGGGTACTTTTAATGTAAATTCGACTCATGGAAACTCATCGCGCCGGTGAGTTTCTTTTTCCATATGGAAAAAAACAATTATTCGGAAAGCTTCTAAAATGGCAGCTCAGAAGAAGGAATTGGCATGGCTTCACGCGAATAAATCACCGAGGTGATTGATAGTGGCGGGTAGCTCTGACAAGGTCGTCATGGCGTTTATTGGAGTAGCATTATCGATTTTTATAATTTATCGGATATATATATGGCTGCAAAGTTCTCCGCGTTCTTTCATGAAGGATCAGATCCCGTTTAATAAAGTGATTATTCCTCACCCATCTATAGACATACTAGAGGATGAAGGGTACGAGGTCGTTGGAGGGAAGCTCAAAATCCCGTTGTCCTTCAACGTAAACGGGGCGCAGATGTATAGCCGGTTATTTATAGATTATGTGGCGACTAAAGAGGAAGGATCAATATATTTGGTTATTCTTTCTAGACCACGCAAACCTTTGGATTTCACAGGCAGTGGCTTACGAGATACCTTGCTTCCGTACTTGCTGATTTATCCGGAATGTAGCGGAGTTTTGTATGTTAATACTGCAGCGGGATCTATTCAAGTGATTAAGCTTGGCAGAGATGACGGAGAATCAAACTGAGTCCATATTTAACTAGGTGTATGCTTCCGAAGTAGTTTTGTCGAAGCAATTCGGGGAGCATCGCTTACAAAACTAAGTCCATGCTTCCGATGTAGTTTTGTCGCTGCTAATCTGGAAGTGTCGCTTACAAAACTTTTAGGAGGCAACAATGAAGGGTCAACGACATATTAAGATACGTGAGATTATTACGCAAAAGGATATCGAGACACAGGACGAGCTGGTAGAAGCCTTGCGTGAATCTGGTTTCCAGGTTACCCAAGCTACAGTATCTCGAGACATTAAAGAGCTATTGCTCATCAAGGTTCCTATGGATGATGGAAGATACAAATATTCGCTTCCAACTGACCAACGGTACAATCCAATACAGAAGCTGAAGCGCGTTTTGGTGGATAATTTTGTGCAGATCGATTCATCGGCTAATCTTGTGGTGATGAAATGCTTACCGGGGACGGCTAACTCAGTCGCTGCTTTGATTGATAATATTGACTGGCCACAAATTATGGGGACCATCTCTGGTGATGATACCATTCTAATTATTTGCCGCCAGCCTGAGGACAGTAAGACTGTAATTTCACAAATCATGGGTTACATTTCTTAAATTATAAGAAAGTATTAATTTCATTCTATTAAATTCTTATCATCTTCTCGGAGGTGCTCTATTAGTGTTAGAAACCTTGTCTATCCGCAATCTAGCCGTCGTTGAGGCGGTAGATGTGCATTTTTATCCTGGCTTCCATGTGCTCACAGGGGAGACTGGGGCAGGTAAATCCATTATTATTGATGCGCTTGGACTGATTGTCGGAGGGCGCGGCTCCGCGGATTCTATTCGTTACGGTTGTGAAAAAGCAGAGATGGAAGCGCTCTTCAGCCTCCCAAGCGGTCATCCCGTCTGGGATACTTTAGAGCGTCTTGGCATTGAGGCTCAGCGTGAGGAGCATCTTATAATACGCCGTGAGCTCACCTCTCAGGGTAAAAGTACATCACGTGTAAACGGACAGATGGTCAATCTTACTATGCTACGTGAAATTGGCGAGCAGCTGGTTAATATTCATGGACAGCATGAACACCAAAACTTATTGAAGGCAGAACGACATTTGGGACTGTTAGATACATACGGAGAACCCATTATCGGGCCGCTAAAAGCGGTATATCAGGAAAAGTATTCAGCCTTTGCAAAAGTGGAGAAAGAGCTCCGAGAGCTGCAGGAATCCAGCCAAAAGGCTTATCAAATGCTTGATTTGTACCGTTTTCAGTTAGAAGAAATTTCATCTGCAGCATTAAAACCGGG
Organism: Paenibacillus sp. B2(2019); assembly: GCF_008370385.1. NCBI lineage: Bacteria > Bacillati > Bacillota > Bacilli > Caryophanales > Paenibacillaceae > Paenibacillus > Paenibacillus sp. B2(2019). Next base: position 253,775 of record NZ_VTZR01000024.1, read on the forward strand.
AGAAGATGAATTACTTGCCGAAGAACGGGTCAAACTATCCCACAGTGAGAAAATGATGGATTCCGTATCCGGTGCATATGAGCTTCTCTACGATAGACAAGGCTTAGAATCCATAGGTAATGTCATTTCCAGACTCGAGGATGCGGTTCGTTATGATGAAAAGGGTCTTAAATCCGTGCTTGAGCAGCTGCAATCTTCTTATTATCAACTAGAGGATGCTGCATTTCAGCTTCGTGATTACCGAGAAGAGATCGAATTCAATCCACAGCGACTCGAAGAAATCGAGAATCGTCTCGATTTAATTACCGGCCTCCGCCGTAAATACGGAGATAGTGTAGAACAGATCTTGGCTTATTATGAACAAATCCATCGGGAAACCGATCTGCTTGAGAATAAAGATGAATATCTGGAGAAACTGACGACCAAACGCGATGCATTGCTGTCTGTATTGATGGAAGCAGCTACTGAATTAAGTGAAGCACGGAAGCTGTGTGCGTCTGATTTAGCCACGCAAGTGGAGAGTGAGCTTAAAGATCTTCAGATGGAAAGAACTTCGCTACAGGTTAAATTAGACACGTTGGAGGACCCACGTGGAGTTGATTATAAGGGTCGGCGTATTCGTCTTACAAGACAAGGGATCGACAGTGCGGAATTTATGATTTCCCCTAACCCTGGCGAGCCGTTAAGACCTCTTGGCAAAATTGCCTCGGGTGGTGAGTTGTCGCGAATTATGTTGGCAATGAAGAGTATTTTTGCGCGTCATGATGCGATTCCAGTTCTGATTTTTGATGAGGTAGATACCGGTGTGAGTGGTCGGGCTGCTCAATCCATTGCAGATAAACTGTATAAGCTGTCCTCCACTTGTCAGGTGTTCTCCATTACGCACTTACCGCAGGTGGCTTGTATGGCTGATCATCAGTACTTAATCCGCAAAAAGGTTGAGGACGGAAGAACCATGACGGAAGTGGAATCACTCTCGAATGATGGACGTGTAATGGAGCTGGCCCGAATGCTGGGTGGGGTGGAAATTACCGAAAAAACATTGCACCATTCGCAGGAAATGCTTAATTTGGCCGAGGCAAGTAAGGCTGCAACAAGCTAAGCGGAACAATGATTGACAGTAATAAAAGCCTGGGGGCAAGGTTATCTTATAGGTACGCAATTGGCGACCACCTTTTTCGTCAAGCGAAAGAAGCAAAAGGGAGCGTGACAGCCATTGAAGCCTAACCTCAGGAAGTTAATGCCAGGCCTTTTATTTGCCTTCTTTCTTAGTTTATCGGGCATAACGGGAACCCACCAAAGTTTTGCCGCACCACTGAACAGTGAACCTGCCAAGGTGACTGCGCATGGAATGAAACCGGAACTGAAGGTGATCCCGGGAGGTCAAACGATCGGAGTAAAGGTGAAATCAGCAGGTGTTCTGGTTGTTGGACATCATCTGATTGAAGTATCCGAGAAATCCAAGCTTTCCCCAGGTGAGGTCAGCGGTTTGGTGCCAGGTGATTTGATGATCTCCATTGATGGAGAGAAGTTGGACGAGTTATCTAAGGTGGCCAAGCTTGTGGATCGTGCTGGAAAAGCGAATAATTCTCTGACGATTGTCTTTAAACGCGCTGGGAAAGAGCATACAGCCAAGCTGAAACCCGCGTATGATATTAATGACAAAGTCTGGAGGTTAGGCCTGTACATTCGAGATTCTGCAGCGGGTGTCGGCACGTTAACTTTTTATGCCCCGAAACAGGGGGTTTATGGAGCTTTAGGACATGTGATTACGGACATGAATACAGGAACACCAATTGTTGTTGGCAGCGGTCATATTGTTCAGTCCAGTGTAACTTCGATTTCTAAAAGCCAGGATGGCGATCCGGGTGAGAAACGAGCCCATTTCTTAAAAGAAAGCCAAGTGCTTGGTAATGTGGAGAGTAACACAGATTTTGGCATCTTCGGTAAAATGAGTCGTAATCCCGAGCATAGTCTTTATAAAGAACCTATTCCTGTGGCAATGAGCAATCAAGTCAAGGAAGGTCCAGCTGAAATTCTTACCGTAGTAGATGGGCAGCAGGTAGAACGATTTAAGGTTGAAATCATTCATGTGGCACATCAGCAGACGCCGGCGACAAAGGGTATGGTCATTCGTATCACAGATCCGCGACTGATCGATAAGACAGGTGGTATCGTTCAAGGGATGAGCGGAAGTCCAATCGTTCAAAATGGACGGCTCATAGGCGCTGTAACTCATGTGTTTGTAAATGATCCTAAGTCCGGCTACGGTTGCTTCATCGAATGGATGCTTAAGGATTCTGGTGTAACCCTACAGGAGAATAGGTATCCATTAAATCTTAAGGCGGTTTAGCCTTAAGATTTTTTTGTCGAAGGATTACGAAGATCATCGAACTTTGAAATAAAATATTTAATTATAATCCATGCCAGAAAAAAAATAAAGAAAAATAATTTTCGACAGAAGGGAATTCAATCTCCATGTCGAAAATGTTAAGAGACAAGAAAAAAATGTTATTTTCGAATAGCAGATATAATTAAGGAGGAAGCAGCCAGTGCAGAATATTGAAGTGTTGTTGGCCGATGATAACAGGGAGTTTACGAATTTGCTTTCCGAATACATTTCTGAACAAGAAGATATGACGGTAACGGGTATCGCCTACAATGGTGAAGAAGTGCTTCAAATGCTAAGCGAAGCACGCAAAGTTCCCGATGTCCTTATTCTTGATATCATCATGCCACATTTAGACGGTCTGGGTGTTTTGGAACGTCTGCGTGATATGGATCTGAATCCTCAACCGAAGATCATCATGCTGACCGCTTTTGGTCAGGAGAACATCACTCAAAGAGCTGTACAGCTTGGTGCATCCTATTATATTTTGAAACCGTTCGATATGGAGGTCCTGGCAAATCGTGTACGTCAGCTTGTAGGGGTCCAAGGCAGCATGAGCTCATCCTCTAACATGTACAACTATTCGTCGACGTCCAGATCGAATGTAGTGCCGCTTACGAAGGGCAAGAATCTTGATGCTAACATTACCTCGATCATCCACGAGATCGGTGTTCCAGCACATATTAAGGGCTATCAGTACCTGCGCGAAGCGATCACCATGGTATATAACAATATCGAGATCCTTGGTGCGATTACAAAAACACTCTATCCAGCCATAGCAGAGAAATTCAAGACCACGCCTTCACGCGTTGAACGTGTCATTCGCCATGCGATTGAAGTGGCTTGGACCCGTGGCAACATCGACTCCATCAGCCATTTATTCGGCTACACCATTAATATCTCCAAATCTAAGCCTACTAACTCGGAATTTATTGCCATGGTAGCCGACAAGCTACGGATTGAGCATAAGGTTAGTTGAAAGGGTTAGGGGCAGTGTGTGGTAAGGGATTGTGGGTTTCTGTTAGGTGTTTACAGGTAACGTAAAGATACCGATAAATATCCGAAATGGTGAGTTTTAAACCGATAAATATTTTTGAGAAAAGCTATTTATAACCGCTGTTTATTGGGTTCCCAAAAAATCCAATGAAGGGCGGTTTTTTGTTGTGACGGATTTCGATTTTCAAGTGGACAATTTCATGTTATTTTGTTCCTCCAAGAATCTTTCGCGTAAAACAATGGCAAGCTATGAACAAGCGTTAAAGCTCTTTGGTCAATATTTAAAGCAACAATTCAAGATTGAGGAAGTTACAAAGGTTCAGACTGGTCATATACGTCAATACATCAAGTACTTAAGGGAACGTGGTAAGTATACTGTCGTAAGCACTGAAGAATCAAAAGAAGTTAATCATCCTGAAAGTCGTTCAGATTTCAAAAAAGACATCTCAACGGCAACCATAGCTAACTATGTGCGGAATATCAAAGTGTTCTTTAATTACCTTCATGATGTTGAAAAGGAAATACCGAAGAACCCATTAACCAACGTGGAAAGTCCAAAAATCGAAAGGAAAATAAAAAAGACTTTAGCACCCTAGCAATTAAAAAAAGTCCCTTCCCAATTTGATCTTTCAACTTTTCATGGTTATAGAAATAACGTTATAATGCGGCTTTTGCTTGACACTGAGATGAGAATCGGAGAATGTCTATCGCTTCTACCAGAAAGCATCGATTTAAACATAAAAGCATTCACGTAATCAATACTAAGAATAAGCATTAGCGATTTGTATATTTTTCTTATAAAACCGCTAATGAAATAAAGAGATGATGAAGGGTGAACGCTATAAAGTTTTGGATGAAGAAGGTAATGTATGGAGTGTATTGATGCAAACGGATTATTCTAAAAATTCAGATCAATCAGGTATGTTATCTGTCTAAATTGGTAGTAAGTCCTATTATCCTATTTAATAATTCCAAGCCATAACCCCTAAAAGGTTATGGCTTTATTGTTCTTTGAAATGCGATCGTATATGCACGTAAGAAATGATTTAGTGTTTTACTTATTAATTTATCAATTGTAAAAAGTCACATTTCTGCTCAATAATATAAGGATTTAATTAGTTATTTTGATGGATAATCATTATATTTCTGGGAAAATGAAGGGGTTTTTCTAAGTGAAATTGAATAAAAGTAATAAATGAATATTGCAACTGAAGTGGCGCCTCTAAAATATTCATGACTATTACATAATATATTATCTGATTTTTAAAAAAGAGAGGGAGCTTAGAGTATGGGGAGAATTCCAACAGAAGTAGAATTAAATCAAAAGCTTGACTTCATAGAATGGGAAAATTTATGTAACAACTTATGCAGTTTGTATTATTCAACTAATAGAGTAGATGATTCTAATGGCAAGGGAAATGGTTTGGATGCTTACAGAATCACTGACAATAAATTCGTTGAAGGATTTCAATTCAAAAAATTTAAAGAGAGATTAGACGACAAGCAAATAGAAACACTTCGTAAGAATATTACTCTCGCATATGATAAATGTATTGAGGATTTTGGTAAAAAACTAAGCAGATATATTATTATTTGCAATATAAATTTTGATCCTTCACATTCTAAGTTTGAAGGAGAATTATCTAAATTCACTAAGAAGATAGAGAAATGGGCATTGGATGAATATGACGTTGTTATTGAATATTTTGGCTTGAATTGGGTTCATACTCGATTATTGGAGAATCCACTACTATATCCTTCTTTATTTGAGGATGTGAATGAAGCAGTATCTCAATTAAGAACTTTAATGAAAAATAAAGTTGACCATTTAGAGACCTTAATGTTTAATATGCTTGAACAGGACAATGAAGACTTAACTAAGGACTATTCGAAAATTTTAATTGAACAAGGATATGTGCACTATAAGAGGGCAAAGTCTACAAATTATTTTCAAAATATCCAAAGTGCAATTATAAGTTTAAATGATGCTAAGAATCTAGTGTCTCATAAGAGCATAATAGAAATTAACGATTTAAAAGCAAAAATAAGCATGCTTTTAGCTGGGTTGTATACAATGACTGCTCAATATACAAAAGCAATAGATAATGCAGATGAAGCTATATTACTTTTAGCAGATGAAGAGTTAATAATGTTTGCTAAAGGGAATAAAGCTTATGCACTTTTCAATTCTGAGATGAAATTAGATATTGCAGAATCCCTATTTAGAGAGGTTTTATTTTATTTTGAGGAAAAAGCTAATCTTACAGAGATTATTAGGACTTTAACTCATCTTTTAGAATTAGAAATATATAAATTAAACAGGAATGAAAATGTTGATATTGGCACATTTCTCAAACTCTGTCAAAGACTCATTAGTACTTGCATGAATGTCAACGAAGCACTAGGGGGGGGATTTGATTTTACAGCAGCTGGTATAGGTGCTGTGGCGAATGCCTTTAAATACTTGGGAGAAATAAACGACGATATGAGCTTCTATGATAAATCCCTAGAGCTTTTAGAGTTCATTGAGGTTGAAGCTGAAAATTCGCAGCTAACTTATATTTTTCTAAGTGCAAAGTCTTCTAAAGCACATTTATTATCACTACTAGGAGATGATAAAGTGACTGAACTTGAGTATGTAGAATTAATTTATGAATGCAGGAAAGCGGAATTTCCGCAAATTCTGGCTAACTCCTTATTTAACTTAGGAATTTTTGAAGCTGAGAGAGAAAGATGGAACGAAATGAAAGATGCATTATTAGAAGCTGAAAAAATTTATCTTACTATTGGCGATGGAAATACTGTAGAGACGATCCGCAATATTATTAAATCAGTTTTTCAGTAAGCAACTTAATTGGAGAAACGAATAACCCCACTGATCAAGCATACTAAACAGTATGTTTGATTATGGGGTAATTTGTTATTTGAGATATTATTATTAATATCTTTACTCTTATCCTTCCTCATCTTTCGGATAGAGTTAAAAACTAGTGGTTGGGTATTTGATTATTTATTAATTTTAAAAGTACTCTCATAGTAAGTTTGATGTTATTACACGAAGACCTTTGAGAAAGCAAAATATTAATACGGAAACAAATAAAAATGGAAATACCATAGGATGTCCTCCAATTTTCTATAAGAGGGAGACTAACTCTGCTAGGCTGTGCCTTAGATGAAATCTAAATTTTATGATACATCATCACCTTCTAATGCTATTGTTTTCCCAAGTATTAGTTCTAATTCTTCTTATAATCTCACGTTTGATTTTATCCTGGAATTCTGAAAAATCCGATATTTGTTTTTTATAGGAACAATGTTCACATTTCAGTTGTAAAATATAATAATCGCTACTATCAAGCACTAAAAAGCCATCACAGTTATTGCATACTGGAACTGGAGTGTTGCCATAAAAACTTAGTTGTCCCCCATATGTGTTAAAACTCCACTCGCATTTAATTCCTTCAATTACGTCACTGGTGTAATTTAAAAAATCAGGTTTGCTTTCTGGAATGTATCGAATTATTCGTTTTACAATAAAAATAATAATGACAGTCACTAAAATGATCCAAAAGGGGATACTGAAAGTAAAGATGCTTAAAACCCATTCCCATATCGTTTTTAGAGATTTGATGAAAGACATTGATTTAGTATAAGATACAATCGGGGTTGTGATTGCTAAAATAATGAAGGCAGTTATAGCCCCCGCTGAGTAAAAATTTAGTTGGTTCTATTCAATTTACAATTATTCTTAGTATAAATAAGCACTTTTTGCTGGATTCTAAAAAAATTATTTTCGTGGAGGGTACTTTCTTGAATGAATCTCATGTAAATAGTCTCACCTATAAATTGATTACAGAGAGTGGTATTGAATATTCAAAGGAAGCATTTATAGAACTTCATACAGAAGAATTTTATATGTCGATGAAAGATGGATTATTAAATTTTGAAATGAAAAAACATTACTCCAAAGTTCAAGATGCTAGAAATCCTATTGAAGTATTTTTAAAAACTTGGGAAATCGATGTAGCATTGAAACATGGTTTGGGCGAACTGGATTTTTTGTTTTTGTCTGCTGATGTTGTTTATAGAGATAAAAATAATATGAGCTGTATTACTTTAAGTGCAAAAGGTGAATTGTTTGCTAAGATGACATTAGTAAGAGGAGCATATCCTACAATTCCTGCTGATTTTAAAGCAACTCCTGATGTTGAATTACTTTGGAAGATATAAAATGTAAATCCAAGGAAGGGAACCGTTATTTAGTATGGCATACTTTTGTTTGAGTTACATTAAGGGACTCGCAGGGGGAAGAAACGCTGCTTCCAATGAATATGCAATAAGTAGAGAGGATTTAGATAAATTAGGAGAACTAACGTCGGCAAGAGGAGATAAGTTATCTGCTAGAAAAGGAGTCAGAAATAATTTTCTACCTTTAACGGATGATGATACGTTATGGGTAGAAAGTTTTGTGAAACTATTAATTCGTCGTATTGGCGAGCATGCTGCAGAATCATCACTTGCAACAGAATAACCACCTTTTTGACGTATAGAAGGGATAACCTCATGCGTGATCCAGCTTCATTTATAAATAGGAGGGAGGGACTTAGCGTTATTAATAATGATGATTTTAGTTGGTAGAAAAAACCATTTACTGTTATAGTGGAGCTAGGAAGGAAATATCCCTCGTTTTTTGATATGTGCATCGCGTATTTTTAATATGTACTTTTAAGAGGAGAAATAGAGAGAACACAGAGGAGTTTTCTTAATAAAGTAAGTGCTTAAATTTAGTAAGGGGAAGAATCGTCTAGCAACAGATGTAAATAATCTAAGCATAATATTTGAATTGTGGAGGAAATATGAAACTACATTTGAGATATGTAATACTATCTTTGTGTGTATTATTCCTTTTGTCAGGATGTAGCTGGAATACAATCACTGAAAAAGAATTAGATAAATTTATTGAAAGTGAAAATTTGGATTATGTATCTATACAAAAATTAAACGAAAAGGAGTATTACATTTTTAGCTTGCCCTATATTTATATTTATCGTAGTTCTTCTGACTATGCTAAATCAAAGGGATTGGTACGAGATGAGATAGTCATTGGTGGTTTAGAGAAAGGTTCAATTGGACTTGTAATTAATAATACGCAAGTTTTAAAAGATGCTAGAACATTTTCAGTGGTGATTGACAGTAAAACTCGTGAATATGAATATACAGGTGAAAAATATCTAATTATAAAAGATAGTAGAATTTGGAATCCGACAGCTCAATTGAAAATAACTTTCTCAAATGATAAAAATGAAAAAATATTCGAAGCAGATTATTAAAGAAGATTTATAGGTTTTTAGTACTATCTTCATGTTCTTATTTTACTGATTTTCTATAACATGATGTATTATTTAAGAATATAACTTGAAAATAACATGGAAGATAAAAAACCCCTTAAATAGATTTATTTAAGGGGTTTTCGATGTATTAAAAGAATTACCTAATTAAAAGTTCCAACTTAGAGAAGTGTCACTCATATAATCTGTTTGAGTAGCACCACTAATAGACATTGAGGCACTGGATAAACTAATGCTGTAATTTATAGTGTTATAAAGATGTGCATAGTGACCATAGGCATTTGTAGATAATGCACTACTATTATTTTTTTGTACTTGAAATGCAACATAGCCACTATGTCCATCTGTTGATCTTCCGTTTGAACTATAGGATTTAAGATCGACTGGGAATCCTAAGCCAGGTACATCCTTTTTGGTAGCAACCAAAGCATAATTATCATAAACAATTGGGGCAACACCTGCTGAAGAAGTCTGATAATTACCATACTCTGTGTTGTTTAAGTAAGTTAAATTAGGATTGATAGTTATACCGACGACGTCAGTTAATTTGTAGGTAGGGAATGTCTTCCATCTGAAAGAATTTTTAAGGTTATATGTTCCTGTTGAGAGTTTTGTAGTACTTAAAGTCATTACCATCCAATTAGTTTCTATAGTATTATCAGTAGCTGCTGTAATAAGAAGGCTTTCTTTTAATTTATTTAACGCATTGGTTTTTGCTGCACCTTCATTTAACTCTTGTTCAGTTACTTCTGTAACTTGGTGATTTGTGATTTTATAGTAGGTAGTCTCAGTACCAATAAGTTCGCCAGTAGTATCTTTACCAACTTTTTGATTAAAATTGTTGTATTGATCAAGTGTGAAATTTTCGATTTCTTCCTGAGAAAAACCGAAGTCACTTAATCTCGCTTTTTCTGCATCAGATAAAAATGAATTTACTGTGACTGTATTAGATGGGATGACAAGGGGGGCTTCAACTTGAGTTGGCGAAAAATCACTAATTTGTTCATTAGAAGAAGCGCTCACAGAAGCACTAGTAAATGCCGTTGTTAACAAAAGGCTCAAACTTAAAACAACCTTTACCTTATGCACATTATCAGATCCTTAGAATATTATTATAAGGGCGCCCTTACAATTGGTATGATATCACACATTGGTTATTTATACCATAATAAACCTAAAAAAGAAAATAATTACTAGTTTAATAATATTTATGGAAAAAATAAAAAATATGTTATATGAATTTGATGTATTTATTGGTTGTTAAATACTTACCCTTTTCAAACTTTCACTAAGTATTTCTTTTTCAGTAGTATTAAGGAAGTTCCATTCATCAAAAGGTTAGCCAGGGAAAACTGGTTGGCTGCTTCTGACAAGGAGTTATCCGTTCATTTCGGAGTAAGTCTTAAAAATATCGATATTTTTCTTCCTCTAATTACAAGAGTAGTGATTTCTGTCATTACCGTTAGATGAACTGAAAGAGGAGTATAAAAATCAATGCTCATCAACATAGCCACTTCGAACAATTTATTAACGAACGAACAATACGACTCCAGAATGATTAGTGGTGGGAGTAGATCTTGTCATGCATCTTATAAATACGTAGTCTCTCCACCATTACCTGACGATATTTCAGGAGTGCAATTTAGGTTCACACAATTTAGCACCCCTTTCAAGAAGAGTAAGACAGGTGATGAAATAGTATTCTAGATTTAGTAAAGTGAAAGATAGCCCTTCTACACCTAATATATGTAGGAGGGCTATTAATCGTTTGCGTTATATCTTAAACAATCCGCTCTCCATGATATCATATCCAGGCTCAATCCATTGAAAGAGTCCATCTCCGCACTCTATTGTCGCAGGCATTTCACAACCACTTGCACCTGCCCACCACAATAATTCATTACTACGTGCTATTCTATTGTTTTCATGTTGTTGAGCTTCCTGTTTGTCAAATGTGATAGTTAGCTTCTTAGACTTTATCCACGCTCCATTGTGGAATATAAGCTTTACAGGACCTTCATAGGCATAAGCTGTTTTTGCGTTAGAAAATGTGATCGTCATGTCCTTCTTATCTTCGTGTTTAATCATTTTCAATCCCCCATTTCAAGTGTTGCCCCATATGTATCGGCTATATTAATAAACTTTGCGTGTAGATAAATAAGAATGTATACTAGGGCTGGCTGCTACATTGTACCGATATCGGTATAATGTCAACTGCATATTTTCATGAATAATCGAGGGGGAAAACATATGAAATTAAGGATTAAGCTTCAGGATATCCTTGCTGAAAGGAAAATGACTCAGGTTCAGTTGTCCAAGATATCTAATGTGACTCAAGCTAAGATATCTAATTTATGTAATAATAAGTTCAAGGAACTCAACATTGGTATTATTGAGCGAATAGCGGCAGCGTTGGAGATTGAGGATATTTCAATGCTCATGCAGTTGGAGGAGGTGGAAGTAGTTAAGGGAGATATTTAGGGCATGTAGTGTTCAACCGCGCTATAGTGTTATATATTCACGTTAACCTGTCTTATTTTGAAAAATGAAAATGTTGAAAATTCAAAAAAAATTTGCACTCTTACGTTAGCGATTCAACGGCAGAGTGCAATTTTGCGTTCTCCAAGGAATCTGTAGATTCAGCGAAGAATATGGGATATGGTTGACTCGCCTGAATAGATAAAATTCAAGTTTTATATATAGTAAATATTGGGTCGAATTCTGTTATCTGTTGTATAATAATAGGTAATATTATACAAAGGGTGGTACGCATGAAAAAGAAACTGCAAGTATTAAACATTACTTGATACAGGGAATATCTTATAAAACATCTTGTGCAAAATGAATTAGAAGCAGATGAACAGTTAACTTTCTTCAATAGAGTTGATTATAGAGATTATCTAATGGAACAATTTAGCATCTGATAAAACAAATATTTTATCTAAAAGGAGACATATGAACTTGAAAAAATAGTGGGAGTGTGAAATATGAAAAAAATATTATTGGTTTGTATTATGATAATGTTGATGCTAGCATCGGCTTGTGGAAATGTTGAAATGACATCAAATCGAAATACTTCTAGTGAGCCTAAACCTGAAACGGATGAGTCTATTATTCCAAAAAACACATCCGTTTATTGTGCTCAAGAAAGTATAAATTTGGATAGTGAAACTGAAAAATATTTCTATGAAACTTGGAAAGTTGAGAAGCTTTTAGGATTTGCAAATTCATATAATGATGCTTCTGAATATCCAACAGGGCAAAAATTAATTGGCGATGAAATTATCATAAAAATCGATTTTTTTTCATCAAAAGGACTTAAAAATTATAGTGTTTATCAATATGAACTAAAAAAACCATTATATGAGATTACAGCGACATGTTATAACTCTGACTCTTTTTATAGATTATATAAAATAGATATCCCAGACTTAAATATAAATGATGTAGTAAAAGTAATAAATATAAGTGACCCTTCTACAAACCTTGGAATACCTTTAAGTTTTTTTGTTGTTAATAGCGATAGGCTTATCTTGTTAGCAGAGGCAACTATTTTTGAGCTTAAAAAAATTACTGATTAAATGAATGCGATTCTGAAAATCCCGTTGATATGGAATGGCGTTTATTATTTGCGTTGTATTATAAATAGAGATCCCCAACAAATTTCTATGGCAAAAAATGTGTTGGGAAAGATTTTTAATGATAAGTGAACCACTGTCCGCGGCATGAGTTGTCAACAAATCAATGCAGTAAAAAGACACTGAGATCTTATTCATCAGTGTCTTTTTTGTAGACATTTTCCCACCAGAGGGTTGTAGTTTAAAGCAGCTTAATCAGCTCTTCTAGCTCGTCAACCATACCTTTTGCAAGTTCAAAATTATTGTCTTTTAAAGCTAATTCTATCTTCATTTCAACTGCTTTTTTATTTTGTTCATTTTCTAAATAATCTTTATCAAAATGACTGGCATAAATCATCTTTCTGAATTTTCGCATACTCATTTTTCTAATCGTCTTATCGTCAATGATTAATACATAATCCATACCATTTACTACAGAATAGAAATCATGAGAAATCATGAGAATCGCACCTTTATAGTCTTCAATGGCTTTCTCCAGTGCGATTTGTGTATAGGTGTCTAAATGGCTTGTCGGTTCATCAAGAAGCAATAAGTTTGCTTTGCTAGCAGAAACTTTTGCCAATTGCAGTATATTTTTTTCGCCACCGGATAAAGATTCTATCTTTTGATTAAGAATTTCTCCTTCAAAGCCATAGTTTGAAAGATGTGCTCTAATCTCGTCATAAGTTGCAAACCCAGCATCGATGAAGTCTTCTAGTATGGTATTAGAATCCTTTAGCACTTCGTCTTGAAGCTGAGAAAGATAAGCCACTTTAATATCAGCATTTATTTCAATTGAATCATGATTATTTTTAAAGATATCTCGGAGTAAAGTCGTTTTCCCGGTACCGTTTGGACCGATAAGAGCTACTTTATCTGTAGGTTTCATCTCAAAGTTAACATTTTCTAAAATCAACTCATCAAAGGAAACACTATAATTAGTCACATTTAAAACAGTGATGTCTTCTTCAATTTCATTGTCCACACCAAAACTGATTTTCGGTTGCTTAATATCAACGAATGGCGCTTTAATTTTTCGCGCTTCCAATCGTTCTTGAAACTTAACCCTAGCTTTTAACGCTCTCCCTCTAGATGCTTCTGAATTATAGGTTGCGATCGCTCTAAGATTATCAATAATGTTATCGTATCTCTCAATTTCTTCTTGTTCAGCGACTGCGATTTCTTGTAACTCAATTTTCGTCTGAAGTAATGAGAAGTTATACTCAATATATCGCCCATCGAACTCTTGGATCTCCATGTTTTCAAGGTGTATAATTTTGTTAAAACAATGATTCAATAGATAACGGTTATGCGTAACAACTAGCAATATTCCTTTGTGAGTATTAATAAGATTTTTAAGTGCATTTAGGTTTTCAAAATCTAAAAATACATCGGGCTCATCCATAATCATTAAGTCTGGACTAGTCAGCATTTCCTTCATCACTTGAATAAGCTTGAATTCCCCACCACTTAGGTCGGATACCCTAGCATCTTTTAGCTTCAAAAGGTTGGCTAAATTTAGTTGTTTATTAATATTGCTTTCAAAATCATTTCCATCCATTAAATCAAAGGCATCTAGAGCTAATTGATACTTTTCAAGTAATGAATCAATATCTGATGATGTTTCCATTTCAGTGAGAATAGCTGTTATTTCATTTTGTATCTTAATAAATTCTTCTCCTATATATTCAAAAACGGTTGTTTCTTTAGATTTGTCTAGTTGCGAAAACTGACTTACATACCCAATTTTGCAGGTTGGGTCCATCTCTAGCTTGCCTTCGAACAAATATTTTTCTGGATCCATCAGTATATCGATCAGTGTACTTTTACCACTGCCACTTGTTCCTATAAAAGCGCAATGTTGTGCTTCTTCTAACGTAAATGAAATGTTTTTATATAGTTCTTTTTGCGGAAATGCGAAGGATAAGTTATCAACTTTTATCATAGTATTACCTTTCTTTATAACTAAATTAGTGAATATGAATAGAAGGATTGAAGATCATAGATTTTGAGTTTACCGTTGATAGAGTAACACTGTTTACATACAACTTCAATCATTTCGAAATAAAGTTGTTTGTGAAATCGAAAAACACAACTTAGAACAATAGGATCAAGCTTACTCAGATGGCTTCTTATAGCTAGATTACATATGGCCAGTAGTTGAGTTGGCTGTGGCAGAGTCTCTTAGTATATCTTTCATGTTACGAATATATTGGTTATAATTGGAAGAATAATAAGCTCAGGAGGTTCGTAGATATGAAGAAGAAAATAGTAGGGATTGTAGCAGCGGCGTTGTTACTTGGTGGTTCAATAGGATTCGCAGCGAGCTCGTCTTTAATTGGCGCTAAAGTTTCCGGAATGTATACTATAAAACAAGACGGAAAGAAGATTGCAGATGCGATTGTAGTAAATAACTCGGCCTACGTACCTGTGCGCACGATGTCCGAAGCGACGGGAGCAGGGTTGACGGTTGAAGGAAAGACGATAATATTGGAGAGTAAGGAGACTGAGAAGGCTGCGCTAAAAGCAAGTATTGCAGCGGCTAAACTCCGGGAAAGATTAGCAGGGGCAGAATCAAGCGTTCAAGTTCTCAAAGAAGCCATCCAACTGGCGGAAACTACTGCGGCCGACCTAATAAGCGCAGCAGACCAAGAGGCTCTAAGAAACTATATCGCGGAGTTGAATAAACGTGTTGCCTTCATGGAAACAGAAATTGCGCAGCTCAAGGAGCAACTCGGCGAATAATAAATGAATAATGATGAAGAGTCTCGCCATTACTGGTGCGGCACGTTCGACGATGAAATTGGCCGTGCACTTGCGGATTAACGCCCAGTGAAATGTCCGACATAGGCGTAGATAGTGGCTGAAACAGTAACAAGTAAATAAATTTTCTTAGCGATTCTTCAATGATCTGAAGAATCGTTTTTTTTGTAAACGGGAGAGTTTGTTTTCTTCGAATAAATGGATGATAATAAAGGAATGAGCTAGGCTAATCGCATGACATCGTTTTTATAAACTACATAACTTTATACCTAAAAGCGAGGCGTAACGAAATGAATACATCTGAGTTTCAACAGTATGTGAAGAAGTTCAGTGAAACCAAAGGTTTTGACACGAGCTCCATTGAGCAGAGAATGCTGTACTTAATGACTGAAGTAGGGGAATTGTCCAAAGAGGTGCTATCCGTATCCTTCGACCCCGGTGCAGAGAAGAAAGAAAACTTGGGATTTGAGATGTACGACGTGGTGTGGAATATTTTTGATCTGGCCAATAAACTGGATATTGATCTAGAGCAGGCATTTAAACGTAAGCTGGAAATCAATGAACAGAGATCATGGGAGTAATACAAAAAAATCCAAGGACTACCCGCTCGGGAAGCCTTGGATTTTTTGATTTATAATTTTTTATTTAAATGAAGCATAACCTTCATCAGCCATTACAACACTACCGTTAATTGCACTAGCTTCTGGTAAGGAGAGCAAGTATACAGTGTCTGCAACTTGTTCAGGCAATGTTAATTTGTTACCCATTACTTTGCTCTTCATCTGGTCGACCATTCCTTGATCTTTATATCCTTGGATAATTGGCGTATCTACAGCGCCTGGAGCAACGGCAAGCACGCGGATGCCATGAACGGACATTTCAAGTGCTGCGGATTTAGTCATCATAATGACCGCACCTTTGGAAGCGTGATATGCGAATGTACCTGGGGAAGCTAGGAATCCAAATACAGAAGCTGTATTGATGATGACCCCTTTGATGCCGAGCTCACGCATTTTTTTACCTGCTGCGATAATACCGTGGGCAACACCATGCTGATTGACATTAATAACACTATGATAATCCTTAAGGTCTTGGTCTAGTACAGGAGTGACGCGGCCGATCCCGGCATTGTTGAACATAACGTCAATTCTTCCATATGTGGCAACGGTTTTCTCAACCAGTGCTTCTACCTCTTCGTATTTTGAAACATCCGTTTTGACGAAAATAGCTTCGCCACCATCCTTGATAATCTGTGCGACCGTTTCTTCACCTAATTGTTGATTGAAATC
The DNA here is from genome assembly GCF_008370385.1 of Paenibacillus sp. B2(2019). Lineage (NCBI taxonomy): Bacteria > Bacillati > Bacillota > Bacilli > Caryophanales > Paenibacillaceae > Paenibacillus > Paenibacillus sp. B2(2019). The sequence goes on from NZ_VTZR01000024.1 coordinate 270,177, forward strand.
GGCAACGACCACTTGATCACCTTTACTTGCAAATTTAATTGCGGTTTGTTTCCCGATTCCACTGGCTCCACCTGTAATTACGGCTACTCTTTTGTCTGTCATTTGGGACTCCTCCTCGAGAAATATAGTTATACTAGAAATATAGGTTCATTAGGTGAAAAGGTTATTTACTAACTTATTTACATTGTAGCACTTGTCTAAATTAATTAAAATTTAAGTAAATTTAATAGGTGTTAAGTAAATATTAACTTAGGGAGTGATTCAAGTGAATTTAGAGCAATGCGAGAATATCGTAGAAGTCGCAAAGATTGGTTCACTAACCAAAGCTGCTCAGAATCGTCATATCACCCTGTCTGCCATAAGCCAGTCCATAACACTTCTGGAAGCGGAGCTTGGAGTTACTTTGTTCATTCGTTCGCGAGGCCAACGAGCAGTTCCCACAGCAGAGGGACAAGCCATTATCAGCAAAGCAAATGAAGTCTTGATGAAAGTAAATGAATTAAAAGCTGAAGCACAGATCTACAGCGATGCGCTTAGTGGTCATTTGAAGATTGCTACGATTCCGGGACCCATGCATCTAATCGTGAAGGTCATATCCGGTTTTAAAGCGGATTTTCCAAATGTGAAAATAGAGATTTTTGAAAAGGGACCTAAAGAAATTCTGGATAATGTGCTTCAGGATGAAATGGATATCGGACTGATGGTCTCGCCAGAGGGCTTATCAGAGAAACATAAAGGGGTCGTATTCGAGGAATTAATGGAAGGTAAGATTGTTGTAGGTGTACATCCTCAATCACCACTAGCTTTAAATACAATAATTACGCCCGAACAGTTAGTAGGCCAGACGTTGGTTTTATACGATGATCATTACATACAGGACTTTGTGGAGCGTTATTTACTGAAAGTTGGGCCGATGAATATTCTTTTTACAAGCAATAACACCCGTGCCATTGATAATGCAGTTGCGTCAGGACTCGCGATCACGATTGGGATGGATTATTCTTTTCTAAAAACATTTGAGGGTTCTCAGAAGATCATGAAGACGATCGAGCTACGATCACCAGATCATAATACTCCGGGGTCCATTGTTTCAGCTTCTAAACAAGGATCGAAAACGGTCAGAAGATTCATCAACAGGTTGAAACATGAATTTGAGGAGGGGATTAGAAGAAGTTAACAGTATGCCTTGGTAAATTTTATCTAACCTTTACGCTTCCTAGTTAATATAAACCCTATGATGTTGTCCAAGCTCAGATCGTTATTAGGACAGCCAAGTGGGGAGGATGTCAACACAGTGAGAAGGTATCTAAGGCAAATTAATGTGGCAGTTATTTTTGTTTTGTTGATTTCGTTGTTGCAGCCGGGAGTATTTGTTCACGCTTCCATTTCTGATTTACCAGCAACAAACTACGGAACCGTTATTGATGTACGGCAAACAGAGCTCGCACCTGGGGCGATGTACACCTGGATGGATCTTCAGAATGAACGTGGTTTACAAAAGATTCATGCAGTGGAGTTCAACCCGCAACAAGGCCATTTAGAACTGCGGGCAGGTACGAAGGATGGAAAGGTATACGGTATGAAGGGTGTTACAGAAATGGCCGCTTATGCGGATTCGCCTGGAAACCGGGTGATCGCAGGGATTAACGGTGATTTTTATGAAATCTCCGGTTTTGCCACGGGTGTTCCAAATGGATTATTTATGGATGATGGTGTAATCCTGAACAGTTCGATTTCAGCTTTTACTTTCGGTTTAAAAGAAGATGGCAGCTCGATTTATGGGGTGCCGAAGCTGACCAAGAACGTAACGATTAATGGAAAAACAACTAATCTAACCAGCATCAACCGTTATCGAAATACGAATGAGCTGGTTCTTTATACGGAAGATTATAATACAACTACAAAGTCGACCAATGAGGGTGACGAGGTTGTTCTAGATATTGTCGAGGGAGAAGTGAAGAGCGGTCAGACCTTGAAGCTGAAGGTATCTGAGATTCGCAACAATCAAGGCAATACGCCGCTTACCAAAGGAAAAGTAGTTTTGTCTGCTAACGGAACGTCTCGTGCTGTTCTGCAGGGGTTATCGGTTGGCGATAACGTTACTGCGACCTTTGCGCTTAGCGGAGAATGGAATGATGTGAAGGTAGCCATTGGCGGCGAAGGGCCGCTGGTAAAAGACGGAGTAGTTCAACAAGGTGTTGGACCTTTAGGAATTCATCCGCGTACAGCCATTGGGACAAAAGCGGACGGAAGTCTTGTTTTATTCGAAGTGGATGGAAGATCGCCAGGTTTTAGTGAGGGCGTAGATACCGATGAGCTTGGCAACATTCTGAAGGATATGGGCGTAGTGAACGCCATGAATCTGGATGGTGGCGGCTCTTCTACTTTTGTGGCCAGAATGTCGGGTGCATCTGGTGTCAAAATGATGAATCAGGGCTCTGATGGCTATGAACGTAAAACCGGCAACGGTTTGCTGGTCGTCAACACAGCCCCAGAGCAATCTACAGCTTCTAAGCTGGTTGTGCAGCCGAATGCGGAACGTATTTTGCAAGGCTCCAGCTTTATGTTCAAAGCAGCAGGAGTGGACGAGAACGGCCATCCGGCACCTTATTCGGGTACGCTGAATTGGCAGGTGGACGCTGACCTTGGTACTGTCGATGCGAACGGAGTCTTCACCGCAGGAACCACTGCCGGCACAGGAACGGTAATTGTAGAGGCTGGGACAGTCAAAGGCAGTGGGGAAATCGAAGTCGTGGATAAGCTCACAGACCTTAGGTTTCCTGATGAGATCAAAACTTATTCTTCAGGTGCTGCTGCGCAATTAACTGTGAAGGCGCTACGTAATGGACAGGTAATTCAAGCTGACAACCATAGTTTTGAATGGCGGGTTGAGGGCGAGATCGGAAGTGTGGACGAGAAGGGTTTGTTTCAAGCGACGAGTGAAAACGGGAAGAACGGGAAGATTTATGCTAAGTACGGGGACGTTGAGACCTCATTTGAAGTAAATGTGGGGTTGCCGCCTGTAATGCTGGAGGATTTTGAGAATGGCATTGATAAATATATAGCCTCCAGTGCAGCAGCTAACAGTGTAGCGATTCAGGAAGTGACGGATCAGGATTTTGTCCGCAACGGGGATAAAGCCTTGAAGCTGGAATATGATTTTGTTAATAAAACAGGCACATCCGGTGCTTATTTAGCCGCAAGCTCAACCGCCAATCGGATTCAGATTCCGAGGTATCCTGAGAAGATCAGTATGTGGATCTACGGAGATGGCAAAAAGCACTGGCTGCGGGGACAGATTCGTGATGGCAATAATGCGGCAGTGCCTGTGGATTTTACAGATCAGGTGAATGGAGTGAACTGGACGGGGTGGAAATACGTCGAAGTATCCGTTCCTAAGGGAAAAACCACCCCGTTAACGATGGATATGCCTGTCCGCTATATGGAGACAAGCAATCTTAACAAGAGTGCGGGAGCTATTTACGTTGATGATATTCGTGCCATTTATGGTCCGATAGAGGAGGATAGAACACCTCCTGTGCTTAAAGATGCCTATCCTGGCGTGAACGAAATTGTCAAAACAGCTACGCCGACCCTTTCCGTCAATGGTGAGGATGATGGTTATGATCCTGTGGTGCATCCGGGAACGACCTTAATCGATCCGGACAAAACACGTGTGTATGTTGACGATCAATTAGTGGAGCATGGCTTTTATCCTCCAAAAGGTCAAATCACCTATAAACCAAAGGTTCCGCTTACAGAAGGCCGTCATAAAGTAAAAGTTGCCATTCGCGATTTGAGCGGTAACCAGACGATAAAAGAATGGTATTTCACAGTGAATTTGGGCTCTCCATTCTATGTGTACAAAACACCAGAAGTCGTTTATGCCGGGAACACTTACACTTTGGATGTAACGGCAGAGAAGGCGGGCAAGCTGAAGGAAGGAAATCTTACGTTTGCTTTTAATCCGGCTGCAGTTAAAGGTTTGCAGGTAATTCGAGGGGATAAGGTATCAGAAATGCAAATGGAGTCAATCATTGATCCAGCTTTGGGCACTGTGCGTCTTAACCTAACGAATATCAATTCCTCCAATCTACGAGATACGGATCTCATCGGACAAATTCAATATACGGTTCGAAATGATTATGTGGGTCCCTTTACTCAGGAGCAGCTCGCTGGGGATACAAGCAAACCTTTTGTAATTGAAAATACATCCGGATCTGTAACTTCGACAGAAGGTACCGGGGTTCCTATTTCTTTTATTGGAGCGGCTGTTGAATCTGTTGTAAAGACACAGTTGATGCTCACTTGGAACCATTATGATCTTGCGAAGGGCTTTGATGCGTCTTTTGCGGTAAAAGATCTGAATGGAAGTGTTGTTGAAGGTGCGAAACTGCTGTTCGATGGATTGGAGGTACAAGGCGCAACTTCAGGGGGAAGTGGGGCACTTACTACTGGCCTTGTCACTTCAGCAGAAGGAACTTTTAAATTGCAGGCGGTAAAAGGGAATACCTATAGTCCTGTAATGACGTTCAAGGTTGCTCCATATGACGGTACTGCTGCCCCGCGTAATGTTAATGTTACGATGGGCCAGGATGCAGCGACTTCTCGCCAGTTTACTTGGCAGACAGAACCGCTAACCGTGAATACTGTAGTAGAATTGGTGAAAAAGGCAGAATTCACAAGCTTTCAAGCCGCGAACGTAATGAAAATTACCGGCAACAGTTCAATTTACAACACCAACAATGATGGAACGATGCGAGTTCATAAAGCGGAGGCAGTAGGGCTTATCCCTGGAACCGAATATGTATATCGTGTGGGGGATGGGGAGTCAAATGTAAGTGAGCAAGGAACCTTCGTTACAAGCGGAGGGGAGAGCGCTTCTACAAAATTCCTGTTTATCGGAGATTCTCAAGCAGATTCTAAAGCGGGATTTGGTCTTTGGGGCAATACGATAGAGGCTGCTTTTGCCTATATGCCGGATGCTGAAATGCTGGTTCACGCTGGAGATATGGTGGATAAAGGCTTTGAACAAGAGCAGTGGAACTGGTGGTTTGATGCAGCCCAAAAGCAGCTGATGAATACCACGCTTGTTCCGATTATTGGGAACCATGAAGTGATGGGAACCAATGGCGATGGGGATTACCTGGCGCAATTCAATAACCCGCAAAACGGTGCGGCGAGCGTAAAAGGTACGAATTATTCTTTTGACATTCAGGATACACATTTTGTGGTTATGAATACAGAGCATTCAGGTGCTCCGTTCACTGAACAGGCAGAGTGGCTGGATCAGGATCTATCTGCTACAGATAAAAAGTGGAAGGTGATTTTTTTCCATCAAGGGCCCTATGGCAGCATCTATTCGAATGAACAGGTGCAAGCAAAGTGGGTGCCGGTGTTTGATAAGCATAATGTGGATCTAGTGATGAACGGTCATGATCATATTTACTTGCGAACTTTTCCAATGAAGGATGGTAAGCAGGTAGCAGAAGGCGAAGGCACACGATATGTTATCGGCGGTTCCTCCGGTCCTAAGTTCTATGCGCTGACGCCACGTTTTTGGCAGGAAAAAATATATGACGAAGATGAGCAAATCTATACGGCTGTTGAGATTGGGAAGAACGAGATTACGGTTACGGCAAGAACGGTAGACGGTGTAGAAATTGACCGTTTAGTGATCGGGAATTTTGTTCCAAAATCCATTAAGCTGGATCAAACAGCTGTTGAGCTTGAGCCTGGTGCTAGTCTGCAATTGCAAGCTAAGGTAGTGCCGGATGAGGCTAATCATCTGACAAAACTTTGGTCCATCGTTCCTGAAAGGTCAGAATCAGTAGTTACCGTAGATGGAAATGGCTTGGTTACAGCGCTAAAACCAGGGACAGCTAAGGTGAGAGTCACAGTGGCAGGTTACCCGAATATTTTTGCGGAAAGTAAGATAACTGTAGATGCGCTGCAAGCGATTAAGCTTGAGGGCAAACGACAACTTAAACCAGCAGAGGTCGACCAGACAGTCACCGAAGCTGTCTATGCATCCGGTAAACGAATCCCAATATTGGATGGACTTCATTATTCCAGCTCGAATGAGCATATTGCTACGATCAATGAACAGGGCTTGGTCCAGGCTCATCAGGAAGGCTCTACTGTGATCTCAGTAACCTACAGGGAGTTCGCCTCGGAGTATAGTCTCGTCGTAACAAATGATGAGGCTCCTATTCTTACAGAAATAACGATAAAAGGGCCGGATTCGCTGGAACAAGGAAATAAAGGCTCCGTTGTTGTTCAGGCGGTATATAGTGACGGAAGCAAGCAAGAATTGGTCGAGGGCGTAAGGTATGATACATCTGATCATTCCATTGCAATGATTAGTGAGAATGGGGAGCTTCATGCATTGAGTGCTGGTATAACAAAAGTCAGCGCTGTTTATAAGGGGTTCAGCACTGAATATATTTTGACAGTGACTGAGAGCACGCCAGGTACGACTCCGACACCAAGCCCAGAGCCAACACCGGTACCAACACCAAGTCCAGAGCCAACACCAACACCGGGAGGCTGGGTGCCGGGACCTGCGGTGACACCAACGCCGACTGCTACACCGATACCAACTCCGTCGGCATCTGCGCAAGCGGGTGTAGTAACCATAACAACCTCTCAACTGTCAGAGAACAAGAATGCTCAAGGTGAAGTTGTGGTTTCCGTTGACGGATCGGTTACGGAGTTCCTTTTACCAGGCAATGCAGCAGAGCTGCTTGGACGCGCACCGCTTAGAGTGGTTATGCAGGATTTATCCGTTACGATTCCTGCTACAGTACTGGCAGAACTTAGTAAGCTAATCTCAGCTGAGGCTCTTGCCAAGAGTACGATTTCACTACGGTTGAACACGTTAGCTAGTAATACAGCCGTGGATCTGTTGGATCGTGCAGGTACACTAGCTGGAGCGCAATTGAGAGCGAAAAGTGATCTGCGAGAATGGTCGCTCAGCATCCTCACAGAAAATGGCCAGTCCTTCTCATTAAGACAGTTTGCAGAGCCGATCACGATTTCATATAAGGTCGGTGCGACTGTAGAGCAAAGCTTACTGGGTATTTATTTTATGGATGATGCCGGTAAGTTGGAGTATATGAGCAGTACATGGATGAATGGTTATTTATCTGCTGCTGTCAGTCATTTTAGTAAATACGTTGTATTAGAATATGACAAAACATTCAACGATCTGAAGTCGGATCACTGGGCTTACCTTGCTGTGAAGCAGCTTGCGGCAAAACAGCTTGTACAGGGGGTAGCTGTGGATCGTTTTGATCCAAACCGTGCGGTTACACGTGCGGAGTTTACAGCGATGTTAGTCCGTGCGCTTGGCTTAAAAGGCCAAGCAGAAGCTGGTTTCACTGATGTACCTGCTGATAAATGGTATGCAGAAGCAGTAGGGTTAGCAAAACAAGCTGGAATTGTTAACGGTCAGACCGCTTTACTGTTTGAACCGGATGCCAAGATCTCTCGTCAAGAGATGGCAGCGATGCTGGCTCGTGCATATGCATACGCCAAGAACATCGTATCTGTAGCTAGTCTTAACGTTTCAGCATTTAATGATATTGGCACTGCACCACAATGGGCTCAAGAGGCTATCAGCGAGGTGTATAGACTTGGATTGATGAAGGGACGTGCTGTAGAGAAATTTGCTCCGAAGCAAAACGGCACACGTGCCGAAAGTGCACAGATGATCCTCAATCTGTTGAGTGTTTTGGAGTAACGATTATGGCCAGTTCCAAGTTGTTGGGACTGGCTGTTTTTTTTACAAATTGGATTAGCTGGAAGCACACAATGGTTCGCAGACAGTAGATGGTTTGGGATCGTTAAGGACTGTATTGCAGCTATTTCAACTTTTTGGACTCTTTTTCCAAGTTTTCGGACATCACAGCTCTTATTGTCATAATATTGCACCGAACCGTAGTATATTTTAATGAACAGTTGCATCTGAGTCCGATAGCTGAGTGACATGGCACAAATCAGCTTAATAAGATCTCCTCGGTCCGATACGCTGTAATTCCCAACCAACGATTACAATCCAGAGCCTGGCAGATGAGCATCAAATCTTCTCCTATCTTTTGGAAATATAGTATTATATTGGGTTTGTGGTGCTGAGAATTACCCTTTAGAGGCAAGTAATTACTAGTATTAATTGTTATAAGCCAACACAAATTGTTATGTTGTGTTATGATAGTAGGGAGGTGACTCCCATGAATGATTTTGAGAACTATCCCGATGAGCTGGGTAATTTCATTCGGCACATCAGAAAGACGAGAGGGTTAACCTTAAGAGGACTTGAAGAAAAGAGCGGCATAAGTTACTCACAGCTTAGCAAGATCGAGCGTGGAGAGAGCATTCCGCTAAAAGACAATCTGGACAAGATCATCGAAGCACTTGGAACAGATCTGAAGAATCGGATGTATCATTTGGCAGACTATATGCCAGATATTGAATATATCAAGACCTTAAAGCATGGTTATGAGCTGCCACAGCTTAAACAGTCTCAGGACTACATTTATGAGACGGCATTTAACAAGCTTAAGGAATTCAGGGCAAAGGAAGGTAAAGAAACATCTTACGTTTCCTTTGATTCTAATGAAGTCATAGTTTATGAAACGGAATATGGGGCAGGAATGGTAATAGAGAAGATTGAGAAATACAATCTTACCGACGTCCTGAACGATAAGTTTGAGGGTTGCCTCGACTCCTTAAGAAAGAGCCCTCGGAAAGGGCGTCAAGCCTTTCTATTTGGCGAGTGGTTACGGGAGTGCGTTTATGAGCTGAAGGAAGAAGAACAGGATCAGGTCATACAAGCGCTCAAAGAATTTACGCAGTTTAAAGTACAACAGATAAAGGGTGCTTATAAATAATGTGTGTTTTATAAATGATCTCAAAAATGAATAATGTTGCCCTTTCTTGCAGCCATCTATTCATCTTGATCCATAAACTAACAACTAAAAATGGTTTGACAGAAAAGGGGATATTAATAATGAAAATTAACATGAAGTTTACCAGCAAGGGAAAAGTCGCTATAGAGAATTTTAATAACGAGGAATTGCTGGAGATCTTCGCACGATACATCAAGACATTATCCAAAAAGTATGATATCGAAGTTGATGTTCCTCTTGAAGAGAATCAAAATATTGTTGGTGATGGCGCTGTAATTGCGACTGCACAAAATGTGAAATGCGATGTAGAAACATTTTTCAAAGAGCTGGGTAGAGATATTAAAGTTCCTTTGAAGAAAAGACTTGGCGGAAAATTGGAAAATGTATTTAAAACGGAAATTACGGAGTAGAAGATTACTCTATTTCAGGGAGTAGTCCTTACTGAATATAAAGAAGGTAGGGCCTTCAGGAGGCTCTACCTTCTTTATGATGATGTTAACATGAAGACAATCTAGAGAACACTCGCAGTGAAGCCATAGGAAGTTATGTAATTATGTCATAATTTGCGAATTAATTTGTGTATGGGGATGTTATGATTTTTCAGTTTGTATGAGATCTCTACTGTCTAAGATCTCTCTAACAATCTCTATGAAATCTGGTAAAGCTTGTGCCTCAAGCGCTAATTTATAGATGTTAAGTAATTCTTCATCAGATATTGATTCAAGAGATGAGGGGCGTGGTGAGGGATGAAAATAGTAATTCATTTGGTTCCTCCATCATATATTTGTTTTTATTACACATTTATATATATGGTATCATTTGGAATACAATCCGTCTCCTGTCATTCATCCTATGAATTTTTCTTTACATCTTAGGGGAATTATGGCATAATAGCTATTTTGTGTGATAATAGATTGGTTTACTTTGAATTTTAATAAACAAAAACACTCCCGACATGTATAGTACATGTCGGGAGTGTTTTAATCAGAATCTTTCTTATGAGTAGATAAGTACTTCTTTAGGCGAGGTTCATTGGATTCCGAAACGGTAGTGAACTGCTTACCTTGATTAAAGCATACAATCTTGCGTCCGGGATCATAGCCTTCTATGTTGTTGATATTAACGACGTTGCTGCGGTCAAGGCGTTCGAATCCCTTACCCTCATACGCTACGGAAAGATCGGAAAGCGTGGTGGGGAGAATAAATTCGCCTTCTTTCGTATGGACGAATATTGTATTCTTATAATTGGAGAAATACAATATATCTTCCTCTAGAATATCACTAGAGGAACCGTCTTTCTGTAAGACACGCATCTTTTCCCCATCCTTGTTTGATTACTTGCGCAGTTCTTTTGGAATCTCAGGGCTGTTAGCAAGTGGTTTCAGAATTGTTGCAAAAACAACAGCAGAAATACCTAATAGGTTAGAAGCATAACGAGCTAAATTTTTCTTCATTTGATTGGCCTCCTTTGTAATGGAATTATAACTGTAAAGGATTGAACTAAAAATGCCAATCCAATGACAGACGAATGGATCCAAAAATTCAAAGAAACCAGAATTATGGAAATGATCTTTAAACCCAAATACCATTCCTTGGGGATTTGCGCATTAGCATCAGGATTTGGAGCACATAAGATCATTACAAGCAAAGAAAAAAGATTAATCCAAATGATATGGTTATGTATTAGATAAGTGATATGAGGGATCAGTGAACAGATAAAGATAGATACAATATTGCAGGACCTTGCGGATTTTAAATGCACTCCACCAGAAGACATTCTTAGGAACATGCAGCTGGATAAGGCTAAGAATGTTTCCTTTAGCTGTCCAGTGAGCCCGCCGATGCATAACGAAGTTATAATGATGAATAAAGTATTTAAAATAATGCTAAGGGCATAATGCATGATTTCAATGGAATGCGTTTGCTCTGGATTACTTTTCTTAATGAGCTCAACAATTTTAAAAGTTAAATGACTCATAGTTATTTCTATCCTTTTTGTGTGAGAAATATAGATATCCCCATAATAGTACTCCATAAAAAATTGGGATGAAGAAAGAGAAAAAAGATTCAAAAAAGTAGGTGAGTAAAGTAACGACAATTACTGTAGGAAGATTAAGAGCAAATAATAATTTTTCGCTAGTCGTTGGTTTAATTCTTACATCGGGTTTGTCAGGTACAAAGTCAAATCCAATACGTTTATGACCCACATACATACCAATGAGAACCGCGGCTAATGCTGATAATATCTGCATTGTCATTATGTTTTTTGTAATCGGTTCCGAAGTATTTAGAGGCATGTTGATTACAGAGTCTAATAGATACATAATTATGGTTTGAATCACCGAGTAAGCTTGATAAGCCATTCCGGTTAATATGGAAGCGTAGAAGGGATGAATCCGGAATAACATCCACATAAAACAAAACATTAGTGCATATTGTGAGAAAGTATCTAATGAAGCTATCCCATAGTTGATTCTAAGGGTATAAGAAAAAAAGCCCATAATAAAACTAGCAAACAACATCTCTTTATGATATAAGTCAATTTTGAAAATTTTGAAAGCCAGAAAGAACATTGCATAGGTCTCTAGTATTGAAAATATCATAAAAAGCATAAAATCTATCATGCCGACACTCCCGATGACTTCTAGTTTAACTAACCCTATTATTGCAAGTATCGTATAAAATGGACTAAAATACAACAACTAGAACACAATTTTCCTCCTAATATTTCAAAAAAATTCAAAAAGAGAGGGATTTAGACATGGGGCGACGGCTGGAAAGTAATGAGTATTTGAGTGAATTATCAAAGTATGTCGATTTAGTGCCAGTTGAAGGGGATATTTGTACTATTTTTAGAGCGCAGACGGATGAGATTTGTAGCTTTATTTCGAACCTTACGGAAGAACAAGGAGAGCATCGTTACGCTCCTGATAAATGGAGTATTAAGCAAATGGTTGGCCATCTAGCGGATACTGGAAGAATTATGTCTTATCGTTTGTTGCGCGTTGCAAGAGGAGATACGACTCCGCTGGCGGGCTTTGATGAAAAGGACTATGTGCCTACCGCAAATTTTGAAGCACACACTCTAGAAAAACTACTGGCTCATTACAAGCTTGTCCGAGAGTCAACGCAAGCTCTTTTGGATACTTTGCCGGAAGATGCATGGACTCGTAAGGGAACGGTTAACAATGCAACCATCTCCGCGAGAGCAGTGGCGTGCGTAATGATTGGGCATGATCATCATCATTTGAATATTCTTAAAGAAAGATATCTGGTTTAATCGAGTTTTATTTTAAAAAAAGCATTCCTGAGGCCATTGCGGCTTCGGAATGCTTTTTTAGCTAAAGGTATATATTTGGGGCCCCCGCAAAGTACCTGAGTAAGCATCGAAGCAAAGCCTCACTTTGTGGTTATATTTTATAGTGGAGGATTCTTGTGACATTTACGGCATACTGGATAGTAGGCTTCATTGCCGCCAATTTGGATTTGCTTGCCGCTGTATACAGGCTTACCATTTTCTACTCTTAGAGCCATCGTTGCTTTGCGCTCGCAGAACCAGCAAATGGTCTTCATTTCCTCGATTTTATCAGCGTAAATCAGCATGTATTTGCTGCCTTCAAATAGCTGGTTCTGGAAATCATTTTTAAGTCCAAATGCCATAACGGGAATGCCTAGTTCATCCACAATCCGTACTAGCTGAAGAATGCAGTCCTTGCTTAGAAATTGACATTCATCAATTAGTACACAGTGGGGTTTGGGCTGGTTACTGCTGACGATATTATAAATATCGGTATTCTCGTCGACGGGTATGGCCTGTTTCCGCAGCCCAATACGGGAGGAGATAAAACCAACTTCGTCCCGATCGTCTATGGATGGAGTGAAAATGAGCACCGATTTCCCTTGCTCTTCATAATTATGCGCAACCTTGAGTATCTCAATAGATTTACCGCTGTTCATTGCTCCGTATTTGAAAAACAATTGTGCCACTTCCATCTATCCTTTCGTATAAGCCAATTATCTAATCTTAAAAATGCGACCTTATTAGAGTATCATATTCGTGTCAGCTGTATCCAGTGAAAACATTACGATAGAATTGAATGTGGTATGATAAAAGGAATCATGTGATTGGAAAGGAAGTAATATGTGTGACTGAAAAAATAGACGAATACAAGGAACGGTTAGCTCTGATTCAGCAGAATGGAAATCTTTCTATCGAGGCTGAGGCTTTGCTGGAAGAGATGATGGCAGATTTGGTGGAATTGAATCGAAGCAATAAAGCGCTGCGGCGGGCAATAATGAAAACTGGGCAGGCTTCCACAATGTCGACTCGTTTAAGGGATGCACTGTACGAATAGAAAAAGAGGGTATGCGAATGGGTTTGATTTTCTCTTTTCTCAAAAAATATAAAGTCGCTGCAATAGCTGCCCTAGTGATGATGCTTATTGAACTAGCGGTGGAATTGTCACAGCCTTTACTCATTTCCAAAATTATTGACCAGGGCATTAAAGAACAGAATTCCTCTGTAGTATGGCTCTGGGGCGGTGTATTGATCGGCAGCGCGGTAGTCGCGTTTATAGCTGGGGTATTAAGTTCTTTTTTTGCTGCCCATGCGAGTCAGAGCTTTGCGTTTGATCTTAGGGACAAGTTATATGAAAAGGTACAATCCTTTACATATGAAGTATTCAATCGGTTTGCTACCTCGTCGCTGATCACGCGTCTGACCGGCGATGTATCGCAGCTGCAGGACACTATATTTATGAGCCTCCGCTTTATGACACGGGTGCCACTGGTTGTGGTGGGCAGTGTGATTATGGCATTGGTTGTTCATGTGAAGCTGGGGTTATTTCTCACTGTAGCTCTACCTTTGTTGCTTCTCTTCCTTTACTTCATCATGAGAAAAGCTTCTTTGTTATTTCGCAACGTACAAAATCGGCTAGACGGTGTGAATGGTGTAATCCAGGAGAATTTAACGGGAATTCGCTTAATCCGTGTGTTCGTGCGCATGGGACATGAAATTGGACGTTTCACGGTCTTTAGCGGGAATTTGATGAAATCCACGGTATCTGCGCTACGTTTGACGGAGACAACGATGCCATTTGTTATGCTTATTGTGAATGCAGCGATTATGTCGATCTTATGGTTTGGACGGATTGAGATTGCAAATGGGGATGCTACTTTAGGAGAAACTGTTGCAGTTATTAACTACTCTTTACGAACCATAGGAGCGTTGTCAGCTATATCTGGACTTGTCGTTACAATTTCCCGAGCACGTGCCTCCTCACAGCGTATTACAGAAGTGATGTCAGCAGGCGCTGGAGTTAAGGAAGGCGGAGCCGCAAAGGGCGAACCGATACAGGGTCACGTCCAATTTGAAGGCATCAGCTTCAAGTATCCTGAGAGTGATATTTCGGTGCTAGAGGATATTACTTTTGAAGTTGCTACTGGTGAGCGGGTAGCGATTATGGGAGCCACCGGATCAGGAAAGTCTTCTCTTGTCGGTCTGATCCCACGTTTATATGAAGAGACAGAAGGTATCATTCGCATTGATGGGCAAAAGAGCACCGATATCGATATTTCAAGATTACGGCGATCGATCGGCTACGTTCCTCAAGAACTGCAGCTCTTCAGCGGATCGATTCGCGATAATATTGCTTGGGGCAATGAACATGCCACACAGGAACAAATCGAACACGCAGCGGCTGCCGCACAAATTCACGCAACAGTGATGGGTCTGCCCAAAGGTTATGACACAATGCTTGGTCAGCGAGGGGTAAATCTGTCTGGTGGGCAAAAGCAACGCTTGACTATTGCTCGGGCGCTTGTGAGGAAACCTGCTATTTTGATCCTAGATGACAGTACGAGTGCGCTTGATGCTGTGACAGAAGGACTTTTGCTGGAGGCACTGAAAGAGATTTCATGTACAACCTTCCTGATTACTCAGAAGATCAGTTCTACTGCATCTGCAGATTTGATTCTGCTGTTGGACGAAGGACGCTTAATCGGTAAGGGAACACATGACGAGCTTATGACAAGTTCGGCGCTGTACCGCAAGATTTATGAATCACAGGTAGAGGAGGCGAAGCAGCATGTTCAAAGCAATTCTTGAACCCTTTCGTCACCCAAAACCCGTCATTGAGCTTGGAGCAGGAAGAAGCCTTGGTTCAGCTGCTGGAGGGAAGCGAACAGCAAAGGCGAAGGATTGGGGCGGCACGCTCATGCGGATTTGGAGCTACCTTGCCGAGCGTAAAGCTAAGCTTTTTCTCGTTCTGTTAATGGTAGTCTTCAGCTCGGCTTTAGCACTGCTCGGGCCTTATATGATTGGTAAAGCTGTGGATGATTATCTGGAAGGCACTGGCGGACGAT
The DNA here is from genome assembly GCF_008370385.1 of Paenibacillus sp. B2(2019). Taxonomy (NCBI): domain Bacteria; kingdom Bacillati; phylum Bacillota; class Bacilli; order Caryophanales; family Paenibacillaceae; genus Paenibacillus; species Paenibacillus sp. B2(2019). Next base: position 285,449 of record NZ_VTZR01000024.1, read on the forward strand.
CGTGGACGATTTTTCTGATCAGTCTAGCTAGTGTTTATATCTTCTATTCATTAACTTCTTGGCTGCAAAATATATGGATGATTGAAATTGCCCAGGAGACCGTATTTCGGATGCGCACGGAGTTGTTTTCCCATCTTCATCGGTTGCCCATCTCATTTTTTAATCGGAGACAGCAGGGCGAAATTATGAGTCGTCTCACCAACGATATTGAGAACGTCAGCTCTACGCTGAATAGCTCAGCTATTCAGATCTTTTCCAGTGTTTTGACATTGCTCGGAACGGTGGGGGTAATGCTCTGGCTCAGTCCTCTACTGACGCTGCTCACGTTCCTGGTTGTGCCGTTGATGTTATTAGGCATGCGCTGGATTACTCGGCGTACGGGTCCGCTTTTTAAAGAACGTCAGCGCAATGTGGGTGAGTTAAACGGTTATATAGAAGAGACGTTATCCGGTCAACGGATTATCAAGGCTTTTTCACAAGAGGAACGGGTCATCGCTGGTTTTCATGAACGCAATGAGCGAATTATGCTCTCTGGATACTGGGCACAGTCGATTTCTGGCTTCATTCCTAAGCTGATGAATGGACTTAATAATTTGAGCTTCGCTATTGTGGCTGGAGTCGGTGGTTTGTTAGCGATTCGTGGAGCGATTACGGTCGGTGTGATTATTGTGTTTGTAGAATATACGCGTCAATTTACTCGCCCTCTTAATGACTTAGCGAATCAGTGGAATACACTACTGTCAGCGGTTGCAGGAGCGGAAAGAGTGTTTGAAGTGCTGGACGAAGAGACGGAAGCTAAAGATGAAGGTGCAGCCACTTCGCTGGTTAAAGTTGAAGGTGCAGTGAAGTTCGAAAAGGTATCTTTTTCATATGACGGAAGTTCTAACACACTGCATGATATTAGCTTTGAAGCGAAGCCTGGCGAGATGATTGCCTTAGTAGGGCCTACCGGTGCCGGCAAAACAACACTTATCGGGCTGTTATCTCGTTTCTATGATTCTAATCAGGGTAAGATTACGCTGGATGGCTTAGATGTCACTTCGATTCGGCGTGAAAGCCTGAGGAGCCATATGGCGTTTGTATTGCAGGACTCCTTTTTATTCAAGGGCAGCATCCGCGATAATATTCGTTACGGTAGACTGGATGCTTCCGATGAAGAGGTTGAGGCGGCGGCTAAGCTGGCTAACGCTCATTCTTTTATTATCCGAATGCCGGAAGGTTATGATCGAATGCTCTCTGCAGATGGTAGCGGCATAAGCCAAGGACAGAAGCAATTGCTATCCATTGCAAGAGCCATTCTTGCCAATCCTTCGATGCTTGTTCTTGATGAAGCCACTAGCAGTATCGATACGGTGACCGAAATCAAGATTCAGGAAGGACTTCAGGCGCTAATGAAGGGACGGACCAGCTTCGTTATTGCCCATAGACTGGGCACTATCCGTGCAGCTGATCGAATTCTTGTTCTTCAAGGGGGCAGATTGCTGCAGCAGGGCTCCCATGAGGAGTTGTTGAAGCAAGGTGGCTTGTACAGCGAGTTGGTGCAAGGCGGTCGTAGGGAAGTACTTGATAAGGCTAGGCTTTAAGCTGTGCATAAAAAGGCGGGAGTTTTCAAGGAAGCGTAGGTCGCGTCCATGAATACTCTCGCCTTTATGTAATGTGTGGATATTCATTATACATTTGAAGTGAGCTGTTGGATGGTTTAATTGCAGAATGTGCAATAGATTTCGGTTGTACAATGAGGGGATGATTAAGCTGCTTATGAGATCGTTTCTTGCGCGGCAGCTTGTTTCGCTTTTTGTTTCTCCTTGAACCGAGGGCCAACATAATTACGTTTGCGGTCTCTTGTTAGAATCCAGCCGCCAAGGAAAGTCATACCTGCTGCAAAGAGAAGGAACCCTCCGCCGAAATGCAGCCAAGCGAAATCTGGAACAACGGAGTCATCGCCATGCATAGAGATATAATCAAAAATATCGTCCTTCATCATTAAGAAGCCCTTCATTGCGATTAAACCAGGAAACACAAGAATAAGGATGGCAATGAAGCGTGAAATTAATAGTTTCATAAGTGTCTCCTACCCCTCTTAGCCCATTAGATTCAACCATATGATAACGCTTTAGTAAGAAAAAGTCCATTTGGATATGACGTTTATAAGTTTTGTAATACTCTAAAAAGAGAGTACAATATACAATGTAAAATGAACTTACGTGTAATGACTGGAGGATACATATCATGACAATTTCATGTGACGTGGCCATACTTGGCGGAGGAACCGGGGGATATGTGGCAGCCATTCGCGCTGCACAGCTTGGAAAGTCCGTCGTCGTCATCGAAATGGACAAACTGGGAGGAACCTGCCTGCACCGTGGCTGCATTCCTAGCAAATCGCTGCTCAGAAGCGCAGAGGTATATGCTGAAATCAATGAGAGCGAGAGCTATGGCATTGAGACAAGCGGTGTACAGCTTGTATTCCCAAAAGTACAAAAGCGCAAGGAAGCGGTAGTTGAACAACTTCATCAGGGCGTACAATATTTGATGCGCAAAAATAAAATACAAGTTATTAAAGGCAAGGGGCGCGTAACGGGTCCCTCTATTTTTTCCCCGCGTAGTGGTGCTGTTGCTGTGGAACTAGAAGACGGTGAAATGGAAACAGTGGTCTCTAACCATCTTATTATTGCTACAGGATCTCGTCCGCGTGTATTACCTGGTCTGGAACCAGACGGGAAAGTTATTCTTAGCAGTGATGAAGCGCTCACCCTCGACGAGTTACCCTCTTCCATCATTATTGTTGGAGGCGGAGTAATTGGGGTGGAATGGGCCTCTATGCTGGTTGATTTCGGAGTGCAGGTAACGGTAGTTGAAGCTGCTGGTCAGTTACTGCCACAAGAGGATGAAGAGGTAGCTAAAGAGCTGCAACGTTTACTTAAAAAACGTGGGGTTAAAATACTGACTGAAGCTACAGTGGATGCTGCAACCTGCAAGGTAACGGACGATGGAATTTCGATTGATGCCCGTAAGGGAGAGCAAACTCAAAGTCTATCCGCAGAAAAGCTACTTGTATCCGTAGGTAGAGTAGCGAATGTAGAGAATATTGGTCTGGAAAATACTGATATTCGCTTTGATAAAGGAATTATTGCTGTAAATGCTAGTATGCAGACGGCTGAGCCACATATTTATGCGATTGGTGACTGTATTGGTGGACTACAACTAGCTCATGCAGCCAGCCATGAAGGCATTATGGCGGTTAACCATCTCGCTGGCGAGAAACTTCACCCTTATCATACACATCTTGTACCGCGTTGTGTCTACACACGTCCTGAAGTTGCGAGTGTGGGTCACACTGAGAAGGAAGCTAAAGCATTGGGACATGATGTAGTAACTGGTAAATTCCCCTTCTCGGCCATTGGCAAGGCGATTGTGTACGGTCAGAAGGACGGGTTTGTTAAAGTTGTGGCGGACCGAAGCAGTGGAGATATTCTCGGTGTGCAGATGATAGGTCCGCATGTTACCGATCTAATCGGGGAAGCTGCATTGGCTCAACTGCTGGATGCAACACCTTGGGAGGTTGGCGAGGCTATTCATGCTCACCCTACACTTTCGGAGATCGTTGGAGAGGCAATGTTAGCTGTAGATGGAAGATCTATCGGGATTTAGCTTTTCTTTTTGGGTAAAAAGGGATTATAATAAACTCAAGCCAAGTCTTAGTACCAGGTTTTAAGATCAGGATACAATTGGTCTTAAATCCTGTAAGACTCAGGCTTTATGAATAAGGAGGTATCTCTTTATGGAATCCCAAGATACTGTAGAAACGATTAACAGACATAAGCAGCTTGGACTAAGTGACGGCCAGGTCATCGATATGTACAGATATATGCTGCTCGCACGTAAATACGACGAGCGCAGTCTGCTGCTTCAGCGCGCTGGCAAGATTAACTTTCATGTCTCCGGCATTGGCCAGGAGGCGGGTCAGGTAGCAGCAGCATTTGCGCTGGACCGGCAGAATGATTATTTTTTACCTTATTACCGTGATTATGCTTTCGTACTCTCCGTGGGTATGACTACTCGTGAATTGATGCTGTCTGTGTTCGCAAAGGCAGAAGATCCAAACAGTGGTGGGCGGCAAATGCCAGGTCACTTTGGTAGTAAGCGTCTGCGTATTGTGACAGGCTCAAGTCCTGTAACCACGCAGGTCCCTCATGCGGTTGGTTTTGCTTTGGCAGCCAAAATGCAAAAGAAAAAATTCGTCTCATTTGTAACCTTCGGGGAAGGCTCTAGCAACCAAGGCGATTTTCATGAAGCTTGTAACTTTGCCGGAGTGAATAAGCTGCCGGTTATTATCATGTGTCAGAATAATCAGTACGCGATCTCTATTCCTGCTCACAAACAGCTTGGCGGTAAGGTCAGCGATCGTGCTCTGGGTTATGGGTTTCCAGGTGTGCGTGTAGACGGCAATGATCCACTGGAAGTATATCGTGTCGTTAAGGAAGCTCGGGAAAGAGCACTTGCGGGTGAAGGTCCTACGTTAATCGAAGCCATGATGTACCGTTTATCTCCACACTCCACCTCGGACAATGATTTGGCTTATCGGACCAAAGAAGAGGTTGATGAGAATTGGAAGAAGGACGGCGTAGCAGGATTCCGTAATTACCTGATCGGTCTGGGACTTTGGAGTGACGAGCAAGAACAAGATCTTATTGCCGAATGCAATCTTGAGCTTAAAGCAGCAATCGAATATGCTGACAACGCTCCGTTCCCGAAACCGGAAGATACACTGCTGCATGTTTACAGTGATTCCGACCTGAAAGGAGGAGCATAAATCATGGCTATAATGGAATATATCGATGCCATTCGGCTCGCGATGAAGGAAGAAATGGAACGCGATGAATCCGTGTTCGTGCTTGGTGAGGACGTGGGGCTCAAAGGTGGCGTATTTACCACAACAAAAGGCCTGCAAGAACAGTTCGGAGAAGAGCGTGTACTAGATACACCGTTAGCGGAATCAGCTATAGCTGGTGTGGCGATTGGTGCAGCTATGTATGGTATGAAGCCGATTGCTGAAATGCAGTACTCTGACTTCATGCTTCCAGCAACGAATCAAATCATTAGCGAAGCGGCCAAAATCCGCTATCGTTCAAATAACGATTGGAATTGCCCGGTTGTCATTCGTGCGCCTATCGGCGGCGGTGTATTCGGCGGTCTGTACCATTCTCAGTGTCCGGAATCGATTTTCTTCGGTACACCAGGATTGAAGATTGTCGCACCTTACTCTGCTTATGATGCAAAGGGACTATTGAAGGCAGCCGTACGTGATCCTGATCCGGTTTTATTCTTCGAGAACAAAAAGTGCTATAAGCTGATCAAGGAAGAAGTGCCAGAAGGTGATTACACCGTTCCAATTGGCGAAGCTAATCTGCTGCGTAAGGGAACAGATATTACGGTTATTGGTTATAGTTTGCCGTTGCATTTTGCGATGCAAGCAGCAGAAGAATTGGAGCGCGAAGAAGGCATTACAGCGCATATTCTGGATCTGCGGACCTTGCAGCCTCTTGATCGTGAGGCGATCATAGCTGCTGCTCGTGAGACAGGGAAGGTTCTTATTGTGCACGAGGACAATAAAACGGGCGGTATTGGTGGCGAAGTGGCGGCGATTATCGCTGAGCATTGTCTATTTGAACTAGACGCGCCGATCTTCCGTCTTTGTGGTCCCGATGTTCCAGCGATGCCAATCAGCCCGCCAATGGAGAAGTTCTTCATGCTTAGCAAAGAAAAAGTGAAGGCGGAAATGCTTCGACTGGCGCAATATTAAAATAGTTGAGTGGACGCGAAGCTTCGTAAAACTTAAAGATTATGCTTACGAAGTGAGTTTTACTTCGTAAAACATTTGAGGAGTGAAAAGATGTCTGACAACCAAAAGTTGACTGACGTGATCATGCCGCAGCTGGCGGAATCGCTAGTATCGGCGACGATCGGCAAATGGCTGAAGAAACCGGGCGATCCGGTAGAGCAATACGAACCATTATGTGAGCTTATTACAGATAAGGTAAATGCTGAATTGCCTTCAACGATAGATGGAGTTATGGGTGAACTATTGGCGGAAGAAGGTCAGGTTGTCAATGTCGGCGAAGTCATTTGTCGTATTGCCGTGCCTGTGACTGCACCTGCTGCTGTAAACGTGACTAACACTAATACAGTTGTAGCTAATAATGTTGCAGAACAAAATGCGACTTCAACTGCTAACGATACGATGCGTGCACGCTACTCTCCTGCGGTACAGACTTTGGCGGCTGAGCATAACATCGACCTGACTTTAGTTATGGGTACTGGTATGGGTGGCCGAATTACCCGTAAGGATGTGCTGGCCTTCATCGAAAGTGGCGGAGCTACATCTCCAGCTTCGATTTCTGCTAGTCAACCTGCCCCAGTGGTGTCACAACCGCCTGCTCCACAGTTCGTTCAAGCCCAAGAGAAGAAGGCGGAAGAGCCTCTTCGCCATTCGGGTCTACATTTGAGCGAATCTCCTCGTATTCCAACAATTGAAGTCGAGGGTGGCCGAGGCAGCAGTTCGGAATACCTGATTGATGTAACACCAATCCGGAATACAATCGCTACAAGAATGCGCCAAAGTGTCTCGGAGATTCCGCATGCTTGGACAATGATTGAGGTAGATGTGACTAATCTGGTCGCACTGCGCAATAAACATAAGGATGAGTTCAAGCGTAAAGAAGGTATCAATCTAACCTATCTGGCTTTCATGATGAAGGCTGTTGTGAGTGCGATTAAGGATTATCCGATTATGAACTCTGTCTGGGCTGTAGACAAAATTATTGTCAAACGTGATATCAATATCTCGTTAGCGGTAGGTACTGAAGATTCGGTTATCACTCCTGTAATTAAGAAGGCTGATCAGAAAAACGTTGCCGGGCTGGCACGTGAGATTGATGAATTGGCACAAAAAACCCGCGAAGGCAAACTGAGTCTGGAAGATTTGCAGGGAGGGACTTTCACTGTAAATAATACCGGCTCATTTGGCTCCATTCTTTCTTATCCAATCATTAACTATCCACAGGCAGCGATTTTAACGTTTGAATCGATTGTAAAAAGACCTGTGGTCATTAACGATATGATAGGTGTACGGTCAATGGCTAACATTTGTCTGTCGCTGGATCATCGGATTCTGGACGGAGTGATTTGCGGTCGTTTCTTGCAACGCGTCAAGGATAACATTGAAGGATATACCCCAGATACGAAACTTTACTAAAAAATAATAACGAGCCAAACTGTGCAGGCATGAGACTGAAAAAGGGGACCTGACGGTATGAATAATTCGGATATTCGTAAGCTGCAGATTTCATATGACCCTATTATGGAGTATGGGGAGGCTTGGGATCTGCAAAAGGAAAGTGTGCACGCCATTGATGCTGGTGAGCAACCGGAACGATTGATTCTTTTGCAGCATCCGCCTACCTATACTATTGGTTCACAGAATCATCCCGAACATCTTCTTCTAGATGAAGAGCAGCTCAAAGAAAAAGGAATTGCGCTGTTTGAAATCGACCGGGGAGGAGATATTACATATCACGGACCGGGTCAGCTTGTAGGTTATCCGATCCTTATGCTCGGTGAAGAAGGTAAGGTAGATTTACGCGGGTACTTGCGCAGTCTGGAAGCAGTGATTATTGATTATTTGGCATCCTACGGAATTTTAGGGGAACGGAAGCCGGAGTATACAGGGGTATGGGTTGGCGACGAGAAGATCTGTGCCATTGGTGTCAAGTTTAACAAAAGCAAATTCCGAAGAGGGTTTGTTACTAGCCATGGTTTTGCTTTTAACATTTCTGAAGGAATATCTGGATACGGCTTTCAAGGAATTATTCCATGCGGTATCACTGAATTTGGAGTAACTTCCCTAGAGGAGTGTGCAGGTCGTCATTTTGAACTTCAAGATGTGGCCAAAGAATTGGTTCCGTATTTTCTAAGACACTTTCCTTATGAAGAGCAGGATGAGTTCTTTGGGACTATGGCTTAAGGTTGATTAACGAACTAACAGGTAAGCCAAATAGCGGCAAGGGGGTCCCTAGCCGCTATTATCAATGTTCCTTGTGTAGATATTAACCTGCAAGGAAAGGCTCGATAACCATAAAGAGCGTAGAGGCAATCATGGCGAACAACATGACGTAGATGAAGATTTTGAACCACTTATTACGTTGCATGAGTAACTCCTTTAGATTTAGTTTAAGTTAATAGCATGAAGATGGATGGTCTTTCTGTACAACCATTGTAACGTATTCACGAAAGAGAGGGAAGTCCAGTGATTTCACAAGACAGATTGATTCAAGAATTTATGGAGCTTGTCCAAGTTGATAGTGAAACAAGAAATGAGCGGCAGATTGCCGATGTGCTCAAGAGCAAATTTAACGCTCTTGGCTTAGAGGTTACCGAAGATGATTCCCAGGAAAGAACTGGACATGGAGCGGGTAATCTGTTCATTACCTGGCCGGCTGAGAACAGTGGATCTGCGCCAAAGTTACTGTTCACTTGCCACATGGATACAGTTGTTCCTGGACAAAATATCAAGCCTACGCTCGGCGCGGATGGATGGATTACAAGTGACGGCACTACGATCCTTGGAGCAGATGACAAAGCTGGGCTAGCTGCACTGTTCGAAGCGATCAGAGTGATTCAAGAGCAAAAATTGCCACATGGTCAGATTCAGTTCGTAATTACTGCGGGTGAAGAATCTGGATTGCTAGGTGCACGTTCGATGGATCCGAGCAATTTGGATGCAGACTTCGGTTTCGCACTCGATTCCAATGGTGAAGTCGGTGCGATTGCAGTTGCGGCACCTACACAAGCTAAGATTACGATGCAAATCTTCGGAAAATCAGCTCATGCAGGTGTTAATCCAGAAGACGGCATCAGTGCGATTCAAGTAGCCAGCAAAGCAATTGCTGCCATGAAGCTTGGTCGGATCGACAACGAAACGACTGCGAATATCGGTAAATTCGCTGGCGGCGGACCTACGAATGTGGTGTGCGATCACGTTCAATTGGACGCAGAAGCACGTAGTATCGTGCAGGAAAAAGTTGGCGATCAAATCGCCTCGATGCGTGAAGCACTGGAGACCACTGTCCGCGAATACGGTGCAGAATGCGAATTCCGCAGTGAAATTATTTATCCGGCGTTCAGCTTTAATGAAAATGATCCAGTGGTACAGCTTGCACAGCGGGCTATCACTTCTATGGGTCTTACGCCCCGTCTGTTCCACTCTGGTGGAGGAAGTGACGCTAACGTATTCAATGGCCTAGATGTTCCGACCATTAATCTCGCTGTAGGATACGAGCATATCCATACCACTAAGGAACGGATTAAAGCCGAAGATATCGTTAAAGTGGCTGAGCTTGTAGTAAATATTGTTAAAGAGAATGTGAAGGGCTAACCTTCTTATAAAATAACAGAGCAGCGATCCTACCGTAACGGTGGATTGCTGCTCTGTATTTTTTTATGGGGAGTTTAATGCAGCCAGATTTAGGGGGATCCAAAAAAGTTATTTGAGGCTAAAGGACCCAGATGACGCTATAAGCAAATTTATCGCCTTTTGGGACACCCCTATATTCGGATGCACATGTATGATTAAATCCTAATGGAAAGAATGAATTTAACCTGCTTTGGTTGGAATGATCTTGGATTGATCCTTTAGGGAGAGAATGTATGAGAGAGGCATATCGGGCCCATACCGCTCTATCCACCTAGTTAAAATGGCCTTGATTTCCTCCGGTTTACCTACCATTGTAACTGCGGATGAGCTTGTACGGCTGAAGATTTCGTTCATCTGAAATTCCTTCTTTCCCTTTAAGTTTGCTATAATACACCGTATGCACAATAGAGAAAAAGGAGACCAGAAACTTTATGGGAGAACAACATTTGCACAGCAAACCCGAGCTTGATGAAGTGACATTGTCTACACAGCCTGTTTTTGATGGGAAGATTATATCTTTACAGGTGGACACAGTGAGACTGCCTGATGGAAATACTGCGACACGTGAAGTTGTGAAGCATCCCGGCGCCGTAGCGGTGCTTGCTTTAAACAACAACAAAATGCTTGTTGTAGAGCAATACCGTCAGCCCATGCAACGCACTGAAGTAGAAATTCCGGCTGGGAAGCTGGATAAAGGTGAAGATCCATTAGTTGCGGCTGGTCGTGAACTTCAAGAAGAGACTGGATTTCACAGTGGAGATCTGAAATTGCTTAAATCCTTCTATACTTCTCCCGGCTTCGCCGATGAGATTATTCATTTGTATGTGACTACTAATGCAAAGCCAGGGGATATGTCCCTGGACGAGGACGAATTTCTAGAAGTTTCGGAGCTTACCCTGGAGGAAGCGTATCAATATATGGCTGACGGGCGCATCGCGGACGCGAAGACGATGATGGCAGTATATGCTTGGCATCTATACACGCTGACAGGCCAATGGAATTAACAACTGAATTGAAAAGTTTCTATTGCGATCTGCATGTTCATATTGGACGAACGTCGGAAGGACAAGCGGTCAAAATCAGCGGCAGCCGCGAGCTTACCTTTGCGGGCATTGCCAAAGAGGCTGCAGAGCGCAAGGGACTAGAAATGATCGGTATTATTGATAGTCATTCACCAGGCGTTCTACGTGATATTCAGCGTTCCTTGGAATCTGGAGAGATGACGTTAGCTGAAGGTGGAGGGATTGCTTACCGAGGGACTACGATCATTCTGGGAACAGAGATTGAAATCCGCGAGCCTGGGCGAAAAGAGTGCCATGTGCTCGCCTACATGCCGGACGTGGAGCGCATGACCGATTTTAGTGCGTGGATGAGCCGCTATATGCGGAATGTGAATCTAAGTTCCCAGCGCCTGTATGCTCCGGCTAGGGAGCTTCAGGATGAGATTTATGGGCGGGGAGGCATTCTTATCCCTGCACATATTTTCACGCCTCACAAGGGCTTGTACGGCTGTGCAGCGGAGCGTATGGCAGACATCTTTGATCTGGATCGCATAGCAGCAGTTGAGCTAGGGCTGAGTGCAGATTCGGAAATGGCGGGTTATCTTTCTGAGCTGGATGACTTCACATTCCTAACGAACTCTGATGCGCATTCACTGGGCAAACTAGGTCGCGAGTATAATGTAATGGCGTTGGCACGACCTTCTTTTGCTGAACTACGACTCGCACTAGAACGTAAGGAAGGGCGGAAGGTAACTGCCAATTTCGGACTTAACCCCCGGCTTGGTAAATACCACCGAACCTACTGCGGAGGTTGTGGCAGTATTATTGACGAAGCTTATGTCACATCGGAACGCTGCCAGTATTGTGGCAGTCTTAAATTGGTGAGAGGTGTATTCGACCGGATCTTAGATATCGCAGACCGCAAGACGCCTCTAGTACCCGCAAACCGTCCACCTTATCACTATCAGGTTCCACTTGAATTTATACCAGGCCTCGGGAAGGCTAAGATGAACGCGTTACTGCAAGCTTTTGGCACGGAGATGAACATTTTACATGGTTGTGGTGAAGCGGAAATTGCTAGCGTAGTAGGAGTGGATTTGGCGGCTATGATCGTTCGGGCCCGCTCAGGCATATTGGAATTATCAGCAGGCGGTGGGGGAACATACGGTAAAGTCGTACAACCTGGAAAGTAGAGTTATTGTCCTAAGGACAAGTCATATCGCGGGACGTTTTCTCATATGGTGTAACATGTAACCGGAAAGGGGAACGTCTCGATGCGTAATTTAAGGCTGATGATGAAGGAACAGACGCCTCTGTATATTTTTGTCGGCGTATTATTTCTGGTAGGTGTTGTATTTGGAGCTCTTATCGTTAGTGCGCTTACGATGGATCAGCAACAGGAGCTGGGGGATTATCTAGGAAATTTCTTTGTAACGGTTGATCAGCAGGGTCTACCCGCAGCACCTGATTCGTACTGGAGTATAGCGGCCTTAAATCTGAAATGGATTGGGCTGATCTGGATCCTTGGATTATCAGTCATTGGGCTGCCGGGAATCTTGATTCTTGATTTTCTTAAAGGGGTATTGATCGGCTTTACGGTCGGTTGTCTAGTAAGTCAATATTCATGGCATGGAATGCTGTTCGCATTAGTCTCCGTGGCTCCGCACAATCTGGTACTGATTCCTGTGTTGTTAGTAAGTAGTGCAGCGGCGATCGCCTTTTCCTTACAGATGATTCGTAGCCGAGTGCTAGGACAACGTCGGACGCCAGTGACTCGACCTTTTACTATGTACACCATATTGTCACTTGTAATGGCACTGTTGATTCTGGGCATTTCTAGTTTTGAGACCTATGTTACGCCGATCATGATGCGCTGGGTTACGCCTTCACTTGTACAAGCAGTGACTACCTTGGGCTTGCAGTAAAAGCGTTTGACTTCTCAAAGCGACACCCCCTATAATGGAAGAAGTGGTTTGAAGACCGGTGAGGTTATTTTCCAAGGGGGAGGGAGACAATGGAAGCTCGGATAGACAAAATTAAGCAACAGTTACAATCCCAAGGATACAAGCTTACACCCCAACGGGAAGCGACCTTAAGAGTGCTGCTGGAGAATGAGGAAGATCATCTTAGCGCAGAAGATGTTTTTATGCTCGTGAAAGAGAAAGCTCCCGAGATCGGTCTTGCGACTGTATATCGTACCCTGGAACTTCTTAGCGAGCTTCACGTCGTAGAAAAGATTAACTTCGGTGACGGTGTCGCCCGTTATGATCTGCGAACAGATACTGCGAAGCACCATCATCATCATTTGATTTGTGTGCAATGCGGTAGTATGGATGAGATTCGCGAGGATTGGTTAGGTCCGCTAGAAGAGCGACTGGAGAAAGAATTTAATTTCACAGTGCTTGATCATAGACTTGATTTTCATGGGATATGCTATCGGTGTAGCGATAAGAATAATTCAAACGGAAATCCGTCCTAAGTCATCTTATAATGAAATTCACTTCATAAGCTCTCCCCGGTTTTTTTACCGGAGAGAGCTTTTTAAATGATTGGTCTATTGGAGGTATACATATCAGTCCGTTTTGGTGCATAAGGTGAAGGACGAGCAGATCTTAACTGTATGTTAGAGGGAGGCGTCCATATGATCGTTTCTGTGCCCAAAACAGTTCGAAAGCTGTATTTTATGATCATGTTTGTGGCTCTAAGCTATTTGCTCTACAGTGCTATGAGCTGGCTTGGTGAATGGATCAGTCCGATAGAGAATTATGGAATTCCTGAAGGCTCCGCTGTTCGGGCTTTTGATCATGCCGATCGTGGTGATGATGGTCTGGATACAAGACAGCGTTTGCGCTTCTATTACTGGTATGGAGAATGAAAGCTTCGCAGGAAGCAGGAACAAGCGAGAAGAATGTCGAAGAAAACAAGGTGGATTCATGCAGCGTATACTAAATGTACACATCTGCAGAACCCTCATGCTGAATGTGCTGTAGGAAGTCACTATGAGTAGCTGCGCCAGGACAGGAGCGTGAAATAATGAAGTCACACTTGCAGCCGTTTTTACATTATTTGTCCGGAGATAAAGGCTTGTCCCCGAATACACTGGAATCTTACGGTAGGGATGTATCGCAGTTTCTGGAGTTCGCTGAAGAGCGGGGGGCTAGTCAGCCTGATGAGATCCGAAGATCGCATGTGATATTATATCTTGGCTCATTACGCGGAGCTGGTCGAGCAACAGCAACGTTGAACAGGAGCGCAGTGTCCCTCCGTGCTTTTTTTCATTATTTGCTGAAGGAACGTTTGATTGAGCAGGATCCAACACTGGACATGGAGACCATGAAGCCTGATAAGAAACCTCCTATGGTGCTTTCCATTTCGGAAATAGAGCAGTTATTGGCTGCGCCGGATGTAAGTACGCCACAAGGGATGCGTGATAAGGCTATGCTGGAATTACTCTATGCAACAGGTATTAAGGTCTCTGAATTAATCTCACTTAATGTGGATGATGTGCACACGGATATGAAATTTGCGCGTTGTACAGGAACTTCTGGCAAGGAGCGGGTAGTTCCCATTGGAACCCTTGCAGCTGAGAGTGTAGCGGCTTACACTTCACTTATGCGGGACAAGCTGCTTCGTGATCACCAGGAGGAACCAGCCATGTTCCTGAATAGTCTAGGCGGAAGATTAACCCGGCAAGGCTTTTGGAAAATCATAAAAAAATATGCACGGGAAGCAAACATTGAGCAGGATATTACCCCGCATACACTTAGGCATTCCTTCGCAGCCCATTTACTGGAAGGCGGAGCAGATTTGCGTTCCGTACAACAAATGCTGGGTCATGCCGATATTTCGACGACTCAGATTTATAACGGTATAGCCCGTAAGAATATGAAGGAAGTATATGAGAGCCACCATCCTAGAGCTCGATAATTCTGCTTTAAAGATGCTTTTTGTGAGTAAGATGGTTATGATGGAATCATACTGAAAGGATAGACTGGGGAATGATCCGCAGGTTATCTTTTAGCAGAAACGGATACCTGATAAGCGGTACATTGTATCGCTGACTTCGGAAGCGTATGTCTTCTGGAAGACGGTACAGCCGTTTCTTCTTGTTGGTACGAAAGAATATCTATATTAAAAAAGGAGTGAAGACAACTATGTCCTCATTTAAACGAATTGGTTTTATTGTTCTAGATAGTGTTGGTATCGGTGAAGCGCCAGATGCTGCGAATTTCGGTGATGCTGGGTCGCACACGCTTGGTCATATATTGGATCGTGTTCCTGGTTTGAAGCTTCCTAATCTCCAGAAGCTCGGGTTAGCTAATATTGCTCCGCTGCCACCGCTAGAGCCTGTAGCTTCACCAACAGGGTACTACGGCAAAATGCAGGAAGTATCTGTAGGCAAGGATACGATGACCGGACACTGGGAGCTAATGGGGCTGAAGATTGAGGTTCCTTTCAATACGTATCCTGACGGTTTTCCAGCAGAATTGATTGAGAAGTTCGAAGCGGCAACTGGTCGTAAGGTAATCGGGAATAAACCGGCTTCCGGTACGGAGATTCTTGTTGAATACGGCGAAGAACAAATGAAAACCGGTGCTTGGATTGTCTATACCTCTGCGGACAGCGTATTCCAGCTTGCTGCACATGAAGATATCATTCCACTCGAAGAGCTGTACAGCGCTTGTAAAATAGCCCGTGAGCTGACGATGGCTCCAGAATTCTCGGTTGGTCGCGTGATTGCTCGTCCATATGTTGGCGAACCAGGGAAATTCGTTCGGACGCCAAACCGGCATGACTATGCTGTGAAGCCGCCAGAACCAACGGTAATGAACGCGCTGACTGATATCGGTAAGGATGTTATCGCGGTTGGTAAGATCAACGATATCTTTACAGGAGAAGGAGTTACGGCTTCTTATCCAACGAAGAGCAATGAGCATGGAATCGAAGTTACTATTGAGCAGCTTCGTCAACCGTTTGACGGTTTCCTGTTTACGAATCTGGTGGATTTTGATTCTTTGTATGGACATCGTCGTGACCCAGAAGGATACGGTCGTGCACTGGAAGTGTTCGATCAGGCCCTGCCTGAAATTCTATCTACGCTCGGTGAAGATGATCTATTGATTATTTCTGCAGACCATGGTAACGATCCGATCCATAGTGGAACTGACCATACCCGTGAATATGTACCGCTCTTAATTTATAGCCCGCGGTTTAAACATCCAGAAAGTTTGGGCATTCGTGAAACCTTCTCTGATGTAGCTGCAACCATTGCTGATAACTTTGGTGCGAAGGCGCCGCAGTATGGGACAAGCTTTTTAGCGAAACTGCAATAAAAGGGTTGTGGGTTGCTCCACAACATCAATGAAGGAGGATCATCCATGAGCGCATTAACTCAAAAAGAAATTCAAGAAGCAGCCATTTATATAAAAGACAAATGTCCGGTGGCTCCGGAAATTGGATTGATCCTTGGTTCAGGCCTCGGTGTGCTTGCAGACCTTATTACGGATGGAGTAAGTATTCCATATGATGAGATTCCTCACTTTCCTGTTTCTACTGTAGAAGGACATGAGGGCGAGCTATTAATTGGTATGATCGAAGGCCGCCGAGTCGTGATGATGAAGGGCCGCTTTCATATGTATGAGGGTTATGGACCGGAGGTAACGGCATTTCCTGTACGGGTTATGAAAGAGCTTGGTATAGCCAGTTTACTAGTAACGAATGCAGCTGGTGGAGTGAACACTGATTTCACGCCGGGTGATCTTATGCTTCTTACGGATCATCTTAATATGACTGGACGGAATCCTTTAATAGGACCTAATGATCCTGCACTTGGTGTGCGCTTCCCGGATATGTCGACCGCCTACAGTCGCCGCCTGATCCAAGTAGCGAAGGAAACGGCAGCTCAGCAGAATTTCGAGTTCAAAGAAGGCGTATATGCAGGTCTATTGGGACCTTGCTACGAAACGCCTGCTGAAATCGTAATGCTTCGTACGCTAGGTGCCGATGCTGTGGGCATGTCTACTGTATCGGAGACCATTGTTGCTCGTCATGCAGGTATCGAGGTATTGGGCATCTCCTGTATTACTAACATGGCCGCGGGAATCCTGGATCAACCTCTCAATCATGAAGAGGTGATGGAAACTGCAGAACGTGTGCGTGAACGTTTCTTGAAACTGGTCTTAGGCTTTATTCCGAAAATGTAATTTCGGGCACTGCATTTTGAATTACTGGGAGGTCATATTTATGACACAAGTGATTAAATTTAAGCCATTGACGCATGAACAGGTAGTTAATGTAACTAAACCAAAATATATCGGATTTGCTCGCGCAAATGTCCGTGAAATGCAGGTGTAAAATGAGAGCTGTCGACATTATTCAGAAAAAAAGAGACGGTGGAGAGCTGAGCCGTGAGGAAATATCCTTTCTAATTCAAGGCTATAGTAAAGGTGAAGTTCCTGATTATCAACTTTCCGCTTGGGCTATGGCGGTTTATTTTCAAGGCATGAACGCACGGGAGACCGGCGATCTAACGATGGAAATGGCGATGTCTGGTGATCAAGTGGATCTGAGCCCAATCGCAGGCATTAAGGTTGATAAGCACTCCACAGGTGGAGTGGGAGATAAAACCACCGTGGTGCTTGCACCGTTGGTAGCCTCTGCTGGAGTACCGGTAGCGAAGATGTCCGGCCGCGGACTTGGGCATACAGGAGGTACACTTGATAAGCTGGAGTCGATCACTGGCTTTTCTATAGAGATGGATCGCGAGCGTTTCTTTGATCAAGTAGGGGAGATCGGAGCTGCCGTGATCGGCCAGTCGGGCAACATTACACCCGCTGACAAAAAGCTGTATGCCCTTCGGGATGTAACAGCAACTGTTGAATCCATCCCTCTTATTGCAAGTTCAGTGATGAGCAAGAAGATTGCAGCGGGTGCAGACGCCATTGTACTGGATGTCAAAACCGGCAGCGGTGCTTTTATGAAGACGCTCGATGATTCTATTGCGCTTGCCCAGGCTATGGTGGATATCGGCACCCATTTGGGTCGTAATACCGTTGCGATCATCAGTGATATGGATCAGCCACTGGGTTACGGGATCGGAAATGCGCTGGAAATTAAGGAAGGAATCGAGACCTTGAAGGGTCACGGTCCTAAAGATTTGCAGGAAGTCTGCCTTATTCTGGGCAGCCAGATGCTTGTTCTTGGCGGTAAAGCCAAGGATGAAGCGGAGGCTCGTTCGATTCTGATGACACATATTGAAGATGGCACAGCGCTGGAGAAATTCAAACAGATCGTGAGTGCGCAAGGCGGAGATGTTTCGCAAATCGATGATCCGGAGAAACTCCCTGCTGCTAAACGATTCATTGAAGTGAAAGCGAAGACTAAGGGTTACATTGAGGGGATTCAAGCAGAAGAAATCGGCATTGCTGCTATGCTGCTTGGTGCAGGACGTGAAACCAAGGAATCTGTAATAGATTTGGCTGTAGGTATTCAACTCTCTAAAAAAGTTGGAGATGCTGTAGAGATTGGGGATACACTTGCAGTATTGCATATCAATGATGCCAGTGATAAGAAAGTAGAGGAAGCTGAGGGTAAGGTGTTAGAAGCTTACCGTATTACTTCTGAATCGGTTCCACCATTGCCATTGGTGTTCGCGCTTGTTACGAAGGATGGAGTAACACGGTACTAGCCAAGGAAATGTAATTATTGTCATGACAAAGACTTAAATAGACAGTAAAACAGCGAGCCTCCGTTAATAGGAGGCTCGCTGTTTTACGTTTTTGACGAAGCAGCTACAAATGCTTATCGATAAGATTGAAAATCTGAGAAGCCCCGCTGCTTGCATTACATAATACGACTACAGTCTCTCCACTAGCCGGATAGATAGCCGATCGGAAGGAAACACCGGGATCGTAGCCCATAATGTGGTATTTGAACACTTTTTCTTCTCGGAGGGTGATCCATACACCATAACCATAATAGCCTTCACCATTCACATGTATGTGGGGAGTAAGCAACAATGAAGTGAGTACTGGATTCAAAAGGGTATGGTTCATTAGCCCGTTCCAGAATAACTGCATGTCGGGAGCGGTTACGAAAGCTCCACCGTCAGCGCCTCCTTTTACCGGGATTGAATAGATGTTGCTTCTCCAGCTACCGTTCTCTTCCTCTATGTATCCTAGTGCACAGTTGGCTGGTAAGGCATCTAACGTAAAGTAACCGGATTGCTCCATTCCGCAAGGCTTAAAGATGTGAAGCTCCACATAATCGGAAAAGGACATCCCACTCAATTCCTCCACCAGAAGACCTAGCACGATATATCCGGCATTGTTGTAGTGGAAACGTTCCCCAGGGGTCCACATCATGGGGAGGTTTCTAAACATCGGTACAAAATCTTCCAGCTGCCGTAAAGTGTACATAGGTTGTGTCTTCCACAGTTCTTCGAAGTCATCCATGATTGTTTCATCAAAATAATCTGGAATACCAGAGCTATGCGTAAGTAACTGATGTATGGTGATTTCAGAACTAAAGAGAGGGAACTCTACCTTCTTCAGATAGTCTGATAATCTGCTTTCGAAAGAAATCAATCCCCTTTCGACCAGTTGACAGACGGCAATTGCTGTGAATATTTTACACCCGGAAGCGATCCCGAACCGAGTATGAATATTGTTTTCGCGCTTATCCGACTTATTGGCATAACCGTGACAGCTGCTGGCGATTTTTTTATCATATTGTTTTGCTAGTACTACGCCTGAGAAATCGTTCTGTTTTGCTTCTGTCTCAATATAAGTTTCAAGTGGGTTCATTCGTATATTCACTCCTCTGTAAGACAGTATAGGTTCTTAGTTAACATTCGTGAAAGTCTACGATTTACCTTTAAAAGTCCTAAAATGAGAGCTAAAAAAATGGAAATACTTTAAATTTGAAATATTATTTAATCTCCCCTATAATAAAAATGCTCTGCAACTGCTGCTGGGCTTTTTTTAATTGATGACATCCTTAATTCTTGAGATAAATAATTGTTGTTATTTCCTTAAAAATGGAATAATTTTCACCCTTTCTGACGAAACTGGAACACAGTACCTGTGATATGAAGGTTAACGTTCAGGAGGGGAACCATTGTGAGAAAAATGCGTTTTGCTGTGCTTGTGCTCTGTATCGCTGTATCGGTTCTAGGACCTATGTCAGGCGCTTATGCAGAAGAAAAAACCAAGGACTCTGGCAGTAATGCTGCCGCTGTAGACCTCGCACCGGGAGCACGTTCTGCTATTTTGATGGACGCTGGTACCGGAACTGTTATTTATGAGAAGAACAGCCATGATAAGCTGCCTCCCGCAAGTATTACGAAGATTATGACGATGTTACTAACGGTGGAAGCGCTGGATGAAGGAAGGCTGCAGCTGACTGATAAGGTGCGAACAAGTGAATATGCGGCTTCTATGGGCGGATCGCAGATTTTTCTGGAGCCTGGTGAAGAAATGTCGGTAGACGATATGCTCAAAGGTATCGCTATGGCTTCTGGTAATGATGCTTCTGTGGCGATGGCGGAGAAAATAGCTGGTTCAGAGAGTGCTTTTGTCGATCTGATGAATAAACGTGCAGAGGAACTGGATCTAAAAGATACCCATTTTGCCAACTGCAACGGTCTTCCAGCCGCCAATCACTATTCCTCAGCTTACGATATTGCGGTCATCAGTCGTGAGCTTTTGAAGCATGATCAAATTATCAAATATACCGGTTCCTATCAGGATTACTTACGTAAGGATTCAACCAAACCGTTCTGGTTGGTGAACACGAACAAGCTAGTGCGTTTCTACACTGGTGCTGATGGTTTGAAGACTGGTTATACTGCTGAGGCAAAATTCTGTCTGTCCGCTACAGCAGCAAGAGATGGCCTACGTGCTGTCGCTGTTGTGCTAGGCGAGCCGAACACAAAGACACGCAATAGTGAAGTGTCAGGCATGTTCGATTACCTGTTCTCGCAATATAAAGTACACACGATCCACAAAGAAGGGGATGCCATCGGCACCCTAAAGATTGAAAAGGGCGTAAAATCCGAGCTGCCGATAACAGCCAAAGAGACGTACAGTGTTCTTTTGAAAAAAGGTGTGACTCAAGAAGGCATTCGCCACGAACTAGTATTGCCGGAAAGCGTGAAGGCTCCAGTAGCTGAAGGTCAATCTGTGGGCAAGCTAGTGGTCTACCAAGGAACCCAAGTGATTAAGGAATATGAATTAAAAGCAGGGGAAGCTGTGCCGAAAGCAGGCTGGTGGAAGCTCTTTAAGCGCACAACAGGCTCGATGTTCGGCGTAGATTAAAAACAGTTTTTTTGTAGATTACCCCCATGTACTCTGTAGATTCATAGGGGTTTTCTTCTAGTTTTGTCGTGAGGCAGGATTCCTGATTTGCCGCGTAGAAAACCTTGTCCTTGAAGGGAATAGGTACTGTCTTTCAAGGTCAGTTTTCAAAGCAACGAAGAGGAGAGTGGCAAGCATGAATTCTCATGTGGAGATGGAGCATCACAGGGGTGTGTTGATTGTCCGTTTATCAGGGGAGTTGGATCATCACGCAGCCGATTTTGTAAGAATGGATATGGATGAAGCGATTATGCGTGGTCAGGTATCGCATTTGGTTCTTAGTCTTAAGCATCTGCAGTTTATGGACAGTTCAGGCCTAGGCGTGATTCTGGGAAGGTATAAACTGATCCACAGTAAAGGTGGAAAAATGGTTGTGTGTGACGCAACGGCACCTGTGAAGCGGCTGCTGGAAATGTCAGGCCTGTTCAAAATCATGCCCCTATATGACGACGAGAGTACTGCACTCTCGGATTTGGAGGTTGCGTTATGACAAATAGTAAGGCTGGTAACTTCATGAACGTGCAGTTCGCTGCACGCTCGGAGAACGAATCGTTCGCACGTGTAGTCGTAGCGGCGTTCGTTTCCCGGCTTGATCCTACGATGGACGAGCTGAATGATCTGAAGACAGTCGTGTCGGAAGCGGTCACCAACTGTATTATTCATGGGTATGATAGTGATCCGGAAGGTATTGTGACCATTTCGGCATCGCTGGACAACGAAACGGTACATCTAACCATTGAGGATCAAGGACGGGGCATTGAGGATTTGGAGCTGGCGCAACAGCCGCTGTATACCTCTAAGCCGGAGCTGGAGCGGTCGGGCATGGGCTTTACTATTATGGAGAATTTCATGGATGAATTTGAAGTCACTAGTGAACCGGGACACGGTACTTCTATCTCAATGAAGAAAACCATCGTCTCGAAAAAAGCTTTATACAATTAGGGGTTGGAGCCATGGATGCAGAGTCAAAAAAAGCTCCGCCGACCTATTTGGACGATGCGGAGGTCAAACGTCTTATCGCGCTCAGTCAGGCCGGAGATAGTCTTGCCCGTGACACGCTTGTAAGCTGTAATATCCGACTGGTCTGGTCGGTAGTACAGCGGTTTATGAACCGCGGGTATGAGCCTGACGATTTGTTCCAGATCGGTTGCATTGGACTCCTGAAGTCCGTTGATAAATTTGACCTCAGCTATGAGGTCAAGTTCTCCACTTATGCGGTGCCGATGATTATCGGTGAGATTCAGCGTTTCCTTCGTGACGATGGCACCTTGAAGGTCAGTCGTTCCCTTAAGGAAATGGCTAATAAAGTTCGTAAGATGAAGGACGAAATGTCTAAAACGCTTGATCGTCTGCCTACGATTGGTGAAGTTGCGGAAGCGCTAGGGGTTACACCCGAAGAAGTGGTATTCGCTCAAGAAGCCAATAAACCACCGACCTCTATCCATGAGACGGTGTTTGAGAATGATGGAGATCCGATCACGCTGATTGATCAAATCGCTGACGAATCACAGGAGCGTTGGTTCGATAAGCTGGCATTAAATGAAGCTATCGGAGGCCTCAGTGAACGTGAACGTCTGATTGTCTATCTTCGCTACTATCGTGATCAAACGCAGTCGGAGGTCGCCAGTCGTCTAGGGATCTCTCAAGTGCAGGTATCCCGGCTGGAGAAGAAAATATTGCAGAATATCCGTGAGCAGATTGCTCAGTAGGATAAAGTTATTCATGTAATGACGCTTGTAAAATAGCGAATTAGAACAAAAAGCCGCCCCGAAAAGGGGGGGCTTTTTATGTGGAGGTGATCTCAATATGCATTCACTCGGTGACGAGAATGTGATCACATGGTCTATGGATATGGAAGAAAATCTGTTGACGATGTCGAGAATTTTAGAGGAATGGGCTGGTTGCACAAGTAAGAATAAACCGCACAGCCCTAGTTTTTTACGGGAACTTGTGAATGTAGTGGATCGTGATCGATATGATGCCTACATGGAAAGATTAAATGCTGGTCATATCAGTAATCTTGAGTATCGGATGCAATTACCTACTGCAGGACTGAAGTGGGTTCAAAATATCGGCACGCCTATCCTAAATAAGGAGAACAAGGTCTGCCGAATAGATGGAATTATGCTGGACATTACTGAACAAAAAACGGCACAGATTCAATTAGAGAGCACATTTTCTTTGTATCAACAGATGTTCTCTAATCTAGATGTGGCGGTTTGGTCTTACGATTACGTATCTAAGAAAGTGTTATTTATATCGGATGCCATACTCAATATCACCGGTTATTCCGTTGAGCAGGCGAAAGAGGATGATTTTTGGCTTCGTATTGCTTATAAGGAAGAAAATCCCTTGATTCAAGAGATTATATCATCAGTTGGTCAAGGGATTCCACAACTTAGTGAATATCGAATTATCCACGCAAGTGGTGAGCCTCGATGGCTACAGGTCAGAATCATACCCAGTCTAGATGAATCCCAAGCGGTAGTTCGGCTAGACGGGATCTTGGCAGATATCACTGAAAGAAAGTTAATGAAGGAGGCTTTACTCAAAAGTGAACAGCGCTATAAATCCTTATTTGACTATAACTCAGACGTCGTATGTGAGGTGAATCTGCAAGGTAATATTTTGGCAATCAATTCTGCGGCACAGCAAATTACTGGAGAAGCTTTAAGTATGGTAGGAGAGAACTTGTCCATCATGAATCTATTTGGAGTAGAAAATATAACGAGGATGTCGGATTATTTCGGAAGAACAGTACGGGGATCTGCTCAGCATTATGTTGTGGCCTCTTCGCGTAAGGATGGATCAGTGAGCCACTGGACTATGAAAAACATCCCAATTTATGTGAATAGTCGTATTGTGGGTGCTTTTGTTGTCGCTAAAGATATAACATCAACAGTAGAAGTAGAACAAAAGCTGGCACAGCGAGAAGCAGAGTACAGACTAATTATTAATAACATGAAGGATATGATGGGGGTTCTGGATCAGAAAGGAAATTTCATTGTAGCCTCCCCCTCCTGTGAGACCCTAATCGGTATTCCTGTAGGTTTAATCAAGGACACTACCATCTTAGAGTATATCGATCCAGATGAGCAAGAAAGCTTGCGTGAACAAATAACAAATATTTTTCGGACAAAAGCAAGTAAGATGTTTTACAATCGTTTTATTCACACAAAAGGTTATATCTTAAATTTAGAATGTCTTGCTACTCCCGTTCTAGGTGAGGATGGAGAAGTAATGAGTATCGTAATTGTAGCAAGAGACATTACCAAGAGAGTCCAAATGGAACAAGAATTAAGGGAAAGCGAGGAATTCAATCAGCAGCTGATCAAGATGTCGCCTGAAGCGGTCGTTCTGCATAGCGATTATAAGTTTGTTTATGTAAATTTCTCTTGTCTTGGATTATTTGGAGTTAGCGATGAGAGTCAATTGATCGGTAAAAATATTTTCAATTGGGCACATCCGGAGTATCTGCCGCTGGCGAAAGAACGCATGCGTGAGATCTATAAAGAACCCTATAAGATCTTAGTTCCTATTGAACAAAAGGTCGTACGTTCAGATGGGACGATTATCGATGTAGAGGTAACAGCTAGCTCCATTTTGTACAAAGGAAAAGTCGCATGTATCTCTATATTTAGGGATATTAGTGATCGAAAAAAAGCAGATGAGGATAGACAACATACAGAGCAGATTATTCGAGAGAGTGAGGAACGGTATTTTCGCCTGCAAACGAGTCTCGATCAGTTCTCCCAAGATCTTTTTGGTGTGATGAAGATTAGTCATATGGAACAGCGGTTACTTAGAGAAGTCAGAGAAACTCTGCAGATAACAAATATGAAATTTATCGCAGTTGAATCTAACCATGATAAATTATGTGAAATTATCGAGACGGAGCAAGGGTATTCACTCAAGATCGGGGAGTCCCGAGGAAAGAGCTACTTGCTATCGATTAACGAGAAGACGCTTTTACTAGAAATCAGTTCTATTCGTGTGTGGCTGGAGACGATTACCCGTTATGTCAGTGTTCTCTTTGATCATTTTTTGCTTATCGAAGATTTAACGAAGGATCTTGAGCTAGCGGCTTCTAAGCAAGTGGCGCCTACATGGCTTCTTCGCTTTATGTTTAATTTATCAGAGAATGAGCGAAAACGGCTTGCTCAGGATTTACATGACTCAGCGCTCCAAGAACAGATTATCTGGTATCGTAAGCTGGATTTTCTTTTGGGTGAAAGATCCATTAATGGGGAACTTAGAGAACAACTAGAACAGATCTCAGAAGGTTTACTTGATGTTATTTATCAACTGCGGATTATTTGTAACGAGCTCCGACCTCCTGCATTAATCAATGAAGGTCTTATCTCCTCGCTGGAGACGTTGTTTGAATTTACGCAGCTACGTACCAACTATCAGATTTATTTCGAGTCTGAAGGATTCACGCATAAGTTAGATGATGAAGTGCTTATAGGTCTGTACCGTATTGTGCAAGAGCTTTTAGCTAATGCAGCAAAGCACTCTTTTGCGACAGAAGTCCACATCACCTTAGCTAGTGAAGACAATCATATTCATTTGGATTATAAAGATAACGGAATCGGAATGAATTTATTTGGTAAGGATTCACTTACAAGTATGGGGATTTATGGGATGAAGGAAAGGGTTCGAAGTATGGATGGGTCAATAGTATTCCGATCGCCAGATAAAAAGGGATTAGCGGTCAATATATCTATACCTGCAGATTAATCATGCGGCATAACAATTGGATAGAGGGGTAGTCATAGGCATGATTCAAATATTGTTAGTGGATGATCATCCATCTGTTATGGAAGGGACTAAAATGATATTAGAGCAAGAGGGAGACATGAAGGTTACTCTAGCTAATTCAGCGGATGAAGTGCTTGAAATGGTGAGTAGTCATTCCTTTGACGTAATGTTATTTGATCTTCATATCGCGGATGTGAATGGGATTGATTTGGCGAAGCAAGTATTAACAATGAACGCGGATGCGATTATCTTAATCTACACCGGATATGAATTTACTAACAAATTTAACCTGATGATAGAATCGGGGATCTTTGGGTTTATCTCAAAAACAACCAATAGAGAGCAGTTGATTACAGCGGTACGATGTGCATTAAGAGGGGAAGTCATTCTACCGCGGACCTTAGTCAAGCAGTTAAGAAAAGTACCGCCTAAAGGATTAGAAATCAATGATGAACAAGCAACCTCCATGATTAGCAAAAGGGAACATGAAATGCTGACGGAAATCGCAAAAGGAAAAAGTAATAAGGAAATAGCGGAGATTGTGCTTATGAGTCAGCGGTCACTAGAATATAGTTTAACGAATTTGTTCCAAAAGCTAAATGTGAAATCTAGAATTGAAGCGGCTATAAAAGCTAAACGGCTCGGAATATTGAAGGAATCAGATTTTACTAATTCATTGTGAAAATACGTAACAACCCTATAGATTGAAATCCCGATCACTAGATAGTGAGGCGGGATTTTTTGTTTTGCGCGTCATTGCGGAGGTACGCAATAATTTTGCGTGATCACGCTATTTATTTTCGGTTACCATATTCTTCTTACCGTTTATGATGAAATAGTTCCTAAGAATTACTAAAAATTGACTAACGTAATGAGGTGCAGAAGGATGAAATGGTTTTATAATTTGAGAACAGCAGTGAAGCTAATCTCAGCATTTGTGTTGGTATCAGTCATTTTATGCTTTGTAGGATTCTATGGAATAAGTAATTTGAGTAAGATGGATGAGTCCATCGAGGATATGTATAAAAATCGCTTAACACCGATTGCCTATCTCGGTGAAGCGAATGAACTTTTTTTAACGAATAGAATAAACATCCGGGATATAAATACGATGGCCCAAACCGAGGTGAAGAAAAAAGAATATCGGGATAAATTACATAAGAATGTCCAAAGCATTGAAGACATCATGAGTAAATATAGTAAGACAAGATTGAGAGAAGAAGAATTAGAGAAAATGAAGGATTATCCTGAGATCTGGCAACGCTATACCACCAGCGTGGATCATGCAATTGAATTGGATAAGAAAATCATTAGTAATGAAGAATATACCAATTATTTGCTAACAGGAGATTTACAGCTGGCCACTACGGAGATGACGGATTTCTTGCAAGGTTTAATTGACATCAATATGAAGCAGGCACAGGAATCCAGTGATAACGCCAATGAATTATATCAATCCTCTCGGTTGATTACCTTTAGTGTTACTATCATTGCACTTTTAATCAGCGTGGGTTTTGGCTATCTAATCTCGCAAATTATAGCACGGCCTCTTAATCAAGTGATGCGCCTGCTAGGTAAAGTAGCCAATGGAGACTTAAGCGAAACTTCGAATCTAAATTCTAAGGATGAGATCGGAAAACTTGCGAATTCTGTGAATGAAATGGTTCTGAACTTAAGGCATACTGTGGGGGGGATTTTGTCCTCTGCGGAAAGTGTCTCGGCGGCAGCACAGCAAATATCAGCAAGTACTGAGGAAGTAGCTAGCGGCAGTATGAGTCAAGCCACTGCAGCGCAAACGATGAATGAGTTGTTCCGAGAATTGTCTGAAGCGATTAATTCAGTAGCTCAGAGTGCAGAGCAAGCCTCAGAACTGTCAGATCATACGATGCGTATTGCTCAGGATGGAGGTGCGGTGGTTACTGACTCCATTCAAGGGATGACGTTACTTAACAACCAAATGTCTAGACTAGAAGAAGGCTCAGATAAAATTGGCGAGATCATTGCGGTCATTGATGATATTGCAAAACAGACCAATCTGCTGGCTCTTAACGCAGCTATAGAAGCGGCTCGTGCAGGTGAACAGGGCCGAGGCTTTGCTGTTGTAGCAAATGAAGTAAGAAAGCTAGCAGAGCGGAGCAGTGAGGCTACTAAGCAAGTCACGGACATTATTAAAGAAATGCAGAAGAATACGCAGCATAGCGTGAAGGCTGTAGTCGATGGCGTAGCTTTTTCACAAAAAAATGGGGAAGCCTTTGATCATATTCTCTCTATGGTGAACGATACCGCTCATAAAGTAACAGAAATCGCTGCTGCCAGTGAGGAACAGGCCGCGCAGTCATCAGAGGTGTTGTACTCGATCGAGAGCATATCGGCAGCAACGGAAGAAATGGCGGCAAGCAGTAGTGAAACGGCAACAACGGCTAATGCATTAGCACAGCTTGCGGAGGAACTAAATGCACTCGTATCTATTTTTAAAGTTAAATAAACCGTGTCATGGGGATCATCATTGATAGGAGAGGAGAAGTAGTGCAAAAGTTAAAGGTGCTCGTTGTAGCTACTTCAGTAATGATGCGTAAACAGATCTCGAACCTTATTGCGGAGGATTCAATTATCGAGGTCATTGGAGCAGCTCGAAATGCATCCGAAGCGGTTAGTATGGTTCAAGAATTCAAGCCTGATGTCGTGACGATTGATATAGAAGTGCCAGAATTGAATAGTTTAGTAGCGCTCTCTAGTATTATGTCGCAACGTCCAACCCCTATCCTTATCCTAAGCTCGGGATCAAAGGATGGAATAACAGCAACTATCACAGGTCTACAGAACGGAGCTGTAGATTTTATATCCAAGCCCACTCAATTCCATGGACCTGATTTATCCCAAATAAAAGACGAGCTAATATTCAAAATTAAACAAGCTGCTCAAATTCCTTTGAGAACCCTTATCCTTAACAATATTACTGTTTCGAAAGTGATGATAGGACTACAGGCAGAAGACAATTCTAAGAACGGATGTACGGAAGAATTCGATCAAATCGTAGCCATAGGATGTGGAGTTGGTGGTCCGAAGGCGCTTGAAATCGTAATTAGCTCGCTCCCGGCAAACTTCCCATATCCTTTATTAATCGTTCAGCATATGCCACCCAAGTATACGAAAGTATTAGCAGAACGATTGAATCGATTCTCAAGTGTACGGGTGGTTGAGGCGAAAGATGATCAATTGGTACATGGCGGAACGGCATATATCGCACCTGGTAATTGTCATATGACCGTAGTTCAGCAAGGGCAAGTATGTAGAATCAAACTTCACAAGAAAGCTCCAGTGAACGGATACCGTCCATCCGTTGATGTATTGTTCGAATCGATTTCTGGACTGAAAAGTCTGAAGCAGCATTTGATTCTAATGACCGGAAGGGGAAACGATGGCGCGAGAGGCATGCTGATTGCCAAACAAGCTGGCGCCCAATCTACCCTTGTAGAGTCGCAAGAGACTTCGATTGTAAATGAAATGCCTGAAGCGGCGGTTGAGCTCAAGTGCGTGGATTATGAAGTTCCTTCATTTTTGTTAGCCTCGAAGATTATGGAGGTTACGGGGATGTTGGACGAACAAATTTGATGAATAATCATTACCATAGGCGTTGGTAGGAGGAAAATCCACCAACGCTTTTTTATGTAAACCTAGGGTTTCATCCCAAGTGGGGATAAAATTCCTATAGATTTATTCCATGTTGACACCTCCAAATGATAACGATTATCATTTGAGTTGTGAATGGCTTTAATTGTATTGGCGAAGAAGGAGAGGCTTTCGATGGCTTTAAAAATATTGAATTTGGAGATTCATGATCTTTTTGAACAATTTACAGAGCGGATAGAAGGGCATGTTGAGCACAACCAGTGGGAACAACGTCTTACCATACCCTCGCATATCGGTCAGGGAAGCATTACACGTACGCGGATTCGTCCAGGTATGGAGATCATGTATACGGATATAACTTACGAACAAGATATGAAGCTCTACATTCAGGAAGCTTGTCCGTTATTCGAACTAAGCTATAACGTGAGTGGAGAAATCTATTGCGAATGGAACGGCAAGGAAAGTCACACGGAGAAACAAACAGGCAATGTTCTTTTTTTAGAGGATGTTCAGGTGTATGAAGAGAAAAAAGCTGGTGTCTCCAATCAATTGTTAGAAATACGGCTAGCTCCTAGCGAACTGCTGTATTATGCCGGAGATCTAGCGGAGAAACAACAGATGGAGACCTGGCTTAAACATCATCGTGGAAATATTGACCGTTATCCTGACACTGCGGCGATTCGAAAATGTGTCTTTGAAATGATCCATTGTACTTATCATGGAACATTGAGACGATTATATATGGAGAGCAAAGCGCTTGAATTTATCGCTTTATTTGGGGAGTCCGATGGTTACGGCTCTATGAGCGGGAGTATGACGTTCCGGCCTGATGATATTATAAATCTAAAGCGGGTACATGAGTTGGTGCAAATCCATTTCGAACAACCGCTGTCCATACGTGAGTTAGCCAAGCGGGTAGGCATCAATGAATTCAAGTTAAAAAAGGGTTTCCGTGAGTTATTTGGCATGACGATCTTCGAGCTTGTTCGTATAAAGCGGATGGAGAAGGCACTTTGGTACATGGAGGTAGAAGGTTTGAATATAGGAAAAACAGCCGTTTCGGTCGGATATAGTAATGTCAGCAATTTCACGACAACCTTCCGTAAGCACTACGGCTGCAATCCAAGCGAGTACTTAAAACGTATCGAACAACAGACTTTGGAGCGAAATAGGATCTAGAAGGATTTGTACTTACAGATGGCTTCATGCAGTAGAACATAGGGTTCGGAATCGAACACTATATTCTGCCTGTTTGAGGTTTTTTTGTGTTTGCTCCCTTATCAAGGAGTAAACCTCCCTTAACAGGTAGAGAAAAAGACTATTATAATTGATAATCATTATCATAGATTTCATGAAGAGGTGGTCATACAATGCAAGAAGTTGATTCGCGACGTTGGTATGCGCTATGGGTTATTCTACTTCCAACATTACTCATTTCATTGAATACTTATATGATTCAAGTCGCCCTTCCATTAATGCAACATCGCTTGAATGCGAGCTTCTCTGAAGCACAGCTTATCGTCACCGGATTTTCGCTAGGATTAGCTGTGGCGTTGATCATTAGTGGTAAGCTTGGGGATATATACGGCAGAAAACGAATGCTGATTATCGGAGTGAGTGGATTTACGATTATGGCAGTGTTGGGTGGTTTGACCTCAGATCCGACATTTCTGATTGTTATTCGCATCGTACAAGGTATGGCAGCTGCGCTTATCCAGCCTCAGGTTTTGTCTACACTTCAGGTCAGCTTTCTGCCAAAGGAAAAAGGGCTTGTTTTCGGTATTTATGGTGCAATGATTGGCATTGGATTCGCTTTCGGATTCATTCTCGGAGGCACTATTGTGAATTGGAATCCGTTCGATCTCGGTTGGCGGACGGTATTTTTTTTCAATGTGCCTTTCGGACTTCTCGTCTTGCTGTTAATGCCGATTGTTCCTGAAACACGAGCCGAGCAGACGCACAGTATTGATTGGACGGGAAGCTTCTTACTGCTGATCGGTTTGTTTCTGCTGATCTATCCGTTATCTGAGGGACAAAAACAAGGGTGGCCCTTGTGGATCTCAGGCTGTCTAATTATAGCTTTATTAATGTTGTTTACTTTTATCTGGGTTGAAAATCGGAAAGGAAAGCAGGGGAATTGTCCATTAGTCGATCTGTCTATTTTCAGACATAGAACATTTAGTGTAGGTCTGGCGACCGTGCTTGTCCTTTATCTAGGCATGTTCTCCTTCTTTTTTGTTTTAAGCTACTATATGCAATTTGGCTTGCACTATAATGTTCAAGATACAAGTTTGGTTTTTTTGGCTATAGGTATAGGTTTTTTTCTGACTTCCCTGATCTCGTCTCGAATGGTCAGAAGATGGAGGATGAGTGTACTTAAAATAGGTGCACTGATGATGGGATGCTCTAGTTTATTGCTTATATGGGAGCTAAATGTGGATGCGACGCATCTGCTGGGCGCACGAAATATTTTAATATTATTGATATATGGCTTCGGTCTCGGCATGGCTACTACACCATTAGTCAACGTCACGCTCAGTTCAGTACCAGCAAGGATTACGGGTACAGGATCAGGTCTGATCACTACATTTATGTATTTAGCAAACTCGTTAGGGGTAGCTGTAATCGGTATTTTGTTCTCCACTTCGTTGAAACATTCTCTTTTGGAAGCAGATTTATCGAATTATGTAAGGGCGTTTTCCTTCTCACTGGCAGCTATCGGAGGACTTGCTTTTACTGGTTTTGTTTGTCTTTGTTTCTTGCGAGAGCGGAAATGATAGAGGAGGAATTAAGTTTTCTTGTTCTGTGAGCAATCTAACAACCGTTCTCTTCACTTAGTTTTATAGTATTTACAGGAATAACATAATTCCATTTAATGTTAATCCGCCAATCAATGAAGGGGACGGTGCGAGCATGCCTATTCTAGAGGTAGAGAATCTCTCAAAAGAATATAAAGGCAAGGGCAAAATGAATGTGTTTCGGGCGCTAAACGGCATAAGCCTGAGTGTGGATAGCGGAGAACTTGTTGCGATTATGGGGCCTTCGGGGAGTGGTAAAACGACGCTGCTAAACATCCTTAGCGGGATCGACACGGAATATAGTGGGGTAGTCCGGATTGCAGAGACTAGTATAAGCGAGATGTCTAAGAATGAGCTTGCACTGTTTCGCCGGCAGCGAATGGGGTTCGTTTTTCAAGATTACAATCTGCTGGATAGCCTGACCCTA
This sequence comes from Paenibacillus sp. B2(2019), assembly GCF_008370385.1. Classification (NCBI taxonomy): domain Bacteria; kingdom Bacillati; phylum Bacillota; class Bacilli; order Caryophanales; family Paenibacillaceae; genus Paenibacillus; species Paenibacillus sp. B2(2019). The sequence continues at coordinate 317,893 of NZ_VTZR01000024.1, forward strand.
CGGGAAAATATAATGGTGCCCATGGTTCTGGATGACCAAGAGGTAGACGACATCAATACCAAGACAGATGAGACGTTATTGCTCTTTGATCTGGGCGAGGTGAAGGATAAATATCCGTATATGGTTTCAGGAGGACAGCAACAACGAGCGGCGATTAGCAGAGCGATTATTAATGATCCGGAGGTGATCTTTGCGGATGAGCCGACGGGGAATTTGGATTCCAAATCCTCAAGTATAGTGATGAAGACCTTCGCCAAACTGAATGCTCTGAAAGGAGCAACAATTGTGATGGTCACACATGATCCTTTTGCGGCCAGCTATTGTAATCGCGTACTTTTTATCAAGGATGGGAAGGCTCTATTAGAGATTACTAGGGATAATAATGAACGGAGAGCATTTTTTGATAGGATTCTGGAGAATCTGGCCTTCATTGGAGGGGGAGAAGATGACCTTTAGGAGAATGGCTATTCAGATTTTTAAGGCGAACCTTAGAAGGTATTTGTTATTTTTCCTATGCAGCAGCTTTACGATTATGGTCTTTTTCGCCTTTTACTCCCTGTACACGAACCCTGATTTTAATGACCCCTATCAAGTAAATGGAATGGTGTCTGGTAATTTATATGCTCCTTTCTTGGTTATGAGAGTGTTTGCTGTTCTATTTATTGTATATGCGCAAATGGCCTTTTTGAAATTTAGAAAAAGCGACTTTGGGCTGTTAATGGTGCTTGGAATGACGAGCCACAATATCCGTAAAATTATTTTGTTAGAAAATAGCATGATCGCATTAGCTTCGATTCTCACGGGTTTAGGTGCAGGGTCGGTCTTCTCCGGTCTTTTCTTCATCATCATCTCGTTGTTTGTTAATATAGGGGGCAGTTCTTTTTCACTTACGCTGGAAAGTTATCTGTATACCATTAAATTCTTCGGGATTATTTACATAGCTGTGATTGGAACCCAATTAATATTAACGCTGAGATACAACATTGTACGCCTTCTAAAAGAATCCAGAACCGCAGAACGTAGCCTTCTTCATGGTAAAATCACAGGGATCATCGGAGTCGTACTACTGGCGATCTCCGTTTATGATATGATTACTCATTACAGTCCTGATGATGCCCGTATGATGTTAATCAATCTGGGAGTAAGTATGGTGGGTGTCTATTTGCTGCTGTCAGGACTTGGGGACTGGATGAAACTTTTTATATCGCGATCAAGCAGAACCTATCACAAGCACCTGCTGTTTAGTTCCAATTTGATCTATACCCTTGGTCGCTCCAAAATAGTGCTTTCTCTTATCACCTTCCTCGTCTTCATAACAATTTCTCTAAGCGGTATTATTTTTTATTTGACCTGGAATGCTGAGGATATTCCTGTTGCAAACAATCCATATGATATTGCCTATTCAGAAGTATTCGGAAAAAATAGTATCTCACCAAAAATACTAAGCGAGATCACGGATCATGGCGCCACGCCGCTGCTTTCACACCAAAAGCTGGAGTATATCGACTTGTTTAATTTCAAAATATTTCTGGACCAGAATATAAATGCATTAATCGGCACTGATTATCATGTGGAGAAAGATCACTTTCTTAATCTTGCCTTAGTTGCTCGAGGAGAAGAATGGAAGAATCAAAGACCAGAGATGCCCACCTTCGAAATGAAGCTTTCTTCCGGGAATCATACGTTGTACTCACAAGGACTTATATTTAAAATGCTATTTAACCCTGTGCCGAATCTTATGAATGGTCTTCATGTCATTGTTAACGAAGAGGATTATATGGCGCTGAAAGCGGAAAATAAAAAAGCGATCGGTAACCTTCAGCTCCTGAATTTTAAGGATTGGAAAAAAACTGCGGATATAGATGCTAAGTTAAATGCCGCTTTAGCCAAATATAACAAAGACAATACAGAGTCCTGGTATGGCAATGAGCGGCAAGAGGCCCTCGTATTCTCTACGAAGTCTAGAATAAGTGACTATCTACAGTTACAGGAGTCTGGCCGATTTGGAATCTTCGTAATTTCATTTGTTGGTTTAATATTTTTCGGCGCCTCCGGGATAGTGCTTCATTTCAGTATTCAGACCGATTTAGAGCGTGAAAGGATCAAATTCAGGAAGCTGAACAAGATTGGAATTACTTCTAAGGACGTGGCTCGCATTATAGGCGGCCCCTTAAAAGTGCTGTTTTTTCTCCCGTATGCATTAGGCATTGCATTGTCTTCTTTTTATGTTGTTAGTTCTTCCAGGGTTGAAATGTCTACAGCTCTGGAGCCGATGTGGTTTTGTTTGTTGGTAGGCGGAGCGTATCTTTTATTACAAGTCCTCTTTTATCGTATATACACCAAAATATACACTCGCAATATGCTGGCTCATATCGAACTGCTTGATGTTCCTACAACGAATAATACAAGATGTGAATTTAATTCCAATTATGATAATATTAACAAATAAAAACGTAGGGGGGATTCCATTTGAAAAAGATTTTTTCCAGAATTGCAGTCGCATTAATGATCTTGACCCTTGTTGCGATAGTCACTTGCTTTTATATTGGTGAATTCACCTATGCGTATGGATTAATTTTGGTGCTGTTTTTCGTATTTGCGGGGATGGGGCAGCTCTATAAGCTTAAAAATGATGAGTATATGTACAAAAAATTAAATAACACTGATGAGTATAATGAATATACTAGATGATATAAATTTAATAGAAACTTCTTATGTATAACCAAAACACCCCACTTAGGCGATGCCTAATAAGTGGGGTGTTTCTTTATGTGTCTATTCTTATTTCTTACCGTTGCGCTCAAGAATCATATCAACGAACAGATCAATTTGTGCGGTAATGGCAATAGGATCATAGCGATAGAAAGTATCAAAATCGTTGTAGAACAGATGGTCGTTCTTCGCAGCAGCAAGTCCGTTCCAAACGGGTGATTCCTTCAGCTCTTTCAGCTTATCACCTTTTTTATCAGGATCATAAGTAGTTAGGAACATGTAGTCCGCTGCATATTCTGGCAACAGCTCCATGGATAGCTGCAGTGTTTGGTTGTCATTGCTGTTCTTAGTAGGCATTTTCAGCTTAAGTGCATTATAGAGGGCTTGTCCACCACGGCCCGCATTGTTTCCGAAGGTCCATAGCTCACCTTTGTCAGTCAGCTCATAAATTCCGAATGTATCATTTTCATTCACGACACCTTTAAGCTTTTCGCGGCCTTCAGCAGCCTTTTTCTCAAAGTCAGCAATGAATTGCTCAGCTTTATCAGGTGCTCCTACAATATCTCCAAACAGTTTTACGGTTTCATAGATGTTCGTAGCAGTTCCGTATGGAATATGAATGGTTGGAGCGATTTTGGATAAAGCATCATAGTTGTCATCGTACATAACTACAATTAGATCAGGTGCAAGTTCTAGTGCTTTCTCAGCGTTGACTGGAGCACCAACATCTTGTGTGTTTTTGAGCAGGTCTTTCAAGAAGGGGTTATCAAAAGTACTAGGTTCAACGCCTATGACGTTAGCTCCAACGGAGAGTAATTCCCCACCATAATAATCTGTGACGATCCGCTGAGGTTTAACTGGGATTTGAACAGTACCTTTAGTAGTTTCATAGCTGCGCATTTCGGCAGCGGAAGCATCAGGAACAGCTGTTGCCTCTGCACTCGGGGCTGTTGTTGCTTCAGTTGTCGCTGTTGGTGTATTAGATGAAGCATTGTTGTTTCCCCCGCAAGCCGTCACAAATACAGACAATAACATTACGAGTGTCAGGATGGGGAAAAGGGTCTTTCTTTTTAGCATGGTAAACCTCCCTAAGTATATGTACCAAATGATAATAATGAGAATCATTATCATCATTATTATCAATTTGAACTGTATCAAAGCTTAGAATTTCTGTCAATGCAATAAATTAAATGGTACCAATTAAATCTATCTATTGCCAAACCTAGGAAATGTAATTTACAATAGTCTAATGATAATGAGAATCAATTTCATAGAAATAGGGTGGCATTCATGAATCAACAGATAACTACCAGGATAGGAGCCGATAAAGGAGTAGTTAAACGAGAATTTCGTTCGCGTCCTTGGGCGGCAACATTAATCTTGGTCGGCGGTCTGGCGCTATTATTATTAGGAATCGCTGTTTCCGTCTCCTTCGGTGCAGCAGATATTAAGCTGTCTGTGGTATGGTCAGCTGTGTTTCACTTTGATCCGGAGATCATGGATCATCAGATTATTAGAGAATTAAGATTACCTCGTGTACTTGGCGGAGCAATGATAGGGGCTAGCTTTGCAGTTGCAGGTGCCATTATGCAAGGGATGACGCGAAATCCATTGGCTGATTCAGGTCTGATGGGTATCAACTCAGGCGCAGGATTTGCCCTCGCATTATGTTTTGCTTTTTTTCCAAATTTATCGTTTATGTATTTGATTCTATATTCTTTCGTGGGTGCAGGCGTAGGTGCGGGCGTCGTATACGGAATAGGATCACTTGCTAAGGGAGGATTAACTCCTGCTCGTTTGGTGCTGGCCGGTGCTGCTTTTAGTGCTCTTTTGTCGGCGCTGAGTGAAGGGGTAGCTTTATATTTTCACATCGGTCAAGATTTAGCCTTCTGGTACGCGGGAGGCGTGGCTGGAACGAAATGGATCCAACTCAAAATCATGTTCCCTTGGATTGGGGCCGCTTTAATTGGTGCAATGGTAATCTCTCGATCGATCACGATGCTCAGTTTAGGTGACGATGTTGCGAAAGGTCTAGGTCAGCGTACAGGGCTTGTGAAGTTGGCAGGTGCATTAATCGTATTGATTTTGGCTGGATCATCGGTTGCCGTAGTTGGTGCAGTTGGTTTCATTGGACTGATTATTCCGCATTTGACACGATTTTTTGTGGGTGTCGATTACAGATGGATTATTCCTTGTTCAGCGATCCTCGGCAGTCTACTTGCTGTATTTGCAGATTTAACTGCGCGGATGATTAATCCACCTAATGAAACGCCACTTGGCGCTATTATTGCACTGATTGGTGTACCATTCTTCCTTTATCTTGCACGTAAAGAAAGGAGGGAGCTGTAATGATGGAAAAGACGACATTCGGTTCCTTCGAAGCCGCCAAAAACAAACGGGGCTTAATTATCATGATTTCGTTGGCTGTACTAATTGTGATTGCTTTTATTATTAGTATGAATACAGGTTACATACGTTTGACTCCTATGGAGTTGATTAATACATTGTTCGGTAAAGGAACCGACAAGCAGGAGTTAATCTTGTTTCAGTTTCGGCTGCCACGTATTGTGATTTCCGTTCTAATTGGGGCAGGTCTGGCTGTATCCGGTGCTGTGATGCAGGGCGTCTTTCGTAATGCGTTAGCGGACCCTGGTATCTTAGGGATTAATGCTGGTGCAGGAATTATGGTTATGCTGTTAATCTCTTTTTACCCTACGGCAACCGCGGCTCCAGTGTATCTGCTGCCAATGGTAGCGTTCGTCGGCGCGGGGCTTACAGCTGCCTTAATCTATGCTCTAGCTTATAAACGGCACCAAGGAATATCGCCTATGCGTCTACTGTTGACTGGTGTAGCTGTCGCAGCTGGGATGAGTGCAGCTATGATCGTGCTTACGCTAAGGCTTGATCCAGAAAAATACCAATTCGTCGCTACTTGGCTAGCAGGCAGCATTTGGGGAACAAGCTGGAAGTTTGTACTTTCACTCCTACCGTGGATTCTTATTCTGGTGCCTTATGTCATCTATAAGGCAAGGGTGATGAACGTACTGAATCTAGGGGAGCAGACCGCTGTGGGACTTGGTGCTGCAGTAACGAAGGAACAATTTCGGCTTCTTGCGGCTGCGGTAGGATTAGCAGCGGCGAGTGTCGCTGTCAGCGGTGGAATTGGTTTTGTGGGATTGGTCGGACCCCATTTGGCGAGACGGTTAGTTGGGCCGAAGCATCAACTCATGCTTCCAACTTCGGCACTGCTTGGGTCACTACTCGTTATTACAGCGGATACCATTGGACGCTGGATCCTTCAACCGTCTGAGATTCCTACGGGTATCGTTGTAGCTGTAATTGGAGCACCATACTTTTTGTATTTGTTAGCCCGTACGAAATCTTGATGAAAGTAGGCTGATCTCTCACCAGAAGGAGCGAATTATTAACATGTTGCGTCGTTTTTTTGCTTACTATAGGCCCTATAAGGGATTGTTTATTCTTGATTTTTCTTGTGCTATTGCTGCTGCACTACTTGAACTGGTCTTTCCGTTAGCCGTTAACCGGGTAGTAGATGATCTGCTGCCAAGCGGCAATTGGAGATGGATACTCTATTCATGCCTCGGCTTGCTGGGGATATATATTGTCAGTGCCTTTATGCATTTTGTCGTCACTTACTGGGGGCATAAGCTGGGGATTAATATCGAATCGGATATGAGAAAAAAGCTTTTTGACCGAGTTCAGAAGTTATCTTTCAATTTCTTTGACAACAACAAGACCGGCCATCTAGTATCCCGGATGACAAATGATTTGATGGACATCGGTGAGATTGCCCACCACGGGCCAGAGGATCTCTTTATAGCAGTAATGACGCTGCTCGGTGTGTTCGGCATTATGCTCAGTATCAATTGGCAATTAGCTATTCTGACGTTTGTGATCGTTCCGCTTATGATTTATTTATCCATGTACTTCAGCCGGAAAATGTCTAAAGCCTTCCACATCATGTTCGCGGACATTGCTGACTATAACGCACGCGTGGAGAACAATGTAAGCGGGATCCGCGTTGTGCAAGCTTTTGCTAATGAGAATCATGAAATTTCCCGTTTTGCGGTCAATAACGAACGCTTCCGTATAACAAAGCTGATGACCTATCGAATTATGGCTTGGAATTCATCCTTTAGCTTTGTTCTCATGAAACTGGTCTCGTTATTTGTTCTCGTATGCGGAACATATTTTGTAATCCAGAAGCAAATGACCTACGGTGAATTTATTGCTTTTGTGATGTTGTCCAATGTATTTTTAGGACCATTACAACAGATTAACTCGGTCATTGAGACCTATCCCAAAGGCATTGCAGGTTTTAAACGTTATCTCGAACTGCTGGAGACGGAGCCGGATGTTGATGATGCGATTGACGCTAAGACAGTTCATGATCTTAAGGGGAATATAACCTTCCATGATGTGGCTTTCGCATACAGCGATAAAGAGAACGTACTCCAAAATGTGAATCTATCGATTCAAGCAGGAGAGACGGTTGCTCTGGTCGGTCCATCTGGTGCGGGTAAGACAACGCTTTGTAGTTTACTACCTCGCTTCTATGATGTAAGTGAGGGTAACATTAGCATTGATGGAATTGATATTCGTTCCATGAAGCTTGAATCTCTTCGTTCACACATCGGGATTGTACAGCAAGATGTATTTCTATTTGACGGAACCATCCGTGAGAATATCGCTTACGGGCGGTTGGGTGCCTCCGATGAAGAAATCTGGGAGGCAGCACGGCGCGCCCAACTGGAAGAGCTGATCAAATCCCAGCCTGCTGGGCTGGATACTATGATCGGGGAGCGGGGCGTTAAGCTCTCTGGAGGTCAGAAGCAGCGGCTGTCCATTGCCCGGATGTTCCTGAAGAATCCAACGATTCTCATTCTAGACGAAGCCACATCGGCGTTGGATACCGAGACGGAGTCCGCAATTCAGGAAGCACTTGCGGAGTTGTCACAAGGTCGTACGACGCTTGTTATAGCTCATCGATTGGCAACGATCAAGAATGCCGACCGTATTGTTGTCGTTGCGGAAGGTGGTATCGCTGAACAAGGCAGACATGAAGAACTGTTACAGACTACCGGAATTTACAGCCGACTACATGAGGCTCAGTTTGGGGCGTAAGTAGCTCAGGACATCAATAGAATATACTTTTGGAGGGACATAATGAACAATCAACTGGAATTATACGATGTAACGATTATTGGCGGCGGACCTGCTGGGATGTATACAGCTTTTTATAGTGGAATGAGAGACCTCAAGACGAAGTTGATTGAAGCGAAGGAGGAGCTCGGGGGGAGAATGCTCGTATATCCTGAGAAAATGATTTGGGATGTAGGTGGGGTAACACCTGTACTATGTCGTCAATTGATAGATCAGCTTGCTCAACAGGCACAGACCTTTGACCCTACGATTATTTTTGGACAGCAGATCACGCATCATGAGCGTCTGGAAGATGGAACTTATATTCTGACCTCGGCTACAGGTGAGCAGCATTGGACTCGTACGGTCATCCTGGCTATTGGTTACGGAATTTTACAAATGGCTAAGCTCGAAATTGAAGGTGCGGACCGTTATGAGGTGACGAATCTTCATTATACCGTTCAGGAGCTAGAGCCATTCCGTGGTAAAAGAGTACTGATCTCCGGCGGAGGAGACTCCGCAGTAGACTGGGCGAATGAACTGGAGTCCATCGCAGCAAGTGTAACGATTGTACACCGTCGTGAACAGTTTGGTGGTCATGAGAAAAATATTGTGCGAATGAAGGAATCCTCAGTTAATGTTCGCGTGCCCTACGCAGTAAGCCAATTACACAGCAGTAATGGTGAGACCATTGATCAGGTTACGATTAGCCATATCGAAACAGGTGAGAGTGAGCAGTATGAGGTAGATGCTGTTATTGTTAATCATGGCCTGAAAAGCGATTTTGGTCCGTTACGGGAATGGGGCATTGATATGGGCGAGTGGTGTGCGAATGTGAGCGGAAAGCTGGAGACGAATCTTCCGGGTATTTTTGCAGCAGGTGACTTTGTGGATTATAGCAGCAAGGTCCGGTTAATCGCCGGAACCTTTACCGATGCAGTGCTTGCGCTGAACAGCGCCAAACTGTATATGGACCCCTCTGCACCTAAGGCTGCATATGTTTCTTCTCACAATGAGCGGTTCAAAGAGAAGAATAAGGCGCTTGGTGTCGTTGACGACCATTAATAGCGGTAAATTCTTAAGGAATAGGTTTGATTTTAATGTTGAGCGTATAGGGCTTCTTATCCATTTCGAGCGGAGAGAAGCCTTATGCGCCTTCTTTATATTTCAAGGTTTAATAGCCTGATGATCTGGAAGGGAGCAGGAATGAAGCTATCTAATAATAACCCGGTTCACAGAATTTATATGTTAAAAGAGGCTGGGAAACGCCAATGCGGCGGTGGTCACATCAGTAATCTCCAGATTGCCCAGTCCCCACTCTTCCTGACACCAATAGAAGCTACCGTTCTAATAATCATTGAAGGAGAGACAGTAGCTCTTAAAATAGGTGAAATTCTTTTTTTAAGTGCAGGTACGACTTATCATATTAATGCTCCATTAGAGACCGTTATCTCTGTTCTAGCAATCTCCTATGAGGTATATGGGCTAAGCAATAGCACTGAGCAAGAATTGGTCTATGGACTTTGCCGTGAATTTTTTCCGGTCAATGGTATTTTACCAGTACGTACGACGAATAAAATAACCCGCTTATTCAGCGAATTGGAAGACGTTGCTGCCAATAATTTAGAAGCACAGGCAGATAGAATTCAATCCTTGCTGCATCAGCTGCATCAACTGGTTGTAGAGGTTGATACTGAAGCAGACATTACGGATAGTTTATATTTCAGAATGCTCTCTTATATTCACCAGAACATCCAAAAGGAGATTACGCGAGAGATGATGTCTAGAATGATGGGATTTAATCCTCGCTATTTCTCAGTATGGTTCCGCAAGCAGACGGGGTGGAGCTTCACCGAATATGTAGCTCATTTAAGAGTGAATAAAGCGAAAAAATATTTGATGTCCAGCCAAGCAACAATCCAGCAAATTTCTCAAAAAGTAGGCTATTCAGATGGACTATATCTGAGCCGGAAATTCAAGCAAGTCACCGGGATGACTCCAACAGATTTCCGTTTGCGTCCCAAACCGAAGCGGATTGTAGCGTTGCAATTTTTCGGGGATTTACTTGCGCTGGGTGTGAAGCCTGTCGCGGTTGAAAAAGATGTGATGAACTACTCATTGCTTTTACAGCCGGAACTGGCGGATGTACGATCGTTTGAGTTGCAGGGATGTCCGGCGGAAGCGGACTTGTCTGGACTGGAAGCTGATATAGTCATTGCACCGACCTATCTGGGCCCCCGTCAGCTTAAATGCATGGAAAAGTTGGGTCCACTAGTTACGGTGGAATGTGATGAAATGGACCGCTTAGAACAGATTCGTTTATTCGGCAGACTGCTGGGAGAAGAGGAGAGGGCAGAGGCATGGATAAGGCACTATCATTTGAAAATAGATTTGGCCAAGCAGCGCTTATCCTCACTAATTGAATCTGGTGAAACGGTAGCGGTGTATGAGATTAGGCAAGATAACGGCATTTATATCTGGAATCATACAGCCCGAGGTGTGTACAATCTGTATCCAATGCTAGGGTTAGCTCCGCCGGACAAGGTAAGGTCAGATGTTCTGGAGCGGAATGATCATCTATGCATCTCACTGTCGGAATTGCCAATATACGCGGCTGACCATATGTTTGTGGTTGTATCAGGACGAGAGGACTGGATGTCGAGAACACGTAAACGAATTAGCAAGAGTGTGGTTTGGCGCAATCTTCCAGCATTCAGGAATGAACGTATATATTACCTCAAGCTTGAGGAATTTTGGGGCAGCGAAGGGCTTGCACTCGAACGTCAGTTGGAGATACAGACAGATTTGTTAACCGGCCATAAGTTATGCTGACAATCGTCCATAGCCAAATTGATGTATTAGCGTGTATATATGTTTTCCCACGGAGACGTTATATTAAACAAGGATCTAAATGATATTGATTATCAATATCATAATAATATAAAGTCTCAAGGGGGATTTACATTGTACAGAGTAATATCGTTAGGAAAAACAAGGATGATAGCCGTTGTGCTTACGCTGGTGCTAATGTTGAGCGCATGCGGACAAGCTGCTAATCAGGGAAATACTCCAGCTAGCACGTCTGCTGAAGTGGCTAAAAGCACTAATGATTCTGTAGTTGACAGCACGGAGCCGGCTGCTGATGCAGAGTACTGGACATACGAAAGCGACAAAGGTCCGGTGCAGATCCCACGCAATCCACAAAGAATTGTAATTCCGGTACAAGACTTTATCGGTGATCTTCTGACGCTGGGGGTGACGCCCATTGCCGTAGCTGGGAATGACATCTTGAACCATCCATATTTCAAAGAGGCGCTTACAGGTGTAGAAGTAGTGGGCGATGACATGACGGTGTCCCTGGAGAAAATAACGAGCCTGGAGCCGGATTTGATTATCACTTATCAGGAAGATACCTATGAGCAAATCTCCAAGATTGCTCCGACTGTCTTTATTCCTTGGGGCAAATACGACTATAAGGAACGGTTGATCGAGATCGGGAAAATCTTGAACAAGGAGCAGCAGGCTGTAAAATGGGTGGCGGATTTCAATCAGAAGCTGGAAGCGAAGAAAGCGGAATTGGCCGATCTGATCGCAGCTGACAAAAAGGTGGCAATCTTTGAAATTGCCGGTAAAGAGCTGTATCTATACGGTTCGTCATATGGGCGTGGTGGAGAGATTATATACAACGGATTGGGGCTGCATGCACCTGATCTTGTCGAAGAGGTAGCCTTTAAGGAAGGCTGGGCTTCCCTTTCTCTCGAAACGCTGCCCGAGTATCTAGGAGAAGCTGATTATATATTCCAAGGCTTCAGCCGTGGTGTGGAGCAGGACAAGCTGGACATTCTGGACAGTGTCTTCTGGCAAAGTCTACCTGCTGTTAAGGCGGGTCATGTGTTCACCTACGATCTCAAAACTTATTATCTCTCTGATGCTTATGCGCTGGACAAGCAGCTGGATGAGATAGTCACGTTGTTGAAGTCCCTACAATAAGTTAAATTTGAAGCGTGAGATAAAATCACTCACAGATAAAACGCCTTTAGATGCATATAAGTTATCTTAGTAGGAATTTTGTACAACAATAAAGGGATGTCCGCTTAGCCGCTATGGCTTCGGACATCCCTTTTCCTCATGCATTATTTATTATTTATTAGCCAATCGGCCAGCTCTTCGGTCTGGGTTAATACCGCGATGGGGTCATAATACCAGGAACGTTCTTCTTTCCAAACATAGAGGTGTCCATTTTTGACAGCAGGAAGGTTGCCCCAAAATGAATCAGCCTTGTAATCAGCTTCTGTAAGGTTATTTGAGGTTAAGATAATATAATCTCCGGCATACTTAGTTAACGCTTCTTTAGATATTTCCGCCCATTGCTTCTCCATAATCTCCGCCGCTACTTCTGTAGGCGGCTTGCGACCAAGCGCTTGATAGATGGGCTGTCCGCCTCGGCCAAAGTTATCGCCATAGACCCAGATGGATTTTCCACCGTCTTCCATGATGGAGAAGGTTGCATCTGCCGGGAGGACCTTGTCCACTTTTGCTTTAGCTTCGGCTATCCGTTTGTCATAATCTGCAAGCCAATTCTTTGCTTCTTGTTCCTTTCCAAGGAGTTCTCCGAAATAGGTTAATTCTGCATGAGCATCTTTTAAATCCCCGTAAGGCACAATGATGGTAGGAGCAATTTTGCTAAGCGTTTCATAGCTTTCTGCTTGTCCCGAAATAATCAAGTCAGGATTTAGTGCGATGATTTTTTCAGGTGACATTTTACCGTACGCTCCTGTGTCTGTAACACCGGTAAGAGCCTCCTTATAATACATATTCTCTAAGGTCAAGCCTGGAGCTCCGATAGGAATGGTATCAAGAGCTATTAGACTTCCCAAGTATTCCTCAGCGACAATTCGTTTAGGATGAACAGGGATTTCAACATCACCTTTTACGGTACTTACTGTCTTGACAGTAGGGGTTTCAGCACTTTCTGCTTCTTGATTAGTTTCGGTTGGTGCTTGTGTTGCTGCTGTTGTATTACTGGTGTTACTGGTACCACCTGTATTCTCCACCGTAGTATTGGAATTTCCACAAGCTGATAGGACTAGAATTAACGTCAGCATGAAGGGAAATAGAAGCCAATGATTCTGTTTCGAAGTATTCTTTTGTAGATTATGCAATTTGTTGTTCCTCCTATGGTAATTGATTATCATTCTCAATAAGAACTTTACAATCTTCTCTAGTTATTTACTATGGACGAATATGATCTTCGTTTGTGCATATTTATGATGTCATCACACGCAGCAATTCTTTAAGCTGTGCTTGAGAAGACAGCGGATCAAATCCATAGAACATGTCACCCTTGTTCAGGATGTATACCCGATTGTTACGGACTGCATCTAACTGCTTCCAATCACGAGAACGCAGAAGGCGAGAGAGGCGTTTTCTTCCCTCAGAAGATGATGGGATACTAGTGATAATAATATAGTCTGCAGGATAGGTTCCGATTTCCTCAATAGATGACACTAGATACCCTGAATCCATTATTCCGTTCTCCATAATGATGGATGGTGGCTTGAATCCAAGATCTCCGTACAAAATCTGACACCCCCTACCGTAACTGCTACTGAAACAATAAGCTGCTCGGGAACTAAGCTCCCAAACGATAGCGGTCCCTCTTTCCGATCCTATCGAATGATTCAGTTTCTTATTGGCAGTATGGCAGAGCCCATCGTAATGACCTAACCATTCTTCTGCTCGCTGTCGCCGGTTGACTACATCAGCGATCAAACCAAATTGCTCTCGCCAGCTCATTTGCATAAAGGGTAATTCAATGACCGGAGCAACTGGAGTCAGCATCTTATTCTCAAGAATATTGTAGCTGATAATGATATCTGGTTCTGCTAAAGCTATCGAATCAAATAGAAGGGAAGAGTTACCTTCGTTCATCGTAAGTTGTTTGGAGGCTGGCACTTGCTCTAAGCTCCGATGCCAATCCGAATAAACACCGAGTTGAGGCATAATTTCCAGTACCCGTAGGATAGCTGTGTGATTGTAGTTTAAAGCAACAATTTTTTTGTTCTTATTCTGATAGGCTGTAGGTGAAAGACCCACAAGCTGCTTGAATTTACGGCTCAGATAAGTTCCTTCTTCATAACCAACCTCATGCGCCAGCGTTGTTAGATTTGGGGAACTGGTGAGGATTCGCTGCTGTGCTCTGCGGATTCTTAACAGTGTAATATAAGCGCTGAAAGTTTGACCCATAATTTTACGAAAGGTACGTGAGAAGTGTTCAGGGCTTACCCCAGCTAACGTAGCCATCTGCTCCCGAGTAATATCTTCGTTGTAATGAGCTTCTATGTATTCAAACACATTTTCAATCCAGCTTCCTGACGTCTCCTTTTTTGCAGCCAGTTCATGATGAAGATCCACGATGAATTGAGTGAATAATTGCTGGACCTTAAACGGTTTCCGATCATCGGGTTCTATCCAAGCACTGTAAAGCTCACCAGACAGTGCGATCAATTGTGTGGAGGCGTGGTGTAAGGCTGGGCTGCCATTTAGAAAATAATGCTCTTGCCTATAGTTGGGCATACTGGTGTACTCTATCCACATCCCCTGTAACTGTTGCTCAGTCTTTAGCTTCAATTTTGAAGTTGCAGCAAAGGTCATGATGCTTCCGGATTCGAGGCTATGAAGTTCGCCATCTATCTCAAGCTGACCTTTACCTTCCCAGACTAACATAATACAGGAATTCGTAGCTGGGATGTTATCGGTTGCGTAGTGGGAAAGACTTGTTAGGCTACTAATCTTAACAGGCATATAAAAAGGATGGGAATGATGTGGCATCCCGCCGGATTGGATGGGCATGGTAGAAATCGCTCCCTTTTTTCAATGATAATCATTCTCAATTATAGTATACCAGTCTTTCTTTCTATTGACTATAATGGCTCTTATGATAGTGTTTAGAATAATCCGCTAACGAATATTTTTAGGTATGAAAGGAATGGGGATTTCATGACAACTTGGAATTTACAAGGAACCGTAAGTCACTTGTTGATATGTAATGGTAGCAGCTGCAAGAAACATAAAGGTGAAGAGGTAGCTGAAGCGATAGAAGATGAGATTGAAAAGCAAGGTGCACAGAGTCTTATACATACGACGGTAACCCGTTGTAATGGTAGATGTTCAGATTCCTGCGTCGTGATCGCATACCCTGAAGGTGTGTGGTATAAAGAGATCACACCTAAATCAGCGAAATCGCTAGTACGGAAGCATTTACAGGGCGAGAGACTTGAAGATCATCTGCTGTATACATATGATGGTCAGCTGATGGCTGTAAATGACAAGGGAGCTAAAGGGAAGAAGAAAAAATAGCTGTCCGCTGATCGAAGCTTCGCAGCTAAGTGAAATCAAATTAGAAATGATTGAAGTACCGTCAATGCGCTGGCGGTATTTTTTTGTCTTTTCAGGAAAGCAACTTCGTTTCTTTTTGTTTAGTAGAGGATTATGATTGAATGAAAGGAAGAGCTAGGGGGAATAGACATGTTTAAGAGGTTTACAGTGGATGATCATGCAGAAACGGCGCAGTTGTTTGCGGAATCTTTTTGTGAATTACATGAAGAAACTTTTCATACATATATGATGCTTGCGACTGAAGAATACAGTACTACGATTGCAGAATTTATGGCGTAGCAGATGCCAAAAACCCGGATTCTAACAAAGTATATCAATCGATTGGTTTTGTGAAGGCGGGCAGAATTGCGGATATCAAATTTGACTTGCGCCCCTAACGTTGACTATGCTATTAAAAAGTGAATAAAATAACACTTCATATAAGGTGGCGCATGGGGGAGAGGGTTCGATGGAGAGGCTGCAGGTGTGGCCGGGGAAGTTTAAGAAGTTTTTTCTAAACAATAAATTTGTGGTAACCTTACTTATTTTATTGTTAACTGGGGTAACTATCCTGGTGTTCTCAAAGATACCGTTTATTTTTACGCCTATATCTGTATTGCTGCACACGGTGGCTGCACCATTGTTACTATCCGGTATCGCTTATTACTTGCTGAATCCGTTAGTAGACCTAATGGGAAAAAGATTCAGGATGAAACGTGTGTATGCAATCATCATTCTTTATCTGTTAATTGCGGGTATTATTACGTTGATTCTGGTGATGGTGATTCCGATTCTTCGAACGCAATTATCTGGTTTGATTGACGATTTTCCAAGGTATAGTGACTTGATCCAGGAACGATTTATGAATCTGACGGGAAGCGAATTCTTTGGTCAAGTTCAAGATAGTATAGGAACCAACCTAAGTGAAATCACCAGTAAAATTACGGCTTGGGGCACTTCTTTTCTGAATAATGCGCTAACAGGTGTAGGGAGCTTCGTCGGAGCCGTTACGGAGATTGTGCTGGCGGTGGTGACGACACCGTTTATTCTATTCTACTTGCTTCGTGATGGAAAAAGATTGCCAGATTACATTTTGAAATTTGTACCTACCGCGCTGCAGCCGCAGACTCGGATGGTAATGTCGGAAATGAACGCCCAGGTATCATCCTATATTCGAGGGCAAATTATAGTAAGCTGCTGCATTGGTGCGCTGCTCTATATTGGCTACTTGATTATTGGTCTGGAGTATTCACTTGTTCTTGCTATTGCTGCTGCATGTACAGCAGTTGTTCCCTATTTGGGTCCGGCAATTGCTATTACACCAGCCTTAATTGTAGCCATGGTCACTTCACCATTTATGCTGCTGAAGATGATCATCGTTTGGACGGCTGTACAGCTGATTGAAGGAAAGTTTATCTCACCGCAGATTATGGGCAAGACACTGAAGATTCATCCGATCACGATCATTTTTGTGATTATTTTTGCCGGCAAAATGTTTGGCGTTCTTGGCATTATCCTTGCAGTTCCTGGTTACGCGGTGCTCAAGGTTGTATTTACACATATTTTTCAATGGTTCCGGTTCCAGTCCGGATTGTATAAGCAGATTGAAGAGAATAAGGAATAATGTGGAAGGGTGAAATGTAATGGTAGGACCGATAGCAGTAACCTCTTACGGTAAGCTTCAAGGACGAGAGGAGGATGGCGTGAACGTTTGGCGTGGAATTCCTTTTGCCGCTCCACCAGTTGGAGAGCTTCGATTTCGTGCGCCGCAGCCACCAGAAGCTTGGAGCGGAATTAGAGATGCTTCTGAATTTGGTCCAGTTAGCCATCAGCCAGCGGATACGAGAGGTACGCGTTTCGGTGGCTTAACACCTCGTCATTCTGAAGATTGTTTATATTTAAATGTATGGTCACCTGCATCCCCAGGCGAGGCACTTCCTGTAATGTTCTGGATCCACGGGGGTACATTTGTGACTGGTGCTGGAAGTCAGCCACAGTTTGATGGCACTAGCTTCGCGAAGAACGGTAATGTAGTCTTGGTGACGATTAATTATCGACTGGGACCATTTGGTTTTATGCATCTGTCTTCGCTTGGTGATGGATTTGCGTCTAATCAAGGCTTGCTGGATCAAATTGCCGCGCTGGAATGGGTAAAGCTTAATATTGCCGCCTTTGGAGGCGACCCTCAGCGAGTTACGGTATTTGGAGAATCAGCTGGCAGCATGAGTATCGCTGCCCTTCTGGCTATGCCTGCTGCAAAGGGATTATTTGCTGGAGCGATCATGCAAAGTGGGGCTGCTCAAACCTTGCCAAATCAGCAAGGAAAAGATATTGCTGTAGCATTACTTACTGAACTAGGCATTTCTCCTGATGGAGATACTAGCCTACTTAATACGTTCTCAGCGGAACAAATTATAGATGCAGCCACAAGAATGACCATTAAATTAACGGGTGGTTCAATAGGCATGTTATTTCAGCCTGTCATTGATGGGGATACACTTCCTGTAGATCCTTCACAGGCTGTGGCAGAAGGATCGGCCCAGGGTATTCCTTTGATGATTGGAACCAATCGAGATGAGGGGAATTTATTTTTCAGGGGAGAAACACCAGGTGCAGACTTTGATGAATCGCTCAAGGCGCTGGAGCAGATGATGGGAACTGGAAGTCTGGCGGAGGTTGCCAGCCACTATTCTTCTACATGGGAGGGACAGGCGGAGATTCTAACGGATCTATATTTCTGGGGAACCTCTATATCCTTAGCTGAGAATCAATTGGCCTATGCGCCTGTGTGGATGTATCGTTTTGATGGGACGGTCCCTGGCCATCCATTGTTAAACAAAGCTGTACATGGTGCGGAAATTGTCTATGCTTTTAACAATCTGTCTCATGTAACTCGCTTGGGTGCGGAAATTACACCCGCAATGCAAAAATTGGCTGAAAGTATGCATGCGGCATGGATTGCCTTTGCTCATCGAGGAGACCCAGCGACATCTGAGCTATCATGGCCTGAGTATAATCTGGAAGGACGTCCTACACTGATCTTTGATGAAGAGATGCGAGTAACTCAAGATCCGGATTCAGAGAAACGCAAGAGAATTGTCTCTATTCTGGTTTGAGAAGTCTGAGGGGATGAGCGGAGATGAAGGTCCAAGGATTTAATCATGTAACGGTTAATGTAAGTGATTTATCACGCTCATTGAATTTTTATACTGGTATTTTGGGTCTTCAGCTAATACACAAAGGGAATACAGATGCTTATCTGGAATGGGGAAGCGCATGGATTTGCATCATTGAAAAGCCAGAATACACTGAATTAATGGGCAGTGTAATTGGGATAGACCACATTGCCTTTAGTATAGCGGAAGAACATTTCGAGGAGGCTTTACAGGTACTCCGTACCCACGAAGTACGAATCATTAGAGGACCTGTTAAAAGGGGAGTAGGCTGGACCGTCAACTTTCTCGATCCAGATGGGATTCAGTTAGAGCTACACACTTCTAATCTAAGAGAACGAATGAGTGTTTGGAATAACAAACAAGAATAAAATAGAAAGGGGAGCTTCTTAGCCAATTGGCTAAGAAGCTCCCCTTTTTTCTATCGACCTAAATATTCCTTAATCCCTAGAACTACTGCTTCGGCTATCCTATTCTGAACATCTACTGTGAAGAGTAATGCTTCGTCCTTGGTATTACTTAAGTAACCACATTCTAATAAAATGGCTGGCATTTTAGTTTCTCTTGTTACATGATAATTTGCTTGACGAACCCCTCGATCCTGAAGACCTGTAGCAACAGTAAGATATTTATGAACGGTTTGCGCGAATAATAAACTATCTTTACGTGTGTAATAGGTCTCTGTACCACTAGGATTGCTCTTACTGCCCACTGGGATACTATTGGCATGAACAGAGATGAACAAATCTGCTTTTACCTTATTGGCGAGGTTGGATCTGTCCTGCAGGGTCGGGTATGTATCATCACTTCGAGTGAGCACAACCTCGATATTTGGCTCTTTCTTTAGTAATTCTGCAATTTTTAGTGCTGTTGGCAAGGTGAAATCCTTCTCTTTGCGGTTACTTCCAGTGCCAGGATCTTTCCCACCATGTCCTGCATCAATAACGATTATCTTCTTGTCTGTGTTGCCAGTAGAAGGTGGAGGCGTTGTGACCGGTACTTCAGGTACAGTGGTTGCAGGAGGCGTGGTGCTTGTCCCATTTAGATCCACTATAATAAGTCCATCGTTAGCATTCGTTACACTGTAGTTATTCGCACTGTTCAGATCAATCACGATCCGGATCGTAGAGGGAGAACTACTGAATAATGAATAACGAATGGTTGAGACGTTAGGATATTCGGTAATCGTCAACTGCCCACTTTGGTTTTTTCCGACAGAAAGGTTCTGATGAAAGCTGTCGCCAAAGCTGGTATTCGGTAAATCTACGACAATTCGGTCTTTATCTGTCATTGTGAATACATTTGGTGTTACACTGCCGTTCATCGCGATGATGAGCTTGTTATCGATGAAGCTAAGATTTGTGACTGCTGCCGTCGAGGTGTTTCCATCAGTTGTTGTGTTACCATTCGATCCATTATCAGAGGGTGCGGTTACAGATGTGTCTGGAACTGTAATTTCTGGTTCGCTTCCGCCAATCTCTGGAACTGGAGAAGTTAAGTATACCGTTTTGGTCACATTATCCCAACCGACAGTAGTTCCTGTCTGTTCACCAACAAATCTTAAAGGAACGAGGGTCGTGTTGCCACTGAGAAAAGGAGGGTTGTCCAGTTTTACCTGTTTCCCCGAAGCCTCTGCCATCGCATTATTCACGATAAGCTTTAATGTCGTTCCCTTTTGCTCAATGGTTGCAGTCTTGGTCACATTATCCCATTTCACGGTATAACCAAGCTGCTCCGTAACGAGGCGAAGTGGAACCATCACGCTTCCATTTACAATTTGGACTTGTGCTTCTTTTGAAATCTTAAGATCATTGCCGTCTAGATTGATGTGTGTCTCTGCAGAGCCGGCATAACCAGTTCCTGGATGAACCAGCACCAACAAAAGCAGCAGTAACGCCAAAAAACCAAACTTCTTCATCTGCAATCCCTACCATCCCCGTTTCTTGGTTTCTAGCAATTCTTACTTTTTCTTCCTATGATGCAGTTTCGGCTTATATAAATCTTAAACGACAATAGTTTCCAAAAGTTGCGCTCTTATAGAGTGAAAAAGGAAAAATTTCGGTAGAAAAAGCGAAAAGAGAGCTAACCCAAACATTTGGGTTAGCCCTCTTTTCGTAACAATATTTTATTGCAAAGAAGTATAACCCGTTTTTTCTACCAATTCCTGACCTTGAGCAGATTGCATCCAATCTAGAAAGGGCTGAATATTGGGGTTGTCACTTCCAGCAGTCACAGCATAAAATTCTGTAGCCAAAGGGTACTGTCCACTGCGAATACTCTCTTTGTCGGGCTTAACACCATCGATGGCGAGTAGTGCAATTTCCCCACTTTGATTCATTTCTGAGGCGTAAAATAAGAAGCTGTACCCGAGTGCATTTTTATAATTGCGATAACTGGAGGTTTGCTTAATAATTCCGCTCATAATATCCGCCACGTCTTCCTTAGGAGGTGTCATGAGTGTAGTGTCTCCCATAAACTTTTGCAGCATCGTCTGGCTCCCACTATCCTCTGGGCGTTGAAAAGCGCGAATACGGTTATTAGCTCCGCCTACATCTTTCCAATTGGTGATCTTGCCTGCGTAGATATCTTTAAGCTGGGCGGTGGAAATTCCAGTTACTTCGTTTCGTTTATTCACAAAAAATACGAAAGCCTCGCGGCCGATGGGTGTGAGCTTCAGCTCGACACCTTTTCGCTTCGCATGTTTCTGTTGGGCAAGAGAAGGAGCAGCGACAAAGATAATATCAGTTTCACCTTCGATTAGTCTTTTGTAAGCTTCCGGTGTGCTACTGCAAATCACTTGACTTGTTTGAAAATCATATGGATTATAACTAGCCGCAGGATAAGCAGATTGCACGAAAGCTGAATACAGTGGGTATAGTGCGGTTGCGCCATCCAATTTTGGTAAGTTATTATCGATATGATATGAAGAAGGTTTATCCAAATTCACTGCTTTGGTATTCTCAGCAAAAGGTTCGTATTGTACCAAATTAACTTCCCGATCATCGACCGTGGCAATGCTGTTGATATATGCTTGTTTGATCTCATATCCTGCGGTTACGAGCACACTAAGTCCGAGGATGGATAGCAATATAATATTGCTTGTTTTTCGGGACAATACATTAAATATAAGGAGTACAACATAAATAGCTATCACAACAGATAAACTCGCCACAAGTGGAGTATAAAACATTAGTCCCCCGAAAAGCGCGGTAATTATCGAACCTACGAATCCTAAAAAAGCTATGACTCCGACAGCAAAAAAGGAGAACAATAACTTCGTCCAGAATGACTCCTTCATCCAAAATGATTCTTTCATAACATCCTCCTTAGAAAAATTCCTAAACTATGGAAAAATAAACATAATTTCATTATACAGATTTTTTTGGATGAGACAGTAGAACAATAACGAAAAAAATATGTAAGAAAAGCTGTGATACATGAAAATTTTATGTATATTTTCATAAAGTACTGGACGAATGGCAAGAAGAGGTTTATTCTGAGATTGTGAAAAAAACAACGGAATACAAGATTCTCGGGGTAGGGTGAAATTCCCAACCGGCGGTAATGTTCAAAGCGAACTGAGCCCGCGACTCACTTGTTCTGCTTGCAGAGAAGTGACTGATCTGGTGTGAATCCAGAGCCGACGGTAAAGTCCGGATGGGAGAGGATCATAAGATAAAGGCGCTAGGAGTCTATCCTGTACGTCTTTATTGATAATGCCCCCGAGTCGACCTTTTATGGTGATTCGGGGGTTTTTGGTCTCTTATCGAGGGTTTGTATCGACAAGGAGAATGGAATTATGAGTAATGTAACAGCTTCATCATCAGCTAATAAGGTAAGCAGCACGTCGCCGTTACGCAGTGGGTTTTGGCTCGTTGTGTTCGGTGCAGCACTATGGGGCGTTGATCCGCTCTTTCGTATTATCCTCTTAAAATCTTTGACCTCATCGCAAATTGTTCTTTTGGAGCATGTGGTGCTTTTCTTGGCTGCTTCCCCTGTTCTTTGGCGTCACCGGGCGGAGCTAAAAGGTATTGGATTTCGCCAGATTGGAGCTTTGCTAATTGTTTCCTGGGGAGGTTCTGCCGGGGCGACAATTCTATTTACGATGGCACTCTCCAGTGGGGATTTAAATGCTGTGCTGTTGCTGCAAAAGCTTCAGCCAATATTCGCTATCGGTCTTGCAGCCTTAATTCTTAAAGAACGTCTGCCTAAAAATTTCGGAATCCTCATTATTGTGGCATTGGTAGGAACCTATCTGCTGACCTTTGGTTGGAGTATTCCATTCGGACATGTGAACAACTTTATCGGTGTTAGCAGTCTGATGGCCTTAGGAGCGGCCGCATTGTGGGGTGGCTCAACAGTAATGGGACGTTATCTGCTTGGGTCTATGAAATATGAGACCGTGAC
Source organism: Paenibacillus sp. B2(2019) (assembly GCF_008370385.1). NCBI lineage: Bacteria > Bacillati > Bacillota > Bacilli > Caryophanales > Paenibacillaceae > Paenibacillus > Paenibacillus sp. B2(2019). Next base: position 340,725 of record NZ_VTZR01000024.1, read on the forward strand.
TTCCCTAAGATTTATATTGGCGCTGCCGTTGCTTTTCGTTATCACCACATTAGAAGGTGCTCCTTGGCAGATTAATGGTGGATTTGGTGCATCTGCTGCCATAGCCATTAATTTGTTGCTGCAGGCTCTGCTGCCAGGACTACTCAGTATGCTGATGTATTACAAAGGACTCAGCACTACCAAAGCTTCTTTCGCTACATTGGCTGAACTAAGCTTTCCTATGACGGGAGTAATCATTAACTGGATCGTATTCCAGCAGCTCGTCACGCTACCGCAAATTATCGGGTTCGCGTTGATCTGGACCGCTTTATTTTTCATATCGAGTCAACAATCTAAAGCACAAACGCTCTGAACAGACTCTGATTGTATAGATTGAACTAAATAAAGTATAAAGGGATGACTGGAATGCCTAGCGGCTTTCGGATCATCCCTTTTTGTATGTCTCTACAATACATTAGACTGCAAAAACTGCAGAAATGTTTCGTACGTAGCATATAGCGCAATAATTTAAGCCTTTACAATAGAGAAGACGATAACAGTGCTTGAACAAGCTATCACCTGTCTACCTCATTTTGCAGGCAGAAATTATCTATGCGTTAATGAAGATTATTTGTACAATAGAGGCTATGACATTTGAGTCGGAGTGTGAAGGAAAGTGTATAGATATAATTTATTTACCAAAATCGTAAGTATCATGGTCATCATGCTGATTCCTATTACGATCCTCTATTTCTATTCCAATAAGACGACCACGGATGTGCTACGTACGGAGTTAAATACTTCGAACAGCAATCAGCTCAGTTTTTTTCAGAATCAAGTAGAGAGCAATATGGAGCTGTTGTCCTCCTGGCCGATCCTGCTCATTCATGATCCTGATATTTTGAGCTTGAAGGATACTTATTTGAAGGGAACACATTTGAACCTGGATGCGATTAACCTGATTAAGCGGATTCAGACCAAAATCAGTATTCAGGAAAGCTCCTCCAACTGGAAGAGTAAGTTGTACCTCTATTCACCGTCCATCCACCGAATGGTGTCAGAGAATGATGCTATACCGTATTCGGATGAGGATTTGAAGCGGGAAGTTAAGTCAGGCTGGCATGTAGAAAAGATCGTTGAGCAAGATGGCGACCATTTTGTGTTCTCTTGGTTTTCTTTTACCCCCTTCATGTCAGAGTTCACTCCTGAAAAGGTCAATACGATTATGAAAGTGGAGTTTGACAGCCGAAACATTGAAGATATGCTGGATAAATTCAAAAGTGATGGCAGGAGAGATCCTTTTTATTATAAACAGGGTACTGGACTTATCTTTAACCGTAGTGCTGACAAGCAGCTAGCTAATGAATTGGTAAAAAGGCTGGAGCAAGAGCAGCTGAAGCAAAGTGAAAATCGTACAGTGAACATTAATGGTGAGTCCTACAGTGTAAACATAGTCTATTCGGATAAAATGGGCTGGTATTTGATCGACTATATGCCGCTGTCAGAAATACTGCATCCGATCCAAACCTCCAATCGCTTATTTTATTTTGCTATTGGTGCATTGTTATTAATGAGCTGTCTCGTAGCCTATCTACTATATGTTCAGGTGCAGGTGCCTGTTAGATTATTGGTTGGAGGCTTCCAGAGGTTGAAGCAAGGAGACTACTCTGCACGGGTGGAGATCAAAGGTAAGAATGAGTTCAGCTTCCTGTCCGGAAGGTTTAATAGCATGGTGGAACAGATTCAGAAGCTGATTGAGAATGTGTTAATGGAAAAAATCCATGTTCGAGAAGCTAGATTAAAGCAGCTTCAATCCCAGATCAATCCGCATTTCTTCTATAATTGCTTCTCATTTATTACGAGTATGGCGAAGCTCGATAATATGGGTGCTGTCGTCGGTATGTCGCATAATCTATCCCGGTATTACAGATATACGACCCGCCAAGAACGCGATCTTGTCGCTTTATCTGAAGAAACGGAATTTGTGACTCACTATCTGGAGATCCAAAAAATGAGGATGAGCAGACTTCAATATGAAGTTCTTATCCCGCCGCAAATGCGGAAAAGAGATCTTCCTCCGTTGGTTCTTCAGCCTTTGGTAGAGAATGCGGTTATCCATGGGATTGAGCCTGTCTCTAAAGAGGGGCTGGTGCGAATTACGGGCACATGCAACGGAAGAGTTATGACATTAACGGTTGAGGATGACGGAAAAGGCATGACCCCGGAGGAAATTATCGTATTAGAAAATAAGCTAGGCAAAGCGATGGATGAAGAAATGGGCTGCGGGCTTTGGAATGTGCATCAGAGAATGCGGCTGCGTTTTGGTGAGGATGCAGGATTGACGATTGCACCATCATCACTCGGAGGATTGCAGGTTAAACTTCAGTGGTTGTTACCGCTAACTGACAATAATATGGATGACATCTAGGAGGGAATATGATGATAGAGATATTGTTAGTCGATGATGAGCCTTATGTAACAGAAAGTCTGGCCCGCACGATTCCGTGGGACGAGATTGGCGTAAAGCAAGTGCATCAGGCGGCATCGGGTGCCGAGGCTCTGGAAATATTGGAACAGCAGGACATAGATATCATGGTTACTGATATTTCGATGCCTGGAATGTCCGGTTTGCAATTAATTGAAACGGTGAGCGAGAGATGGCCGGATATCCGGTCGATTCTGCTGACAGGTTATTCTGATTTTCAGTACGCTAAGAAGGCGATTCAGCTACAGGCTTTTGATTATATTTTGAAGCCAGTAAGTGATGAGGAATTTATCAATAGTATCTCCGGAGCGATTGAGTCTCTAAAAGACGAATGGGAGGCACATGATAAATATCATTTGCTACTCTATAATCGCAAAGCCGATTACAGTGTTTTGCGGGCCAACTTGATGCATGAGTTACTACTTGGTAGAGTGCTGTCTGAGCGGACACTTGCATTAAAGCTTAAGGAATATGAAATCTCTTTCGAATCAGATGTTGAAGCGGCGATGTTATTGATTCAGCTGGGTAAACATTATGCCGCAATGGATCATCATTCGGTTTCCCTAATGGAATATGCCATCGGCAATATTGCCGAGGAGCTCTTTAAGGAGCAGTTCCATGTCTGGTTTTGCAAAGCACCCCATGATTGTTTAATCTTGCTTGTGGAACTGAAGCCAGTCATCCAGCGTGAATTAGAGAAGTCGAATAATTACGATGCTGCGAGACAACAAATCCTTAAGTCAGCGATCGCTAACTTCAGAATTAGTGTGAGTAACTACCTGAAGGGTGAGATATCGCTTATCGTAACGGAGTGGTTTGCTTTTCCCGAAGGGATGACGGCTGCCTATCGAAGTGGCTTAAGTTCAATGTATTTGACAACACATAATGAAACAGGCTCGGTACTTTATCTGGGGGATCGTCATCTTCAGGAGATGATGAGCATCAAATCACTCGAAAGCCTTTATCGTCCGCCAACGCTCATTCATTTGCTGGAATCTAAGCAATGGGATACAGCCCGCCAGAAGATAGCTGATGTGTTCCGAGATATGGAGAATGCACGCTTTTCAAGTGAGCATCTGTATGAAGTCTTTCTGTCCATTACTAATGCATTCATGTACATTGCCCACAAAGGGGGGCAGTTCATCTCACAAATCGACCAATATGCGTTCGATCCGATGTTGACTCAGAGCATCATTGTTTCTTTTGACAAACTGAAGGACTGGGCGTTTGATATGCTAAACAAGCTTCAGAAGGAACTCTCAGAAAGCGATCAGAACACGAAAAGTTATATTATTAAGCAGGTACATGAGCTGGTAGGGAACCATTCTGGCCATGATCTGTCGGTCAAGACGATAGCGGATCATGTGTATCTGCACCCCGTATACTTATCTAAAATATATAAGGCAGAGACAGGAGAAGGGCTCGGAGACTATATTATCCGCATGCGGATGGAACGTGCACTTTATTTACTTAAGAATACGAATAAAAAAATCTATGAAATCACTACCGAACTCGGATATCAGAATCCGCAATATTTCAGCAAAATGTTCAAAAAGCATTACAATATGACACCAAATGAATTTCGTGACGGATAGAGAGGTTGAGAAAGGTGCAGAAACCTTGTTTAAATGACGTATTCAACATCATCTTCGTTCCCTATAATTAAGTCATAACCAACACTTAAGGAATCTAAGGGGGAACAAAATGAGCGCGATGAAGAGAAAAAAATGGCTGCCGCTCCTGTGTATGAGTATGCTTTTGGTAGGTAGTCTCGCAGGTTGTTCGAGCAATAATGCCGCTGATGGAAAGAATACAGCCGGTGATACGACTACCAATACAACATCTAATTCTGAAAACGCCTACAAGGATAAATATGATCCTGAGGTAACCATTACAACGGTATGGGGTGTTGACCCTGAGCTTAAATTCAAGAATGGGGAAAGCATTGAGAATAACGTTGCTACGAAGTGGACAAAAGAAAAGTTCGGCATCAATATTAAATCACTTTGGTCCATCACAGATACGAATGGTGCTTTTGGAACCAAGCTACGCCTGTCGATGTCATCTGGTCAGGAAATGCCCGATGTTGTAACGATCGGTACGGGTGATAGCACGATTGCTCAGGATTTGATCGATTCCGGTATGTATGCTGAAGTGGGAACACTTTTTGATAAATACGCTTCAGCTACTTGGAAAGAAGCCATGGCACAGGATCCGAACGTATGGAACCAATACAGCCGTGATGGCAAAAGAATGGGTCTGCCTGTTCTCGATTACGCGTACAACCATGATTACATTCTTTGGATCCGCCAAGATTGGCTGGACAAGCTAAATATGCAATCACCTAAAACGATAGATGAGCTAGAAAAAGTTATGGATGCGTTCAAGAATCAGAACCCTGATGGCTTGGCACCAGACAAGGTAACTCCGCTTAGTATCGGCTTTAAGACATCGATGAACACTTGGATGGGCGATCCTTCCTGGATCTTCGGTGCTTACGGAACTCTTCCACAGCAGTGGAATCTTGATGCTGATGGTAAATTGGAATACGGTTCTGTAAATGCAGGTATGAAGCAAGGGCTGGAAAAAATGAAGGAATGGCTCGCAAAGGGTTATATTCCTCAAGAAGCAGCACTTTGGGATGAGAACAAAACAGCTGAGCCAGCAGTGGCGGGTACAGCAGGTATTCTCCCAGGACCTTACTGGATGAGCGGTTGGCCGCTTCAGGATACTGTGAAGAATGCTCCGAATGCTGTATGGGCTCCAATTGAAATTCCAGCGGGACCAGATGGTAAAGTTATGCGTCATGGTACACAGTTCACCAACGGTGTAACTCTGATTAGCACTAAAATGAAAAATCCAGAAGCATTCTTCACCTATCAAAACTATCTGTTCGATAACTTCGCTGATCCTAAGCCTGGTAGCGAGCTGGATAATGGCCTCTTCGCAGGATATGACTATGAACTAGATGCAAACGGTAAGATGATTGAAAATGATAAAATTGCTGGTGGTTATGTGAACAGCGTTCGTTATATGCTGGTTCGTGACGGTGCCCGGATTCCGGATGCCCAAATGAAAGCTCTTCTTAACCTTGCAGATGGTGCTGAACCAACCACTCGTTTGGAGAAGGATGTAGCTGTGAACTATGGTAAGGATACCCCTGCGGCTGCAAAGGTTCTGCTGGCACAAGAGGATAAATCCTTCAAAAATATGTTCACTGGTCCTACTACTGAAACTATGAAATCGAAGATGGATTATCTGAACAAAATCGAGAACCAAACGTTTAATGAGATCATCTATGGCAACAAGCCACTAGAAGCTTTCGATACCTTCGTAGCGACCTGGAAATCAGGCGGTGGCGACCAAATCACTAAAGAAGTAAATGAATGGTATGACAGCGTAAAATAATGCTCTGTTAAGGGTATGAGTAGCACAATTCGGGACTGTTTCCTCAGCTGTTTATTTAGCTGTGGGAACGGTCTCTTTTTGCGTTAGCGGTTATCCGAATTTTTATAAATTTGCTTCTGTTTCTATATGGTAAAGAGATTGGTTTTGTACCATATATATTGGTTTTGCTCGCTATTTGGGGAATCCTGTCGTTGCTATAATTTGAGTATGGTTACAGAAGAACTTGACACGATATGGGGGACCAAGAATGAGAACACTTAAAAAAACATGGCCATTTCACTTAATGTTGCTGCCGGCGATGATATTCCTGATCATCTTCAGCTTTATACCGATGGGCGGAATTGTGATGGCGTTTCAGGATTATAAGCCATGGCTAAAAATTTCGGGATCAGCGTGGGTTGGATTAGATAATTTCCGCTATCTATTTGAACGTAATGACAGCATGCAGGTCATTTGGAACACATTGATTATTGCCGTTCTGAAGATGATCTTCAATCTGGCTGTGCCGTTTGTGTTCGCCATTCTATTGAATGAGATTCGCAAGGTTTATATACAGCGTACAATTCAGACATTGGTTTATTTACCTCACTTCTTGTCTTGGGTCATCCTTGGCGGGATCTTGCTAGATTTGCTTGCTACAGATGGCTTCGTCAATCAGATCCTCGGCAGTATGGGGATTAAACCCATCTTTTTCTTAGGAGATAATAACTGGTTCAGATTCACGGTCATTCTCACGGATGTATGGAAGGAATTTGGTTATAACACGATCGTCTTCCTGGCTGCTCTAGCAGGAATTAACCCTTCATTATATGAAGCTGCTGAAATAGATGGTGCAACCCGCTGGAAACAGACACGTTTTATCACAATGCCTTCTCTACTGCCAATGGTTGTTGTGGTAGGTACTCTGGCTCTCGGAAATGTATTGAATGCAGGGTTTGACCAGATCTTTAACCTCTACAATCCGCTGGTCTATCAGAAAGGCGATATTATCGACACCTTCGTATACCGGACAGCTATTCTGAATGGTGAGATGGGCTTTGGTACAGCAATCGGACTGTTCAAGTCAGCCATTAGTATGGTCCTAATCCTTGTATCGTACAGTCTGGCTAAAAAATGGGCAGGATATCGCATTTTCTAAACTACCAATGGAAGAGGGAGACCTATGTATTACAAAACTAGAGGTTATCGTATTTTCAACATATTCAATACTTGTTTTCTGATCATACTCGCACTCATGTGTATTGTTCCTCTGATTCACGTATTAGCTGTATCTTTCAGTGCCAAGTCTGCGGCTGATGCCAATCTGGTGGGCTTGTGGCCAAAGCAGTTCTCTCTGGAAGCTTATAAAAAGACAATGAATAATCCGATATTCCTACACTCTATATGGGTATCCGTACAAAGAACTGTACTCGGAACCGGACTTACGCTTCTGATTACTTTTCTGGCAGCTTATCCGCTATCTAAGGAAAACTCAGCCTTCAAAGGCCGGAATGTTTATTCCTGGTTGTTCGTGTTCAGCATGGTGTTTAATGGTGGTCTGATTCCATTCTATATTGTTATTCAAAAGATTGGCTTAATGGATTCCTTCTGGGTACTCGTTCTGCCAGGTGCGGTGAATACATTCTTGGTAATTCTGATGCTGAACTTTTTCCGCGGTATTCCTAAAGATTTGGAGGAAGCTTCGCTAATTGACGGCGCAGGACATTTCCGTACCTTGTTCAGCATTTACTTACCGATTTCATTACCATCGATTGCGACGATTGCACTGTTTAGTATGGTGTTCCATTGGAACTCTTGGTTCGATGGACTATTGTATTTGAACAATTCTAAGCAGTTTCCGCTGGCGACCTTTCTGCAGACCGTTATCATTCAACGGGATATGAGCTCCATGAGCATTAATCCGAAGGAGATGGAATTAATCTCGCAGACAACGGTTAGAGCCGCGCAAATCTTTATCGGGGCTGCTCCTATTCTAATCGTATATCCATTCTTGCAGAAGTATTTTGTTAAAGGAATGACACTTGGTTCTGTAAAGGAGTAGGGATGATGATAACGACATTTATCAATGGAATGGACATCTCATTTTTGGATGAAATAGAGCAGGGCGGAGGCAAATTCCATAGTCGCTCTGTTCGGACTGCTGAGGAAGGTGAGGATTTAATCCACATCCTTAAGGACAATGGAGTAAATGCCATACGGCTGCGGATTTGGAATGACCCTCCAGGCGTCTTTTGCAATTTGGAACGGACGCTGGTTATGGCAAAGCGGATCAAAGAAGCAGGGCTGGATTTTCTACTGGATTTTCATTATTCAGATAAATGGGCGGATCCAGCTAACCAATGGAAGCCAAAAGCTTGGGAGGCACTTGACTTCAGTGGTTTGACATCCGCCGTGTATGATTATACACGCGAGACACTTGAAGCTTTACAGTCCCAAGGCACACTGCCCGATATGGTGCAGATCGGTAATGAAATTACGCCAGGCATGTTATGGGGAGAAGGCAAGGTTGATGGAGATTGTGATACTCCGGAGCAGTGGGAGCAGTTCACTACGCTAGTTAAAGCAGGTATAGCGGGCGCGAAATCCGTCGATTCTGACTTGTCCATCATGATCCACATTGACCGGGGTGCTGATCATCCGGCGAGCCGTAACTTTTTTGATCGTTTCTTAGAACATGGTGTAAATTATGATGTTATCGGATTATCATTCTACTCTTGGTGGCATGGTACTTTGGACGACTTGCAGCTTAACCTGAACGAATTAGCGCTGCGTTATAACAAGGATATCATTGTGGTGGAAACAGCCTATCCATGGACACTGAATGCACCTGAAGGATTTCCAGTAATTGTGAATGAGGAAGCCCAGCTCCATGATGGTTATCCAGCCACAGAAGAGGGTCAAGCTAAGTATATGAAGGATTTCATAAACGTAATTGAGAATACACCTAACGGAAAAGGAATCGGCTTTTATTACTGGGAGCCTGCTTGGATTCCTTCGCAAAAGGAATGGTCTGTTGGGCATGAGAATGGGTGGTCCAATTTAGCTCTGTTTGATTTTGAAGGTAAGAAACTGGATTCGCTCCATTTCTAAAGATTATTAGGATAGAAAAGAAGACAGCCAATGGTTAAGCACCGTGGCTGTCTTCTTTTTTAATTCAAAAAGGCATCTAAAGCCACCGTAGGCTTACCAGAAGAATCAAAGGCACCTTTTGTGTAAGCGTACCATGTACCATAACTCTCCGGTTCCCAATAGAACACGCCAAGCCCTTTGCCGCCACTTACCGATTTTGTTTTGCTAATGATGTCGGTAAGAAAAGCTTTCGCCGTTGTTGGAGCACTAACGTCCATGCCGACCTCTGAAATGATCACCTCTTTACCATACCGGGCAACCATATCATTCATATTCGTTAATGTCTGAGCGTTCAGTGTAGACCAGTTGCTTGTAGTGGGATATAGTGACATGCCGATCACATCATAGTTGGCACCGTTAGACTTCAGACCGTCAAACATCCAGCGGAATAAGGAATTGTCGTAGCCGTTAGAGAGGTGGACGATGACTTTTGAACTACTACTGACCGCTTTTACTGCACTATATCCTGAATTGATGAACGCGGCAAAATTACTCATACTTACAGAAGCCTTTCCATCCTCCCAAAGCATTCCATTATTCGTCTCGTTCCCTACCTGTAGCAGCTTCCGCTGGTTTGTTATTCCCAAAGTTGAAACACATACTAAACACGAGAGACAGGCAAACGAACAATTTGAACGTAGTTTTTGAGTTCTGTTTGTTCATGATCATAACCTCCGGATTAGGATTTTAACAACAGGCGCCATTAGCATAGCGATGTTTGTATCCGTTTACATTAAACTCCTCCCTTTCTCTTTTATAACAAGATTGTAAGGTGGGGTAAGCATTCCCGATACCAATAAAAATTCAACATTTCAGCATCTTTGGAAATTGATTCAGGGCTACAAGAGTAAAAATAAGGCTTTACTCCCATACTACCGTTATCTTGCACCGGAGCTACTTGACCACAACCTTTAGGAGGAATGCGGATGAAACAACATTCTGCTCCCGCCATCTATATACAGCTTAAGAACCGGGTGACGGTGCCCAAAGGTAAAGGTGTCACATTGGGTGATATTGCATTTTTGATCGCGGAGCCAGAGCTGAAAGAGTCGCTGGAATCTATTCTGCTAATGAAGCCAGAGCAAAGTGACGGCAATCTAATTTTGATTGATCTTCTGATGGTTATTCCCCGCATTAATGAGCTTTTGCCGGAAGCGGATATTGAGCCGATCGGTGAAGGGAGAACGATTGTGCAGATTGAAAGTTCGGTGGAGAGGCGGAAGCCTTCAGTAGCGATGTTTGTCTTAGTGTGGCTGCTGCTGTTCTTCGGATCTGCGCTGACAATCATGAATTTTCATGCGGATGTAAACATGCAGGAGGTTCAAATCCGAATCGTGGAGATGATAACCGGCCATCGGGATGAACATCCGGTTGTATTTCAGATTGCGTATTCTGTAGGAATCGGCTTTGGGATGGTCATTTTTTTCAACCATTTATTTAAGAAAAAGTGGAATGAAGAGCCTACACCGCTAGAAGTGGAAATGTACCTGTATCAGAAAAATATCGACCAATACGTCATCAATGAGGAGTATAGCAAAATGAGGCGCCGTGGAGAAAATCAACCAGAGAACGTGGAGGACGGAAGATGACGGCACCTATAACACTAGGGTTGAATTTGCTGCTGGGTATTGCAGGGGGGATCGCTGTAGGTGGTGGTGTGATTGCTTTATTTGTGGTTCTCGACATGGTGCCCCGTCTGGCTCAATTAACTTCTTCTTACGATAAAGTACATTGGTATGAGGGTGCGATGGTAGTTGGATCATTGCTAGGAACCGTAAGTGATTTTTGGAATTGGAAAATATCCTCAGGTCCTTTAGTTGAACTTGGTATAGGACTTTTTGACGGGATTTTTGTCGGGATGCTCGCTGCAGCATTGACCGAGGTATTAAATGTGCTGCCGATACTCGCTAAACGCTTGAACATGACACATTATCTGTTCGGGCTGTTAATGGCGATGGTAAGCGGGAAGGTCGCGGGTTCTTTGTTCGACTGGTTTGTATACCGACAGTAAACGGGGGTTATGGAATGAGCAAATTTATTCACAGCGGTGATTCTGTGCCAGAAGAGGATCATCAGGAAGAAAACGCTGCGGCTGCCGCAGCAATGAAGAATACCGCAGAGGATCTAGTTGATGATCATACCGAGGTTAACGGAGCTTCTATGACCAGTGAAGACGCAGATCCGGCGGAAAATACTACAACAGCTGATCCGAGTCAAGAACAGCAGGATGCAGAAGCATCTGCGGAGTTAGGGGCAGAAGAGCAAAGCGCTGAAGCATCAGCTCAGCCGGATTCCGGGCAACAGGATGCAGAAGCATCTACGGAGCTAGGGGCAGAAGAGCAGAGCACCGAAGCGTCAGCACAGCCAGATTCCGGGCAGCAGGATGCAGAAGCATCTGCGGAGCTAGGGGCAGAAGAGCAAAGCGCCGAAGCGTCAGCACAGCCGGATTCCGGGCAGCAGGATGCAGAAGCATCTGCGGAGCTAGGGGCAGAAGAGCAAAGCGCTGAAGCTGCACAGCCGGATTCCGGACAGCAGGATGCAGAGGCATCAGATGAGCTTGGGAATCAGGAGCAGAATGAGCCTAGTAAAGGATTTTTTGCCAGGTTATTCGGCTTAGATTCAGACTCGGAATCCGAAGATGAGGCGCAAGATCAGAATACCCATCAAGCAGGCGGATCAGAGTCCGCAACAGAGTCAGGGGAAGAATCTCAAGCCAAAGTGACGCCAAAGTCCAAACTATCTAAGAAGCAAGCGCAACAAGAGTCACAAGACAGCAATCAAAAGGGAAGCAGCAAGCTACAGAAGAAACGAGATCGCGAGCACTCCAACTCGTTAAAAGAATCCGTCATTTACTGGCAAGGTAATGATGAAATCCCAATGTCCTTGCAAGATACGAAACAAACACTTACTGAGGTAATGGGACTGGGTACAAGCTTTGATGTAACGTTCAGACAGATGTCCTTTGGCGGACATAAGACAGCTCTACTCTGTTTAAGTGGATTTACCAACACTGATGTGACCGATGATATTCTAAAACGTCTGACCTATCTCACCTCTGAGAATCTGTCTACGGGTGTGCTGTCTAGCTTTATGAATGAATATGTCCCTCACATCCAGGTGGAAGAGGGGAATTCTTTAAGCGAAAGTATCGAGAAGGTACTTGAAGGCTTGAGCGTGCTATTCGTCGAAGGTGAGAACAAAGTTATCATCATGGATACTCGTTCTTACCCTAGTCGCAGTCCAGCCGAGCCTTCGATTGATCGGGTGGTGCGCGGTGCGCGCGACGGTTTTACAGAGACTTTACTGAGCAATATCTCGCTTGTCAGAAGACGGGTTCGAGATCCAGGGCTGAAATATGAGCTATTTCGGGTTGGACGACGGACACAGACAGATGTATGCGTGGCTTACATTGATGATATCGTTGATAAAACACAGGTTATGTCTGTTATCGACAAAATCAAAAGCATTGATATTGATGGTATTCCTCTGGCAGATAAACAATTAGAGGAGGCGATTATCGGCGGTGGATGGAATCCATATCCTATGGTGCGTTATTCTGAACGCCCCGACGTCGTAGCTTCCAATTTATTGGAGGGACGGGTAATACTGTTTGTAGATACCTCACCAATTGTTATTGTTCTTCCGACTACTTTTTTTGATCTTTGTCAGCATGCAGAGGAGAATCGTCAGACTCCTTTTATGGGAACGTACTTGCGGTGGGTCCGTTTTATCGGTATATTTGCGTCCATGTTCCTGCTGCCGCTATGGATGTTGCTTGTCATTCATCCTGAACTAAAGCCGGCTATGCTGGATTTCATTGGACCTCAAAAGACCGCCAGAATTCCAATACTCGCCCAGTTTCTAATTGTGGAGCTTGGGGTTGATTTACTGCGGATGGCTGCAGTACACACACCAACGCCTTTAGGTTCAGCGATGGGTCTGATTGCAGCTATATTGATTGGCGATATAGCGGTTCAGAGTGGTTTGTTTGTAAACGAGGTAGTTCTGTATATGGCTGTAGCCTCCATCGGTATGTTTGCAACCCCGAGTTATGAGCTGGGTCTTGCGAATCGAATAGTCAGGCTTGTGTTGCTAATTGCCGTAGCGGCATTTCAGGTGCCAGGATTTATGATTGGCACGACACTACTGACTATTTTCCTAACTACTCACCGCTCCTATAACTCGTCTTATATGTGGCCGTTTATACCTTTTAATGCAAAGGCAATGAGTGAAATTCTAGTGCGTAAGCCAGTCTTAAGCTCGAAGACAAGGCCGTCTTTCAACAAAACTAGAGACAATACAAGGGTGCCGCCTACTCAAAAGAATGATTAACAATCGTAGGAAAATACAAAACTACTGCAAATTAGTCCATTCAATGGAGTTCCCACTGTCTGTTATACTGAATACACTAAAGACAGGGTGGAACCTTGATATTCCACAGAAATTGGAGGACTAAAGAATGTTTCTACACGGTACTAGCCGAATTAACGATGCTGGGCATTTGGAGATCGGCGGATGTGATGTAACTGAATTGAAGGCGGAATATGGAACCCCGCTATATATATTGGACGAGCAATTGGTGAGACAACGTTGCCGGGAATATATGGATGCTTTTAAATCCTCTGGACTTGGGTTCCAAGTAGCTTACGCAAGTAAGGCGTTCTCAGTAATGGCTATGGTTCGTTTGGCTGATGAAGAAGGCTTGTCGCTTGATGTTGTATCTGATGGCGAACTTTATACTGCTTTGCAAGCTGGCTTTCCTGCAGAACGCATTCATTTTCATGGCAACAATAAGACTTCTGAAGAGATCGAAATGGCGATTGATGCCGGGATCGGCTGCTTTGTAGTCGATAATCTGGTAGAGCTTAATCTTTTGCAGTCGATTGCATCACGTAAAGAAGTTAAGGTTAACATCTTGTTACGTGTGACACCAGGTGTCGAAGCTCATACGCATGAGTATATTACAACAGGCCAGACCGATTCCAAATTTGGATTTGATATCGGTAATGGATCGGCTTATGAAGCAGTTAAAGCGGCAGTCAGCAAAAAGAATTTAGTGCTGCTTGGCGTACATTCCCATATTGGTTCTCAAATTTTTGAAACGGATGGATTCCAGCTTGCTGTTGAACGTGTAGCGAGTTTTGCTCGTAGTGTTAAAGAAGGTTTGGAAGTGGACTTCCGTGTAGTAAACCTAGGTGGAGGTTTCGGTATTCGTTATGTTGAGGGGGATACCCCATTACATGTTTCTGAATATGTAACTGCAATTACGGATGCCGTGAAGACTCATTTTGCTGGAATCTATAATGCTTTGCCTGAAATTTGGGTGGAGCCGGGCCGTAGTATTGTTGGAGATGCAGGTACTACACTTTATACAGTAGGTACGAACAAGGATATCCCAGGCGTGCGTAAGTACGTTGCCGTTGACGGTGGGATGACTGATAATCCACGTCCTGCATTGTACCAATCTAAATATGAGGCATTACTTGCTAATCGTGCGAATGAAGAGGCTACAGAAACTGTATCCATCGCTGGTAAATGCTGCGAGAGCGGAGATATGCTGATCTGGGATGTAGAGCTGCCTGAGGCTGAAAGCGGCGATCTGTTGGCTGTAGCCTGCACAGGCGCTTACAATTACTCCATGGCGAGCAACTACAACCGGCTTCGTCGTCCGGCTTTAGTGTTCGTTCAGAACGGACACAGCGATCTTGTAGTGCGTCGCGAAAGCTATAATGATCTTATTGCCAACGATATTGTTCCTGAGCGTATCGCTAAACAAGCTGCTGTTGCTAAGTAACAGCCGTTAATGTTAGGTAGGGAAAACTGGTAAGGCATAAAGAGCAAGCAGGAATTACTTCTGCTTGCTTTGCTTTGTGCGTAGTTTCATAGTAATATAATTGAGGTATTCTAAATTTGTTAATTTTGAAAGGGGTCATTTACATATGGCAAAGCAAGCGAAAATTACTCTTGAAAATGGCGGCGTAGTGCTGATTGACTTGTTCGATCAAGATGCACCAAACACTGTAGCTAACTTTGAAAAGCTAGCAAAAGATGGTTTCTACAATGGATTGACATTCCACCGTGTTATCCCTGGTTTCGTAGCTCAAGGCGGATGTCCTAACGGAACTGGATCTGGTGGTCCAGGATACACAATCAACTGCGAAATCAACCCAAACAAGCACGAGCGCGGAACACTTGCTATGGCACATGCGGGTAAGAACACAGGCGGAAGCCAGTTCTACATCTGCTATGCACCGCAACCACACTTGGATGGAGTTCACACTGTATTCGGTAAAGTAGTTGAAGGTATGGATCTTGTTGATACTTTCAAAGGACGCGACAAAATGACTTCGGTAGAAATCATCGAAGCTTAAGAATTCTTAATTTAAAAAGGCTAGTCTCCGGATTATCGGAGGCTGGCCTTTTCTTATTTAATAAGGAATCCGGCTTATTCGTTTACGTCTCGATTTACGCTGCTCTGGCACCCAGAAGAATACCAAATACATGAGCAGAAACACAATGAAGGCAAACAACTCTTCAACAAGCAGGTAATAAGGATAAGGCCCGAAATAATCCAATACAGAATAAGTGCTGGGCTTATGATATAGGAACATGTAGTTAGATCCTAGGATGTAATTGGCGATCCACACACAAGCGGCCACAAGGTTTAGTCCGAGCATGGTGAACAGGAGAGATTTCCAAGTGGGCTTATAGCCCTCAATCCAGGTCATATAAAGAGAAGCGAGAACAATACCACCATGTGCTATAAAGAACAGTAGAAATCGGAAATGAGGGAATGGATAGACCAGATTCGGTGTGAGTAAAGCAATGAATGCTCCACCAATCCCAGCAAAATACAGAAAGGAATATAGTGCTCGGCTGCGAGTGATCAGCATGATAACGGATAGTAGTAAAGTAATTCCGCATAGTTCGAGCGGGAGTGAGCTGCTGGATTGCCATACGCCTTGAGAGAGGTACCATATTTGAAGACCTGTTTCTGAGAACAAAAGAATAATAATCAGCAGCAAGCGCACACTTTGCCGAAGTTTCACATCAGTCCGAATCTCGAATCTTAAACTGTAAAACAGTATACAGACCAATGTAATGATAGACAGAGCAATCCAATGTGAAGGGGAGAACATAATGAAATCCTCCGTACGCTGTCGATCAAAATAAGATAAAAGATGCATGAACCAACCTCCTTCGTACCTAAAAAGCACTTCAAAAAACATCTTTGTAAATTTTTGATATTTTCTGTTTCGAAACATCCATAAAATGGTTATATATGTATGCATTCTGTCAGCTAACCCACAGAAGGATGACTTTTCATTATTTTAACATAAGATGGGGCAACGGGCGCGGAATTACATAAGAAGCATTCGAGCATGAGGAATGGCAGAGATTACGCTTCAAGAGGGGATACAAACATAGAAAAATCAAATTGGAAAAGGAATTGGAGGCTTTAGGATAATGTTAAAGAAAAGAATAAGTGTGATGATCGTTATTCTGATGCTTGTAGCGCAATATGCCTATGGCATCGGGTTCACTCCACAAGTACAAGGAGCGGCAATCGATCAAGAGCGGAATATCATCACCAGTGTCTCAATGGCTGTATATGGTGAAGACGGGCAGACGGTTACGGATAGTGTCTATGAGCAAGAAGCTAATGTAACATTAGATTATACGTGGTCTCTTCCTAAAGCTCATCCCTACAAGCAAGGTGACACCTTTAACTTTCAGCTTCCAGAGCAGTTTCAGCTTTTTAATGATATTAGCGGCTTGTTGGTCTCAGAGGATGGAGATGTAGGAACTTTTACAGTTGAGCAGTTATCACACCAAGTAACAATGACCTTTAACGACTACATAGAAACGCATGATGATGTGCAAGGAACGCTTCGGATCAATACTAAGTTTGATAAACAAAAAATCTCAGGAAGTACTGTTCAGCAGATTTTATTTCCGGTGAGCGGTGGTGTTCAGACGGTTACTGTGAATTTTAGACCGAATGTAGGATCGGCCATTGAGAAGAGGGGGATTCCTCAGGGTTTTAATGCAGACCATATTCTATGGTCTGTTGACGTAAATAAATCATTAAAAACTGTTGGGAATGCAGTCGTAACGGACGCTATACCAACAGGGTTGTCACTTAGCACTCCGGTTACTGTGAGTGTGTATCAACTGAGTATCCAGTTGGACGGTTCGGTAACACAAGGTGCACTACTCGATACCAGTAAATATTCTACAGAGTTCACTGGAGGATCGTTAAATGTTCGTTTCACTGATCCTGCGATTTCGAGTGCTTACCGTATTGAATACTCCACAGCTATTACTGATGAGGATCGGCTAAGTTTCACGAATACAGCGACTTTTACAGGAGATGGGCAAGTTCCTGCAAGTTCTTCTGCTACTGTTCAAGTAGAACGAGGAGGAAGTTTGAACAAATACTCTAGCGGATATGACTGGAGCAATCAAATCATTTCCTGGGCAATCGAATATAACTATAATAAAAGAACGATTCCGCAAGGAAATGCTGTACTAAAGGATTTGTTTGATGATTCTCAAGCGTTAGTAGCCAATTCTATAAAGGTATACACGGTGCAACTGGATTCAGCGGGTACAGCAACGTTGAGTAATCTTTTGACCAAGGATATTGATTACACTGTAGTTGCAGCTTCAGACGTGAAGAAGTCAGGGTTCACCTTGCAATTTAAACAAGATGTAACATCTGCTTATCGAATCGAGTATAAGACCAAAGCTGTAAAGCGTGTGTTTGAAGATACTATAATCACTAATACAGTTACGGACAGTACCTATACTGGAGAGGCTACACGCTTAATACGGTCAGCCATTTTGTATAAGAACTTATCAGGCGTAGATTATCAGAATAAAACGGTTGGATGGAAAGTCACATTAAACAGTGATAATTATCCAATGGGTCAGGTTGAAGTTACGGAGTCATTCCCGTTTGGCGGACTGAAGTTTATTCCGGAATCACTCGTAATTAGAAATTCTAATGGGAATGTATTGAATCCTTCCAAATATAGTTTGGTTTACAATGCTCCTGTTCAGGCTAATAAAGGATTCAAGGTTGTCTTTAATTCGCAGATTACTGGTCTTTATACGATTAGCTATACAACGGAATTTAATAAGGATTGGATTTGGTCTAATACTGAAAATTTCAATAACAAGGTTAGGATGGACTGGTTAGACACGTCCGAAATTCCTCGCACAACAGAAGCAGAAGGGCTATTTATTCCAAGAACCGAAGCGAAAAGCAATGGTTTGAAGTTTGGTTCTTATAATGCTTCAACTAAAGAATTAGCTTGGACATTAGGGGTCAATTATAATAGCAAAACGATTGCAGAGCCAGAAGTCGTGGATATTTTGAAATCGGGTCAAACCCTGGTTCCTGGATCGCTGAAAGTATACACCATGAATGTTGCTAAGAATGGAGACCCAACGAAAGGTGTCGAGGTAAACAGTAGCAAATACACTTACAGTGTTAATGGTAATAATGAGCTGAAGCTCTCTTTTACAGATGCTATTCAATCCGCTTATTATATAGAATTTCATACAAGTCTTGAAGGCAAAGTCATTGGCACTTCTATTGATAATAAAGCCAATCTCTATGATGGGGCAAAAAAGGTATCCAAGGATTTGAACGCTACCGTAAAGATTCCTTATGGAGACGAATATCTCTTGAAAAAGGGTGTTCAGAATGGCGAAAAAATCGATTGGAGCATTCAAATTAATCGTAGTCAGTCTACTGTGAAGAATGCGTTAATCAACGATACTCCTAGCGCTAATCAGATTCTGCTGCAGGATTCATTCCATCTGTATCCTACAATCGTAGCTGAAAATGGGGATGTAACAAAAAGCGGACCTGAATTGATTCAGGGTATCGATTACAGCTTAGAAATAAAAACGGATGTAGACGGCAAGCAGTCGTTTGATTTAAGCTTCGCCAAGGAGATTAGTAAACCTTATATTCTAGACTATCAATCCCTGATTATGGCGAATACAGGAGACAAAGTAATTAATACTGTTCGTTTCAGTGGTTTTAATGTTATCGAAATAAGCAAAGATTCTTCTAAAGAAATTATCGTCGGTGTGTCGAGTGGATCAGGATCAGGCAGCGGGGTTAGAGGTTCCTTGATGATTAAGAAGCTGGATGCAGAGGACAACTTGAAGACGCTGGCAGATGCAACTTTTGCACTCTATCGCCTTAACGGCTCAGACCGGGTATTTATTAATAGCTTAACCACAGATTCCGCTGGTACAGCAACATTCAATAAATTATGGTTGGGTAACTACGTATTGATTGAGACGACAGCTCCTAGTGGCTATGTACTTGATCCTAAAGAGCATCCAGTGTCCATTCATTCTTCATCAAGGAATCAACTCGTAATTACGAATCAAAAAGCAGTTGAGCCTACGCCTACTACAACGCCAGAACCAACTATAGTCCCAACCGCAACACCAGCAGCTTCATCGGAACCGACGGCTACTCCGTCAACAGAGCCGACATCAGGACCTGCGTCTACACCAACCTCAGGAGCCCCAGGAGGTCCGTTAACACCTTCACCTACGAGTTCGCTGGTGCCAGGAGTAATCATCAATGATCCGGCAGTACCTGCTGGCCCTGGGAATACGACCGATCTGGAATCCGCGACATCAGAAGAAGTAGGAACTCCTGATTTAGTTATTACAGATGGAAATGTCCCTTTGGGTGAAGTCGACATTGTTGATGAGGAAGTTCCGAAAGGTACAGTCAACAACAGCACTTCAAGTGCCCCTCAGCTTCCAAAGACGGGAGAAAGTAGCCCTGTGCCGCTCTACATGACAGGTATTGGATTAATAGCCATAGGCTATATTCTAAACCGTGTATTTAGACGTGGAGGAAACTTAAAGTAAGTGAATAAGTATGATTTGAAATTGAACTGAAAGAAGCAGCCGGCGTGATTATAGTCGGGTGCTTTTGTTTGTATTCAGAACCTATTCACTCGCAGGGAAGGAAGTCTCAAATTCGGTTTGTTTACGTGAGCTTTTGGCTGAAATTGTTCCACCGTGGAGCTCTGTGATGCTTTTGGCAATCGCGAGTCCTAAGCCGCTTCCGCCAGTCTCTCTGGAACGTGACTTATCTACACGATAAAATCGCTTGAATAAGTGGGGGAGATCCGTGGCAGGGATCGGGCTGCCGTAATTCGTGCATGTAGCAATCACTCTGCCGTCTTTTCTATAAACGGAAATATCTAGAATCTTACCTTCTTTACCGTATCTAACCGCATTGGTAAATAGGTTCTCATATAATCGTACTAACTCGTCCGCATCACCATGGATAATCAAAGGGCTCATATCCGTATGAATACGGCAGGTCATATCCGCTTGCTCCAATACGGGAGCGAATTCCTCGACAAGCTTTTCGAGCAGCTTGCCGAGATCTACAGGCTCCATATTAAGGGGAAGCCCGTTGCTGCTAACACGTGTATATTCAAATAAATCGTCGATTAGCTTTTTAAGAGTCAGGGACTTCTCATAGGCGATATTCACATAATAACGCAGCTCAACCTCGTTCTTATAACGATCCTTCTCCACATATTCCAGGAATCCCAGTACAGAAGTTAGAGGGGTTCGAAGATCATGGGATACACCAGTGATTAGGTCGTTTTTTGCTTTCGCTGCTGCTCGTTCTTCATCTATAGCGGATTTTAGCTTGCCCGCCATGAGGTTCATATTTTCCGCGAGTTTACCGAGTTCATCCGTTCCTGTTACTGGTATCTTGAAAGATAAATTGCCGTCAGCAATCGCTTGAACCCCGCTTGAAATGTTATGAAGATGGCTTGTTGTATTTCTGGATAGCTTCAGGATGAAAAAAATAAATAAAGGAACCCCAATAAGAATCACTATAGGAGTAGAACCAATGTTATTGGTCACCCAGCGGATGAGTTTAACGCCCCAGAAGGAATGAGAAGGATTGAGCCATAGCAAAAGGGATGTCCCATAATAGCCGACCAATAAAATTGCTGCTGTAAGAGCTAGACTCGTTAGGCTAATGCCAACTATTTTCCAAGATAAGGTATCGAATCTTTTAAAGTTCAACTAGAAGAACCTCCTTTTTCCAGTTTGTAGCCAACGCCCTATACCGTCTTTAAATACTGTGGTTTTCTCGGATTAGCTTCAATTTTTTCTCTGATTTTTCGAATGTGTACGATGAGTGTATTACTGAGTCCAGTGATTTTATCTAGTTCCTGACCCTTGGCAGATAACATAATAATAGGGAATTTTTGTGTTTCTCGAATTTTTATACAGGCTTCTATACCGTCCGTACTACAAGAAGTATACAATATATTCTCGATTGAAATCCTTATTTGAAGGCTGGCGAGGATCGATGGGAAAAAGTTTGTTTAGCTCTTTGAAAAACTTAAGGCTATCATAAAGCCGTCCACATACCAAAGATGAGACAGGCGAACTTCCCAATGGCGGCATGTAAAAGTAAAGGTAAACTTAATAGTTTCTTAACAAGCCTTAAGATTTGGGAAGCGGCTATGCTATAATAATTTCAAATTCAATAGGTTGGAGGAGAATTGGAAGATGTGGAAAGAGTTTAAAGCTTTTGCCCTGAAAGGAAATGTACTAGATTTAGCCATTGCTGTCGTTATCGGAGCAGCTTTTGGTAAGATTGTGACTTCATTAGTATCTGACATCATTATGCCAATTGTTGGCTTGATAACAGGTGGTATAGATCTGAAGGATCGGGCTCTAAGTGTTATGGTTATGCATAATGAACTGCTTATCCCTTATGGGCAATTTTTGCAGGCGGTAGTTGATTTCTTTATTATTTCCTTCTCAATCTTTATGGTGATTAAACTGGCTAATAAATTCCAGCGCAAAGAAGCCGTTAAAGTTGAAGTGGTGGAGACGCCAGCACCCGCAGAAGATATCGTGTTGCTAACGGAAATTCGTGATTTGTTGAAACAACAAGAACGCGGATTGTAATTGGAAAAAGAAAAAGCGCCTGGAGATACAGTCCAGGCGCTTTTTCTTTTTTTATGTAAATGTATGGAATGGGTTTTAACTGTACATTTGCAGGCTATAAATAACCATGTCGTTTCTTCTAGTAATCACCATACCTCTCAGAATTAAGTTACAAATTTTAAGTAAATATATAAAACGCACTTGCATTTCGAAGGTGTAAGTGATAATTTTGTTAGTAAGGAAAACTTGAACCTCAATTAAATAAAGGATCAATCCTTCAGGGCAGGGTGCAATTCCCTACCGGCGGTGATGTTGTTGTAGAGTGCTTATTTATTAAGTTTATCTACCACACTTAGTCCGCTACCCGGCTCGCGTTGTTGACGCGAACGGTGGACCCGGTGAAATTCCGGGACCGACAGTATAGTCTGGATGGAAGAAGGAGAGGTTAACCGCTTGTCTGTAATAGACAGGTGGACTGCAGTGTTTTCATTTATTATGTGCGATATTTCACAATTGCCGTCGATTGACGGTTATTTACGCACACTTTTATTTGGACTGCCGATAAACTCTCGCATAACCCATCTTTACTCCTCCTGGAGAATGAGATGGGTTTTTCTGTTTTTACGCATCAGATAGACAGTAAGTGGATAGGAGGAACGAGATGGATAATATGAATGACGAGTTTTATATGTCGTTAGCGCTGGATATGGCAGAACGGGCCCAAGGACAGACAGGAATTAACCCTGTTGTTGGCTGTGTTGTTGTAAAGAATGGAGCGATGATTGGACTTGGGACTCATTTGCAGCGCGGAACAGGTCATGCTGAGGTTCATGCCTTGAATATGGCGGCTGGCCAAGCACAGGGCAGCACTGCCTACGTAACACTGGAACCATGCAGTCACTATGGCAAGACTCCGCCCTGCAGCCAAAGGCTGATCGACGAGGGAGTAGCCAGAGTGGTAGTCGCTTGTGAAGACCCTAACCCTCAGGTTGCGGGTCGCGGCGTTCAAATGCTGCGTGAGCATGGCATTGAAGTAGAAGTAGGATTGCTGCGTGAACGTGCGCTGCGGTTGAATGAGCGTTTTATCAAGTATATTTTGACAAAACAGCCTTTTGTTACGCTCAAGAGTGCCAGCACGCTGGATGGTAACCTAGCTACCAAATCTGGTGACAGTAAATGGATTTCAAATGGTGAAGCGCGGGAGATCGTACATACGCTGCGGCATCGGCATCAGGGAATAATGGTCGGTGTGAACACAGTGATTGCAGATAATCCTTCACTAACTACAAGAACGGAAGTGCCGGGTATTCATCCGATACGGATTGTGATTGATTCTGGACTACGTATTCCTTTGGATTCAACAGTTGTAAGTGACGGTCTAGCGCCTACTATCATC
The DNA here is from genome assembly GCF_008370385.1 of Paenibacillus sp. B2(2019). NCBI lineage: Bacteria > Bacillati > Bacillota > Bacilli > Caryophanales > Paenibacillaceae > Paenibacillus > Paenibacillus sp. B2(2019). Next base: position 364,094 of record NZ_VTZR01000024.1, read on the forward strand.
GTGACAACTGAAGCCGCAGATGATGAAAAGAAAGCAGCACTTCTTCAAGCGGGGGTGCAAATCATTGTTAGCGGAGCAGGACCACGGGTGGATTTGAAGGCTGCTATGGTAACACTCGGTGAAATGGAAATCGGATCGATTTTACTTGAAGGCGGAGGCACGCTAAATGGTGCGATGCTGGAGAGTGGGCTCGTTGATCGAGTGATTCTCTTTTTCGCTCCAAAGATTGTTGGCGGTGGTGCTGAAGCGAAAGGGACGTTCGTATTTCCTGGTATAGAGCTAATGAAGGATGCGATTTCTCTGGAGGGATTGGAAGTAAAAGTGCTCGGAGATAATGTATGTATCAGCGGTACTCCGGTACGCTAAAGTGAATGGTTACAAAACTTAATCGTGTGCTTCCGGAGCAAGTTTTGTTCGGAGAGATAGCGGAGAAGTGTTACTCACACAAAACTCCTAGGAGGGAAAGCATGTTCACTGGATTAGTCGAAGAAGTTGGCACTCTGAGAAGTGTCTCCACCGGTGGAGAAATGATGGTGCTGAACATTGCCGCTTCCGTCATCATGGATGATTTGAAGATTGGTGATAGCGTATCGGTTAATGGCGTCTGTCTTACAGCGACAACTTTAGGCGAGAACTATTTTACAGTGGATGTCATGCCTCAGACCTATCGAAACAGTAATCTGAAGGAGCTACGTCCTGGCAGTCGGATGAACCTGGAGCGAGCAATGGCAGCCGGTGGTCGATTTGGAGGTCATATTGTTCAGGGACATGTAGATGGCACTGCTGTCATCAAAAGCGTAAAGCGTGATCAGAATGCAGTAGTCTATGAGATTGCGCCGGACCGCAAATCGCTGTTTAAATATATCATCCCTAAAGGGTCGATCACGATTGATGGCATTAGCTTAACAGTAGTAAAGACGACGGCTTCATCGCTTACTGTATCCATTATTCCGCATACGCTAGGGGAAACTGTGCTAACTTATAAGCGGGCAGGAGATAGTGTGAATATTGAGTGTGATGTCCTGGGCAAATATGTAGATCATCTTCTTCATTATGGCTCAGCTGCACAGGATGAAGAAAGTGATAGCAGTTCAGGGATTAGCCGCGATTTCTTGGCGGCAAACGGATTTGTTTAAATAATGAGTAAGCTTACGAAGAAGGGAATAATCCTTCGTAAAGCTATTAGGAGGATAGGATCATGAGCGAACAATCGAAGAAGGATAGTGTCTTGGATCCGATTGAAGAAGCGATATATGATTTAATGCGCGGCAAAGTCATCATCGTGGTGGATGATGAAGATCGTGAGAATGAAGGGGATTTTATAGCTCTTGCTGAACGGTCGACACCAGAAGTCATCAATTTTATGATCACTGAGGGACGTGGTTTGGTCTGCATGCCAATTACCGCTGAGCGTGCGGAAGAGCTTGAACTACAGGCTATGGTCAGTCACAATACAGATAATCACGGCACAGCCTTTACTGTATCGGTTGACCATATAGATACAACTACTGGTATATCAGCAGGGGAAAGATCCTTGACTGTAAAGGCCATGATTGACCCTAAAGCGAAGCCGTCTGATTTCCGTAGACCTGGCCATATGTTCCCGCTGATTGCGAAAAAAGGCGGCGTACTGCGCCGTTCCGGACATACAGAGGCTGCTGTTGATTTAGCCCGTATGTGTGGTGCATATCCAGCCAGTGTGATTTGTGAAATCATCAAAGAAGATGGCTCGATGGCCCGGTTACCTGATCTGGTTGAGATTGCTAAGAAGCATGATCTTAAGTTGATCAGCATCAAAGACCTCATTCACTATCGGAACGAGAAGGAACAGCTCGTCAATCGCGAGGTGTCTGTACGTCTGCCTACCGATTTCGGTGAGTTTCAGACCATTGCCTATACAAATGAAGTGGATGATAAAGAACATGTAGCATTGGTGAAGGGCGATATTTCCGGTGATGAGCCAGTGTTAGTACGAGTACATTCCGAATGCTTGACGGGTGACGTATTCCACTCCCATCGCTGCGATTGTGGTCCCCAGTTTGAAGCAGCGCTTCGGCAGATCGAAGCTGCTGGTAGAGGCGTGTTGCTCTATATGCGTCAAGAAGGCAGGGGCATTGGTCTTATTAATAAGCTTAAAGCCTACAAGCTTCAAGAAGAAGGACTCGATACTGTAGATGCCAATCTAAAGCTTGGTTTTCCAGCAGATTTGCGTGATTACGGGATTGGAGCACAAATTCTGAAGGATCTAGGTATCAGTCAAATTCGTCTCTTAACGAACAATCCTCGAAAGATCAAAGGGTTGGAAGGTTATGGATTGGAAGTTGTTGAGCGAGTGCCAATTCAAATGCCGGAGAATAAGGATAATACTAATTATCTCCATACGAAGCAGGCGAAACTTGGGCATTTGCTGTCTTTTGACGACATTGAACAAAATGAGGATTCGAAAGTATAATCACACACAATAAAAAAACGAAGGGTAGATGAATGATATGCCGAAATATTTAGAAGGACATTTAGTTTCCGAGGGGTTAAAATACGGAGTCGTAGTAGGACGTTTTAATGAATTTATTACTAGCAAGCTTTTGTCAGGTGCACTTGATGCATTTAAACGCCATGGTGCTAACGATGATGAAGTAGATGTTGCTTGGGTTCCAGGCGTGTTTGAAATTCCGTTAATCGCTCAAAAAATGGCGGAAAGCGGTAAATACGACGCTGTAATCACTTTAGGAACTGTTATCCGTGGCTCTACAACGCACTATGATTATGTATGTAATGAAGTTGCAAAAGGGGTAGCTGCGATCAATCTTAAAACCGGCGTGCCGACGATTTTTGGCGTAGTAACTACTGAGAATATTGAACAGGCCATTGAGCGTTCAGGAACCAAAGCAGGGAATAAAGGCTGGGATGCTGCGACTGCTGCGATTGAAATGGCGAATCTTAACAAACTGTTTAAGTAAGACAGCTATTGACGAATCAGTCGAATTCGTGCTTATTTATAGTATAAGAAGAAAGCATGGATTATAGAGCCCTTTCTACTTGTGTAGCGTCCTTTAGGGCGCTGCACTTTACTTTTTTTGGCGGGAGGATGCTTCGTGACTGTATTGTACAAGCTGGAAACGTTTGAAGGTCCGCTGGATCTGCTTTTGCATTTAATTGATAAGGCGGAAATCGACATCCAGGACATTCCGGTCGCCGAGATCACCGAACAGTATATGGAATACCTGCGAAGTATGCAGGAGCTTGAACTGGATATTACGAGTGAATTTCTCGTGATGGCCGCAACCCTATTATCTATAAAGAGCAAGCTATTGCTGCCCAAACCACCGGTCATTGAGATCGATGATTTTGAATATTACGAAGAAGATGAATTTGATCCACGAGCTGAACTCGTTCAGCGACTGATTGAGTATCGTAAATTCAAGAGTATTGCTGTTCATTTAATGGATATGGAGAGCGAGCGGAGCTTGATTTTTACGAAGGAGCCGGAGGATCTGGGTCCATACGTGCCTGAAGAGATTGACCATACGCTAAAAGGACTACATACTTCCGACCTTATAGCTGCTTTCCGTAAGGCACTTAGTAAGGCGGCAAGAAGGTCATCTTACCAGCGGATCACCCGGGACGAAATATCGGTAAAAGATCGTATACGTGATGTATCGGATGCGCTGCAGCGCAGAGGAAAAGGCGGAAGGCTCCATTTCTCAGCACTGCTTCACGATGAAATGGCGCGACACGAAATCGTAGTTACTTTTCTTGCGATTCTGGAACTGATGAAAATGAAGGCGATTTTTTGCTATCAAGAGAAATTGTTTGATGACATCGTAATGGAGTGGAGAGGAGGAGAACACTTCAATGGATTACAAAACGCTGAAATCGATTATTGAGGGCCTGTTGTTTCTATCAGGTGATGAAGGGATCTCCGTACGGCAAGTCGCCGAAATTACGGAACAGCGGCCAGAGCTTGCGGCTGGAGCATTAGAAGAACTAAAAGAGGATTATGTAACACAGGAGCGGGGATTGCAGGTAGTCCAAATTGCCGGGAATTATCGGTTGGCTACATTACCTGAGCATGCCCATTATTTTGAACGCTTGGCTTATTCCCCATCCAGATCAACCTTGTCTCAGGCCGCATTAGAGACATTGGCGATCGTGGCCTATCGTCAGCCCATTACACGGGTGGAGATCGAAGAGATTCGAGGCGTGAAATCCGAACGTGCTATTCATACGCTGAATAACAAGGATTTGATCCATGAGGTAGGTCGTGCGGAGGCCGTAGGGCGTCCAATCTTATATGGGACGACTAAATCATTCTTGGAGAGCTTTGGCCTAGCAAGTCTGAATGAGCTGCCAGAACCATCTAACTTCGAATCCACTGATAATTTGGAAGAGGAGACACAGCTATTGTTCAATAAGCTGGATACTCAAATGACGTTCGAGGATATAGAGCAACCTTAGTTTTTTTTGTTATTCCGCAATGATTTGTATTGCTGGGACTGCCCATAAACCATTCATAATGGTTTATGGGCAGTCCCTATTTTTTTGTAGAGCCACATTTTTTAGCCAAACCCCGAATTTTTTCCAGATTAAATTGCCATACTAAACCAAAGGTTCCCATTATTAAGGTTTCTTGGAGGTAAATACGTGACGTTATGGCTTGGAATACCCCTCGGATTGCTGGTACTGGCAATGATCCTGGTTCTGTCTTCATCTATCGATTTCCGCATCCGGTGCTATAAACATGACAAAAATGATCTGATCGAGTTAGATGTTAAGACACTTTTTGGTCTGATCAAACTGCACTATGAACTGCCTCGATTGGTCTTTAAGGGATTGGAGCAAGGCGTGCTTGGAAAGTTTAAAGAGACGGGTACCGCGACTACAGGTGTTGACACTGTAAAGGAAGAACAATTCGATAAAGAAAGAATTGAGCGCTGGCGGGACAATGTACAGCTAGCAGTGAAATCCACACGTGGATTGAAGAAGTGGTTCAAGGAAACTGTATCACATGTCAAAATATCAAAGCTCGACTGGTCCACAGACTTCTCACTAGGTGATGCGGCAGACACTGCCATAGTATCAGGAGCCGTCTGGGGATTGAAATGGAGCATCGTTGGATTTATTTCGCAAAGGGTCAAATTGAAATACAATCCACGAGTGTTTGTGAAGCCTGTTTTTCAAGATGAGCATTCTTTTTCAATGGAGTTCGTATGTGAGGGTAAATTGTCCGTTTCCTATGCCGTATACGCATCATTGCAGCTTATTCTTCGTGTCTTGAGGGAGGCGGGGGGAATCAGTAAGTGGAGAAAAATACTAAAACGGATGCGTAGGGAGTCTCATGGGCAAAGTTTAGAATGAAAGTTACATACAAATGCGTGGATGTGGGGATGATAAGCGCTGTAGAAGCAAGAGAAATCGTACTCAATTAAAGGAGGAAACAATATGAGCGACCATCCTATTCAGGGTCTAATGCAAACAGCGATGGAAAATATCAAGGGTATGGTAGATGTTAATACGATTGTTGGAGATCCAGTACAAACACCTGACGGTAGTATTATTCTGCCGATTAGTAAGGTGGCCTTTGGGTTTGCTGCAGGGGGTAGTGATTATCGAGTAGAGGATTCTATAAGTGGATCAAGCTCCCAAGGCGGTGTCAAAATGCTTCCTTTTGGTGGCGGTAGTGGGGGCGGTGTCTCCATCAGACCGATCGCTTTTCTAGTGGTTGGTAAGGATGGGGTAAACATTGTGCCACTCGACAATCAAACGCATTTGTTCGAAAAAATTATCGATGCCACGCCTGGGCTCATCGACAAAATCCAGACCATGTTCCAAAGCAGCAGTTCTTCAGGTCAAGCTGGGTCAACTGCTACACAAGCACCACAAGCACAAGCACCTGCTAAACCCGATCCAAGTACATCCCAATCTTCAACACATTAGGTACACATAATTCAACAAATAGCCTCGGGGATATCGCCTTACATCAGGCGGTGTCCCTTTTTGTGTGGAGAGGACATACCCTAAGGCTGGTCCGCATACACTTGTACAACATAAGCATGAAATGAATGACTTTACTTAAGAACCGATAAGAATCCGGAGGATAAATATGAAGACAATAACCCGTAAATTTCCAATCGCCTTATTACTGAGCATTTTGCTGCTGTTTCTGACACCGCTAACTTTGATTCATGCGGAGAACAGCTCCATATCTACGCATGCAAGGGCAGCGGCGCTGATTGATGTGGAATCCGGGCGTATTTTGTATAGCAGTCGAGGAGATGAGCCGATGCTTATTGCCAGCCTGACTAAAATAATGACCGCCCTCGTCGCAATTGAGAATGGTGATTTAGCATCCAAAGTCAAAGTTGGTAAAAATGCTTTCGCCAAAGAAGGCTCCTCTATTTATTTACAGCAAGGCGAAGAGATGACGCTGGAAAATATGCTGTATGGTCTAATGCTGCGCTCTGGGAATGATGCGGCAACAGCGATCGCTGAACATATCGGCGGTTCTGAAGAAGGGTTTGTATACCTGATGAACAATAAGGCTGAAGAGCTCGGATTAAAAAATACTCATTTTGCTAATCCGCATGGTCTAGATGCTGAAGGCCATTATTCGAGTGCTAACGACTTAGCTGTGCTGACGGCGTATGCTCTTCATAATCCTGTATTTAAACAAATTGTGAAGACACAGGAGAAAACTGCGGACAATCCAAATGAGAAATGGGATTACAAGTGGAGAAACAAGAATAAAATGCTGTACTTATATGAGGGCGCAGATGGTGTGAAGACAGGATATACCAAAAAAGCGCTACGCTGCCTTGTCAGCTCAGCGACCAGAAACGGCCAGCAGCTTGTCGCAGTGACCATAAATGATGGGGATGACTGGAATGATCATGCCTCACTGCTAAACTTCGGGTTTAATCATTATCCACTAAAAACAATGATCGAACGCGGGGATCCCGTTAGTGGTTATGACTTCGTGACAGCCAAAAAATTTGCCTATCCACTCGGACAAGGCGAGCAGGATAGAGTGACCACTAAACTTGTCTTGAATCAGATCCCTGCGGCGTCAGTCAAAGCTGCAAGATCAAACTTTGGATTGCAAGGGGTTCTCGTTCTAGATCTAGGTGGCAAGGAGATAGGCCGGGTTCCAGTGTATACACGAGAGTCCTTACCTCCTGAGGAATCCGCTTATACTAAAAAATATAGTACAACGCAAGCACACACTTATCCTGCTGATAATTGGTTTCAGGCTATAGGGAGTGCACTGAAGGCGTTATTTAAATTGGGCGAAAGTTCCAAGTAAGCAGATAGCTGAATAATGAGGAGGGAGGCGTATCCATGATTAACGGGATCTGGCTAGGAATGATCATCATCGGTTTTCTGTTCGCCGCCGTTAACGGCAGAATGGATGAATTTACAGCCGCCGTATTCGACGGAGCCAAGAGTGGAGTTACAGTAAGTTTCGGCTTAATAAGTGTGCTTGTATTCTGGCTAGGAATCATGCGGATCGCAGAGGATGCTGGTTTGCTTAAAAAAATAGCCAAGATTCTTGGACCAATCGTAGCCTTCCTCTTTCCAGATGTGCCGAAGGGCCATCCTGCAATCGGATATATTCTCTCCAACATGAGCGCTAATTTGCTTGGACTTGGCAATGCGGCTACACCTATGGGGATCAAGGCGATGCAGGAGCTGCAGAAGCTCAACCCGGATAAAGAAACGGCTACACCAGCCATGTGTACCTTACTGGCGCTTAACACAGCAAGCATTACGCTAATTCCCGCGACGCTAATTGCGATCCGATTGAATTACAATTCGGCAGATCCTGCGGGAATAGTAGGCACAACCCTCGCCGCAACGGCTGTGGCGACTCTTGCGGCTATAGTGGCTGACCGGTTTTTCCGAAGGATGACGTTGCTGCGCAAACCTCCAAAGCCGCCGTCAGCAAAGTCTGGTTCTGCTCCATTGGCCAAGACGTCGCTGCCTAATTCTTCATTGAAAGGATGAGCATGACTTGTACCAGTTAATCAGTCTCCTATCGGCATGGGCGATTCCGGTCATGATTACGTTCATCCCGCTCTATGCTTTTATGCGTAAAGTCCCGGTGTATGAGTCATTTGTTGAAGGGGCGAAGGATGGATTTGGAACGGCAATCGCGATTATTCCTCATCTTGTGGGAATGCTTGTGGCGATCAGCGTCTTTCGCGCATCGGGCGCACTCGACTTCCTAATGGGATTCATATCTCCTGCTCTGCGGGGACTTGGCGTACCTCCAGAAGTACTGCCGCTCGGCCTTCTGCGGCCCCTCACGGGGACAGGCTCGCTTGCTTATACCACGGATCTGATTCGCGTTCATGGTCCGGATTCTCTAATCGGCATGATTGCCTCCACCATACAAGGCAGCACGGACACAACGCTCTATGTATTAACGGTTTATTTTGGAGCCGTTGGTGTTCGTAACGGACGTTATGCACTTAAGGTAGGTCTATTCTCCGATGTTGTTGGCTTCGTCGCCGCGATCGCGGTCTGCCTCCTGCTTTTTGGGTAGGAGGCGTCACCCCCTTTCCTTCCTCGACATATGCTATTGCAGCAATGTGGAGGGAGGCAATCCGCTATGAACTACAAAGGTTTTATTCTGCATCAGTCTCGCTGTACTTCCATTAATGGCAAAGGCTTTGATTTCTGGGTTGGTGTGGAGGGAGCGATTTATGCAGCACCGCTGCTGACCGATCCGGAGTATATTCACATTTGCTTGGAAGGTGATTTCAGCAGGGAAGATGGCATTCCTCCATTATCTGGAAGGAAGGAACAGCTATTTGCCACAGGTAAACTCATTTTAGAACTGGTAGAGCGCTACCAAATCTCCCCTTTAATCATCGAACCCCACAATAATTACTGCCCAGGCGCATTTTTTCCATGGAATGAACTTGTGATTTATCCCTCTGATGGTTATCATTAATCTGAGGTGACTAGTCGAAAATGGAAAGATTACAGAAAATTTTGGCGCAGGCAGGTGTGGCGTCCAGACGTAAGTGTGAAGAAATGATTTTGGCCGGTAAAGTGGAAGTCAACGGGGAACTCGTAACTACGCTTGGCACGAAGGTGGACCCCGCAACAGATATTATTAAAGTCTCCGGTAGACTGATCCGGGGCGAGAACAAAATCTATATTATGTTCAACAAACCTAAAGGAGTCATTACAAGTGCTTCCGATCCAAAGGGTCGCAAGGTTGTAACAGACTACCTTAAAGGAATTACAGAACGGGTTTACCCTGTAGGCCGTCTGGATTATGATACGGAAGGACTGCTGCTGTTAACGAATGATGGAGATTTCGCTAACTTGCTTACCCATCCTAAGCATCATGTACCTAAGACGTATCACGCTACGGTCAAGGGTATTCCGCACGGTACTGCACTGGACAAGCTAAAGGCTGGGATCAAGCTGGAAGATGGTATGACAGCGCCTGCCGAAGTAGAGTACAAAGATATTGATGAAGCGAATAAAGAAGCAGTAATCAGCATTACGATTCACGAGGGACGTAACCGTCAGGTACGACGCATGTTTGATGCGATTTCACACCCCGTTCTCCGTCTGAAGCGGATTTCATTCGGGGATATTATGCTGCAAAATCTTAAACGTGGATCCTACCGTCATTTGACTAAAGATGAAATTAACCATCTGCAGCAAATTGCCAAAGCAGGATTACTCAAAGAAAGAACTCCACGTAAAGAGTCATAAAGACACACAATATTCACAATTAAACCCCCTAATACTGTGACGAAATTCGCTATAATGTTCATAGGATGTTCACACCTTACAACATAAGTATGAGTTGCGTCACAGAAGGGGGCTTTACATGTGGGTAAAGCGAGAAAACCAATTCAAATCGTAATTCTGTTTCTAATCGTTCTAGTGGGTGGTTATGCAATTGGTTCCTCTGTATTTGGTGGAAGCGGAAAACCAGAGGAAGGTAGTAAAGCGCCTGCCATTGATTTGCTGGGTCTTGATGGACTTGGGCATACGTTAGACGAGTATAAGGGGAAGGCTATTGTGTTGAATTTCTGGGGCTCATGGTGCACGCCATGTGTAAAAGAAATGCCGGCTCTCCAAGCACAATGGGAAAAATGGAAGGACGAAGATGTAGTCGTTATTGGAATCAACGTAGGTGAAGATCAGATGACTGTCGAGAATTTTGTGAAGCAAGTCAATATTGATTTTCCGATTTTGATGGACACGGGACGAGACGCTGTACGAAGTTATGGTATTTCTCCACTCCCCACTACTTTTTTTATTAATGCAAAGGGTAAAATTGACAGCATTCATATTGGCCAGCTTGATTTAGATTCACTAGATGATCAAATTGGGAAGCTGGTGGATTGATGAGTGAACGCGAGGCTTTTATAACCAATACCAAATGTGAATGTGGCCATCAGAACCCTGTAGGCACTGTTCTATGTGAAGCATGCGGAAAGCCGCTTGGCAAAGAATCGGACTGGGGCGAGAATCTGGAAATGCGTTATGATGGTGTAGCCCGTCGTTCGCAGCGTGTTAATCCAAGCATTATAGATCGAGTTTGGAACTTTTTTTCATCTGTCAAAATAGCGATATATCTAATCGTTTTGACACTGTTAGGCTCTATGCTGGGAACCATTTTCCCTCAGGAGAGTACTTTCCTTAATATTGATGCATCGAGTTATTATAAGCAGGAGTACGGAACAGCTGGGGACATCTACTATAAGCTTGGACTTTCACATACATACGAATCCTGGTGGTTTGTGACTCTACTCGTAATGATTGGTGCTTCACTAGTCATTTGTAGTTTGGACAGAGTACTTCCGCTATATAAGGCATTAACTAGGCAGAAGATTCGGAAACATCGTCAGTTCTTAACTCGGCAAAAGGCTGTGCTAGTTACTGAAGTGCAAGAAGAACCAGAAGCTTGGGTTGCTCGGGTGGTTCAGCCTATGCGTAAAAAGGGCTACCGAGTCAAGACGGATGGAGGAGCTCTGCTGGCAGAGAAACACCGCTTCAGCCGCTGGGGGCCTTACGTAATACATATTGGTTTGATTATTTTTTTACTTGCTGTACTGGCAAGAGGATTGCCGGGTCTCAACATGGATCAGCATCTTGCTTTCCCGCAAGGGGAGATTACACAGATTCCGGATACTACCTATTATTTAAAAAACGAGAAATTCACCGTAGAGTTCTACACAGATGAAGAGATGCCTGAGGAGTTTCGAGGCAAAAAGATCCTTCCAAAATTATTCCAAACTAAAGCAGTGCTATATAAATGTACCGCGGATTGCTCAGATCCTACTAAGGAACCACAGCTTACCGAGGTGACAACGCATAATATCCAAGTAAACTCACCTTTGGATTATAAAGGATTGAAAGCGTATCAGTTTGATTATGATCTAACACCTGTGCTGCGTTCTGTACAGCCGGTGCTTAAGAATTCCACCACTGGGGAGTCGTACGGTAAATTCAAACTGAATATGAAGAATCCGCAGCGTACAATTACAGCGGGACCCTATACGATGACTTTAAAAGAAAAGTATATGGATTTTGGACTGAATGAGGATGGTCAGCCGATATCTAAGTCGCCTTATCCGAATGCACCAGCATTCTTATTCTTGATTCAAGGACCGAATTTGCCAGCGGAAGGGCAGCAGTACTTCTATTTTCCTAAGCAGGTAGATAAGTCTCAGTTTCAGCAGGTGGCTATTAACGATAAGCTTGGTGGCAGCAATAGATTTCTTGAGCTTGAAGTGGACAACATGAGCGATGTTGATTTTTCGGAATCGACTACATACTTGAATATACGTATTGATCGTGCAATGCCTTTTGTATGGTTAGGTGCAGCAATCGTGATGCTGGGTTTAATCCTTGGATTTTACTGGCAGCATAGACGCATCTGGCTTACCGTTGTAAACGGAGAGCTAATACTCGGAGGACATACGAACAAGAATTGGTTCGGTTTCCGTCGTGAGATCGTTTCTATTTTAGAAAAAGTAGATATGGTAGTCGATGAAAAATCAATAGATAATGGAGGAGGCCTTACATGAGCTTGCTCGATATCAGCAGTGCCGTCTTTATTGCCGCATTCTTATTATACAGCGGGTCGTTTATGTTATTCACTATCGCTATCATGGGTCGCAAGTGGTCGGGCCGCAAGCCAGAGGAACATACTGCTCGATGGGGTAAAATAGCTTTTATTGTTTCTTCTATAGGTCTTATCTTTCATCTTATTTATTTCTTTACACGTTGGTTTGGTGCAGGACATATTCCAGTCAGCAATATGTATGAGTTCATGACTTTCTTATCCATGATGGTTATGGTAGCCTTTACAGTGATGTACGCGATCTATCGCAAAGTTATTCTCGGTCTGTTTGCAGTTCCAATTAGCATTATTGTGATGGCGTACGCAGCTGTATTTCCACAGGAGGTTCAGCCGTTAATTCCATCCCTGCAATCGAACTATCTCAAGATTCACGTAACACTGGCAGCACTAGGTGAATCCTTTTTCGCGGTAGGTTTTGCGGCAGGGCTGATGTATCTGCTACGGACTGTTAATTTTTCCAGTAAAGAGAAGGCGGATCGTAAGCAACAGAGACTGATTGAATTTACTCTCTTTTCAATCATTGTTATAATTGGGTTTCTGGGTTCAGTTTTTGCTTTCCGCGGAGCAGGTTATGAGACTGTTTTTGTCCGTCCCAACGTTACGATTGACAGCGCAGGGCAGGAAAATAGTACAATAGAGAAAGTGAGTTATCGAATGCCGCCGATTGTGGCTCCTCACAATAGCGAAATTGAAAGCTTCCAGTCGTTTCTTGGCATGAAAGAACCTCTCTTTGAAGCTCCTTCATGGATGAATGGTGTGAATGCTGGCCGGAAGTTTAATACTGTAATCTGGTCGATTCTTTCCGGATTACTCCTTTACGGAATTCTTCGCTTGATCGTACGCAAGCCACTAGGCGCAGCGATTCACCCGGTTATGGAGGGGATTGATGAAGGCGATCTAGATGAGATAACGTATAGGGCGATAGCCATTGGCTTTCCTATTTTCACATTAGGCGCTTTGATTTTTGCAATGATATGGGCGCAAATAGCCTGGGGAAGATTCTGGGGATGGGACCCCAAAGAAGTCTGGGCACTCGTTACTTGGCTCTTCTATAGTGCTTATCTTCATTTACGATTGGCTCGTGGATGGCAAGGGCGAAAATCTGCCTGGCTTGCCGTTCTAGGCTTTTTGGTCGTAATGTTTACCTTAGTTGGCGTTAATCTAGTCATCGCCGGACTTCATTCTTATGCGGGGACGGACTGAGCATAGTTTACCTGCTAACACAGCACAATGGATTTAAGGTTACGTTCTACTGTATTTGATGAAGGGGTTGTTGTGAAATGGCAGATCATTTAAACAGAATTCTGGTAGTGGATGATGAGGAACGCATTCGCCGCCTGCTAAAGATGTATCTTGAAAAAGAAGGTTATGAAATCGACGAGGCTGAAGATGGCGAAATCGCTCTTCGCAAAGCAACAGCAAATGACTACGGTCTAATTTTGCTGGATGTTATGCTGCCTGGCATTGATGGAATGGAAGTGCTGACCCGACTCAGAGGGGTCAAATCGACACCTGTCTTAATGCTTACAGCTAAAGGCGAAGAGATTAATCGTGTACAGGGCTTTGAAATGGGCGCGGATGATTATGTCGTGAAGCCATTTAGTCCTCGCGAAGTGATTTATCGCGTGAAGGCCATTATGCGCCGTTCTTCAGCAACAGCATTTTTGTCCAAAGAGAGCAACTCCAGTAATAACATTGTATTCACTCATCTTATTATTGAGCATGACGCACACCGAGTAACTGCTGGCGGTGAAGAAGTGAGTCTGACACCGAAAGAATACGAACTGCTGCATTATTTGGCGATTTCACCGGATAAAGTGTTCTCTCGTGAAGAACTGCTTAAAGATGTTTGGAATTATGAGTTTTTCGGAGATTTGCGTACAGTCGATACCCATGTTAAGCGTCTTCGTGAAAAACTGAATAAGGTATCACCGGAATCCGCGGCGATGATTACAACTGTATGGGGTGTAGGCTACAAACTTGAGGTACCTAAATAAGTGAACTTCTGGAGAAGTCTTGTCGGCAAGCTGTGGGTCACGATCATCTGCCTGGTCGCTGTCGTGCTTATTACACTCGGGTTGTTTCTACTTCCCTATATCGACAGTAACTTTGCTAATTCCGGCGATATCAAACGTTTATTTATGTATACGTGCATGATCGGATTTTCTTTGACGACATTCTTCGCGTTGTTCTTGTTTACCAAGATCACTCAACCGATGCAACGTGTCATCGAGGCTGCAAACAACATTCGACGTGGTGAATACGGAACAAGGCTGACGCTGGTCACAAGTGACGAGATTGGCCAATTGGCGACTTCCTTCAACCATATGGCTGAGGAGTTGGAAGAGAATATTCGCAGTCTGCACCATGAGAAGGGTCATCTATCCAGTGTATTACGCAGCATGAGTGATGCTGTAATCACCTTTGACATCGAAGGCCAGATTATTCTGACCAATCCGCATGGTCAATCGCTACTTGAGAGCTGGAGCGATTTAGAGTGGGAACAAGAGAGTGACATTGAACCTCATACGGAAACGGCTGAGAGTAATGTTCCACCTCCCCTGCGTCCTTTATTTTTGAGCACGTTGAAACAAGGCGGCGATGAGCGTTCTAATGTACATGTCCGGCAGGGCGTGTGGTCCGTCCATATGGCACCTTTATATTCTGAGGGTAGTATTCGTGGAGTGGTTGCTGTTCTGCGTGATGTGACTGAAGAAGTACGACTCGAAAAAATGCGCCGTGACTTCGTGGCAAACGTCTCTCATGAGATTCGGACGCCATTATCGATGATGCAAGGTTATAGTGAGGCTTTACTTGACGGCATGGCTTCTTCACCAGAGGAAAGCAGTGAACTGATTCAAGTCATTCATGATGAATCGCTCCGTATGGGACGTCTTGTAAAGGATCTGCTCGACCTTGCGCGAATGGAAGCTGGACATACGGATATGTTGAAGGCAGAAGTAGATGTGAACGAACTGCTGGAACGAGTGTATCGCAAATTTTCCGTACGCGCGAAAGAGCGTGATATTCATCTGCAGCTAAATAAAGAGAGCGATGTCCTTGTTCTTAAGGCGGCGGATGAAGATAAGCTTGAGCAGGTCTTAACCAATTTGCTCGATAATGCTTTTCGTCATACGCAGGGTGGCAAGAAGATTACAGTTCATACAGGAACTTGTGTCTTAGAAGGGCGTCGCTATTTTGAAATTAAAATTCAGGATGAAGGCGTCGGCATTCCGCAGGAAGATCTGCCTTATATATTTGATCGTTTCTACAAAGCCGATAAGGCACGTGTACGGGGAGAATCAGGTGGAACGGGACTCGGGCTTGCGATTGTTAAAAATATTGTTGAGTCGCATCACGGAACCATTTCAGCTTCCAGTAAGTTGGGCGAAAGTACAACCTTTACCCTAAGACTTCCTGTCGAAAAACAGTAATTCCAAACACAATGTGTGATAGCGCCTCTGACAGCAGAGGTGCTTTTTGTTGAAACAAACACATTAATCTTGTTCATCGTGGAACATATCTCATTGTTTATGCTTGGGAGGCCATCAAATGATTTTATCTTTAGACCAAGGGACTACCAGTTCACGAGCCATAGTGTTCGATGAGGACGCTAGAATCGTCTCACAAGGGCAATATGAGGTTAAACAATCTTTCCCACACCCTGGCTGGGTGGAGCATGACCCAGAGCAAATTTGGGCGTCACAGCTTGCAGCTGCAAGAGATGCGATTACTCAGGGCGGGATAACACCTCAGGAAATATATTCCATTGGAATTACAAATCAGAGGGAAACGGCCCTGATCTGGGATAGAGCAACAGGCAAGCCGATTTATCCTGCGATTGTGTGGCAGGACAGACGTACTGCAGAGCTGTGTGAAGAGATCAAGAGTAAGGGGTTAGAGGGACTCATTGCTAGCAAGACGGGACTCGTTGTGGATGCTTATTTTTCTGCAACAAAATTCTCCTGGATTCTTGATCATGTAGAAGGCGCACGAGAGCGGGCGAATCATGGCGAGCTACTAGCTGGGACAGTAGACAGCTGGCTAATCTGGAAGCTTACTGGCGGGGCTGTACATGCTACTGATGTAACTAATGCATCGCGTACGATGCTATATAATCTACATGAGCGCTGCTGGGACGAAGAGCTAATGGAGGAGCTTCGTGTACCACGCTCCATCCTGCCAGAAGTGAGGATGTCCGGTAGTGAATTTGGAGCAGCAGACGCGCAGTGGTTCGGGACAGAAATACCTATTCACTCTGTATTGGGGGATCAACAAGCTGCTTTGTTTGGACATACTTGTCTTGAACCCGGCAGTGCCAAAAACACATATGGAACTGGATGCTTTATTCTGATGAATACAGGTACAGAAGCTGTAGTCTCCAGTCATGGGTTGTTGACTACTGTAGCTTGGGGAATGGGGGATGAACTCTATTATGCACTTGAGGGCAGTGTGTTTGTAGCCGGAGCGGCTGTACAATGGCTTCAGGAGGGGTTAGGACTCATAACGGAGCCGGCAGGATCTGAAGACAAAGCACGGGAAGTAGAGGACAGTGAAGGGGTTGTCGTCGTACCTGCTTTTACTGGACTAGGTGCCCCTTATTGGGATATGTATGCACGTGGAGCAGTCTTCGGTCTAACTAGAGGAACCACCTCGGGGCATTTGGTAAGAGCAACGTTAGAGTCATTAGCATTTCAGTCTAGAGATGTAATTGGGGCGATGGAAAAAGATGCAGGCATGCCATTGACCGGACTTCGTGTAGATGGTGGAGCGGTTCGTAATGATTTGCTGATGCAGTTCCAGTCTGATATCCTCGGTAGTGAAGTTACTCGAACTACATATGCGGAGACGACTGCGCTGGGAGCAGCACTTCTGGCTGGATTAACCTCAGGGGTTTGGACTAGAGAGCAGCTAGAAAGCTTTAACAAAGCTGAGAGGGTCTTTTCACCTGTAATGGGTATAGATGAGCGTGAACGACGTTACAATGCCTGGAAAGACGCTGTAGCGCGTACCATGGGCTGGGAAAAACATGAAAGATATCAGTGATCAGGGAGATGCATATGTCTATGTTTAATGGAACAGAATCTGATCTACCGAGTGGACTATCTAAGCCTGCACTTCGAGCACTTCATGGTGCTGGGTATACACAGATTCACCAAATCAGTAAGCTCACTGTGTCAGAGCTTCTGCAGCTCCATGGGATGGGACCAAAAGGGATTGATGTACTACGGCGTGCGCTCACTGAAAAGGGGTTATCCTTTGCCAGCGAGTCCTAAAGAACAGATCAACCTAAAAAGCGGCAAGCTAAGGATAATCCTTGGCCTGCCGCTTTTTAGGTTGTAACGCTTAATATTCAATAACAAATGCAACGTTTTGCCATCCAGCGCCCACTGTCCAGAACAGAACTTTATCTCCGCGTTCGATCTTTCCTGTAGTAATAGCTTTGTGTAGAGCGATAAACGGGCTACTGGTTGAGGTGTACCCGAATTCATCACCTATGTAAACCGCAACCTCACGATCAATACCCACTTTTTCACAAACACCAACGATATTAGGCAGTGAAAGCTGTGAGAAACAGGCCGCTTTAATAGATTCAGGCGCTATGTTGTTATCAGATAGAAGCGTGCGAATCGATTCAGAAGCAGCATCTACGCAAATGGAATCATCAAATGGAATGAATTTCACATTGAATTCTCCAGCCGCGACGCCTTTTCTACCCAGATTAGCCAAGCCTTCAGCCGGGAACATGGAGTTGCCGTAAACGCATGTGTCTGTTTGATAGACAGAATCAATGAAGCCTACCGCATTATCATCGCGCACAAGAAGGACTGCCGCAGCTGCATCACCGAAGTTAGCATAATAGACAGGATCATTCTTATCTGCATGAGGTGCTACATAATCGGATCCGATGACCAAAGCACGTTTAATTCTAGGATTGGCTTGCATTTGACGGCTCACCTGTTCTACGGAAGCAGTCATACCAGCACAGTTAGCGTTGCTATCTATACAAATTGTATGGGATGCGCCGTTAATTAAACGGTGAATCATTAAAGAGTTAGTAGGAAAGATATATTCAGGAGTTTGACTTGCATAGGCAATAAGATCGATATCAGCGCCAGTGAGACCATTTTTATCCAACACATTACTGGCAGCCTCAAAAGCCATCGTAAGAGAATTTTCTTCCTCATTCTTAATGCTATAGCGCGTATCACGACCTAAAGTGGTCAGTAGACCTCGGATATCAATACCCTTTTCGTCAAAATGCTTAATAAAAAAGTCGTTACCAACTTTATTACTAGGATGATAGATATCAATGTCTTGAATACGAATTCCGGTCATATGAATGAATCCTCCTGAAAAACTCTATAGTTTTTTTAGTTATAAGAAGAATTAAGCTGTAACGGTGGAAATGATCTCGATGTTATCTAGTCCTGCTTTACGACCCAGACGAGCAAGCTGCATTTTAAGAATTGGGTTATTCTCAAGGGTTAGATTTACTTTTACAAATCCATCATTCTTAAACATTACGAAGCAACCTTCCAAAAGAGGCACAACATCAGGTGCAGTTACGTTTAGCTTTCTGCAGTCGATTTGTAATTCATAGTCAGCTGGAGTGATAGGATTAATAGTTTGTTGATAAGCTTGGATAGATTTCAGACCATCTTCTTCAGAAAATGTTCCTTCCAGCTCAATATTGATCACTTTTTTAGTAGTGTCTGTCTTTAAAATAAACTGTCCCACGTTAACATCTCCCGATATTTTAATTTTACTGAAAATAGTTACTTTATTTCTTCAATCGTTTCGAGAAGAATATTAAAAGCGGTGATGATTCTAGGTGCCCCTATAGCGGGTACTAAGTGTAAAAGAATACCTTTGAGTTGTTCTACAGTAACTCCCACACGAAGAGCCATGACATAATGGACACCCAGTTGATCAAACTGACCCATCGAAATCAGGGCAGAGATAACTGCGATTTCCTTCCAGTCAGCTTCGATTGTGTTGCGTTGAAAAATATCGCCGTAGGCATTCCCCATAATAAATTCAGCCAAATCGGGGAAATGTTCTTTAATCGGAGCCAGTGCTTTAGCTCCGTAGTCTCCTGAGAGATTCGTGAAGTGGTTCAGACCACTGTTTACATTGTCTTTCATAAGTGACCTCCTAATTTAGGTTCAAAGTACGGTGAGCAGTCGGAGGGACCTCATCACGGTCTGTTAGCAGTTCAATGACGGCAACACGGTTTATGGCAACAGCGTCCTTGATGGCTGTTTCGAACTCCTCCGCTGTCTCACATTTGTAACCCTTAGCGCCTAGTGATTCTGCGAATTTCACAGCATCCATAGGGACTTCGTAGATAGTTCCGTCAATACGTCCTGTAGTTTTTTCCATACCTTTTAGAGCCATATCTAGCTGTTTATTATTCACAACAATGAATATGACAGGAATATCCTTGCAGACAGCAGCGTTAATCTCTGCGCCTAGCATCATAAAGCAGCCGTCTCCTGTAATGCAGAAAATCGTTTCTTCTGGAGCAGCAACCTTTGCACCAATCGCCATCCCGATGGAATTACCCATGCAAGCAAAGTAAGCATCGAAAACAAAACTGCCCGGTTTCTTAACCTTGTACCATTTCGCAGCATGGAAACCGTGACTTCCATCATCAACAAAGACTGTGCTGTTATAAGGAATCAAATCACTCATCGTACTCAAGACCGATGCAAGTGAAAGGTTTGGTAAAATCGGAGGCTCTTCGGTATAATCGGAATTTGTCGGTGCTTCGCGTTTTGTGATGTTGTTCGTGTCAATATTATTGAGATAGTAAACTAGATTGTCGCGTAGATCTCCAGTCACTGGAATCGTTTTAGAGAACAATATTTTTCCGACAAAAGTCGGATCGCTATCAAACTGAATTAATGTTGCAGGATGATTTTCCCTTTTAAGATTACAAATTGTCATATCACTTAAACGTGAGCCGAGAACGATAAATAGATCACTTTGATTCAGCAAGTCATCCCCATGGGTACAACCGCCTACTCCAATTGGACCGTGATAGAGTGGATGATCCCAAGCTATAGCCCCTTTACCACCTGGAGATGTAACTACAGGAATATTAAATGTTTCCGCTAATTGAATTAGCTCACTATGTGCTCCTGAGCGGTTAACGCCTTTACCCGCGATAATTATTGGATTCTTAGAGTTATTTATAGCATCAAGTACACGGTCGATATTAGCATGGCTAACCAGTGATTCGCGTTCAGGGATTACAATATTACATTCCTCTAGCAATTCCGTTTGTACATCAAAGGGAATACAAAGGTGAACTGGACCACGATTACCGCTCAAAGCAATGGATATGGCATGATTAAAAATTGTGTTAAAGTGATCTCCACGTTCAATAAGCTTGCTATATAAGGTGGCAGGTCTAAACATATCAGCTAAATCAGCTAGAAAAGAGGTAGAGTCCTGACATTGGGGAATTCCAAGCTCTTTAATAGATTGATGGCCAGTAATAAATAGGACAGGTAGGTTGTTAGCCTTAGCATGTGCTGCTGCAGTTAATAGGTTTGTTCCACCAGGACCTGAAGTACCAAAAGCTACACCTAGTTTTCCAGTTTTAAGCGCATACCCGGCTGCTTCGAAGCCGGAACTGGACTCATGTCTCCCGGGAATAAATTCAATACCGTAATCTACCATTTTAAGAACAATAGGACAAATGGATTTCCCGATAATACCAAAGGAATGGGTAACACCTAGGTTCCGTAGTGCTTCCGACATGTAATCTGCGACTGTCTTCAAAAAATACACCTCACAAGTTGATTGTTATTTTAAAATCAAACATTAGAAAACCTGTGCTCTGAATTAGGGCACAGGTTGGTGGCATAAATCGCCATAGAGACTGAACAATTGTTCAGTCGTCTTGGTTTTCTGCAACCTGGCAGTCATGGCCTCTGATTAAAAATGAGGCTGTAGATCCATGGTTTTGCGTCATCCTCTTTCGAAGATTTTGCCAATATTAATTTTAAAATTTATAAGAAGAATTTTCCTTTACAATATATTCCTAGAGAACCTTTGTCAATATATTTTCGCAAATTAACTCGAATTTTGACGAAAGTCTTGTCCAACCTATGAAATAATAGATATAAAAAAACTCCCCCTAAGTCAAAACTTAGGAGGAGTTTTTGGACTTGTTTATATGATTTGCAAGTGACTTAAAACTTGAAAATATGGATAGTCTTCTGTAGATTAAACACAGCCTGTGTCATTTTCTCAGTTTCTTCAGCAACAGACTGCAGGGCATTAATTTGTTCATTCATAGCGGCGGATACTTCCTCGGTGCCGGCAGCGGTTTGCTGTGTGATTGCAGAGATATTCTCTATTGCACTTGAGATTTTCAAGGCACTTTCCAACATCAGATCACTTTCAGCAGAGAAGGAAGAGATTTGCTCGGTAATATACTGCACACTTTGCACAATTTGAGCAAAGATATGAGCAGATTGAGTGATCATCTCATTCTGTACCTGTACGACTTCTTCGTTGATAGCGATATTGTCAATCGCTTGTTTGATATCAGTTTCGATGCTCCGAACTAAGCCAAAGACTTCCTTCGTTGAAGCTGTTGATTCCTCGGCAAGTTTACGAACCTCCTGTGCGACTACAGCAAAACCTCGACCATGCTCTCCGGCGCGTGCTGCTTCGATGGAGGCATTCAGCGATAAGAGGTTGGTCTGCTCAGCGATCTCTGTGATGGTTTTTGTAATCATCGTAATTCCGCGAGCATTATGAGAAAGGGCTTCGATAGTATCAGCTACTTTTTGAGTAGCCTGGATGTTTTTGCGCATGCCTTCAGCTTGAGTATCAACGGACTGCCGCCCTTGTTCAACTAGTTCTAATGTATGTATTGAACGTCTGTTCATTTCTTTCGTTGAGTTCGTATAATTTGATACTTTATTCTCAATATCTTTAATGGATTCTGTCATTTCAGCGATATCCGTAGATATTTCATTTGCACCAAGAGCTAGCTCGTTAGACGAAGAGGCTACCTGTGCCATGACAATTTTCAAATTCTGATTCTTATCTTCGATTCCACGGCTTGCATCCATAACTTGACGAGTGATTTGTGATGCTTCTGTCAAAATCTTCTTGAGCTTGTCAATCATGGTATTAAAGGAACGACTTACGTCCCCCATTGACCCGTTCTCGTCGGCTCTACTAGTAAAATCCCCTTTTGAAATACTATGAGATACATTCGCGATGTCATCAAAAGAAGATGTAAGCGTTCTCTCGATAAAGCGGGCCACTGGGAAAGTTAGAGCAGCAAGAACTACGATCAGAACAATACCCAAAATAATGTTGCCTAAGATCATAAAAGTAACTAAAACAGGAATGGCAAATAGTGCGGCAACGAGGTAACATCCGGCAACAATTCTTTGTTTTAACGGAAGTTTATGCATCCAGTTCATTGGTATAATGTCCTCCTTATTAATATTATGTATTGGTGTTATTATATGGGATTTAAAGGTGATTGGTCTATAGTAAGAACTGACATAAATCTTCTTTTCGGAGTAGTTCTTTAGATTTCGTGTCAAAAATCCTCATAAATAGCGGAAATTTTTGCGATAGCAGACTTTACCATCTCTAAAAGTTCTTGCGGTGAAAGTACAATAAACGAGGGACTAAAAGAAAGGATTATCCGGCAGGCCGACTCGATCGTATTAAATTCGGCATCTACGTTCACCCACTCTGCATTGCTAGTTGGCTCTATCAATTGGACAGAGACGAATCTTTCTCGCTGTAATTCTTTTAAGACAGATGCTCTAACCCTTAGCTTTACTTGATACTTTGGCAGTGCTGCTTTAAAGGCCGTGGTGGACTCTTCCCAGTACTGTTTTAAATCAAAGGCATCAGGTCTTTTAAACCACTCATGTGTCTCCTCAACGTTAACTAATCTGGACACACGAAAGGTCCGTAGTTCATCTTTGCTTTTGGCTACGACATACCATACTCCGCGTTTTGCAACTAACCCAAGAGGTTCAATGAAACGGACCGTTGTCTCGTTGCTCCGGAGATAAGTGATTTTTACTTTGCGGTCCTCCCAAAGTGCTCTCTGCAGTACAGAAAGGAACGGATAAGTCTCATCCGAAGGATGCCAACTGGCGCCATCAATATGAATACGCTCGCTTAGGTAATTTGCTGGGTTACTAAGTCGATGTGAGGATGCAGCCTCTAGTTTGAGAAGAGCGGAAGAGTAGTCGTCTTGTATCCCCAGATCCTTCATTATAGATGCGTCAGCGGACAGAAGCAGTGAACCAATCTCTTGTGGCTTCATTCCCGTTAGGGAGGTTCGGTACCCTTCAGTAAGCATCCAGCCTCCTTCACGACCACGTTCAGCTAAAATGGGTATTCCTGAAGCACTTAATGCTTCCATATCACGAAACACAGTTCGTTCTGATACCTCGAGTGTTTGGGCCAATTCTCTAGAAGTCATTTTTCCACGATTTTGCAACAGAAGTAATATTGATAACAAACGGTCGGCTCTCATTAGGCTATTGTACCTCCTCGAATTATTGATTAGACGATCACCATTAATCATTTCTAAATTATGATTATATTATATATGTCAGTTGATGTCATATATACGGGCTATACTTATAAAACGTAAGGAATGTTCACAGAATATTGAAATCCGAATTCATGTGGAAAGGGTTGAGGGCTATGACATTGAAAGGGAAAGTCGCATTGGTTACCGGGAGCAGCAGAGGTGCTGGGAGAGGGATCGCTTTAGAATTAGCAAGAAGAGGTGCTTTTGTCTATATTACAGGGAGGACCACAGATGTATCCGTCACAGAACATATTAAGGGGAGCATAGATAGCGTACTTAGAGAAATAAAAGAAAGTGGAGGTTCTGGTGCGGTAATACGATGTGACCATACGAAGGATCAAGAAACAGAAGCAGTGATCCGTCAGATCGCTGAAGAGCAGGGGCGGCTCGATATCTTAGTTAACAACGTATGGGGAGGCAATGATTTAGCTATCGAGCAGAAGTCTTTTTGGGAGCTACCTACAGCTCATTGGGACAATATGTTTAATGCCGGTGTGAGAGCACAGATGATCACAAATTATTACGCAATTCCCTTCATGCGCAAGGCTAAAACTGGTGGTCTAATTATCCATACAACCTTCTGGGATCATTATAAATATTTAGGCAACTTTTATTATGATCTTTCTAAAAATGCACTTTTACGTATGGCTTTCGGATTGTCGAAGGAGTTAAAGGATGACGGCATTGCGGTTATTCCACTTTCACCTGGATGGATGAGAACAGAAGCGGTTCTAGAAGCCATGAATACAGATGAGGAACATTGGCAAGAAGTTGAGGAACTGAAAATGAGTGAATCGACGACATATATTGGTCGAGCAGTGACTGCACTAGCCGCTGATCCAGAGGTTATGTCTATGTCCGGTGAGCCGCAGCTGGTTGGAAAGCTTGCTGAAAAGTATGGTTTTACTGATATTGATGGAAGGATAATCCATTCGTTCATAATATAGGAAGAAAGAGATTCGTAAAATATAAGAAAGGCCACTCCAATACATTCTGGAATGGCCTTTCTATATTATAGATTAAAGAAGGATGATTTCTTCAGCGGTGTTAATTTCTGGTAAACCAGCGAGTTTTACAAGGACTTGCTTAGGAACGGCTTTGTCAACGGTCAGCAGCATGATTGCAGCGCCCCCAACAATTTTACGTCCCACTTGCATGGAAGCGATGTTTACATCGTTCTCACCAAGCAATGTACCCACGAGTCCGATAATCCCTACTTTGTCGTTATGGGATACAAAGATTTGATGACCTTCAGGAGCAATATCAACTGGGAACTTATTCACTTGAACAATCCGTTCTCCATAACCTTGCAGCAGGGTGCCGGCCACAAGATACTCTTGGTCACGATCAGCTTTTAGAGTAACAGTAATCAGATTGGTAAAGCCTTTAGTTTTAGAAGCTTTAGTTATTACTACGTTCACGTCGCGTGTTTTCGCTAAATGCATGGAGTTTACGATATTAACGTCCTCTGCAAAGTGGCGGGAAAGCACACCTTTTACAATGTAGCGGGTTAGTGGTTGGGTATCTACATCCGAAAGATCACCAGCGTATTCAACATGGATCTCACGGATAGCAGCAGCTGCAATTTGGGTAACAAAGCTGCCCAGTTTTTCCCCAAGCGTGAAGTAAGGTTGAAGCTTATTCATTACACTTGGAGCCACTGGAGGAATGTTGACCGCGTTAATGAACGGTTCATTACGCAGAATATGCAACACTTGCTCCGAAACATCGATCGCCACATTTTCTTGAGCTTCAATCGTAGAAGCGCCAAGGTGAGGAGTCACGATGATTTTTGGATGAGACAGGAAAGGATGATCTGCTTGCGGCGGCTCTTTCTCGAATACGTCGAACGCAGCGCCAGCAACAATACCGCTATCTATAGCTTCTACTAATGCCATTTCATCAATTACACCACCACGTGCACAGTTGATGATGCGCATTCCCTTTTTCATCACTTCGAATTGTGGGCGAGAAATCATATGGCGTGTTTCCGGAGTAAGTGGAGTGTGCACAGTAATGAAGTCTGCTCCGCGAACAACATCGTCTACGGAAGCCAATTTAACTTCCATCTTTTCAGCACGTTCAGCTGTTAGGAAAGGATCGAAAGCAAGAATTTCCATACCGAAAGCTTTAGCACGTTTAGCCACTTCGCTACCGATTCTGCCCATTCCGAGTACACCCAAAGTTTTGCCACGAAGCTCTACACCTACGAATGTTTTTCTATCCCAGGTTCCACCGATTGTTTTTGCATAAGCTTGTGGAATATGACGGGCCAGAGCCATCATCATTGCGAAAGCATGCTCACAAGTCGTAATTGTATTTCCATCAGGAGCATTGATTACAACAATACCACGCTTTGTTGCAGCATCCAGTTTGATATTATCTACACCAACACCTGCACGACCAATTACTTTTAGATTTTTTCCTGCTTCGATGATTTTGTCTGTTACAGTAGTTTGACTGCGGACAAGGAGACCATCGTATTCACCGATAATTGCAATGAGTTCGTCTTCGCTGAGTCCTGTTTTTTTGTCAACAACTACATCTTCTGCGTCCATCAATTGCTGAATGCCCAAATCACTGATTGGATCCGATACTAATACTTTAAACATGGTTTCTTATCCCCCTTAAAGTTGAAAAGCTTTATATGTCGAGGACGCCTTTTTGGGCAATCCACAATACCTGAAGATTCACGAACTAGTAGAGAAAAAACATGTGATAATAGTAGATCAACGCGGTGTCGCATAAAAGAAGCTGCGTGCAGAAATGCCGCGGAATCGGTAACTTTGGGCAAAAGGATAGTACAGATTAGGTATTTAGAAATTAAAAAAACTCCCGACCCCCATACTACTGCCGTAGTAAGGGACGAGAGTTATCTTCGTGGTACCACCCTAATTCACTGCAACTTGGAAGAAGCAGCCTCATTGGCCTGCAAAGGCCACACTGGTAACGGAGTTGATCCGATTGCACCTACTTTAAGGTTCGATACAATATCTCAGGAGCGCTAAAGACATCTGTTTGCCACCGGTTTGCACCAACCACCGGCTCTCTGAAGACTTCCAGAATCTTTGTTCCATCATCGTTTTTGATTGATTAATTTTTTCATAATGTAACACGGTAATGTAGATGTGTCAATAGGCTTTGAAAGTAGGCTTTCTTGAAGTGAACTTCATTTTTAGTTATGATTCAATGACTGGTTCTATTCATAAAAAAAAGGGAGCTGTGGAATCGTCTCCTTGCTATAGTACTGCTCTCGCCATTTCATAAAATCCTCTACCTGTATAGCACCTGTGGAAATAAGCAGGGTTACTGAGGACTGAACATCCGTAAGATTCAATGAACTGGCTGTACCAGAATGTATCAAATCGTCTATTTTTGCAGTAATGTCCTGAGGATCGTAGGCTGCAAAAATTCCGCGATTTAACATCATATCAGCGATGGATGCGTTCTTTTGAAGAAGAGGCATTTTTTTCCACTGGATAAAGGACATGGTCTTTAGCTCACCAGCAACAGAAGGGATTTTCTGGTTTGTCTTAGAGCCCCACTTTAGCATAGAATCATAAAAGTTCTTTTGTGCGAGCAGTCCGAATTTAACCGCACCGGCAGTATAAGGATCATTTTTCAGCAATTTTGCCGTCTCTGCACCAGATACACTTGCACTTATTTCACCAGAAGCTTTTGAGAATAAAGTTAAGCTTTTGAGTATGTTTAGCTGTGATTGATGTAATAAGGGAGAGTCGGAAAAGATAGAGTCCTGGTTAACTCTTTCATATTGTTTATCTGCTAGAAGGCTAAGATTCTTCATAGCTGCTGCATTTACACGGGCATCTGTACTGCGTGCCAACTTGTCCACTTGTGTGTTCCAATTCTGCTTGAATTCCCGATAAGGCAAAAATACGTTATGATAGAAAGTAACAAGATCCTTCTGTTGGTAAGAGCCCGTGAATTCTTCTAATCCATATCCATTACTGCTCTTTTGTTGCTCATATTTAGCTTCCGTTTTGTCTGCGCCAACCTTGACGCCTGTGAAAAATGCGGCGAAGGCGCAAATAAGGAAAAACAAAAAAAATAGAGTGTACAACATTTGTGTACGGGAGTTACGTTGGCTCATAATAAGTGCTCCTTTTTCTGGGGGAATTATCCTATGTATTATGTATTGATAGCAACATTATGGACGGTTTCTCTTTCGGAGCTGCCCCAAAAAATTAAAGAACAGGCAGGTCACGATGAAAAAATTCAAATTTGGCGAGATTAAGATAAAAAAAGTGGAGCCAGGTCAGTTAACAGACCGTCTTCTGCTCCTCAATCTCTACATTACTCAGGGGCTTACATTAATTATCGGTTTGATATGGATATTATTTCAGAAAAGAAATCCTTTTCAGCTATTAATTTTTCCAGAAAACGTACATTTTGTGGCATGGGGTCTTGGACTTGCTGCTGTAATGCTGGTAGTTGATTATTTATTGACTCATATTGTACCTGAAGAAAGTATGGATGACGGGGGAATAAACGACCTTTTATTTCGAAATCGGCCCGTATGGCACATTGTTGTAATTGCAGCTATGGTATCGATCTGTGAAGAGCTTCTGTTCAGAGGAGCCATTCAGTATTCCATTGGTCCTTATTGGACGAGTATTTTGTTTGCTCTTATTCATGTTCGCTATTTGCGCCACTTTGTACCTACCGGATGGGTGTTCTTAAGCAGCTATGGTCTTGGATATATATACATTCAATCAGGAAGCCTATGGGCACCTATACTATGTCATTTCTTCATCGACCTTTTCTCTGGTCTGGTGATCCGCTACAGGAGGGAATCATGAGTGAGGAATTGAGCCGGTTGAAGTCTCGTCAGAAAAAGCGCAGTGGCGAAGGCAAAAATTCTGGCAAAAGTAAAAAAACGAATCCGCGATCGGAGGGGGCTCCTAGAAAGAGCAATCATTCCCGGACAACAACGGCAACTTTATCAAGGAAAGCGCGCCGTCCGGCAGCTTCTGCGAAGGGATCTAACGCTGGAAACAAAGAGCAGGAAGAATCTGTTCCATCACGTTCGAATACGTATTCATCAGAACGTGTTCGGCTTAGTAAAATGTTTGTTAACTCTCTGATTTTCATTTTTGTAATATTGCTGGTAGCGCTCCTCTGGTGGGGAATCGAAGGGGCGCCGCCTTTGAGTACTTTATGGTGATTTTTTGGATTTGGGGATTGGTTGTGGTTGTGCTTTTGATTGCGCTAATCATTGCAGTGATTATGGTGAGTAACGCCTTTAGAAACAGAATTATTACCGAGGAAATAATTTTGAAGTCGCTCCCAGATGAGTTTGATGGATTTCGTCTCTTATTTATAACTGATATCCATCGCCGCCGCCTTCCAACAGCACTGCTGACTCCGTTAAAGGGAAAGGTGGGTGCTGTTTTATTAGGCGGTGATCTAACGGAAAAAAACAGTCCTCTGGATCGACTGACTGATAATATGACTTTAGTGACTTCTATTGCTCCTACCTATGTAGTACATGGAAATCATGATTATCGAGCTGATATTTCACTAATTGATCAGATTATCCGGGGCAGTGGTGCAAAGCTGTTAATGGATGAGAATGTGCGTATTGAACGTGAGGGAGCTTCGCTTTGGTTAACGGGAGTGGATTTTCCGAAAAAGGGTGGTAACACTTCTTATCGTCCATTACCTGGATTAACGTCACGTGCTTCTTCAATAAATAACACTTGTCGTATCATTCTTGTTCACGATCCGCTCTGGTTGTCCAAACGTCAAAGTGTGCCAGCGGATCTGATATTAGCAGGCCACACGCATGGAGGGCAGGTCATTCTTCCTTTTTTGGGTCAAAGGCATGTGGAAAATTTCTATCATAAATATGATGCAGGAATGTTTCAATGGCCCAGAAGAGATGGGACAGGAAGGGATGCGAAGCTGCTGATTAGCAGAGGGTTTGGAACCTCTCACTTGCCGATCCGCTGGGGAAGTCCTGCTGAGATGCACGTGCTAACGCTCCGTAAAGAGAAACATTAGAAAACTGTCTTTGTACCGATTGAACGGGTGGACAAAAAAACAGGTAATCTCCTTTCCATCAAGGGGATTACCTGTTTTTATTTATCCTAACTAGGAATTAGCGCATCTTAAGCTCAATACTGCGAGGATCTACAAAGCTATAACCCTTGCCTTCAAGAGTAGTAAGCAGTTTATCCAACGCTTCAACGGTCCAAGGTAGCTCATGCATCAGAATATTACTGCCAGAATGCAATTGATCCGTCACATTTTTGATTAACTTATCTGTTTTTCCGGTTTCTTTCTCTTTCATTTCCCAGTCCAGTGATCCATTGGACCAGGTCATATACAACATCCCATTCTCAGCGGAAATCTTCTTCCCTACATCTCCGCCAGCACCATGTGGGGGACGGAAAAACTGAGGGGCTTCACCAATAATCTCCTTGACCGCATTTTGAACGTCTTCGATTTGCTTTTTGACCTCAGTGTAAGACTTGTCCTTCAACACAATATGATCCCAGCTATGGTTGCCGATAATTCCTCCGCGGTTATGAATTAACTCTAGAAGCTCGGGATGCGCTTTAACGCGGTATCCATTCACGAAGAAGATCGCTTTGGCCTGATGTTTGTCCAGAACATCCATTAACGGATTAATCATTTCCGCATCTTTGGGACCGTCATCAAAAGTGAGTAACACGACTTTTTTATTTGTAGTTTCCTCATTTGGGACGATGTCGTAATTTTTGTTCATATGGTACAGCAGTGGAATTTCAGCGGAGGCTTCATCCTTACTGGCTGTATTATTACTACCTGTAGTTCCTCCATCTGCTGACGCTTCAGGGGTAGGGCTGGCTGTAACTTCAGGGGAAGGCGCTGTAGTTTCTGCGCTCTGTGTAGCTGCCGCCGTAGGCGTATTGTTTGTGGTGTTTGTATCCTCGGCTGTCTTTCCATTCGCACCGCTGTTGCCACAGGCTGTCAGCAGTAAGGTAGCCAGTAGGAGCACTGATGTCATTTTACCCACTTTTTTCAACTCGCTTTCTTCTTATTAGGTTGCATGAGCGGCAATCTTTCCGCGAACACTAAACATGATTTTACCATACAAGGAGGCTGGAAATATGAATACTTCGTCATTTTTATGTGGGGTGCTGATGGGCGTCGCAGCCAGTATGATTATGTCCAAAAAGCGGAATTCTCTAATGTCTTCGCTGGGTCAATCGGGCGGTTCCATGAGTGGAGCAGCAGATAAAGCAAAAGAAAAAATAATTGGTATGGCTACGACAGGTTTTGGAAACACTGCTGCTTCAAGCAGCAATGCAAGCAGTAATACAAGCAGCAATGCTCAAAGTAATGGTTCGAACAGCGGAACCTCTGAGCATAAAACGGAATCACCGGCAAAATCAAAAGAATCCAATCTCAAATTACTGAAGGATTTCATTCGCAACAATCCTGAAGTGAAGAGCGAAGTGGAGCAAATTCTTAAAGAAACGCATACTGCCATACCGGGATTGTAACCGTAAAGGACTCCTTCAGAATCATTTTGAGGATGAAATATTCCGCAGAATGATTCTTTTTTATATTCAAGGGCTTGAAAATGGTTTATGAATTAGAATAAGCTCTTCAGTAGTGGCAATGCTTTAAGAGGATTTTATATATTTATTTTCGTGCATTTATCTCTGCAAAATGATAACATACATACATAGTAACCATTTTTGGCTCATTACTCGGGACTCATCATACATTATAATAAATGAGCTTGCAAAAGGAGGATCCTGTCATGAGAATAGAGCGATTAAGTCAAGATAAGATACGGATTTTCCTCACTTTTGACGACCTGAGCGAGCGGGGCATCCAGAAGGAAGACATGTGGCAGGAAGTTCCCAAGGTTCATGACCTGTTTACGGAAATGATGGACCAAGCATATAGTGAACTAGGTTTTGATGCTACCGGTCCGCTTGCCGTAGAAGTTTTCGCATTGCCCGCCCAAGGCATGGTCGTTATAGTGACCCGAGGAAAATATGATCACCATCAGTACGGTGCGTCCGGGGAAGAAGAATTGCCAGAAGAGATTTACGAAATGGAAGTTACTCTTGAACAAAGCGACTCCATTGTATATGCATTCCGCGATTTCGAGGTTCTTGTTGAAGCGGCCCATGTGCTCATTGGTAATATTACTTCCCAGGGGAAACTGTATTCTTATAACAATAAATGGTATCTGTACTTCGATCCTAAGGAATTTGAAGAAACAGCGTTGTCAGGTCTTGTTGGCGTACTAGCTGAGTTTGGAGATTCCTCACCGGTTACTGAAGCTGTCCTCGATGAATACGGGAAGACAGTAATGCCGGAGAATGCAGTCCAGTTATTGTGCACTCATTTTAAGCGTCAGGATTAAATAGCATGATAGGGCTGATAAGCATCATTTTAGCTGATTAGCCCTATTCTTGTTCTTGATGGTATGGCGGTCATTCTTGAATTAAAGCTGGTATCTGCCTTGCTGTAATCAGCAGAATAAGGCGCTAGGGATATAGGGAGGTTATTCGGTGCTCGTGTTATCGGTTATTTCGTCGGCAGTAGCGCCGGGACTTGCTCTGCTGACCTTTTTTTATTTGAAAGATAAGTATGATCAAGAACCGCTTCATATCGTTATTAAAGTGTTCCTGCTAGGCCTTCTGATTGTATTCCCTGTTATGATCATTCAGAGAGGACTAATGCTGGGACTGAATGGCGGTCCTTATGTGGAGTCGTTTCTCATATCCGCTGGCGTGGAAGAATGTCTAAAATGGTTTGTGCTTTACCATATGATTTACAATCACACCGAATTTGACGAGCCATATGATGGGATACTATACGCCGTAGCGATTTCGCTCGGCTTCGCAACAATAGAAAATATAATGTACGCTTGGTATAGCAATGCATCAATCGGTTCCATGTTCCTGAGAGCACTGCTTCCGGTTTCTGGACACGCTATGTTTGGTGTAATCATGGGCTATCATTTAGGGAGAGCCAAGTTCTCAAAAGGAGCTAAAACAAAAGGGATTCTGTTAATCTCTATCTTGCTGCCATGGTTGTGGCA
This sequence comes from Paenibacillus sp. B2(2019), assembly GCF_008370385.1. Lineage (NCBI taxonomy): Bacteria > Bacillati > Bacillota > Bacilli > Caryophanales > Paenibacillaceae > Paenibacillus > Paenibacillus sp. B2(2019). The sequence goes on from NZ_VTZR01000024.1 coordinate 396,875, forward strand.
TGGGATTTATGACTTTATTTTGAGTACGACAGCTAACTACTGGATATGGTTTATTGTTCCTCTGATGGCTATTCTATGGTACGGAGGGATGGGGAAAGTGGATAGGGCGAATAGCCGGTCCCCTTTCCGCTTTCTGAAACGAGAAGAAGAGGTTAACCTATAATCGAGATGGACACACTTATATTCAAAGGTTTGTTCCTTAGCGGGAGATTCCAGAGAGGAGAGAGGTGTCTTTTTTTGCGTATAAAAGTCCGTATACTTTGCAAACAATGCGGTGAGACCTACATATTAAGAGGGATAAAAGAGCAGGGTGTGATTCAAACCGGCTTTAAGCAATGCCTTTGCAGTAATAGCAGTGGCTTTGAAATCGAAGAGAGAGCATAAGCGCTATGCTATGCAAATTTGGAGTGAAATCCCTCTATTCAAACACTTTAGTCATATTGTGTTACAGAAGGGTGCATAAGACTCCTAGTTTATTGTCAAACTAACGCCAATAAGCTATCGAAAGGAGTCTTGTAGCCCTATGTACAAAAGATTAAGTGCTGTAATGTTCCCGCTGACTGCGCTGCTGTTAATTGGAGCGCTCGTGTGGGGTTATCAGGAGAATCAGGAGAAGAATGCGATCCTAATTAAGGCGGAGAACCAATATCAGCGTGCCTTTCATGATTTGTCTTACCACGTGGAGCGTCTTCATGGAGAGCTGGGAAACACACTAGCTGTTAACTCCGCTTCTAACGGGATGCACCGCAAAGGACTTGTTAATGTGTGGCGGATGACCAGTGAGGCGCAAAATGAAATTAATCAGTTGCCACTCACATTACTGCCATTTAGCAAAACGGAGGAGTTTCTGTCCAAAATCTCAAACTTTTCTTATAAAGCTGGGATTCGTGATTTCGCTAAGAAGCCTTTGACAGATGGTGAATTGAGCAATTTAAAAGCATTGTATAAGAGCTCTGGAGAAATCTCAAAAGATTTGCAAGATGTTCAGAATAAAGTGATTGGTAGCCGTTTGCGCTGGATGGATGTTGAAACCGCATTGGCTACAGAGAATAAGGCAGAAGATAATTCGATTATTGACGGCTTTAAGTCGGTGGACAAACGTGTCGAAGGTTACCCTGACTTGGATTGGGGTCCTTCAGTTGCAAGCATTTACGATAAACGCTCTGTAAAAATGCTCGGAGGTACCCCTGTTTCAGTTGAAGATATCAAACGTAAAGCCATTAAGTTTGCTAATGCAGGCTCGAATGCTAAGGTAGACGTTAAAGAAAACGGAAAAAATACGAAGTGGCCTTCTTATACGGCTACAGTCAGTGGTTCGAATAATAAGCAGATTATCAGTATGGATTTCACCAAAAATGGTGGTTTACTGATCTCTTATTACGATAACCGTGAGATAGGACCTGCTAAGGTGACCCTAGAAGAAGCAGTTACCAAGGCGGAGCAGTTTCTTAAGAAAAAAGGATATCCTCATATGACTGCGGTTAATGCTGACCGTTATGATAATATCGGGAATTTAACCTTTGTAACGAGCCAAAATGATGTCTTGATTTATCCTGAGAAAATGACGATCCGTATTGGACTTGATACTGGGACAGCGGTTGGATTTGAGGCTAGCGAATATGTCAATGAGCATAAGGACAAACGTAAAATTCCAAAGCCAAAGCTGACTCTGGCGGAAGCGAAGAAATTTCTGAATTCGGATTTCAATGAGAATTACCATCGCATGGCGTGGATTAAAAATGATGACTCCGTAGAAGTCTTGACTTACGAATTTGGCGGAGAGGTAAATGGTACTCAGTATCGTATTTATCTTAATGCGGACGACGGCATTGAAGAGTCCGTGGAAGAAATCAGGCCTTCTTCAGGAGTAGAACAAAAGTGAAAAAACAGGGCGCATCCATTTTTTGGATGGGCCCTTCTTTATTTTTGAAATTCAAATAATATTTATCTCATTGGGTGATATTCCCATGCTATAATCATTGTTAACTATACTGATTTGGCGGTGACATCTTTGTATCCTAAAATTAATGAATATCTATACATACAGGTTGCTTCCAGTGACGCTGCTGAAGCAGAAGTTGAATATAGATCGAGAATTGCAGAGACAGAGGACGACGCATTCCTGATTGAAATTCCTATGCAGGAGAGTGACGGTCGTCTGAAACGACTTTTTATGGGGGACGAGCTTTCGGTTTATTTTATTACTGAGGGTGGCATTAAAAATTACTTTAATACTCATGTTCTCGGGTTTAAAGAAGATGTAATTCGTATGGTCCGGATACAAAAACCAGAGGCGGATTCGATTTTCAAAATTCAGAGACGAAGCTTTTTTCGGGTGAATGCAGATCTTGAATTAGCTGTGAAGGATAGCTTTGGCAAAAGATTCCTTGTACGTACAGATGATATCGGTGGCGGAGGAACGTCTTTCTTGGTGGATCACAAAGTGAAGCTCGAGGTGGGAGCGAAATTATCCTGCTGGGTTCTAGTGCCTTATCGAAATGGTAGCATTGAGCATGTGGACTTTGAAGGTGAAGTGGTTCGGATTAAAAAGCTTGAAAACGGGCGCCAATTGGCCATGCTGAAATTTGTGGCTATTACGGATAATGAGCGTCAGAAAATAATACGTTACTGCTTTGAACGACAGTTTGATTTCCGCAACCGATAGGCATTTTTCTTAGCTCTATTAAGTGTTCTGATTTTGCACTGAAGTATAAACTGTGGTATAATTTTATAAGTCGCAGGCAATGCCTGCTTTTTTCTTGATAATATCATCAAGCATATCCATTTGTATGTGCTCCTTGATATTGCAGGAACGAACTTGACATCGCTAGATGCTTTTCTTATGAAAGAGTGTTTGAGGAGGAATGCCCCGTTGGATAGGCAGGGTACACATACTTACGACAGAATTAACGTCGCCATCGACGGACCTGCCGGGGCAGGCAAGAGTACTGTAGCCCGATTGGTAGCCCAGAAGTTGTCTTATATTTATGTCGATACAGGCGCAATGTACCGGGCAATCACCTGGTATATGATCCGAGAAGGCATAGAACCGGAAGATCAGAATCAAGTGAACCAAAAAGTTCACGATATGGTTATTGAGCTTATTCCGGAAAAAGACATCCAGAAGGTGCTGATTAATAGGGAAGACGTAACGCCGCATATTCGGAGTCTTCAGGTTAGCGGCCTTGTGTCGCAGTATTCGAAGATCGAAGGTGTAAGGTCCAGACTGAGTCATTTGCAGCGTCAGATGGCGCTTCGCAAAGGCGTTGTAATGGATGGCCGCGATATCGGTACGACCGTGCTGCCCGATGCCGAAGTGAAGATTTTTATGACGGCAAGTGTGGAAGAAAGAGCTCTCCGTCGTTATAAGGAATTGAGAGACGCGGAATCGGTGACGCTTCAGCAGCTTGAACATGATATTGCACAGCGGGATCGTCTGGATGAAGGACGGGAGATTTCACCGCTGCGACGTGCGGAAGATGCGATTCTTCTCGACACGACCTTTATGGATATCGATCAAGTCGTGGAGGCCATTGTATCCCATTGTAGATCTCATGTTGACGGGGAGAGAAATCATTTATGATTTATGTATTTTGCCGAGGATTGCTTCGCTTGATTTACGCAATTGTTTTCCCGCTTAAGATTGTGGGGGAAGAGAATGTGCCAAAGGAGGGCGGGGTGCTGCTCTGTGCCAACCATATTAGTTTGCTGGATCCGATGACTATCGGGATTAAGTTAGACCGTCAAGTAAAGTATATGGCTAAGGCAGAACTTTTTGAGGTTCCTGTGCTTGGCTGGCTCATTAACAAATTGGGTGCTTTTCCGGTCAAACGTGGTGGTGTAAGCAAAGAATCCATTAAAACGGCCCTTAACACACTTCGCGGTGGTAATGTCATGGGTATCTTCCCGGAGGGTACGCGTAACTCTGATGCCGGAGTTGCCAAGAAAGGTGCTGCAAGCTTCGCACTTCGAAGCGGTGCTGCAGTTGTTCCAGCCGCTATTGTCGGTGAGTACAAACCCTTTCGACGGATGGTTGTAGTCTATGGGGCTCCTATAGATCTCAGTCAATTTGCCGGTGCAGGAAGTGAATCTCTCGAGGCTGTTACCGATGTCATTATGGAACGCATCAATGAGATGAAGAAGTCGGGTATACCAACTGTTGGTTAAGGGATAAGCGGAATCACAAATTTCGTCCTGTGCTATGATTAAATAACGGCATAGTCGCTATTTTTTGGAACATACTATCTTCAAGTGTAATTTGTAATACCAAGCAATGCTTGTTTTGAACTCTGCTATACGCAGGTTTAAATAAATGGGGTTTTGAATCGAGGAGGCTAATCACATGTCTGAAGAAATTAAAAATCAGGAAACTACGGAGAGCAATGAAACCGTAGAAGCGGTGGAATCCGCTGTGACAGAAAATAACGGAGCTGTAGAAGAAGTTGCTGCCGTTAACGAAGAAGAAGTGACTAACCAAGCTGACTTGGAAATCATTTCTCTGAAAAAAGGCGATACCGTGAAAGGAACAATCGTCAAAATTGAAGATAACCAAGCTTATGTAAGCATTGGATATAAATACGACGGTGTGATTCCGATTCGCGAATTGTCCGCAGTACAACTGGACAACGCTGCTGCAGCAGTAGAAGTTGGACAGGAAGTAGAATGTAAAGTTGTTAGCATCAACGACAACAAGGAAAGCCTTGTTCTTTCCAAACGTGCTGTTGATAGCGAAAAATCATGGGAAGATCTTGAGAAGTACTTTGCTTCCCAAGAAGCTTTCGAAGTTACTGTGGCTGACGTTGTTAAAGGCGGTCTAGTAGCTGATGTTGGAGCACGTGGATTTATCCCAGCTTCCATGGTTGAGCGTCACTTCGTTGAAGATTTCAGCGATTACAAAGGCCGTACCCTTCGCGTTAAAGTGAAAGAACTTGACCGTGAGAACAGCAAAGTAATCCTGTCCGCTAAAGAAGTTCTTGAAGAAGAGTTCGAAGCTAATAAGCTTAAAATTATGGCTGAACTGTCTGAAGGTCAAATCATTGAAGGTACTGTACAACGTCTGACCCAATTCGGCGCATTTGTTGATGTTGGCGGAGTTGACGGTCTTGTACACGTATCCGAAATCGCTTGGAATCACGTAGAGAAGCCTTCTGATGTAGTTTCTGAAGGTGATAAAGTACGTGTTAAAGTACTTAAGGTTGATCCTGAAAAAGGAAAAATCAGCCTGAGTATTAAAGCTGCTGCTCCAGGTCCTTGGGACTCTGCTGCTGGCGAAATCAACATCGGTGATGTTGTAACAGGCGTTGTAAAACGTCTTGTGAACTTCGGAGCATTCGTTGAATTGCTTCCAGGTGTGGAAGGTCTTGTGCACATTTCACAAATCTCCCACAAACACATTGCTACTCCACACGAAGTATTGAAAGAAGGACAAGAAGTACAAGTGAAAGTACTGGACTTCAATCCATCCGAGAAACGTGTTAGCCTGAGCATCAAAGAAACTGAAGAAGCTCCAGCACCTACTGCTAGACCTGAACGCAGCAACAGCAGAGACAGAGCTCCTAAAGAAGTATTGAATAACCCTAACGTTTCTCTAAGCAACGAAGGCCTTAGCTTTACGCTTGCTGAACGTTTTGGAGACAAGTTGGACAAATTCAAAGGTAATAACTAATCCTGCTTTTTGAATATACGGGTAAAGTAATCGGCGAGCCCTCGATACGGGGGTTCGCCGATTCTCTTTTTCCAGTGACAGAAAGATTTATTGGAACTAACATGAGTGTTAGCCAATTTTAATGTTTTTTGCTATGATGAGTATCGTAAGGATGACAGGAGGAATGAATATGGCAAGACCCGTTGTGGCAATCGTTGGGAGGCCTAACGTCGGGAAATCGACGATTTTTAATCGGCTGATTGGCGATAGATTGGCCATTGTAGAAGATAAACCGGGGATTACACGTGACCGGATTTATGGTATTTCAGATTGGAACGGTAAGTCGTTCAGTGTGATTGATACCGGAGGTATTGAAATTGATGGAGATGACACGATTCTGAAATCTATCCGCGTTCAAGCGGAGCTGGCGATTGAAGAAGCGGATGTTATTGTATTTATGTGTGAGGCGAAGAGTGGTGTGACGAATTCAGATGAAGAGGTAGCTCAGATTCTGTTCCGTTCAGGTAAACCGATCGTTCTTGCCATCAATAAAGTGGATAATATGAAGCGTGCAGATGATATTTATGAGTTCTATAGCCTAGGTTTTGGAGATCCAATCGGAATTTCCGGTAGTCATGGTACAGGACTTGGTGACTTGTTGGACGCTGTCGTAGAACGTCTGCCAGAGAAAATAGATGATGAATATGATGACGATGTCATTCGTGTAGCTTTGATTGGCCGTCCGAATGTAGGTAAATCCTCTTTGGTTAACGCAATTCTGGGTGAAGAACGCGTTATCGTTAGTGATATTGCAGGTACTACTCGCGATGCTATTGATACGCCTTTTGAACGTGATGGACAACGTTATGTGCTTATCGATACTGCAGGTATGCGCAAAAAAGGTAAGGTATATGAGAACATTGAGAAATACAGTGTTATGCGTGCGATGCGTGCGATTGAACGGGCTGATGTGGTTCTCGTTGTAATTAACGGTGAAGAGGGCATCATCGACCAGGACAAGCATATCGCTGGTTATGCACATGAAGCTGGTAAAGCATCTATTTTTGTTGTAAACAAATGGGATGCCATTGAGAAAGATGACAAGACTATGCAGAACTTCGAGTCAAAGATTCGTGACCACTTCTTGTTTATGAGTTACGCACCGGTTGTCTTCTTGTCGGCTTTAACTAAACAGCGCCTGCAAAAACTGCTGCCAGTGGTGCAGCATGTGTCTCAACAGCATGCTCTACGCATTACTACGCATCTGGTGAACGATGTTGTATCGGATGCCATTGCGATTAACCCTCCTCCAACTGACAAAGGCCGTCGCTTACGTATTAACTACGTAACGCAGGTTGCGGTGAAGCCACCGACGATCGTGGTGTTCGTAAATGATCCATCGCTGATGCACTTCTCCTATGAACGTTACTTGGAGAATAAAATCCGCGCGGCGTTTAATTTCGAGGGAACGCCAATCCGTCTCTTTACACGGCGCAAATCCGAAAACGAAGGTTAGGGGAGAAGAAGTGTGGCGCTTGAACTTCTGGTTATCGTTGTAAGCTATTTGCTTGGTTCTGTCAGCTTTAGTGTGCTGTTCGCCAAGCTACTAAAGGGAATTGATATCCGTCAATATGGGAGCGGCAATGCGGGGGCTACCAATACACTGCGTGTACTGGGAAAAGGTCCTGCGATATCTGTGCTAGTGCTGGATGTACTGAAGGGTGTTGCCGCAGTTTGGTTAGGAACTTGGGTAGGCGGCTGGGGAACCTGGGTTGCTGCTCTTTGCGGAATCGCTGCCATTGTCGGACATAACTGGCCGCTTTACTTTCGTTTCCGTGGGGGAAAGGGCATCGCTACTACGATCGGTGTTATGGCCACACTGTGTTTATGGCCTGCACTGCTCGCTGGTGTTATCGCCATAGGATCTATCTTTATCACTCGTTACGTGTCACTTGGCTCGTTGATTTTTGTCGCGCTGACACCGGTCTTTCTATTGTTGACAGGATTTACACAGCCTGTGCTCTGGACCAGTATTATCATTGCGGTTTTTGCCTTCTGGCGGCACCGGACGAACATTGTTAAGATTGTAGAGGGCCGTGAGAACAAGATAGGCTCAAAAGTAAAAGGAGGGAATCGTGTTGTCTGATAAAGTAACCGTACTAGTAGCGGGGAGCTGGGGAACTGCGCTGGCAAGTGTGCTGGCTGCGAATCACTCGGAAGTTTATCTGTGGACACGTAACTCTGATCAAGCTGCCGAGATCAATGGTTCTCATATCAATAATAAGTATTTACCGGGGATTTCTCTGCCCGCAAACATCATAGCAACCACTGATCTGGAGACCGCAGTTTCCGGTTCTAAAGCGGTTGTTATTGTAGCCCCATCTTCAGGTATGCGACAGGTTGCTCGCAGTCTGAAGCCGTTCTGGAAGGATGAAATGCTATGCGTTCATGCTACGAAGGGCTTTGAGACTGAAAGCAAGAAACGGATGTCGATCGTTATTGCTGAAGAACTAGGCTGTGACGAAGGGCAGATTGTCGTTCTCTCCGGACCGAGTCATGCAGAGGAAGTAGTGCGCCTGTGTCCTACTACAGTTGTTGTGGCTTCACCTGATGATAAGCGTACTGCTGAAGCACAGGAATTGTTCATAAACAATGATTTTCGTGTATATACGAACCGTGATCAGGTAGGAGTAGAACTTGCCGGCGCACTAAAGAATATTATTGCACTCGGTGCAGGTCTATCCGATGGTCTAGGATTTGGGGATAATGCTAAGGCGGCGCTTCTGACACGTGGACTGGCCGAGATTTCTCGGGTGGGCGTCGAGCTTGGAGCGAATCCTTTGACCTTTGCAGGGCTTGCAGGTGTTGGCGATCTTGTAGTGACTGCTACGAGCCAGCACAGCCGTAACTGGCGTGCTGGCTTTATGCTCGGGCAAGGGAAACCCCTGGATGAGGTGCTGGAGTCGATGGGAATGGTTGTCGAAGGTATTCGTACCACGGAGGCAGCTTATGCCATTTCCATCAAGCTAGGGGTCCAAATGCCCATTACAGATCAAATTTATCATGTCCTTTTTAAAGGTAGAAGTCCGCGTAGTGCTGTTGAAGCTCTGATGGGCCGTGATCGTAAACCTGAGCTTGAGGCAATATCTCAGGAAACTTGGGAGCAGTGGCATTCCTGATCCTGTTCACCTTTTTCCGCAAATTCTCATATGTTGTATTGGGGATTGACGGAGGAGGGATGAAAAGTGAGCAGAGATTTTTCCAAGGATGCATTGAACGCCATTAACAAGAAGGCGGGCAAGAACATTACGGAAAGTGCCGTCAAAAAGCTAGCCAGTACGGTCAAACCAGGAACTACGCAGAATGAAGCCCAGCTCCGCCAGTTAATTAAGCAGGTGTCATCGATGGCGAAAGTGCCGGTCAGTGAAGCTACTGTGCAGGAAATTGTTAATGCCGTCAAAAAAGGCGGCGCAGGTTCCGGCACAATGGAGTCTTTAATGAAAATGATGCTTAAAAAATAGCTTTAGGTTGGGTGAGCAAAAGATTCAGAATCCATGAGATTCTGTTATCTTTTGCTCTTTTTTTATTTATTGGTAAACTCTCACAGCTAAAATATCTTAATAATAATATATAAAAAATGATGTTTTTTTACAGAATAGGATAAGGTCATGATATAATAATCCCTAATATATTACAGGCGAATGGGGGCTTTGACCTTGGATCCGATGACAAAAATGTGGTTGTCCCTGATTGCAATGCTGATTATGGGACTGTCTGTATTTCTAATAACTTTTGCTCGGAGCAAAACAAAGGGACTGCTTAAAGCATTGCTATCTATCCTTGCGTTTGTCATCATGTTAGTTGGCCTATTGGGCGGAGTTGTTTCGATTATGTAAGCAGTTACATAATGTTGAGGAAGGAAGTAACATCATGAAATCGCAAAATGGCGTCACCGTTATGTTTCAACCTGAAGGTCGTAAAGCTGTGGTGAATCGTGGTATCTCGTTACTGGAGGCAGCTCGTAAAGCCGGAGTGAGCATTACCACTCGCTGTGGAGGCAAAGCAGGCTGTCTGATGTGCAAGGTTAAAATTGCGACTGAAGAGGCCACAGCGCTGAGACCGCCAGGGGATATTGAACGACGTAAGCTTGGAACTACGTTAGAAGAAGGAGTGCGTCTGGCTTGTCAGGCTGCCGTATGGAGCGATGTGACCGTTCAGGTGCCAGAAGATCCACTTAAGGCTGCTGTACGCCGTAAGCTTGAAGCTGCGCGGCGTGGGGAAGAAGATGAGCTGTGGTAGTGTTAGATTGTCACCGTGGGAGGGACTCGGTTGGAGTTTATACGAAGAAAGAAGAAGCTAAAGGCAGGAGCAAGACTTTTTCTGGTAGTGATGTCAATCGCTCTTACTCTTTCCGGATGTCTGTATCCTGGAGAAGAAAAGCGTGCCAGCGTTAATTATCGAGAAAGTGTTAAACGGATACAAGCAGCCGTTGATGATTTTCAACAAGAGGAAGGTGTGCTTCCGATCCTTAATGCGGATGAAGCTACTCCAAGATATGAGAAGTTCCGGATAGACCTAGGCAAGCTGAACAATAAGGGATATTTGGATGATATTCCGGCTACGGCTTTTGAGCAGGGCGGAAGCGCTTATTTTCTTATTTTGAATGAGGAAAGCGATCCAGTTGTTAAGGTGATGGACCTTGTTACCGTTCAAAAGGTGAATGATGTGCAGCGTCAGATTAATCGTTATAAATCAGCTCATGACGGCTCTTTGCCCGTACTGGATGAGCTATATCCTGGACTTTACACCATTGATCATAAGAAGGCAGGAACAAGCTCCATATCATTAACTAGCGTCTATTCCGGGCAGGTTCTTGATTTCATCATGGATAAGGCTGGAACGGTCTATGTAGATTATGTCTTTGATATTATAGCTGCCATCGAAAAGAATGGTGGGGAACATGACGAGAAAAAAGATTTGCGACTAGATCTGGAGGAAGCTTCCTATTACGTGCCCGTGAAGTCTTTGCCGTATCTATGGATTAACAATCAGCCTGTCCCGCAGTCTCCTAGTTGAAGTGAAAGTTAAAGCTTAAGAGCGTCTAAGCTTCGGTTATATCCGAAGGATTAGGCGTTTTTGTGTTGTTCAGATATTGCCTTAACAGAAGCTTAATTGTCTTACATAAATCGTAGATGGAATTAAGGTTCTGTTTAATGGCGCGTAAGACTGGATTGTTAGAATGAAGGTAAGAAAGGAGATTCAGTTCAGGCTAGAGATGAATCGTGAATAATTCATAATCGTTCAAAATTAGAGGCAAAAGGATGTTGATGACATGAAAAAAAATATCATATGGACGCTTGCAGCGGCCTTAGCCCTAACCCCACTTATTCCTACAAGCGCGATGGCTTCCAGCAGCGTAGCTACGGTTTCTTCTAAGACGCTAGAGAAGCTCGCTGCTGAGAAAGCAACGCTTCTAACTGAACAATATGGGATAACCAGCGTACAGTATGCCTTGATCGACAATGGAGTGATCAAAGTATCGGGACAAACAGGAATTAACGACAAATCAGGAAAAATCCCTTTAACGAAGGAAACAATCTATGGTATTGGCTCTACGAGCAAAATGTTTACGGCGTCAGCGGTCATGAAATTAGTAGATGAAGGCAAGATCAATCTCGATACTCCTGTCGTACAATATATAACGGATTTTAAGATGGAAGATGAACGTTATAAAAAGATTACCCCACGCATGTTGTTGAATCACTCATCCGGTTTGCAGGGTTCGAGTTTAAACAGTGCATTTTTATTCAATGATCCAGATACGTACGTACACGATACGCTGCTAGAGCACTTGTCTACACAGAAATTAAAGGCAGAGCCCGGAGCTTTCTCTGTTTATTGCAACGATGGATTCACGCTGGCTGAGATTCTTGTAGAAAGAGTCAGTAAAATGACTTTCACGGAATTCATTCATCACAATTTTGCAGTACCTTTGGGTATGAACCATACCATGACGCCACAAGATAAGGTAGATTCAAGCAAATTTGCCGGTCTTTACTCTCCTGCATATGAGGGCCAGCTCCCAACGGAGACGACCAATGCTATTGGTACAGGCGGAATCTACTCTACGGCGGAGGATTTGGTCCGATTCTCGCAAATCTTTACTGGGAAGCGAGCAGATGTACTCTCAACCAAATCAGTACAGGCCATGGAGCAAGAAGAGTATAGAAAGGGATTTTGGCCCAAAGACGGGGATAATTCTGCTGACTACGGACTTGGTTGGGATAGTGTGCGATTATTCCCTTTTAACGATTATGGTATAAAAGCTCTTGTTAAAGGAGGAGATACACAGATGTATCAATCCTCCCTCGTCGTGCTTCCTGTACAGAATATGGCTGCAGCAGTCATTACCTCGGGCGGGAGCTCCTCAATTAATCAACTGCTGGCAAGTGAACTGCTCCTTCAGGCGATGAAAGAGAAGGGCGCAATTAAAGAAATCAAGCCAGATAAATCATTTGGCAAGCCAGTTAAGGCTGACATGCCAAAAGATCTTGTGAAATACGCAGGTTATTACAGTACTCTAGGCGATCAGTGGAAGGCAGCTATCAAAAACGGGGAACTCTTGTTATCAGGAATGACTGCTCCGGAACAAAAATTTATTTACACCACGGATGGAACTTTTGTTGATGAGGAAGGCAGCACAAAGGTTAATTTTGTAAAGGAAAGCAACGGACGGACTTATTTGTGGATGAGCCAGTATATTTCGGTTCCTGAATTAGGCCAGCTTGCGTATTCTGAATATAAGGCGGAGAAATTGGAAGTTGCAGCACTGAATAAACAAACCGCAGATGCGTGGGCAAAAAGAGAAGGTAAGTTATACTATCCAGTCAGCGAGAAATTCAGTTCCATCACCTATATGAACATGATTAGGCCAACAATACAGACAAGTGAGGGTTATTTCAAAGGTATGAAGATAACAGGTCCAAATACGGCAGGGAGCCAGCACCAAATTCCTGGCATCGCGGGACGAGATACATTTGATATTCTTTTCTATGCCAAAGAGGGCATAGAGTACTTTAATGCGGCTGGAACCTTGTATATGAGTGAGGACGGAGTGAAGCCGCTCTATAAAGGCAAATCGTCGATAGCTACGATACAAGCTGATGGTTATGCTAGATGGTTCAGTGTTCCCGAAACAGCGGCTGGAAAGAAAATGGTAGTTAAGATGCCAGCAAAAGGTGCTTTTATGGTATACGATGAAACGGGAGCCCTAGTGAATAACACGGTCATTAGTAGTAACAATGAGGTTGTACTACCTATTAAGGGCAATATTGTATTTGCCGGGAATGCCGGAGCTTCATTTGGTATTACGCTACTGAAATAGAGAGTAGATACGCATATATGGATTGGGCCAGCTATTATAGCTGGCTATTTTGTTAGTTCTATCAATGAACCCTACCTCATATGATGGATGAGAAAGCTTCCGGGCGTCAGACGCCTTGCGGCGCGCACAACTAATTTTTAGAAATTACATTGCAAAATGCGCGATTATGGGTCATAAATTCGTTCCGGATACATATGATGATACTAGTCCAAATGCATGTCCGAGCATTCGGAGTTTAGCGCGGGGCCAGTACGTCCCGGTCGAAAGCAGCTAGGCTTCGGGCGGGCATACGATAAGTCCGGTTGATGTCCTGCAAGGGTCAGATTACCGGCGGAACGCGAAGTCGATGCTCTTCAGGCATTTTTTCTTCGGAGTAATATGAGGAGGGGATCTCTTTTGGAAAAAGTGGATATTTTCAAGGACATTGCCGAGCGTACCGGCGGAGACATTTATCTTGGCGTCGTCGGCGCGGTTCGCACGGGGAAATCGACATTTATCAAGCGCTTCATGGAAACAATTGTCCTGCCTAACATCACGAATGAGGCAGATCGGGTAAGAGCTGTGGATGAGCTTCCGCAAAGCGCAGCAGGCAAAACAATTATGACCACTGAACCTAAGTTCGTGCCTAACAACGCAGTCCAAATCAAGGTTGCGGAAGGGCTTGAGGTTAACGTTCGACTGGTAGACTGTGTGGGTTACGCTGTAGAAGGCGCTAAAGGCTACGAGGATGAGAATGGACCACGAATGATCTCTACACCTTGGTTTGAGGAGCCAATTCCTTTTCAGGAAGCGGCAGAAATCGGGACCCGTAAGGTCATCCAGGAGCATTCAACGCTTGGTGTTGTAGTAACAACAGATGGTACGATTGCAGAAATTCCGCGGAACTCGTACGTGGACTCTGAAGAGCGCGTCATTGCAGAGCTGAAGGAAGTGGGTAAGCCATTTGTGCTTGTCATTAACTCCACTCGCCCACGCAGTGAGGAAGCACAGCAGCTCCGTAGCGAGCTAGCCATCAAATACGATATCCCTGTCATGACACTCAGCGCAGCAAACATGACCGAAGAGGATGTAACAGGTGTACTGCGTGAAGTATTGTACGAATTCCCTGTTCATGAAGTAAATGTGAACTTGCCAAGCTGGGTCATGGTGCTTGGAGAGAATCACTGGCTGCGTAGTAGCTATGAGAACTCCGTTCGCGATACGGTAAAAGACATTCGCCGCTTGCGGGATGTTGACCGGCTCGTATCTCAGTTCACAGAGTATGATTTTATCGATAAAGCAGGCCTAAGTGGTATGAACATGGGTCAAGGTGTAGCAGAGATCGATCTGTATGCCCCAGAAGAGCTGTATGATCAGGTTCTGATGGAGGTAGTAGGGGTTGAAATCCGCGGTAAAGATCACTTGCTCCAGCTGATGCAGGAATTCTCACACGCGAAAAGAGAGTACGACCGTTTCTCGGAAGCTTTAGAAATGGTCAAGACTACCGGTTATGGTATTGCTGCTCCTTCGTTAGCTGAAATGGCTCTCGATGAACCAGAGTTGATTCGTCAAGGCTCTCGCTTCGGGGTTCGTTTAAAGGCCACCGCACCATCTATTCATATGATTCGTGTTGATGTTGAATCTGAGTTCTCACCAATCATTGGTACAGAGAAACAAAGTGAAGAGTTGGTCCGTTATTTGATGCAGGATTTCGAGAACGACCCGATTAAGATTTGGGAATCCGATATTTTTGGGCGCTCCTTGCATTCCATTGTGAGGGAAGGTATTCAAGGCAAGATTGCGATGATGCCGGATAATGCGCGCTACAAATTGCAAGAAACGCTTGGTCGGATCATCAATGAAGGCTCAGGCGGGCTTATTGCAATTATTCTCTAACTTAAATTTAAGCAGATTGGAAGAGTGGGAGAGATCCCACTCTTTTTATGCGTAAAAATAACGAAACTTGATTCCTAGTTCCTATAATAACGGTGAATCTGACTCAATTTTTTTTCTGAAAAGAAGAATTAACCTGGTCTTATAGGTCTATAAAATTAGATGGCAATTGGATGTTTATGCAAGCATAGATGATAATTTCTACTCCTTTTTTGTCTAACTGCTTGAATTTATGGATGGGCTGTATTACTATAAGTTTGTTGCGCTTCAAGGTCTATGGGCGCCAGTGTTCAGTAATAAACGGGATTATCACGTATATTTTACGTTTAAACGGAAACAGTGTATGATACCGGAAATTTACTCAGGGAGGTGAGAAAACATGAATAAATCTGATTTGATCAATGTAGTTACAGAAGCAACTGAACTTCCCAAGAAGGATGCTACTAAAGCTGTAGATGCGGTTTTCGAAGCAATTACAGAAGCGCTGCAAAGCGGTGATAAAGTACAACTGGTTGGATTCGGAAACTTTGAAGTGCGCGAACGTTCCGCACGTAAAGGCCGTAACCCACAAACTGGTGAAGAAATCGAAATTCCTGCAAGCAAGGTACCGGCATTCAAACCTGGTAAGGCGCTGAAAGACGGAATCAAATAAAGATTTCTACATATCAATCCCATAGTCTTTTTAAGTAACAACTATGCCGCCCTCCAAGGCGGCATTTGTTTTTTGGAATAGCATGGGCTGTACATTAGGTTTAGAGGAGGATCAGCGATGACGGATAAAAATACGAGCGAAAATCCGCTTCCGACAGGTAGCGACTATATTGTGGTTAAGGCCAAAGAAAATGGCGTTCAAGTCATTGGGCTAACCAGAGGTACGGATACACGCTTTCATCATACAGAGAAGCTAGACAAGGGTGAGGTGTTGATTGCCCAATTTACCGATCATACCTCAGCAATGAAAATCCGCGGAAAAGCTGAAATTTTAACGAAACACGGACAATTGGAAAGTGAAAGCTGAAAAGCAGGCATAGCCTGCTTTTTTTCAAAATATAGTAAGGGTGAATGATCATATCCACAAAAAAAGTGGGTACTATGGATAAGGGGGCGTGTCCATGAACAAAGCCTGGTTGATCGGTGCCGTATTACTCTTGACTGCGACCTCTGCTGTTATTTTGCCGAAACTGGCAGACTTAGACTCATCCGTACAGCAGAGAAATGGGACAGTGGAGACTTTTACTGGCAGCCATAACACAGTGCTGGACAATGACAATCTTGTTGATGTTCTGGGCGCTCTTCCGTTGACCTTATCCATAGATAGCGTTGGCTGGGAAGATCATGTTCTGTCACTGGATCTGAAAGTGAGCGGGAACGATCATGAACCTGAGGAACTCTATCAAAATATGGCTCAGGCCATTTCCTTTGCTATTCAGGAAACCTCGAATGTGGATCAACTTCTACTTCGCATTGTGGTAGAAGATAAATGGCTAGGTAGCCGCCGACTGCTGTTGGCTGGTGATATCAGACGTTCTGAATGGTCTTATACGCTGCAAGATGAACTTCAGTCTGCGGGTAATCTTCCTATATCGGATCGTCTCAAAACGGGCTTCCGCATTAGTGAAACCGAGCTCTGGAAGAAACAGTTCATTTATCCTTGAATGGATTAAAAGAAACTCAGGCGTACCACAGTGCGTGACAAAAAAACATGTGATATAATAGACAAGATTGTGAACAAACGAATTATTATTATGTCAATGGCTTCGGAGGCTGAAATGAAACCGTACTGCATACCGCAACTGGCTAAACCCTACACCGACTACGACATGATTCAGAAGCATACGGATTTGCCGCCGTTTTCTGATGGCCGGGGTCATTTGTTATATATTTTTCTAAATCATGCTTCTTCTGCAAAAGGAAGTGCCGGAGAGTTGTACACGCTTGTGACAGCGCTTGTTCAACTAGGTCTGGACACGCATGAGGTCATTGACCGTTCGAATGATAGACGGGGGGGAGACCCTATGCGTTCCCGTCAATTGAAGGTTCTAGCTGGCGATTACTTCAGCAGCTGGTTTTACCATTTGCTTGCAAAGAGTGATCAGATCGAGATGATTGGAATCTTGAGTAAGGCGATTGCAGATTTCAATGTCTTGAAAGCGAATCTCTACGTGAAGATGAGAGGCATACGCCTTTCGGCTGAACAATACTTGCGGCACATGGTACAGCTGAATATGCGGCTGTTCCTTTCTTTTACGCCTATGATTGAGAACTCCTTAGTGGAGCTGTGGGAAAAACTGCTGGCAGAATTCAGTCAGTGCGAGACCGTTGCTATTGAGCTTCTTCGTAGTGATGATCCTGCGAATGCAGGGAATGGCTATTGCTACTGGAAGATGATGGAGACTGCAACGGAGGAAGAACGTAAGCAACTTCAAGACCTGAACCTTGATCAGAAGGAATGGAAGATGCTAAAAATGAAATATAAATGTGATTCGCAACTGACGGACAAGCTTCATCAATCGCTTCAGTCTATTCAGGGGCTATTGCAAAGCGTTAAAGACGAGAGTTTACTTAGAGAGCTAGAGATCGCGCTGGATCGTTTTCTCCTGCAGATGAAGGTCACAGGACAAGCAGCCGTGGAGGGTTAAGGGATGACTATGGAAAAAACGACAACTGCTGTGGGTGATAGCAGCAAACCAAAAGAGCAGTTTGTACATTCCGTATTTGAGAGTATTGCTGGAAAATACGATTTGATGAATGACATCCTAAGCTTTCGCCGCCACAAGGCATGGCGTAAATTCACGATGAAGAAGATGGGGATGAAGCGCGGGGATTCGGCCGTTGACCTATGTTGCGGAACCTGTGATTGGAGCATCGCTTTGGCGGAAGCTTCGCAGACTGGCAATGTAATTGGACTGGATTTCAGCGCAGGTATGCTTGAGGTAGGTCGCCGCAAAGTGGAAGAGCGCAAGCTTCAGGACCGTATTTCGCTGGTGCAGGGCAATGCTATGGAGCTGCCTTTTGAAGACAATGCGTTTGATTATGCAACGATTGGATTCGGACTACGCAATGTGCCAGATCCTGTTCAAGTGCTTAACGAAATGAAGCGGGTAGTAAAACCTGGTGGAATGGTTGTATGTTTGGAGCTATCCAAGCCGATGAAACAGCCGTTTAAAGGTGTATATTTCTTTTATTTCCAGCGTGTACTTCCATTGCTGGGTAAGTTATTCGCGAAAAGGTACGAGCAATACAAATGGCTGCCAGAATCATTGGCAATGTTCCCAGATCGGGAGCAACTGGCCACTATTTTCCGTGAAACCGGACTTCAAAAAGTGGAATCCTTCCCCTTGACCGGAGGCATCGCGGCATTACATATTGGGCTCAAGGAGAACGGGAATGTTTAAGAAAATCGGTATCTTTTTACAAATGATTAAGTTTGAACATACGGTATTTGCTTTACCCTTTGCCTTTATGGGTGCTTTACTGGGATCCGTTGTCATGAATGATAGCCTCCCATCCTGGAGTCAAATTGGCTGGATTGTAATCGCTATGTTTGGAGCACGCAGTGCAGCTATGGGATTGAATCGATTGATAGACCGAATCAGTGATGCCAAGAATCCACGCACAGCGGGAAGAGCGATTCCTGCAGGGTTACTTAAGATCGGTGAAGTTGTCATTTTTATAGGCATTTCGTTTTTCTTGCTCTTTTGGGCAGCCTTTAAATTGAATCCTTTGTCAGCTAAGCTGTTACCTATCGCTGTATTCCTTCTTGTTATTTATTCATTCACTAAGCGCTTTACATGGGCATGCCATCTTATCCTCGGCCTCACCATTGCGCTTGCACCACTGGGCGGCTGGGTTGCTGTGACCGGTAGTGTGAATTGGACTTCAATGGTATTTTACTTCACAATTGTGTTTTGGACGGCTGGTTTTGATGTTATATACTCTTGTCAGGATGTTGAATTTGATCTTAAAGAAGGCCTGAAATCCATTCCAGTGCGATTTGGGGTCCAAGGTGCACTCGTTATTGCCCGTGTGTTTCACATTCTTACGGCGATTGGATTCGTATCGCTGCTGTTTTTGACGGATTTAAGCTGGTGGTATGTGGCTGGTATGATCCTCGCATATATTATTCTCTTTTATGAGCATTATATTGTGTCTCCGAGTGATCTCAGTCGTTTACAGACCGCTTTTTTCACTATGAACGGCGTGCTAAGCATCGTGGTGTTCTCTTTCACTTTGATTGACTTGGTGGTGCATTTCAAAAAATGACGCTTACTAAACCGAAAAACTTCGTGGTTGGAATTACAGGGGCAAGCGGTGCTATTTATGGTATTCGTCTGATCGAAACGTTGCTATCGCTAGGCTACTCCGTTCATTTGGTAGTAAGTAATGCGGGCTGGCGCGTTTTTAAAGAAGAACTAGGTTATATCGCATCAGACCGGGAAGGCTTTTTGAACGAAAAGTTCAAAGGCTATCCCGGTTCTCTACTTTATCATCCTGTCGCTGATATCGGTGCATCTATTGCAAGTGGTTCGTTTCGTGTGGAAGGGATGATTATTATGCCTTGTTCCATGGGAACATTGTCTGCGGTTGCTAATGGAACCTCCGACAATCTGATGACTCGTGCTGCTGATGTTATGCTTAAGGAAGGACGTCCACTGGTCCTTGTTCCTCGTGAGACACCTCTGCATGCTATTCATCTTGAGAATATGTTGAAGCTGTCCCGTCTGGGGGTTCGGATCATTCCGGCAATGCCGGCGTTTTACTTTGGGCCACAAAGTATGGATGATCTGATTAATTTCATGGTGGGTAAAGTGCTTGACAGCTTTAATATTGAACATCAATTATTTCGCAGATGGGGGGATTGAAAGGATGGAGAATAACAGCCACACCATCATAGGTAAAATCAGCTATACTAACTCATGGCCGGTATTTCACAATTTTCATCCCTCTGCACTGAAATATCCGGCAGAGATGGTGAGTGAGGTACCTGCCATTCTTAATCAGGGGATGAGTCGTGGAACGATTCATGTGGGTGCATTATCCTCTTTTGCGTATGCTGAAGCCAGTGATAAGTTATTGCTGTTACCTGATTTATCGGTAAGTGCGGACGGTCCTGTGAGGTCTATTTTTCTTTTTTCTCGAGTGCCTCTTGCACAGATAGGTGCAGGTACGATTGCTGTTACGAACACTTCTGCAACATCGGTAAATTTGCTGAAAATTTTAATGGAAAAGGCTTTTGGCAATAAACCAGAATATATTAGCGCTAATCCTGATTTGGATGCTATGATGCATCAAGCAGATGCCTGCTTACTCATTGGTGATCATGCGATTAAAGCCTCTTGGCAGGATCAAGGGTATATCGTTACGGATCTGGCGGAGCTTTGGAAAGAATGGACGGGCTTAGGGATGACCTTTGCGGTCTGGGCAGTGAATCGAAAAGCTGCGAATGACAAACCGGAAGCCATTGCGGAGATTGCAGAAGCTTTTGCTGAGAGTAAACTGCGGGGATTAAGTGATTTAGATCCTATAGTACTTGCAGCCTGTACGACAATTGGAGGAACTAAGTCTTATTGGGAAGGGTACTTTCGCAATTTAAGCTATGATTTTGGAGAAAGGCAGCAGAAAGGTCTGAACCTCTATTTCCGCTATGCCTATGAGATGGGTCTGCTGCCGCAGGCAGTGAAGATGGAGATTTGGAGTCATAAACTGTTGACACGGGTGAAGGAATGAAACGACTGCAAATATTCGGATTACTGAACAGAGACATGGATCAGATTGAAAAAGATTTGTACCGTAGCGTACAGGGTGATGACGACCTACTAACCGAGACTTCTCTGCATTTACTAAAAGCTGGCGGTAAAAGATTGCGTCCCGTATTTGTTTTGATGGGTGGGAAATTTGGAAAGTATGATCTTGAGAAGCTGAAGCGTGTGGCGATACCGCTAGAACTAATTCATAGCGCTTCACTAGTTCACGATGATGTCATTGACGATGCAGAACTGCGCCGAGGTGAACTTACTGTTAAGGCCAAATGGGGCGATAAAATTGCCATGTACACCGGTGACTACATATATGCGAAAGCACTGGTGATGACGACGGAGCTGAAGAATCCGCGAATTCATCAGATTTTGTCCAAGGCTATGATTGAAATGTCGATCGGTGAGATGGAGCAGATTCGTGACTTCTTCAACAGTGAGCAAAGTGTGCGTCATTACCTGCGGCGGATTCGCCGTAAAACAGCGCTGTTGATTGCAGTCAGTTGCCAATTAGGTGCACTTGCTGCTGATGCTGAACCAGAGGTGGCTCGTCTACTTTATAATTATGGATACAATGTAGGGATGGCTTTCCAGATTCGTGATGATTTACTTGACCTCTCAGGCACCGAAAAACAAATCGGTAAACCACCAGGAAGTGATATGCGGCAAGGGAACATCACCCTTCCTGTCATTTATAGCCTGGAGGATGAAAGATTGCGAGCTCCGCTTCTTGAGGAGTTGAAGTCTATTCGTGAAGGGCACAGCACAGTAGGGTGTGCTATTGATCTTATTCTTTCTGGAGACGGAATTGCCCGTTCCGAGGAGCTGGCTTCGCGATATATCGCGAAGGCACTTGCTGCACTAGATCAGTTGCCTAACAACAAGACTAAGCGTAATCTGCGCGATATTGCCTTTTTTGTAACAGGTAGAGCTTATTAGTATTTTGGTGATCATGAAATTAAACGTTTCCAGAAAGCTCGGTTTCTGTTAAGATAGCGTCAAAACAACCCAACTAATGGGAAATTGGAGAGTGCCTCTATGGAAAAGACGTATCTGATGGTCAAACCGGATGGAGTACAACGTGGATTAATTGGGCGTATTGTCTCACGCTTTGAAGATAAGGGTTTTAAGCTGGTCGCTGCAAAGCTGATTACAGTTAGTGAAGACCAAGCAAAAAGACATTATGCGGAGCATGCTGGCAAGGACTTTTTTGCAGAGTTGGTTTCTTTTATAACTTCAGGTCCAGTGTTTGCAATGGTATGGGAAGGTGATGATGTTGTAGCATTATCCCGTACGCTCATTGGTAAGACAAAGGTAGGAGAAGCCTTGCCGGGTACGATTCGAGGCGACTTTGCCAGCCATACACCGCTTAATTTAATTCATGGATCAGACTCGCCTGAAAGTGCAGAACGAGAAATTGCTAATTTCTTTACTCCAGATGAATTGAATCTTTATAACAAAGAGATCGCAGTCTGGATGTAGGAGCCAAGCGGGAGGCGGGGGATTAACATGTCTGATCGTAATGTTGCAGCATTAACAGCAGATTCAGATTACATCGGGTTTATTCATCATGTTAAGCAAAGCACCGGAATTGATCTGGCTCAGTATAAAGAAGCGCAGATGAAGCGGCGTTTAACGACTCTTCGTGTGAAGAATGGATATCAAACCTTTAGTGATTTTTTTGCCGCAATGATGAAGGACAAGGAATTATTTTATGAATTTTTGGACCGAATGACGATTAATGTCTCCGAGTTTTGGCGGAATCCGAATCGGTGGGAAGTACTGCGAGATATCATTCTTCCTGACATACAACAATCTGGTCGCAGATTGAAACTGTGGAGCGCTGCATGTTCCACTGGAGAAGAGCCCTATACGCTGGCTATGATTTTATCGGATAAGAATTTATTGGGACAGACTGGCATTCTGGCTACGGATATTGACGACGGTGCGCTTTCCAAAGCAAAGCAAGGTTTGTATCTGGAACGTTCTTTAAAGGATGTGCCTAAGGATGTTGCTGCGCGTTATTTTAAACCCGAGGGTCATTTATTCAAAGTTAGCGACACGCTTAAGAAAAACATAGATTTCCGTAAACAGAACCTACTGCTGGACAAGTTCGATGAGGGTTTTGATCTTATCATTTGTCGCAATGTAATGATCTATTTTACTGAAGAGGCGAAGAATAAGCTCTACCATAAGTTCTCGGCTAGTTTACGTCCAGGCGGGTATTTGTTTGTAGGTAGTACAGAGCAGATCTTTACGCCAGCGCAATATGGCTTTGAATCGACGGAAACCTTTTTCTATCGTAAAAAATAAATACTTCTTGCTCCTTCGTCTGTGTACTTTTTTAGGTATACTTTCGCTATCGTTCAGTGATACTGGGTAGTAGAATCTGTAAGCTAAGCGAAAGGATCGTTAAACCGATGGACAAAAGCAAGGTCATTGCCGCGTACAAACGAGGCTTTATTACCGTTCG
Source organism: Paenibacillus sp. B2(2019) (assembly GCF_008370385.1). NCBI lineage: Bacteria > Bacillati > Bacillota > Bacilli > Caryophanales > Paenibacillaceae > Paenibacillus > Paenibacillus sp. B2(2019). Next base: position 420,001 of record NZ_VTZR01000024.1, read on the forward strand.
TGAGTGCGGGCAAATTCTCGGTGTAGAAGAAATGCAATTGAAGCGCCTTCTGCAACTGGAAGAGCGTAAGTCTACATTTCCTTCAACAAGTCAGCGGATCGGAAGCTAACAAGTGCCGGACCGAGCCGAGGAGCGCCATTTATACTCTTTAGAGTATGAATGGCGCTTTTTCTTTACACAAAAACCAATTCATTTTGTCGCGAATGGAGTCGTTTTAGGGAGATCCCTTTCTTGTCAAAGAGGATTGCCTATAATATAATGAGCAAAGATCATTAGGATTTTAGCGGTTTACAGTTTAAAAGTATAAAAGGGGGAACGCAGCATGAGTTTGCGCTATTTAACAGCGGGGGAAACGCACGGCCCCCAGCTTACGGCCATTATTGAGGGATTGCCAAGTAATTTGACATTGGATTTTGAAGAGCTTAATTTTCAATTGCAGCGTCGACAAAAGGGTTATGGACGTGGACGTCGCATGCAGATTGAGAAAGATACGGCACAAATTGTAGGTGGAGTGCGTCATGGCTATACTACAGGTGCTCCAGTAGCCTTGGTAGTAGAGAATAAAGACTGGACCCACTGGAAGAACATCATGAATATCGAGCCTATTCCTGGCAGTGACGAAGAAAAACGCCGCGTAAATCGGCCGCGTCCTGGCCATGCAGACCTGAATGGCGGATTGAAGTACAACCATACAGATCTTCGTAACGTACTGGAGCGCTCCAGTGCTCGCGAAACAGCAGCCAGAGTCGCATGTGGCGCTGTAGCCAGACAGCTGCTTGCAGCTTTTGGCGTGAAGGTAGCAGGGCAAGTTATTCGTATCGGTGAAATTGAAGCGCCTGCTAACGATCTGCCTATCGATGAGCTGATTAAGCGGACAGAACAGTCCTCTGTCAGAGTTGTCGACAAAGAAACGGAACAGAAGATGGAGGCTTACATAGATCAGATTAAGGAAGAGGGCGACTCCATCGGTGGAATCGTTGAATGTATCGTCGAAGGACTTCCTATCGGACTTGGCAGTTATGTACAGTCTGATCGGAAGCTTGACGGAGCAATCGCTGGGGCGGTAATGTCGATTAATGCATTCAAAGGCGTTGAAATTGGCATTGGGTTTGAAGCTGGCAAATTGCGTGGATCGCAAGTCCATGATGAAATTATGTATGAAGCTTCTAAAGGATACTACCGTGCAAGTAATCGCTTAGGTGGTTTTGAAGGTGGTATGACTAACGGTATGCCTGTTGTAGTTCGCGGTGTCATGAAGCCGATCCCTACCCTTTATAAACCGCTTCAAAGTGTGGATATTGACACGAAAGAACCATTTACAGCGCAAGTTGAACGCTCCGACGCTTGTGCAGTTCCAGCGGCGTGTGTTGTTCTGGAAAACGTAGTGGCTTGGGAAATCGCAAAAGCATTCCTTGATAAATTCGGTGGCGACTCACTGGAAGAAATTAAAGCGAACTATGAAAATTACCTATCACAGCTGGAGAGCTACTAATTATGCGTACTATTAATGTAGATTTGGGCGACCGCTCGTATCCTATTCTTATCGGTAGTGGTTTACTAAAGGACATCGCCCATTATTGTGCTGAGGCCGGATTTTCGGAGCGTAGTCCACTGTTAGTAGTAAGTGATACTGAAGTAGCGCCAAGGTACTTGCCGGCTCTTGAAGAAGGTTTACGTTCTCACGGCTATACTGTGGTTAGTCACATAATGACGGCAGGTGAAGCCTCTAAATCATTAGACGTGTATGAAGAAGTCATGACAACCGCGATTCAAGCAGGATTAGATCGCAATTCAGCAGTTTTAGCTTTAGGCGGCGGCGTGGTTGGCGATTTAGCAGGATTTGTAGCAGCAACCTATATGCGTGGAATCGGTTTTCTGCAAATTCCGACGACGATCCTAGCTCATGATAGTAGTGTGGGTGGTAAAGTGGCGGTCAATCATCCATCAGCCAAAAATATGATAGGGGCTTTCTATCAACCGTCAATGGTACTCTACGATTTGGATACACTAAGTACTCTTCCAGCACGGCAAGTGTCATCAGGTCTGGCTGAAGTGGTAAAGCACGGTCTCCTCGTGGACAAAGAGTTCGCATATTGGTGTCGTGATCATGCCGAAGAGCTGCTAGAGCTGAATGTCGAAGCCTTAGGTTATGCTTTAGAGCGTGGCTGTGCAATTAAGGCAGATGTAGTGGCGAATGATGAGCGTGAGCATGGACTTCGAGCGATATTGAACCTTGGACATACGATTGGACATGCCATTGAAGCAGTTGGTGGGTATGGTGTGTTTCTGCACGGAGAAGCGATTGCGATTGGGATGGCGGGTTCAGCGCTATTGGCTGCGAAGCTTGGGCGGGATACTTCCATTTATGAGGATACTGTATCTATGCTGACCGCGCTGTCACTGCCTGTACGGCTTCCTTCCGAGTATGATGAAGATGAACTGATGGACGCTATGATGCATGATAAGAAATTCAAGGAAGGCAAGATGACCTTTATCGTGCCTGATTCCATAGGCTCTGTAAGCATTGTGAACGATGTGCAGGAGTCGCTTGTGCGAGAGGTTCTCGCAGAGCTTAAGAAGGAGGGAAGACCGTGGTAAACCGAGGAATTCGCGGAGCAACAACCGTGACTAAGAACGAAGAGGCAGAGATTTTACGTGAGACCGTTATATTACTGCGGGAGATCGTAGAACGTAATGATGTTATAGCTGAGAATATAAGCAATGTATGGATTACGATGACCAATGATCTGGATGCTACTTTTCCTGCAAGAGCTATTCGTGAGATTGAAGGCTGGGAAATGGTTCCACTTATGTGTTCAACGGAAATCCCGGTTAAAGGAAGCTTGCCGATGTGTATCCGGTTGATGGTACAGATTAATACGGATAAATCGCAGCGTGAGATTCGCCACGTTTATCTGAATGAGGCTCAGAAGCTACGTCCGGATTTATCAGAGAGCAAGTCTTAAATTATAGTTGTGGGTTGTCAATGACCCTCGTCATCATGTATAGTGTAGTTAGCCGAGTATAGAAGAGTTTAGTTTAGTTGAGATGAGTATAGTTGAGCAGAGTGCGAGAAGTTTTTTAGATTAGCATGTATCGTGTAAGCAGAGTCTTTATTTTGATATGCACTGAAGTCATTTATCAGTGATATATCTTATTTAGGGATAAGTCTGTAAACACTACATAATTATGCTAATCCATGCTCAAAAACATATACTTACTTACACAAACCCTCTACTTCGGTAGAGGGTTTTTTTGTATTTCGGAACCATTCATATATCTAAGGGGGCATCTAACAATGACGAATCCAAGTGTTCAAGAGGTGGTAAAGCTGTCGCGGGATTATAATCTGATTCCTGTTGTAAAGCGACTGCTCGCGGATATGGAAACACCTATCCGGTTATTCCAACGTTTCGCTGAACGTGATCGCGCGTTCTTGCTTGAAAGTGTAGAGGGTGGAAAACAATGGGCACGGTATTCGTTCATCGGTAGCGATCCCTTTTTGATGATATCCGGTAAAAAGGGTGCAATTAGCGTAGAAGTCGGCGGAGAGAAGAAGCAACTATACGGAAAGCCGATTGAGGAGCTTAAAGCGTTACTCCGTTCATACCGTAGTCCTAAGCTTGACGAAATGCCTCCATTTACTGGAGGGGCTATCGGATTTTTCGGATATGATCTGCTGCAATATTATGAGAAATTACCTCAGCATCCTGTGGATGATCTCCAAATGGATGATATAAGATTTATGTTTTGCGATCGGATCATTGTTTTTGACCATGTGAAGCAACAGATTCTGCTTGTTGGTAACCTGCATGTAAAAGATGGAGATACAGATTCGGATATCAGATCCAATTATGAAAGCCTGAGTCGTAAGCTGGAGGCTATGGCCGAAGATCTGCAAAAAGAAGGCCCTAAGGAAAATGTGAATCGTCGCAGCATTCCGCAGGATATCGATCTTGGAGAGATTCATTCTAATCTCACTAAAGAGCAGTACATCAACAATGTAGAACAGGCGAAGGAATATATTCGCTCAGGCGATATTTTTCAAGTGGTATTGTCACAGCGGTTGCATATTGAAACGGAAGTTTCTCCATTGCATGTATACCGGATGCTCAGAACTCTTAACCCCTCTCCTTATATGTACTATTTGAAAATGGACGAGGAGATTATTGTTGGTACTTCACCTGAAGCACTCGTAAAGGTAGATGGAAATCGTGTGGAGACACGGCCGATTGCTGGAACTAGACCAAGGGGTGACAGTGAAGCATCAGACCGGGCGTTTGCTGCGGAGCTCTTGGAGGATGAAAAAGAACGTGCGGAACATCTGATGCTTGTTGATCTGGGTCGTAATGATCTAGGGAGAGTATCCAAATTTGGTTCAGTAAAATGTGATTCCTTTATGGAGATTGAAAGATACTCCCATGTCATGCACATGGTATCGAATGTGTCAGGCACGCTCAGTGAGGATAAAGATTTCTTTGATGCCTTTCTCTCCTGTCTGCCTGCAGGAACGGTTTCTGGGGCACCGAAGCTGCGAGCTATGGAGATTATAGCAGAGCTGGAAAAAGAAGCTCGAGGTGCTTATGCCGGAGCAATTGGATATTTAGGGTTCTCAGGAAACATGGATTCTTGTATCACCATTCGTACCATCATCTTCCGGAAAGGTCGTGCGTACGTACAGGCCGGAGCAGGTATCGTTTGGGATTCGGTTCCCGAGAAAGAGTATGAAGAAACGGTGAATAAGGCGAAGGGCATGCTGAAAGCTATTCGTATGGCAGAAGCTATGTTTCCATCCGAAGTGAAAGAGAAACAAGTTATCAACCAAGATTATATGTACGAATATACCCCTGAACAAGTGGTTTGATTTATATAGTAACTCATTAAGGCTGGGAGGAAGAACATTATGGATGCAACGAAATTAATTCAATCAGGAATCGCCGGACTAATCGAAGGCAAGAATCTGACACGTACAGAAGCACGAGATATAATGGGTGCTATAATGCTAGGAGATGCTTCACAAGCGCAAATCGGCTCACTGCTGACCGCCTTACGAATTAAAGGAGAAACCGTAGAGGAGATTACGGGTTTTGCAGAAGCTATGAGAGGGTTCGGCACATCCGTACTGACTGATCGCGCACGCTTGTTAGATACTTGTGGTACGGGCGGTTCCGGCATCCATAAATTTAATATTTCAACCGCCTCAGCGATTATTTCATCAGCGGCTTCTGTAAGAGTTGCCAAGCATGGAAATCGCTCTGCTTCAGGCAGAGCGGGAAGTGCGGATGTACTTGAAGCCCTTGGCGTAAACATTCATCTGAATGCAGACCAAGCCCGAGAATGTCTGGATCGTATCGGCATTTGCTTTTTATTCGCACAAATTTATCATCCTTCGATGCGGCATGCAGCAGCTCCTCGTAAAGAGCTTGGTGTACGTACGATCTTCAATATGCTGGGTCCTCTTACGAATCCCGCTGGAGCTGACCGTCAGCTCCTAGGGATTTATGACCGAAATAAGACGGAGACGGTGGCTAATGTACTGAAGGAGCTAGGTTCCAAGCGCGCAATGGTTGTAAGCAGTTCGGATGGTCTGGACGAGATTAGCATCTCTGCCTCTACATTAGTGTCTGAATTAAAAGAGGGTGTAGTGACCACTTATGAAATTACTCCGGAGGGATTAGGTCTTAACAGACATCCACTTGAAGCTGTTTTGGGTGGAGACGCAGCAGAGAACGCAGCAATTATTACCTCTGTGCTCCAAGGTGAGATCAATCCCTACCGAGATATCGTGTTAGCTAATGCAGGAGCATGTATATATGTTGCGGGTCTGGCGGATACCATGGCCGGAGGCGTCGAGAAAGCTAAAGAAGTAGTGGATTCGGGTAAGGCATTATCCAAGCTGAAACAGCTTGTTGTGATGACGGAGGAACTTAATTATGTATCTTGATAAAATTGTCGCTACAAAGATCAAAGAGGTGGAGGCGCTCAGTAATAGCTTTTCTCTAGCTCAAGCTGAACGTGATATAGCAGCACTCCCTCAGACTAGAGGCTTTCGTAAGGCTCTGACTCAGGGGAAGAACAGGGATATGGGTTTGATTGCGGAGGTAAAGAAGGCATCTCCTTCAAAAGGGCTGATTCGTGAGGATTTCGATCCTGTTTCCATTGCAAAAGGTTATGAAGCGGGCGGCGCTGATTGTTTATCTGTTTTGACGGATACAGATTATTTTCAGGGCAGCGCTGCTTACTTGCAGCAAGTGAAAGAAGCTGTAAATCTGCCGCTGCTACGCAAAGATTTTATTATCGATGAGAAACAGATTTATGAAGCGCGTATTCTTGGAGCAGATGCGGTGTTGTTAATCGTTGCTATTTTGACACCGGATAAACTGTCTCATTTTATAGAAATAGCTACTGAGCTTGGAATGGATGTATTAATCGAAGTTCATGATCAGAATGAGCTTGCGGTGGTATTAAGTACAGACAAGATAACACATCCTAATATTCTGCTGGGTATTAATAATCGTAATCTGCGTACCTTTGAGACGTCCTTAGAGACAACGGCAGAGCTGGCAGCACTAGTACCTCAAGGGGTTCCTGTGATCAGTGAAAGCGGAATTGCAGGGCCAAGTGATATTGACTACTTAAGAACGACTGGCGCTCACGGGGTCCTCGTAGGGGAATATCTAATGCGTCAAGCAAATGTAGAAGAAGCGGTAAATGGATTGCTAGGAATGCTTCCAAATGGAAAGGACCGTGTCCGGCATGGCTGAGACATTGGTAAAAATCTGTGGACTTCAGGACGTTGAAGTGCTAAAATCTATATTACACTTACCACTAGATTATATTGGATTTGTATTCGCTCCTAGTCGTCGCAGGGTTACTCTGGAGCGTGCTTCCGAACTGATTGCTGAACTTTCGCAATGGAAGACTAGTGAAAAACCTAAAGCTGCTGGGGTTTTTGTTAATCCAGAGCTGGATGAGCTGAGCGAACTGCTCTCCGTTGTGTCATTAGATGTCATTCAGCTACATGGGCAGGAAAGTCCAGCCTTTTGTCAAAAGGTTCGGCAAGCTTTCCCACACGTTCAGGTGTGGAAGGCATTGTCTGTTGCTGATAAAGAGCGTGATGACGCGGATAACAAATATACATTGGAACAATATGCAGGCTTCGTTGATGCTGTATTGTTAGATACTTATGATCCTAAGCAGAGCGGCGGCTCTGGGCGCACGTTCGCTTGGGAGAGGTTGCCTGATTATCAGGAAATCGCGCTACGAAATGGTTTGCCATTATTTGTGGCTGGCGGACTTCATCCTAATAACGTAGGAGAGTTGCTAGATACTTATGCTCCGTACGGAGTAGACGTATCTAGTGGAGTAGAGAGTGAAGGCCTTAAAGATATTATTAAAATGACAGCTTTTGTGGAAAGGGTGAAGCAATCATGACACAAGTACCGGACCAGCATGGACGTTTCGGTTCATTCGGAGGGCGCTTCGTGCCCGAAACTTTGATGACTGCATTGATTGAGCTGGAGGAAGCCTATGAGAAGTATTCGGCAGACCCTGCTTTTCAAGAAGAAATAGATTATCTATTAAAGCAATATTCCGGACGGGAGACCCCACTGTATTATGCGGAACGTCTAAGTAAACATCTGGGAGAAGCAAAAATATATTTGAAGCGTGAAGATTTGAATCATACGGGTGCTCATAAGATTAACAATGCGATTGGTCAGGGAATTCTGGCTAAAATGATGGGTAAAACCAAGGTGATCGCTGAGACTGGAGCTGGTCAGCATGGTGTAGCTACTGCTACGGTTGCAGCCCTACTTGGTATGGAATGTAAGGTGTTTATGGGGGAAGAGGATACTCGTCGCCAGGCACTCAATGTATTCCGTATGAAGCTGCTTGGTGCTGAGGTGATTCCCGTTACTTCCGGATCGCGTACCTTAAAAGATGCCGGCAACGAAGCGCTTCGCTACTGGGTTAGCAATGTGGAAGATACTTTTTACATTCTCGGTTCTGCCGTAGGCCCACATCCTTATCCGATGATGGTTCGTAACTTTCAGCGGGTTATTGGTGATGAAACGCGGCGCCAGATTCTTGAGGCTGAAGGAAGACTGCCGGATGTGCTTGTTGCTGCAGTAGGTGGCGGTAGTAATGCTATCGGCATGTTCTATCCATTCGTAGAGGATAAAGGTGTCGGTATGATTGGTGTTGAGGCAGCAGGCAAGGGAATTGACACACCATTTCATGCGGCGACGATGAGCAAGGGGACTCATGGCGTATTCCAGGGTTCGATGAGTTACCTTCTGCAGGATGAACATGGTCAAGTAACAGAGGCTCATTCCATCTCCGCAGGTCTGGATTATCCAGGCGTAGGTCCTGAACACTCCTATTTAAAAGATATCGAACGCGCAAAATATGTTCCGATTACGGATGCAGAGGCGCTTGATGCACTGAAGCTGCTATGTGTAACGGAAGGTATTATTCCAGCTTTGGAGTCAGCGCATGCGATAGCCCATGTAGTGAAGATGGGTCCAACCCTTACCAAGGATGATATTGTTGTTATCTGCCTGTCAGGCCGGGGAGACAAAGATGTGGAATCGATCATGGCGTACACAGAAGGGAAGGGAAATGAATGACAACCGAAACTACAAACCGGATGGATTTGGTATTCCGGAAGCTTAAAGCTGAAGAACGGACGGCATTAATTCCTTTTCTGACGGTTGGAGACCCTGATCTGGAGACTACGCTTGCCATCATCGCAGAACTGGAGGCGGCAGGTGCAGACATTTTGGAGCTAGGAGTACCTTACTCTGATCCGCTAGCAGATGGCCCTGTCATTCAGCGAGCGTCTGCACGAGCTCTGCGGGGGGAGGTTCACCTGCGTACCTGTATGGAGACCGCGTTAAAAGCTCGTCAAGCCGGAAGCAGCCTGCCCTTTATTTTGTTTTCCTATTACAATCCTATCCTGCAAATGGGGTTGGATACATTTTTCGCAGAACTGAATGCTCATGAGATTAGTGGTCTTATTATTCCAGATCTTCCTGTCGAGGAATCAGAGGAGATGCGTCGCCGCAGTAGTGAAGTTGGCGTTAATCTCATTCCACTGGTTGCACCGACCTCAAGTGAACGTATTGCGAAGATTGTCTCAGGTGCGAGTGGGTTTATCTATTGTGTATCCTCGTTAGGTGTGACAGGGGAACGATCCACTTTCCATGCTGATGTAGAGGCGTTTATTGATTCCGTGCGTCAAGCTACGGATCTGCCGGTGGCTGTAGGATTTGGGATCTCAACTGGCGAACAGGTTGCCCGCTTTGCTCAGATTTGCGATGGCGTGGTAGTAGGTAGTGCGATTGTTCGTAAAATAGAAGAGGTCATTCCACTGCTCGATAATCCCGCTACACGGAATGAGGGGCTGTTGCAAATTCGAGAATTTGTGGCACAATTAAAAAGACCATAACAGTGTCATTTTGACCTGTGTATAGTGGAGTAATCAACTATGGAGAGCGAGGACTATTCATGAATCCAAAACCGAATATAGTTAATCTCCCTGTCTACAAACCAGGGAAACCTATAGACGAAGTTAAGAAGGAGCTCGGCTTAAGTGAGGTTATTAAGCTTGCATCCAATGAGAACCCGTATGGAGCTTCCCCGAGTGCTAAAGAAGCTATTCTAGCAGAGCTTGAGAATCTTTATCTATATCCAGACGGATCGGCCGTTGAGTTGACGGCAGCACTTGCCAACCGTCTTGGTGTGAACAGCGATAATATTATTTTTGGCTGTGGTTCTGATGAGATTATTGCTCTTATTGCTCGTGCCTTCTTCTTGCCAGGTGATGAGACAATCATGGCTGACCAGACCTTCTCTGTGTATAAGAGTAACGCAGATATCGAAGGCGCTGTGTCCATCGAGGTACCACTTGTAAATGGTACACATGATCTGGATGGGATGCTGGCCCGTATTACGGACCGTACGAAGGTTATCTGGATTTGTAATCCGAATAACCCAACAGGAACGATTGTACCAGAGGAAGCCTTGGTTTCTTTCCTTGATGCTGTTCCTTCCAATGTAATGGTTGTTCTTGATGAAGCATACTGTGAGTACGTAACAGATCTTTCTTACTCCAACGGTATCCAATTATTAAATCGTTATACGAATTTGGTTGTGCTTCGCACATTCTCCAAAATTTATGGCTTAGCCGCATTGCGTATTGGTTATGGCGTTGCTAGTCCTGAGATTATTTCATTGATCAACAAGGTACGCGAGCCTTTCAATACCACTCGTCTTGCGCAAGCCGCGGCTCTTGCTGCCTTGAATGACCAAGAATACGTGGAGGAATGCCGTCGTCTTAATAGCGCGGGTATTGTCCAATTACAAGGTGAATTCAAACATCTGGGCCTTGAATCCTTCCCTGCACACGGGAACTTCATTATGGTAGATGTTCGTAAACCTGCAACCGAGGTTTTCGATGCTTTGATGCGTAAAGGAATCATAGTAAGAGCGGGTCATCAAGTTTACCCTACTTATATTCGTGTTACTGTGGGCTCAGCTGAACAGAACACAGCGTTTATAACTGCGCTGGAACAAACGCTTATAGAGTCTGGTGTGCGCGCTTAGTAATAAACAGCAAGACTAGACTAAAAAAGGCAGGTAGTTCAAAGAACATGACGACGACAAAAATAGCTATATTCGGTGTCGGTCTGATCGGAGGCTCACTGGCCCTTTGCTTTAAAGGCAAGGAGGGCCTGACCGTCGTAGGACATGCCCACCGTCCTGAATCCGCGAGTAAATATATAAGCAGAGGTGTGGTTGATCAAGCCACGCTTTCTGTTGAAGAAGCGGCACTTGATGCTGATTTCATTTTTTTATGTGTACCGGTAGGGATGTTAGAGGATTATCTGCAGCAATTAAGTAAGTTGCCTCTAAAACCCGGCTGCATTATTACAGATGTAGGAAGCACGAAAGCTAGTATTGCCGCATGTGCGGTCTCCTTAGATATTCCTGGAGTATATTTTATCGGCGGACACCCAATGGCAGGATCAGAGCGCTCAGGTGTTGAGGCAGCTTCATCACTGCTATTTGAGAATGCTTATTATGTGTTGACGCCCCCTCCAGGAGTGCCAGATGAGGCTTATCATGCACTGGAGTCTTTACTACACCACACAAGAGCGCAGATTGTACGCCTTGATCCAGAACGCCATGATGAGATTGTAGGTGCCATTAGCCATTTACCGCATATTATTGCTGTTGCTTTGGTAAATCAGATTCGTGCCTATGACGACACCGACTCCTTATATAGCACGCTAGCTGCAGGGGGCTTTCGGGATATCACTCGGATTGCGTCTAGCGATCCTATAATTTGGCGAGACATTTTGCTGAACAATCGTTCCGTAATGCTTCGTTTATTGAAGGATTGGAACGAGGAAGTTTCTTCTTTTGTTCGTCTCCTGGAAAGTGAAGATGGCGTAGGAATTGAAGAGGCTTTCCAAGAAGCGAATGGCTTCCGCAGTCAGTTGCCTGAACGGCGTAAAGGCATGATCGCACCTTTATTTGACCTACATATTGATGTACCGGATCATCCGGGGATTATTGGTCGTATTGCAACTGAGCTGGGGGACCAAGGCATTAACCTTAGCAACGTACAAATCATCGAGAGTCGTGAAGATGTGCCTGGTATTATGCGCCTATCTTTTCGACAGGAGAACGATATGGAACGTGCGAAGGTGCTTCTGCAGCAGCATGATTATACCGTATATGTGTAGTATTAAGGTTCGCTCCGGGTCATTTTCAAATCGTAATAAATAGTAAAAACAGCGATTCTCATGTTATTAGAGAATCGCTGTTTTGTTATTCTGGCTTGTTGGTTGCTAGCTTCCACATGCCGCCGTCAGTACCACCTTTGAAGCAGTCTTTCGGACTCCACTGACGCTATTTCATTTGGTGAGGCTTATATTGGGTGTTTTTCGCTCTAATTTAGATTTGGCTTTTTGCAACTGTTCCCGAACTCGCTTTCTCCATTTCGATCAGATTTTCTTCCAAGAAATTCTCAGGTACATATGTCATGCCATTCATTATAAATTCCTGACTGACATTAACCAAATTAACTTGAGTTTATTTCGCCGTAACTATTTTGGCTATCTACAAAACGATTTCTTGCTGCTCCTAAACCGACTAAAAAGAGAAAGGCCGAAGCTCCAAGCAGAATGAAAAGTGGCAGGTGCCAACTATTTGTCGCATCATGCAGATATCCTATAAGGGCAGGACCGATTGCGGCAAGCAGATATCCGATCGATTGCGCCATACCAGACAGTTCCGCCGCTTGATGCGCATTTTTAGTACGTAAACCGAAAAACATCATGGATAAGCTAAAGGAGCAGCCTCCACCAATTCCGAGTATGATGATCCACAACAGAATGATATTGGAGCTTCCGTAAAGCAGTCCGAGCGTTCCCGTCAAAAGAAAAATGGTTGTGATGACCACTAACGAACGTTGACTTGACATTCGCCCAGCAATAACGGGGACAATAAAGGTAAATGGAAGCAGCGCTAACTGCATTATTGAGAGGTACCATCCTGATTGGCTTGAGTCAATGCCTTGCTGCTTTAAAATTTCAGGCAACCATGCGATCAGCACATAGAAAATCATGGACTGCATACCCATAAACAAGGTTACTTGCCAGGCGAGAGGGGAACGCCAAACATTTACATCATTGCAGGCCATCTGTTGACTCGTCGAGGTTGTTCGCTTCGTATGCTTCCTTAATTGAGGCAACCAGCAGAGGATCGATACAAAGCTTAAGATCCCCCATATTCCCAACGCTCCCTGCCATTTTAAACCTACGTTTGCGGCTAGCGGTACACTAATTCCCGATGCGATCGCTCCAGATAAACTCATTGAAATTCCAAAGATACCAGTCATGGCACCGATTTTATTAGGGAAATCACGTTTGATTAAACTTGGCATTAATACATTACAAACGGCAATTGCAAATCCAAGAATTGCAGTTCCAATATACAGATTTGCAGCGCCAGCTAAAGAACGTATTACAATACCAACAGTCAAAAAGATCAGGGCAAACAAAGTTAAAAGTTCTACTCCATACCTGCGTCCTAGTTTTGGTACTAGAGGCGATAATAAAGCAAAGGTAAGTAACGGTACCGTTGTTATCAGGCCTGCTAAAGTATTGGAGATATGAACGTCATCCCTTATGAGACCCACTAAAGGACCGACCGAGGTTAAGGGAGCACGTAAATTTGCGGCAATAATAATAATGCCGAGTATTAGCAGCCCTAGAGATGATGGTAAGATTTTCTTGTTCGGCATTCTTCATTTCACCTTCCAGAATTATGTGTACTGTTGGTTTTCTGCTGATTGAAAAACTATGGAATAACATCCGCGCGGACAATAAAAGTATATTATAGTATATTAAATTTAACAATAAGTATTTTATAGTTAATTTTATAAAGACTGTCCTATCACTTGAAGTGCTTTATATTAGTTAAAAAAAATACAACTCTGAGTTCCCATATATAATGGAATACTGAGTTGCATTTAATAAGTGAAATTTTCGGCTTTTAGAAACCATATTTTAAGGAGATATGGAGCACTGTTTCGCTATTCGTATGATTGGTATAAGAGTGAGGGCGATCTGCACGAAAACTGATCGTATCATATTGATTCAATGTGTACATCTCACCATTGACTTGAATTTCAATGGAACCAGTCATTACTGTCGCAATTTCAGTTGTATTCACATGATGACCTTCAGGGTGATACGAACTATTTGGCTGTAAGTAAGCTCGACACATTTCAATATCGTTGCTTACGTTTTTAAAGACGGGTTCAATGATCCAATTCTTTTGATCATTAGAAAACCGAAGACCTTCGCCTGCTCGATACAAACTAACAGGGTCTTCAGATTTGAACAAAGCTAATAGGGGTAAAGATAGGCCTTTTGAAATTTTCCATATAATCGCCAAAGTTGGATTTGTCTCGCCGCGTTCGATATTCCCCAGAGTAAGTTTACTTACGCCTGTTAATTCCGCTAAGTCATCTAAGTTCATGTTTTTTTCTTTTCTGTGCTTTTTCAAGGCACCGCCGATTTGTAGTACAAGTTGTTTTGATTCATCGATTTCATTCATTTCATATTCACCTCAACAAATATCTTTATAGCTAGTATATTGTTTATCTTGACTCTTTTCCATACCTCTTCAAGTGGACGCAAACGGGGTAATAGATGACTGTGGGGATTTGTGGAAGCTAATTCGCTCGCTATAGTAAAATAACCTATTATAGATCATCTAACAAAAGGTACAGCGCTTACAGGACAAAAAAAGACCGCTTACAAAGTAAGCGGCTACAGTTCACAATAAATTGGAACCGTGTAGTATTTGGATAGGAGTGGAGAGAAACCATACTGTACTTTTATTATATGTATACGTTTACATTTTGTCAACAGTTTATTAAAAAGAGATTAAAGTCACATTACAGTGATCAAAGTCTTATGGTTGAACTTCATGTTCGTTTATAATCTGTTGTCAGGTCATGCTGACGAGATTACTGCTCTGAAGTCTATTAATGTCATCCTATGAGAATCTGTGATACAATAGATCTGGTATATTTCTAGATTCGTTATAAAATTTATATGCTCATAGAAATATGCCATTTTTCTTTTTATATTCATCACAATCATCATGCCTTAATTATTGGGTGTTTGAATATACATAGGTGTATTTCAAAATTGAAGAACGGATAAGTTGCACGTCATATATTTTTCCTTAAATTCCCACAAGGAACGTTTGTCTTACATAAAAGGTCGACAATATCGTTTCTTCTTGTAATAAACTAAAAAGTTGTAGTAAACCAGCGCAACTTTTAAAGCCCAAACCGGTATAATAAGTACGGACCGGACGGGAAAAGACGTGCAAGGGCGAGGAGGGCCAATCTCACCATGACGGATTCCCAGTTGATCCAGGAAATTAAACAAGGCAACACAGAATTATATTCAGAATTAATGCGTCGTTATCAACGAAAAATATTGGCATTTGTATATCATATGCTTAGAAACTCACAAATGGAGCTAATTGCAGAGGACCTTTGTTCGGAGACTTTCTACAAGGCATTCCGTAGCTTGCATTCCTTTCGAGAGGTAGATGCTTCCTTTTCAACGTGGTTGTACACTATTGCTCGTAATACCGTGCTAAGTGAGCTTCGTAAGAATCGTGCCGGAAATGTATCCCTAGAAGAGAGTGGATATACTCCCGTTGCACCGTTTGAAGTAGCGCCTGAGCAGGCTGCATTGCGTAAAGAACGGATGAATTTGGTTCGTGAGGCAATTAATAATCTTCCGGAGAAACAACGCTCTGCGCTAATCCTGCGTGAATACGATCAGATGGATTATCAAGAAATTGCAGAAATTTTGGATCAGAGTGTAAGCTCCGTGAAATCATTGTTGTTTCGTGCCAGAAGTAGTGTGAAGCTTCAACTCGAATCCTATTTCAATGAGCCTGAAGTTGAAGAGCAGGTTGAGAGGGTGTAAGGCGAATGAATTGCAGGGAAGCGCAAGAATGTATTCCGCTCTTGTGGGACGCTCCCCCCACACATCCTAGGCGGATTTTGCTCGAACAACATATTGAAACTTGTCCTTACTGCGCGGCTGAATGGTCTCTGTGGCAAGAGAGTAGCCAGCTTATGCATGATTTGAAAGAAGAGATTAGTGAAGAGCGTGCAGAAGTTATAAATGTTAAAGTTATGGAACGGATTTATCTAGAGAGTCCTTGGTTGATGCCAGGGGATGGGAAATCCGCAGGGACATCTGCCATTGTTCGTCATAGGCTTAGTCTCTGGATCGCTTGCTTTCTGGCGGTATTTTTGTCTAGTGTTCTTTACTTTACTATGTTTAGAACACCTGCAGATATCACTGTGGCTCAAAGTGGAATTGTAGAGACTGGCGTTGCTGGCTCTATGGAATGGACTTCTACTTATCCCATTTTAGGCTCTGAAGGTGGGATTATTGAACCGCTTGTAGTAAATATGGGACCTACTCATCCTCAATATTGGATGATGTTATCCATGCTTGGCGTGGGTTTTGCAGTGTTTTCGTTAACCCGGCTGAATCGATATCGCAGATCATAAAGGGTCTATTGATGTATGACTTAGCTATTGCAGTATATAATAGTGTTAAGAACGGTGTAGTAGTCCCTTTATGTAAAGATAAGGGGCTTTTTTGTATTCTAATACGCATAAAAGAAGACTTTTTATTTCATCCATGTTACATTAAGAGACAAATACTTGGGTGAAAAGGGGGAGGCAATATGCTAATCGGCTTGATACGCCATGGATTGACGGACTGGAACGCAATTGGAAAGATACAGGGGCAAAGTGATATTCCGCTTAATGATGAAGGACGGATGCAAGCTGCTATGCTTGCTGACCGCTTATTACAAGAGCCGTATCGCTGGGATTATTGCATTA
Organism: Paenibacillus sp. B2(2019); assembly: GCF_008370385.1. Classification (NCBI taxonomy): domain Bacteria; kingdom Bacillati; phylum Bacillota; class Bacilli; order Caryophanales; family Paenibacillaceae; genus Paenibacillus; species Paenibacillus sp. B2(2019). The sequence continues at coordinate 436,466 of NZ_VTZR01000024.1, forward strand.
CAAGTAACCTTTCCCGGGCAGCAGAGACAGGCAAGATCATCGCTGATAAATTAAATGTACCGTTGCTTGATCCTGATGATCGGATCCGGGAACGTGCCTACGGGCAAGTAGAAGGGCTTACTGCCGCTGAGCGTGAAGAGAAGTGGGGGAAAGATTGGAGTCAGCTTTCACTTGGTCAAGAAACTGACGAACAGCTTCAAGCACGTGCACTTGCCTTTATGGAGGATATTTCTGCGCAGCATCCCAATCGGAACATACTAGTCATATCTCATGGAGGGTTCCTCGCTCAACTGTATACTGCATTTTACAAAGATAAGTATTCTGAGCGAATTGGGAATTTATCCCTGACAATTTTGGAGAAGAAAGAACGGGAATGGAACCCTATTCTATATAATTGTACTCGCCATATCCTGCAAAATCAGCGTTAACCCGTGCATCGGGTTATTTTTTTTGCGCAAAGGGGAATAAAAAGGGCTGTATTTCCCATAATGGTAGTAAAACGGTGAGGCGATAAAACATGAATCTGGCGGATATGCTCACTTATGCAGATATTGGACAGCTGACCGCCATAGCGGGACGCTACCGGTGTGAATGCAAGCAGAATTCCAAACATGACTTGATCCAGAGTATTTTGATTATGCTTGGAAGCAGAAGTTTTATGGAGTCTCATATCCGGGAATGTGCTCCGGAGGATCTACGGTTTCTGAATACATTACTTTTTGATGAACGCAGCTACTTTAGTCTGGAAGATTTGTTGGCTGTAGCTAGACAGGCTTCTTTTGATGCTCCAGAAGGAAAGACCGGAGGCTTCCGAGAAATGGTGTCTCGTTTCAAAAGCGGAGGCTGGCTCTTTAGCGGTTCTTCCCAGCAAACCAGATACTTGTTCCAAGTGCCTAAAGACTTGAAAGAGCGCTTTCGTGAGACGATGAGCGCACATATCAAGGATAAGGTTGCGGTTAGCTCTGAACCAGCCATGTATCGAAATGAAGGAGAATTGTTATTAAGTGATCTGGTTATGCTTCTGAGATATATCAAGGAAAATGAGCCAGAGCTTAATCAGGAAGGGGCAATGTATAGGCGGTATCAGCAAGGAGTGATGAATGCACTTCATATTCCGGAGGATCTTCTTAGCAAAGGCGGCTGGAGATTTGGTTATGGTAGGGCATGTGAGCATTATCCACCTAGATTAGCCCTCCTGTATGATTATGTTCGTCATCGCCGCTGGATCACTGAAGAAGGTTTTCGGCTAAGGCTTACGGCGACAGGAGAGGCAGTGTTAGCCGATGGAAAATGTGACTCGTTGATGCAGATATTCTCTTTTTGGTTAAAACTATATAAGGGGGCTGTACCAAACCTGCCTTCACTTGTGTATTGGGTAAGCATTAGTGCTGGGAATTGGGTGAGCGTACCTTCATTAGTGGATGGTATTGGGTGGTTAATTAAACCGTTCTATTATGACAATGCTGCCTCTATTCTGGAGCAACGAATTATTCGGATGATGGTGCACCTTGGGATGCTTAAATTAGGGGAGACTACTGCTGGTCTCACTGTGATGATGACGCCGTGGGGGATGGAGATAGCCGTGCCTAAACATCTATAGTAGTATGAAGGCATACAAGCAAATGCTTATGGGGATTACATACGTAGATGAGGACTTCGCTTTGGTTGTTGATAGGAACAATAGATGAAGTATTGATCAGAATGGGTAAATATGTAGAACGTAGACAGGATTGTTGAATATGATTTAGTAGGTGCCGTCACTTTTGAAACCGAAAACAAAATCATCTTGATGGATATCAAAATATTAAAGCAATAAGGATCTCTTAAACAGCGGAGGTGTATCGAATGGACAAAATGAAGGCTACGTACGAAGTGATGCTAGGACTTGCGGCAGAAATGGTGTGGGATGAAGCGCTGCGAAAGCGTCGCTCCGACATCTTGCACCGTGAGATTGACACGGCGCTGGCTACAGGAGATAAATTGGCTTTTCGAAATCTTACAGAAGAACTTAAAAGTTTGGCATAAAGAAATGCGCTTAGCGCATTTCTTTTTTTATTAAATAGGTACCTGTTCAACTCACTTTCTGTATCAATTAGAGGTGAAGGGAGACTAGTGAAAATCTAAATCTAGACGTTTGTCCTCCTCTTTCAATATAATGGGATTTATAACATCGGGCAAATTTGTGAAAAGTGGACGCGAAGAAGGATCGCAAATAGGGAGATGACATTAATGAAATTCAGTGATTTTGAAGTTGAACAGTGGGAAGAAAATCGAAAGTTCTATGATACTTGTCTCATACCTTTTACAGGATTAAGTGGGTCCGAGAGTCCCCCTGAGACGGTTCAAGCATTAGAAAGATTACGTGATTTTATGGATTTGGTGGAAATACCGTTTAAGGGACGGATTGTAACTTACCCGGCGATTCAGTATGGAGGGGAAGGATATGTCGATCTAATTAATGAGGTTTGCCGAAAAGTCAAATCCAGTGGTTTCCAGTATGCCGTGGTGTTAACAGCAGATATAGCACTTCTGGAACAAGAAATTTTTGAAAGCGATTTAGTACTCTCTCTGCCTATCATTGAGGGCTCTCTGGAAGGTAAGATTAATAGTGATATTGGTATGAAAATTCAAAAGATGTGGGGACGGTGAGTCTCTTTTAAATGTGACAGAAAATCAACAATTGTAAGTGAAAATCACTTTTTGGCCTGTCACAAATTAGACAATATTCTTGACGGGTTTTAGTGCCTAAGCTATTATTAGGTTGAATCGAAATGGTATGTGATGTATTTCATTGAAAAGATTTGAAAACGGATTATTTATAGTAAGGCATCTCTGATCGGACACCTTAGATACTTTCTTATATCTTGAGAAGGGGGTTATATAACAGTATGAGCAGCCATAATGATCAACAGGATATTTGGCCTGAACAACCACCCAGCCGTAAAGAGATGTCGCGCAGGCAATTTTTGACCTACACGCTAGGTGGCGCTACTGCTTTTATGGGGGCAGGTACAATTCTCCCAATGGTCCGTTTTGTCGTGGACCCAATATTACATAAGAAGGGCGCAGGTGATTTTATAAAGGTTGCTGAAATTAGCAAAATCACCGAAGAGCCCCAAGAGTTTACGTTTGAATTGAAACAGAAAGACGGATGGTACGACAGCACAGCGACGCTGACTGCGTGGATCCGTAAAGACGCAAAGGGTGATATTTATGCGCTTTCACCCATTTGTAAACATTTAGGATGTACGGTTGGATGGAACAATGATAAGGCACATCCGGACGAGTATCACTGTCCTTGCCACGGTGCGCGTTATACCAAACTCGGCAAAAATCTCGAAGTAGCTCCAAAACCGCTTGATCAGTATAAAACGAAATTTGATAACGGGTGGGTTCTTTTGGGTGATATTGTGCCTAATACAGTAGCTAGTGAGGAGGCGTAGGTTCTAATGTTTAAAAATGTCTATAACTGGATTGACGAACGTTTGGATGTTACGCCAATTTGGAGAGACGTGGCCGACCACGAGGTTCCTGAGCATGTTAACCCGGCCCATCACTTCTCTGCGTTTGTGTATTGTTTTGGCGGACTGACCTTTTTTATTACAGTGATTCAGATCTTATCGGGTATGTTCTTAACGATGTATTATGTTCCAGATATTATCAATGCTTATGCAAGTGTTGAGTATTTACAATCTAGTGTTGCCTTTGGACAAATTGTTCGCGGAATGCATCACTGGGGTGCCAGTCTTGTCATTGTTATGATGTTCCTTCATACGATGCGCGTCTTCTTTACAGGCTCTTATAAAGCTCCGCGTGAGATGAACTGGGTAGTTGGAATGCTCATCTTCTTCGTAATGTTGGGGCTCGGTTTAACGGGTTACTTATTGCCTTGGGACAATAAAGCTTACTTTGCGACTAAGGTAACACTCGAAATTGCTAATTCTGTTCCAGTGATGGGACCCGTATTGAAAGAACTTATGCAAGGCGGTACGATTGTTGGTGCAGAAACGTTGACTCGATTCTTCGCACTACATGTATTCTTCCTCCCAGCGGTGCTTCTTAGTCTGCTCGTAGGACACTTTATTATGATCCGCAGACAAGGGATTTCTGGACCGTTGTAAGTTAATCTGAGAGAGGAGGAATACGGATGGCACATGGAAACAATTCTAAGGAAAAGGTTGTATATGTCGGTGATACCAGAGTTCGTAAAGGCAATGGATTTATCACACCTCCAGACTATTCAGCCTATCCTGGTAAATCGGAAGCCTTTATCCCTAACTTTCTACTGAAAGAATGGATGGTTGGCGTCGTTGTACTTGTAGGAATATTAGTGCTTACTATTTCAGAGCCAGCGCCGCTAGGGTTTCCAGCGAACGCGAGTGCTACGGTTATCCCAATTCCTGACTGGTATTTCTTGTTTCTCTATCAGTATTTGAAGCTTCCTTATGCTTCAGGTGATTATATTGTTCTGGGTACATTAGGTGTAACCGGTGTAGCTTTTGGTTCACTTCTTTTAGCACCATTTCTTGACACGGGCAGAGAACGTCGCTTCTATCGTAGACCGATCGCTTCATCATTGATGTTCTTATCGCTAGCGGCGATTGTGTACTTAACAAATACCGCTTGGACGGAATACAAACATGAAATGGCTGAAACTGGTCAAATTCCTGAAGATGTTCAACGGGAAGAGAAGGCGGCAGAGAATAGGGCGAAGGGGCTTCCAACCTCGAGTGCAGTTAAGGCAAAGGAAGTAGCGATTGTAGATAAGGATGATCCGGCTATGGGGCTGTTTAAGCAAGCTACTTGCATCTCTTGTCATGCGGCGGATTTGAAAGGGGCAGGCGGGCCTTCACTTCGCGGCGTTGGGGACACCCATGATAAAGAAGCAATCCTTACTATTATAAAAGAGGGTCAAGGACAGATGCCGAAGATGTATGATATTGCTCTGGGAGCGGGGCTTTCGGATCAAGACATTGATGCCTTGGCAGACTGGCTTGCCAAACAAAAAAGCGAACAGTAAAATAAAAATAACGCAAAACCTGATCGAAACTGCGGTCAGGTTTTTGTATGTCTAAATGTAAAGTTGCCACTACTTGGGAGGTTAATGATCTGTATGTCCGTTCTTGATAAACTGTTTAAGCACCGAGGAATCATTTGGTTGTTATTTATTGTGAATCTTCTCGGTACCATTTATGGCTACATATGGTATGGCAATCAATTGGAGTTCACGGCGGCTAACTTTCCGCTTTGGTTGCTCCCGTTTGTTCCAGATAGTCCAACCGCGAGCTTGTTCTTTACCTTGGCGCTGTTGCTAATGCTCTTTCCTCCAAAAAGCTATACGGGAAACAATGTAAGGGAGCTTATTGAGGCGTTAGCAGTTGTGACGTCTGTGAAGTATGGGATTTGGGCAGTAAGTATGATTTTTGCTGGAGGTTATCAAGGAGATATTCTGGTTTGGAAAGACTGGATGCTGGTGATCTCTCATTTGGGGATGGCGGTAGAAGCTTTGATCTATGCACGATTCTTTTCTTTCCGCAAAATGATTCCGCTAGCGCTGTTCTGGACCCTTGCTAACGATATGCTGGACTATTCCTATGGAATATACCCATGGTTACCTTCTGTACTGAATGATGATGTCACACAGGTGCAATATTTCACGATGGCGCTTACGGTGTTTAGTGTAATTGTTGCTTGGTTGTTTAGTAGTAGACAAAGACCAGTAGACTCTATCTATCAGTTTAAGAACAGGTTCTAGTAAGCAGTTCTAACCCTTGTCCGCCTGCCATACATTTAGAATTATAAGAAGTATAAGTTTTATACTATACTTTATCCTTATAATTTTACGAGAAACGAATATCGTCTAATAAAGACGACAACGTCGTTTCTTCTTAGGTAGGAGGGGGATGTCTCATGCTCCGAGGGAGATATTATGTGTTGGTTATTCTAGTGTTTTGCTGGTTACTGACCAGCATGAATGTTGAAAAAGCTTCAGCAGCGCAAGGGAATGCTGGTGAAGGTTCTGGCAAGGTTTCGAAGCAAAGCGCCGACGTTAGTTCGGGCAACGGTTTGACAGTGATGAGCGGAAAGACTGGAGCACAGCAGCTAGAACTAGCCGCTGAGGCATTGTATGGGTATGTCTTGGAAGGGGATGTGATGAAGGTCCGACAAGAGACCGAAGAGATCTCTAGGATCATAGTGTCCTCTTCTTTTGAAGGAATGACCTCTGTAGAGGGCATTAATGCGTTGTCAGGGGTCATTATGGACCTGAAGGCTGCTGTGGCAAGTGCAAAAGTATCTCAGCAGCAATTGGAGGCTACAGCTACCAGGTTACGATTAGCTGCCAACAGTCTGAATCAACCCGGACAACCCATTTGGCTTCAGTATTATAAGCTAATTCGCGAGGATTTAAATGCGATGGAGCAAAGTGGTGCTACAAATGATCTGACGGGATGGAAAACGGCTGTAGAGAGGCTACAGGGTAGGTATGAAAATATCCGGCCAGCGGTGATCGTCTCTCGGAAACCTGAAGTTGTAAATGCATTTGATTCTTGGCTCTCATATGCCGCAGGCATTCCTTCTTCCTCACAAAAAATCGAACGGGCCCGTTTGCTTGAAATTGTGTCTTATGGTCAGGATACTGTGCGGGTAATGTTCGGAAAAGAGAAGGATGAGCCGGCTTTGTCAGTACCCCTGGCCTCACAAGAATTTGGGATTTGGGGAGGACTAGCCGCAGGGTTTATTATCGCTGTATTAGCTTATGCGGGTTATCGTAAGTACCGTGGAGAGAATCAGAACTTCAAACCAATTTAGTGGAATGGTTATATAAATAAGCAAAAGGAGCGGGGGAGAGTCCTCCGCTCCTTTTTTAACGAATCAAAACTTATATATTTTGGGCCCCCGCAAAGTACCTGAGTACGTATCGAAGCAAGGCCCCACTTTGTGGGGATATTTTATGTTTCTCTGAATCCCTCGCCTTGTACGTCGTGCACATCGCTAATAATTACGAACGCGTGCGGATCAATCGATTTGACCAGTAAACTAAGACGGCGAATTTCCTGCCTTGAAACTACACAGTACACCATATGTTTGGCTTGCTTAGAATACGCACCGATTGCAGGGATGAGTGTTACACCTCGTTCTAGTTCAGCAGTTATTAGATCAGCAATTTGGGGTGCCTCATCACTAATGATTGTAAATGCTTTGGCGGCATAAGCGCCTTCCTGGATAAAATCGATGACACGCGATGCGATGAACACTGCAACGAGTGTGTATAGAATTTTTTCTTTGGGAATATAGAAGATGGAAGAGCCGATAATGAAAATGTCGATGGCCAGAATAATCTGCCCCATACTCCAGCCGAAATTCCGTCCCAGAATTCTTGCCACAATGTCTACGCCACCTGTAGTGCCACCAAAACGGAACACAATCCCAAGCCCGGTTCCAAGTGTTACCCCTGCGTATAGTGCAGCAAGAATAAAGTCATGTTCGGTACTGAAAGGAACAATCCATCCAGCAGAGATCAATCTTTCGAAGATCCACAAGAAAAGGGACAAAGATCCGATTCCTACCCCTGTGTATACAATTTGGCGGCCGCCTAGAACTTTCCAACCGAGCAGAAACAATGGGAGATTGATAAGGAGTGTTGTTAAAAAGATTGGAATGTCAAAGGCATAATTAAGCAGCAGTGTGATTCCCGTTACGCCGCCTTCCATTAGTTGACTGGGAATGATGAAATACAGTAGTCCGAATGCATATACTGCGGTTCCGAGCATGATAGGGGCAACTGTTTTGCTGATTGAAATTACCTTGTTTGAATTCATGGAATCCCTCGTTAGGCCTTGTTTAGGCAGTTTTTCTTTTCCTATAATAAGTATACCTTTTCTTGCGGGTGTTAAAATATTCAAAAAAGATTTGTCTTCAAAACGTCTTTACGATAACATAGGGGCAAACAGAAGGCAAGATATACAGAGGGGGCAAAGATACATTTTATGGACAAAAGTCTTGGTGACATTCAGCGTGAAGTAGACGCTTATATATCGCAATTTAAAGAAGGATACTTCAGTCCGCTGTCTATGTTAGCCCGCATGTCCGAGGAAGTCGGAGAGTTGGCGCGGGAAGTCAATCATGAATTCGGTGAGAAGCCGAAGAAATCTGATGAAGCAGAGAATTCTATAGAGCTTGAATTGGGAGATATTTTGTTTATTACTGTTTGTTTTGCAAATTCTCTTGGGATTGATCTGACTGAAGCACATAATAAGGTCATGCATAAGTTTAATACCCGAGACGCTGGTCGTTGGACACTAAAAGACACCGATTAGGCCTCTATAACATATGCTGTACCAAACGAACGGGATTTAGCCGTGAGGATGGTGAGGATATGGATCAAAGGGATTATGTAAGAGAAGCCTATCGCTCTATATTGCGTAGTGACTTTGCAGAAGCTATTGTTTGCTTTGAAGCCGCGATTGCAGCAAGTCCGGCTGATGCTGAAGTCAGATATCGTTGTTCCATAACGTATGCCCGCAGTGGTATGCTAGATAAAGCTTTAGTTCATGCTCAGGTGGCTATGAAGTTAGATGGCAGCAAACCTGAGTATAGTCTACATCTACAGCATCTTCAAGCTATGATGCATGTACAGGAAGCTAAGCGGTTGATAGAAGATGAAGATAACAAAACTCATAACCCGTATCATCCGATTACGCTACTTAAAGAGGCCATCACCCTTGATCCATTATATGGGGATGCTTATGTATGGCTTGCCATCGCACATAGTCGGGTGAATGAACATATGCAGGCTATGGCCGCCTTGAAAGAAGTGATTTCTTTACATCCGGATGATTCTGGCTTGCGAGAATTGATGGTAGACCTTCAGAAATCCATACAATCGTATATGCAGTAACTATATAACTAGTGAAAGCGAGGATGAAAAAATATGAGCAACAAGATCAGAGTTATCGTATCCGGTGCAGGCGGGAGAATGGGTAAAGAGGTTGTTAAACTTGTGCTGCAGGACGAAGAGTTGGAGCTAGCGGCTGCGGTAGATCGTTCAACAATGGATATAGATGCAGGCCGTCTAGTAGGTCTCGAAGACTCAGGAGTTATTGTAACTTCAGATCTTGAGGCTGCCCTCGCGGGAAGCAACGGAGATGTTGTGGTCGATTTCACTACACCACAATCAGCGTATATGAATACAGTGCTAGCCATTAAATATGGGGTGCGTCCGGTTATCGGTACAACCGGATTCACACCGGAGCAAATTGTGGAACTGGACAAGCAGTGTCAAGACCAGGGGATAGGTGGACTTATTGCTCCGAACTTCTCCATAGGGGCTATTCTGTTGATGAGATTTGCGGCTCAAGCTTCAAAATACTTTCCACATCTGGAGATTATCGAGTATCATGGTGACCAAAAACTGGATGCTCCATCCGGAACTGCAGTCAAAACAGCAGAGATGATTTCAGAAGTACGGGAAGAGCTTCGTCAAGGAAACCCTAAAGAAGAAGAAACGATTGAGGGTGCGCGTGGGGGTTACTATAATGGATTCCGGATACATAGTGTCCGTCTTCCTGGTGTGTTTGCCCAAGAAGAAGTGATTTTTGGTGGGTTCGGACAATCCTTAAAAATCCGGCATGATTCTTATGAGCGAGCAGGCTATATGCCAGGCGTTAAGATGGGTATTCAAAAGGTAATGGGATACACTGGCTTGATCTATGGATTTGAGCACTTTATAGAATAGACAGGGGAGAACACCATGTTAAAGATCGCATTTATTGCACATGATCGTAAAAAAGATGAAATCGTAAATTTTGTATTAGCCTATGAGCATGTATTTGTAGGTCATGAACTATTTTCTACGGGGACTACTGGCCAACGGATCATGGATGTGACTAGCTTGAAGATTCATCGCTATATGTCAGGACCATTGGGTGGAGATCAGCAAATTGGGGCAATGGTAGCCCAAGATGAATTGGATCTTATTATTTTCTTGCGCGACCCATTAATGGCACAGCCACATGAACCAGATATTACAGCTTTACTTCGTCTATGTGACGTATATGGTATCCCTGTAGCAACGAATATCGCAACAGCTGAGGTGCTTGTGAAGGCGATTGATCGTGGTGACTTTGCTTGGCGTGAACTCGTCCATAAATACAAACCAGGTGTTGATGAATGAAGCTGGACATTCTTGTATTTGGGGCTCATGCGGATGATGCGGAGATCGGAATGGCAGGTACGATTGCGAAGCATACCGCTGCAGGACTAAAAGTAGGTCTGTGCGATTTAACAGCTGCGGAAATGTCCTCGAACGGTACTGTAGAGCTACGCATGGAAGAGGCACAGCAAGCTGCTGATCTGCTTGGCGTGTCTGTGCGGACGAATTTGGGTTTATCTGACAGAGGGCTGTTTATAACAGAAGAGCATGTGGCCGCTGTGACAGCAGAAATTCGCCGGTTTGCTCCTGCGATTGTTTTTGCTCCTTATTGGGAAGATCGTCATCCGGATCATATTGCGTGCAGTAAGTTAGTAGAAGAGGCTGTTTTTAATGCTAAACTACGTAAATATATGCCGGACAAGCCGGCAGTTCCGGCTCCACAGCTGTTTTTTTATTTTATAAACGATCTAGGACGTACGGATCTTATTGTAGATGTTACTAAACAATATGGGCTGAAGGAGCAGGCGTTGTCCTGCTATCGCTCCCAGTTCACCAAGCCGCTCGGTGCCGATGCTGTATCCACACCGCTAACGGAAGGTTATATTGAACGTGTTCGTTCCAGAGACATGTTGCTTGGACAGCGGAGACTTATTCCCTATGCGGAAGGGTTTGCAACAAAAGTTCCATATGCAGTAGATCTGTTTACTACAGGGGATCAAACTATATAAGGTATAGAAGGGGACGGAATATGGATCGTTTGAAAATAGGCATCACTTGTTATCCGTCTCTTGGCGGCTCAGGCGTAGTAGCGACTGAATTAGGAAAACTCTTGGCCGAGAAGGGACATGAAGTTCATTTTATTACACACAGCATTCCGTTTCGGCTAGGGAAATTCCAGAAAAATATATTTTACCATGAGGTAGAGGTTAATGATTATTATGTATTCAAATATCCTCCTTATGATTTAGCACTTGCTACGAAGATGGCTCAGGTTGCCAAAATGCAGAATTTAGATCTGTTGCATGTTCATTACGCCGTTCCGCATGCTGTTTGTGCTTTCCTTGCTAAGCAGATGCTTGGTAATGATATAAAAGTTGTAACGACTTTGCATGGCACTGATATTACGGTACTTGGACAGGATGAATCGCTAAAAGATCTAATCCGTCTTGGAATTAATGAAAGTGATGCCGTAACAGCCGTATCGAAGGATCTCATTAGAGAAACACGAGAAGTGCTGGATATTACGCGCGAGATCGACCTCACTTATAACTTCGTTGATCATCGTGTCTATTATCCACGGGATGTATCGAATCTGCGAGAAGATTTTGCTTCTCCTGAGGAGAAGATCTTGATGCACATCAGTAACTTCCGCCCAGTTAAAAGGGTAAGCGATGTTGTCGATATCTTTGCTAAAGTGAATCGTGAAATCCCTTCACGTCTGCTGCTTGTTGGCGAAGGGCCGGATCTTCCTAAGATTCAAGCTAAGATCAGTGAAATGGGTCTGGATGATAAAGTCCGCTTCTTAGGAAGACAGGATGAGATTGCTCAAGTTATTTCGTTGGCTGATCTTCTTCTGTTACCTTCTGAGAAGGAAAGCTTTGGTCTGGTCGCCCTGGAAGCGATGGCCTGTGGTGTTCCGACTATAGGTTCGCAAACCGGAGGCATTCCGGAGCTCATAGAACATGGCAAGACAGGATTCATTGCTCCAATTGGTGATACAGAAACTATGGCGAAATATGCAATCAAACTCCTATCGGATGATCGCATGGTGGAGCAGTTCAGACAAGCTTGTCTGGAAACGGCCTGCAAAGATTTCTGTAAGGATTCGATTACAAGTCAGTATGAGGATATATATTACCGTGTGCTCGGGCGCAAGGTACCTAGACTGGATACAGTCAGGGGGTAAGGAGTTCGTAATGAAATGGAAAATGGCGCCATCTGCTATGGCTCTTGCGGCGGAAAATGTAATTTCTGAGCTAACGCAAAACGGCCATGAGGCTTTTTGGGTTGGAGGCTGCATTCGCGATGAGCTATTGGGTAGGCCAGTGCATGATATGGATATTACAACTTCAGCAGTGCCGGAGGAAGTGATAGCCATCTTCGCACGCAGTATTCCGACAGGGCTAGCACATGGGACGGTCACCGTGCTTCAGGATGGGCATGGATTTGAGGTGACGACATACCGAACTGAAAGCGGATATGTCGATCATCGTCGTCCGGACCATGTTGAATTTGTTAGTGATGTGAAGGAAGATCTTCGTCGTCGTGATTTTACGATTAACGCGATATGCTGCGGGCTGGGTGGAGATTTGATTGATCCCTTCGGAGGCGAGAAGGATCTAGCTCTCCGTGTGATCCGCTGTGTGGGTGATGCAGAGGAACGGTTCGATGAGGATGCGCTTCGCATGCTTCGCTGCGTTCGTTTCGCATCGGTGTTAGATTTCTCCATCGCTAAGAATACGTGGAGGGGGCTCCTGCGTCAGCGAGATAAGCTGGCGCATATTGCTGTGGAGCGTGTCCGCGCGGAGCTGGACCGCATCGTAGAGGGGCCGCATCCTCGGCGCGGCCTTGCTATGCTAGCGCGCTGTGAGCTGCTCGCGCGCGGCAAAGCCCCGTTCCCCTGGACCGGAACCGATCTGGCGGCTGCTGCCGCCTTAACGGCCGGGATAGGGGAACTGGAGAGCGCCCACCTGCGGTGGGCGCTTCTCCTCCATGCCCTGAAGCAGTCGGCCCAGGAGGCCGATGAGCTGCTGCGGGCATGGACGTTCTCTGGGACGACGCGTACCAGCGTCGTCCAGGTGCTGCGGGTCCGCGAAGCTTGGACCGCTGCCCTGGAGGCTGTGCCGCCGGGGGAACCGGGCGGCACGGATCTACTGCGGCGGCGCTGGATCGCCGCCGTGCTGACCTTCGGCGTGGAAGCCGCCGAAGGGTGGCTCTCGCTGCTGGCGATCCTGCCAGCAGCTGCCCTTCCCGCTGCGAACTCGCCAGCGGACTCGGAAGTCTCACCCGCTGTCAACACCCAAGCGGTCTCAAAAGACTCGCCCGCTATCACCGCCCCAGCAGTGCCTGCAAGAGAGTGGATCGCACAAATGCCATTGAAGAGTCTCTCGGAGCTTGCTGTTACAGGCAATGAGTTGGCGGAAGTGCTTGAGAAACGTCCAGGACCTTGGCTTGGCAATATGCTGAGTGCACTTCTGCAGGCGACTGCTTCGGGAGATCTTCTTAACAATAAACAAGAATTGCTGCTTGAAGCAAAAAGGATGGATGGACATGAGCTATGAAAAAGCGCTGTCGCTAACCGGGTTGAAGCAGGAAGCTTCTGATTCGAATTGGCTAGACAGAGTTCAGCTCCTGGAGTCTGTCGTATCTACTCAGGAGGAAGCCAAACGATTGGCGGAAAACGGTGCACCAGAAGGAACAACCGTAATCGCTGAAGAACAGACCGGTGCTAGAGGGCGAATGGGTAGGAAATGGTTTTCTCCTCGTGGCAAAGGCATTTGGATGAGTATTGTATTGCGTCCGAATTTACCTTTGTTACAGACTCCTCAGTTAACACTGCTTGCTGGGGTTGCAGTCTGTAAGGCAATTCGCCTTGTAACCGGAGTAGACGCTGGGATTAAATGGCCAAATGATTTGCTTGCGGGCGGTCGAAAGATATGTGGAATTTTGCTCGAGTCTTCGCTAAGAGAAGGAGAGCTTCATTATTGCATCGCCGGGATTGGAATTTCTGCGAACTTGACTGAAGACGATTATCCTGATCATCTGAAGGAAGTAGCGACTTCTCTTCGGATTCAGCGGGGCGGTGTCCCTATTGACCGTTCGGAGCTGGTAAGAGCTGTATTGAATGAGTTAGAGCTGCATTTCAATCTTTACATGGAACAAGGTTTTAAACCTATCAAAGAGCTGTGGGAGTCGATGTCAGTTACTTTGGGTCGCCAAATCGCTCTGAATAGCCCTCAGGGACGCTCTGAAAGCGTTGTGGTAGGTTTGGATGAGTTAGGTGGACTAATCCTTAAAAACAGCGCAGGAGAGATTTCTAGCGTATGCTCAGGTGAAATCGAGCTTTTATAAATCTTTTTTATATGACAGGGTGTCATCCCCTGTCATATTTTTTTCGTGTATTTCCGAGTCCTTTTTGTTATACTATGGGGCAGAGGCGGTATCGTTTTGCGAACTGTACTCTTGATCTGATGTACTTATAATGGTTTTATTATTGGAATCACCTTCATAACTGCGTTAGACGGTTACGTTGGATTCTGCTCTGAGCCGTAAGGACCGAGACAGAAGGGACGATCGCGAGTGACTCTTTTTTGCCCTTCGGACCTTTTTAGCAAATCGTTGCTAAAAGGTTTTTTTGTTGCGATTTTTACGGGGATGTAATTTCAAAAAGGAGGACGAAGAGAGAAATGGCAAACAAACAAGCACTTAATATTGTGAAAATGAAAAAAATGAAAGCAGATGGTGAGCGGTTAAGCATGCTGACTGCTTATGATTACCCATCGGCTCTACTTGCTGAAGAAGCCGGTATCGATCTTATTCTGGTGGGTGACTCCCTGGGAAATGTGGTACTTGGATATGATACAACTTTACCTGTTACGATTGACGATATGGTCTACCACACTCGTTCGGTAACTCGGGGCGCACAAAAAACATTCATTGTGGCAGATATGCCATTTATGACCTACCACGGAAGTATAGATGAAACCTTGCGGGGTGTGCGCAGACTGATGCAGGAAGGGCGGGCTCATGCCGTCAAAATGGAAGGCGGTCTCGAAATTTGTGAGACAGTTACTGCGGTTGTAGCTGCGGGAGTTCCTGTGCTGGGGCATATTGGACTTACACCACAATCGGTAAATATGATTGGCGGCTACCGCATTCAAGGCAAGGACGCCAAAGATGCAAAACGTCTGATGGATGAAGCTAAG
Source organism: Paenibacillus sp. B2(2019) (assembly GCF_008370385.1). Taxonomy (NCBI): domain Bacteria; kingdom Bacillati; phylum Bacillota; class Bacilli; order Caryophanales; family Paenibacillaceae; genus Paenibacillus; species Paenibacillus sp. B2(2019). Next base: position 451,544 of record NZ_VTZR01000024.1, read on the forward strand.
GCCCTTGAAGCAGCAGGTGCTTTTGCAGTGGTACTGGAGCTGGTGACAGAAGAAGTAGCACAAGCAATTTCTGAGGCACTGAGCATTCCGACCATTGGGATTGGTGCAGGTCGTTATTGTGATGGACAGGTATTGGTTTTCCATGATTTGTTGCGTTATGCCTCACCCTACCGTGAGAAACGTTTTGTCAAAACCTACGCGGATGTGGGTAGCCTGATTCGTGAGGGTATCAGCCAATATGTGCAAGAAGTGAAGGATCGCTCGTACCCAGATGAAGGTCATGTTTTTAAAGCAGATGAAACCGTTCTGGAATCTTTATACGGCGGTGCCGGAAAGGATGGGGAATAAGATGAGAGTCGTCAGAAGCATTAAGCAACTGCGCGAAGCTTTGGAATATATGAGACAAGGTGGGCATACCCCGATTGGGTTTGTTCCAACCATGGGATACCTGCATGAAGGACATGCCAGTCTGCTTCGGCGGGCAGGAGAAATGAGCAACACGGTCGTTATGAGCATATTTGTGAACCCGCTGCAGTTCGGACCGAATGAGGATTATGATTCCTATCCGCGCGATGAAGAGCGTGATTTGGAGCTTGCGGAACGCGAAGGTGTCGATATTGTATTTATCCCCAGTGTGGAAGAAATGTATCCGCAGCCTACCCGGACTACTGTCTCGGTATCAGAGCTTACCACTCGACTTTGTGGGGCTTCGCGTCCAGGGCATTTTAATGGCGTAACAACAGTTGTTAATAAACTATTCAATATCGTGCAGCCAGATTATGCTTTCTTCGGGCTAAAGGATGCTCAGCAAGTAGCTGTGCTCCGCAGAATGGTATCTGATTTGAATATGAATGTTGAAATTGTACCTTGCCCTATCGTTCGTGAAGGAGATGGACTTGCACTTAGCTCGCGTAACGTATTCTTATCTCCAGAGGAACGTTCTCAAGCACTGGTGTTATCTCGTTCCTTGCGTGAAGCACGTCAGTCTATTGAAGAAGGAAAAGTAACAACCGTTGCTGAAGTGCGGGAATTGTTGACCTCGGTTATTTCCAGCTCTCCTTTGGCGGTCATTGATTATGCGGAATTACTGACTTTCCCTAATCTGGAAGGCTTAGAGAACGAAGTTTTATTAACGGATGTAAATGGGGAAATTATTATAGCGCTTGCCGTGAAGTTTGGCAGAACGCGATTAATTGACAATAATGTATTTATTCCAAAGGAGGTTGCCGCTCTTGTTTAGACATATGATGAAATCCAAAATTCACCGCGCGACGGTGACAGAAGCGAATTTGAATTATGTGGGAAGTATTACCATTGATGAGAACTTAATGGAAGCGGCAGATATTCTTGAGAATGAAAAAGTGCAGATCGTGGACAACAATAATGGTTCACGGTTAGAAACCTATGTTATTCCAGGGCCTCGCGGCAGTGGTGTGATCTGCCTAAATGGTGCAGCTGCACGTCTTGTTCAACCGGGAGATACAGTAATTATTATTTCGTATGCGATGTTGTCTTCGGAAGAACTGGAGTCGCATAAGCCAACGGTGGTATTCGTGGATGAGAACAACAGACCAGTGAAGCTGGCTGATCATGAATTGCATGCTACAATCGCTTAAATTATGGACTTACGCCATGTAATGAATGGCAGGGATGAAAGACCCCGTTCTCGCAGAAAATGAAGTCAGGCAAGCTGAACTGATTTCATCTTCAGTAAGGGGGGATAGCCCATGTTTCAACATTTGTTTGCTGAAATGAACAAGGTGCTTCAGGAGATCGTTACAGATTACCCTACAGCGGAGGGTGCCCGCCGGAATGAGCTTTTATGCAATTATAATATGCTGCATCGACTTAGTGATAAAGTGATGGATGAATGGCTGGCCTTTGCAGAGAAGCTAAGTCACTTTCGTGAAAGTGTAGATTTTACGACTGTGGTTGAAGAGGAAGTGCCAGAACAGGAAGCACCCGAGCTGTGCATGGATACTTTTGTTAGAGGTCAGGGGTATTATAAGCTGCTGATGTATGGGAAATGTATTGAACAGTTTAAGGAAGTTATTGTGCAATATCCGGATAGCTTGGCTGCTCGATTATATTTAGCCATCTCTTACCTGCAGGAAGGGGAGGGGGAAGCTGCTTGGAATCATCTGAACCATATGCTCGGTTTGATACGGGAAACCAAGCTGAAGGCAATGGTTTATAACGCTTTAGGTTGCATCAGGGCCTCTCAAGAACGTTTCAATGAAGCGCAGGAGCTGTTTGGCCTTTCTTTGCAACTTGACCCGGCACTTCCTGAACCAACCGTTAATTTGGAGGTTTGCCGCCGCCGAGGAGGTAAGCTTCATTTCGGAAATCAGCTTGTTTCATTATTGTAAATTATTACGTTTACGGTTTATTATTCCGCATTTTCATTCAAGCGATGCATCCCCTGAACCAGTGGTGTGCATCGCCTTTTTTCGCAACTTCTGTTATGCTGATTAAGAGTCTCAATTGAAAGGGAATAGAATTATAATGAAATTTGCCGTGCTTGATTTTGAAACAACGGGAACCCAATCCGTGGGTGAAATTATCCAGGTTGGCCTTGCAATTATAGAAGAAGACCGGTCCATCTCCCGGGTATATGGTTCCTACGTCAAGCCCGGAACGCCGATACCTCCTTTTATAACTGGTCTAACGGGGATTACCGACGATGATGTAAAGGATGCACCTGAGCTGGATGAGATGATGATGGAGCTTGTCCCACTCTTGGATGATGTTGTGCTTGTAGGGCATAATGTCGCATTTGACTTCCATTTTTTGCAAAATGCTTTAGACCGATGTGGGTATTTACCATTTCAAGGGCGGATTTTAGATACGATTGATTTTCTGAAAATCTGCTTTCCTTCCCTCACATCCTATCAACTAGGATCAGTTAGTGCACATTTTGGAGTGACGCATGATCGTCCGCATCAGGCAGACAGTGATGCACTCGCAACTGCTCTTGTATTGCTGAAATGTCTGGAGGAGCTCTACGATTTGCCTCTGCTGACGATTCAGAGACTCTGTGAGCTGTTTACGGAAGAGGATAGTGATCTGGGTTGGTATTTTGATGGTCTGCTGCGTGAACGGGAAGCGGAGACGCTTCAGCCCGAAGGTGATCTGACTTTCTATCGTCAATTAGCGCTTGCTGTAGGAGACTGGAATGAATTAGCTCCACCTCGAGACGAGCATGCTGAGAATCCACTACACAATTTATCTTTTACAGATTATATGGATGAAGTAACGAAACGACTTAAAGAAACTTTGCCACAGTATGAAAGCCGAGAAGCTCAGGATATTATGATCAATGAGGTGATGACGGCACTTGCCGAAGACAAGCATCTATTGATCGAAGCAGGGACAGGAACCGGTAAATCCCTTGGTTATTTATTGCCTGCCATATACCAAAGCGTACGCACTAATGAAAAAGTCATGGTCAGCACTCATACTATTAATCTGCAGGATCAATTGCGTGAGCGTGATATTCCTTTGTTAACGCAGGTAGTTCCTTTTCCATTTAAAGCTGCAATTTTTAAGGGCAGAGGGCATTATTTGTGTCTTCGTAAGTTCGAACATAAAATTAATAAAAAAGACTTTATAAGTCCGAGGGAAGATGCGCTTACTGCGGCTCAGATGATCGTTTGGCTGACACAAAGTGAATCAGGAGATGACGAAGAGCTCAATCTAAGTGGACGTGGCGGAGATTTTTGGGAGACGGTGGCAAGCGATACCGATTCTTGTCTGGGTCGCTCGTGTCCTTGGTTCCGTAAGTGTTATTATCATCGGGCTAAGCATGAAGCTGGTATTGCAGACGTGGTTATTACGAACCACTCTAAGCTTTTCGCAGATGTTAAGGCTGGGCATCAACTACTTCCGGCTTATGAACATCTTGTAATAGATGAAGCCCATCATCTGGAGGACGTGGCTGGCAAGCATTTAGGCATGCATATGAAACATTTCACGGTGGCACATACACTATCGCGTCTTTATAAGGATAGTCGAAATGGCCAACTTCCTACACTTCGCCAAATGCTTCAGTCATCAGGCAGTGAGGAAGCTTCTGAATGGAGCGGAGTGATCGATAGAATCTATCCGGACCTGCTTACCGTAAAAGAAACCTGGGATCTGCTTAGTGATAAACTATTCAGCCTCTTGCCGGAACGTAGCGATGCAGCGGCGGGAGAAGCCGGCCAGTTAGTCATGCGGCTACTTCCTACCCGTAAACCGAAAGATTGGGATGAATTGGTTGCTTTAGAGAATACTATGAATCTGACATTAAGCGAAATTATCCGTAAAGGTGATAAAATGCTTAATGAGATGCGAGATCAAGAAGGTCAATCTTCCTCAGATAGTCTAGTTACCGATATTAGCGGCTTATTTAAGGATTTAGCTTCTATACGTGAGCAAGTACGGTTTTTTATGGGATTAAATGATGAGAATGTAGTATATTGGCTGGAGGCGAATGGAAATTATCGCAGTAAATCGCTACAGTTGTATGCCGTTCCTGTTGATGTTAGTACTCAGCTTAAGGAGCTGTTTTTCGACAAGAAGAAAAGTATCGTGCTAACTTCGGCGACACTCTCTGTCGATAAATCTTTCCAGTTTATGATTGATAATCTCGGACTTAATGAAGCTGCGGAAGAGGGACGTCTGATGACATCACTCCTGCCTTCTCCCTTTAAGTATCGGGAGCAGGCGCTGTTAGTTATTCCGCGGGATTTCCCTAGTGTGAAGGGGAGTGTAGGCGATGCACGATTTGTCGATACACTCGTACAGTCACTAGCAGAAGCAGCTATTACAACACGTGGGCGGATGCTTGTCCTGTTTACTTCTTACAAGATGCTACGCCAGGTTTACGATCCTCTGAAAGAGGCTCTAGCCTCACAAGAGATCACGGTGCTAGGTCAAGGCGTGGAGGGGGGCAGCCGTAGCAAGCTGATCCGCCGTTTTCAGGACAGTGCAGCTTCTGTACTGTTAGGAACAAGCAGCTTTTGGGAGGGTGTAGATATTCCAGGTGAAGCATTAACATGCTTGGCCATCGTGAGGCTCCCATTTCAACCGCCAAACCACCCCCTAGCGGAAGCGAAGTCTGAGTTATTACAAGCCCAGAAAAAGAATCCGTTCATGAAGTTGTCTGTTCCTCAGGCGGTTATTCGCTTCAAGCAAGGATTTGGGAGGCTGGTACGGACAGCGCAAGATCGGGGTATTGTTATTGTGTATGACACAAGGGTGATCGAATCTCACTATGGGAAGTATTTCCTCTATTCGTTGCCTGGCCCGAAAATGGAGCATATGCTTACGGATCAAATGGTTCCTCGTATAGCGGAGTGGTTGGAAGACGGAGGCGTTTCTTGAAAAGAACGTCATCGATCTTATTAATCACTCTACAAGGAAGGGCGGTATAAGAATACCGCTCTTCCTTGAGACGAGGTGCAGATATTTCGATAGGATTTGAACAGAATATCACTTAAATTAGGAGGTAAATTATGAAATCGGATAAAATATCAGAAGCCGTTGTTCGCAGACTTCCTGTGTACTTGCGTTTCTTGAATGATCTCCAGAAACGTGAAATATTAACCGTTTCCTCACAAGAACTAGGACAAAAACTTGATTTAAATCCTGCTCAAATTCGTAAAGATTTAGCTTATTTTGGAGACTTTGGTAGAAAAGGTATCGGGTATGACGTAACTTATCTTATTGAAAAAATCCGTCATATTCTGAAGCTGGATCAACAATTGAATGTGGCTTTAGTAGGAGCCGGTAACCTTGGACATGCATTATCTAATTACAATGCTTATCTGAAAGATACTATGAAGATTACCGCTATATTTGACTCCTATGCACCTAAGGTAGGGCGGAAAATCAACTCTCTTACCGTTCAACCGATGGAGGAGCTTGGTCAGACGGTTCGTGAGCAAGGTATTCGAATTGGGATAATTACTGTGCCTGATTCAGAAGCGCAGAATGTAGCAGATATTCTCATTGAGTCTGGCATTGAGGCGATTTTGAATTTTGCACCAGTGATTCTAAAAACACCATCGAATATCCGGGTTCATGCTGCCGATTTTACAACGGATTTGCAAAGCCTTGCTTATTATTTGAAAGACGGAAAGGAAGAAACCGGAAATGAAGAGCAGTAAAACGATTATTAAGGGCGGGCGTTTTCTTATTCCGGGAACGGATGAGCCGGTTCTGAGCGGATACATGACTATTGAAGATGATTTGATCACTTACATAGGAAAAGAAGAGCCTTTAATGGAAGATGATGTGCAAGTTGTTGATGGCAGTCGTCTGCTGTTAATGCCAGGTCTGGTAAACACACATGGCCATGCGGCAATGTCATTGCTTCGTGGTTATGGAGATGATTTAGCACTTCAGGTGTGGCTTCAAGAGAAGATGTGGCCAATGGAAGCGAAATTCACTGGAGAAGATGTATACTGGGGAACCTCCTTGTCGGTACTGGAAATGCTAAAAGGTGGTACTACAACCTTCTTGGATATGTATGATCATATGGACCGAGTAGCAGAGGTAGTCGAATTATCAGGCATCCGTTCCGTACTGATGAGAGGCGTAATCGGATTATGCCCAGAGGAATTGCAAAATCACAAGCTTGCGGAAGCGATTTCTTTTGCACGAAATTGGCATGGTAAGGCTGACGGCAGAATTACGACGATGATCTCGCCACACGCCCCATATACTTGCCCACCGGACTTCTTTGTTAAGTTTGTACAAGCGGCACATGATTTGGATTTACCGATGCATACCCATATGTCCGAGACCAAACGCGAAGTGGAGCAGAATGTGGTGGATTACGGACTTCGGCCTGTAGCGCATTTAGAGAAGCTTGGAATGTTCACACGTCCGTCTATTGTTGCACATGGTGTTCATTTGAATGATGAAGAGATCGAGATACTGGCTCGTCATGATGTAGGCGTGTCTCATAACCCAGGAAGTAATCTGAAACTGGCTAGTGGAGTGGCTCGGGTGACGGATCTTCTAAAGGCTGGTGTGAAGGTGTCACTGGGTACAGATGGTGCGGCAAGCAATAATAACCTGGATATGTTTGAAGAGATGCGTCTTGCAGCTCTCATCCATAAAGGTGTAAGTGGTGATCCGACGGCTGTTCCAGCTCCGGAAGCGCTGCGTATAGCTACAGAGTATGGCGCAAAGTCTATCTTTTTAAATGATGTGGGTAGACTCGCTGTTGGCATGAAAGCGGACTTTATCGCGATTGATATAGACCAGCCGCATTTGCTACCACACACAGATCTGTTGTCTCATGCTGTATACTCTGCCAGCGCCAAGGACGTTGAGCATGTATGGGTGAATGGTAAACAGGTTGTAAAACATGGAGAATGTGTAACGCTAGATGAGGAAACAATCCGTCGTAAGGCGCAAGAATCATTTGATGGACTGCTTAAACGATAGTCTAAGATCATAACGAATAACTGAAAGGCTGTGACTTTCTGCGATTGCAAAGTTACAGCCTTTTGTGTTTCTGATAATAGATCATTGAATTGGATATGAAACTTTGGATAAACACACAGGTGTGTTATATAATCAAAAAAGATATATTACTAGAAAGGGAGCTGTACCTTGAAGAAAAGGAAAAAATGGATCCTCCTGGGGTCAGTTCTGATTCTGCTCCTTCTGTTCGGACTTATCCAGTTCTATGCTTATATTATGAAAGATCAATGGAACGAGCGAGATATCGCTAAGGATGTCGCTAAAACCAGTGCTGGTCTGACAGAGGTAACCAAAGCGCAGAAATCCGTGTGGGATGAAAATGCGGTGTACTGGGTCTTAACAGGGAAGAATGAAGCCGGGACCGAGTTGATGGTTTGGGTACGTTTTACTGTAGACGGGAAGTTTGCTGAAGGAACCGACGCAGTATATGCTGAAGAACTAAGTAAAGGAACCTCTGAAGCGAAAATGCGTAGCCTTATAAAAGCCGATCTTCCGGACATCAGCATTGAGCGGTTGTTGCCAGGAGTATATAACGGGGAGTATGCTTGGCAGCTTTTTTATAAACAAAGCGGTCGATATTATTATCAATTTTATCGGTTCTCAGATGGGGCTCGAATGGGTGAAGGTTACAGTTTACCTAGCCGCTAAATTAAACAAAAGCATTATAGGAGAAACAAGCGGACCATTTATGGTTCGCTTGTTTTTTAAAATGACATATTATTTGATATACTATAAGTACACTAACTGTGATATACTATAAGAGTAGATTTTATATATTGGGATTTAAAGATTCATACGAAAAAAGGTCTGTTATTTAAGAGTAACAGCCCTTTTTTTGTCGAATTAAATCAATAAATTAAATAAAATGGAAAGAATTAAAAAATAAAATTTTAAATATCTTCACACTTTTTTTCAATATAGTATATACACCTGTGATATACTACTGTTTGTAATTAGAACAGTGTTAGTAGAACGTCAGGCTCTGATGAGCTCTTAGCAGCTATGACTTTGGATCATTCTGTTTACATTTTTTCATCTTTGAGAGGAGGACGTTTCTTGAAATTACGTCTTGTACCTGTACTGATAACGTCTCTACTGTCGGCTATGCTATTATTCGGAGGATTCTTTTTATATCGTCAGTTTGCTTTACAGGAACCGCTCCAAAAGATTGTAACTGGATTTGAGGGAGTAAATACTTCACATATTAGTATTAACCGCGATGAGGTCACTTTGAAACTTGATTTGCAGCCGGGCACGAATTTACGTGATCTAGTATCGTATGTATCCAAAGAAGGAAAATCAGTGATTGAAGGACGTAAACTTAAACTCGATGTGGAGCAAAATTCAAGTGAACTATTGGATGATTACTGGGATAAAGCGATGTTCTCTGTAGCTGAAGCCATGGAGAGCCGTAAATATACGATTATACCTACAGAACTTGATAGATTGAAACAGCAAAATACGGAATTTAAAGATGTGATAGCATCTACTGATATCGACGACAACAATGTGTACGTAAGCTTGAGTAATGGAAAAGAAAGCAAGTTTATTATTTTGCCGCGAAAACCTGCGACCTTGGGGGTATGGAATAATGCCTAAGTACCTTAAAGAAATTTTACTCGGATTTATTCCTGTGCTGTTTATTTTCATGGCTTTTTTAGGTATTAATATATTCCCGATTGTTATAGCAGCTGGAATGCTTACTGCATTACTTATAATTGCTCATTTGCGTGGCGGGCTTACGGTGAACGCTGGTGCGGGGAAGAAACGCCAGAAGGAAGGGCCTTCAAAGCTCACTTTTGAAGAAATTGGTGGGCAAGACAATGCGAAGCAAGAGCTTCGTGAGGCACTTGATTTTTTGATCCGGCATGAGGAGATCAGTAAATTTGGGATTCGTCCTTTGAAAGGGATTCTACTCACTGGCCCTCCAGGAACAGGTAAGACCCTTATGGCCAGAGCAGCTGCGCATTATACAAACTCTGTATTCGTGGCTGCATCAGGCAGTGAATTTGTAGAAATGTATGTAGGTGTCGGGGCCGGCCGGATCCGCGATTTGTTCAAGGATGCTCGTAACCGTGCTGTTAAGGAAAATAAACAGAGTGCCATTATTTTTATTGATGAAATTGACGTAATTGGCGGTAAACGTGAAGGCGGCCAGCAGCGTGAATATGATCAGACCTTGAATCAGCTGTTGACTGAGATGGATGGTATTTATAATAACGAAACACCGCGTATTCTACTGGTAGCTGCAACAAACCGGAAAGAAATGCTTGATTCGGCGTTGCTACGTCCTGGACGCTTCGACCGTCATATTCAAGTGGACATGCCTGACAAAAAGGGCCGCAAATCGATTCTCGAATTGCATGCGAAGAATAAGCCTCTTCATACAGAGGTGAGTCTCGACAAAATTGCTGAAGAAGCCTATGGCTTTTCCGGTGCTCAGCTTGAAAGTGTCATGAATGAGGCAGCGATTTATATGATGCGTGAGGACTTGACGAAAGTTGAGCAGCGGCATCTGTCGATGGCGATTGACAAGGTAATGATGGGTGAAAAAACGGATAGAGAAACAAATCACGAAGAGAAAAAGAGAGTCGCTATTCATGAATTGGGACATGCCATCATGGCAGAGCTCCTTCGTCCCGGAAGCGTTAGTCAGGTTACGCTGACTCCGCGTGGGCAAGCCCTTGGTTATGTGCGACATAATCCTCAGCAGGAGCAGTATTTGTACACCAAAGATTATCTCGAAGATCAGATTATGATTGCACTTGGTGGAGCCGCTGCTGAAGAAATGTATTATGGTGGACGAAGCACAGGTTCACGCGGTGATTTCGATCAGGCGCTGAATATTGTGGAAACGATGATGAAGTCAGGTTTAACTTCGCTAGGTATCGCCAAGCTGGAAATGGTTACCACTGAAGAGCTTATGAAGGAAAATAGTAAGATATTGGATGAGTTGATGACGCGCACTCGTGAGCACCTTGAAAAGCAACGAAATGTATTTGATTACTCTCTTGACATTTTAATGAAGGAAGAAGTACTCTCTGGAGAGCAATTTCGATGTCAATTTCGTGACAGCGTCCTTTTACCAGCATAAATATTTATGCTGGTTATTTTTTTTTACTTTTCAGGCATGCTAAGATATCATTATATGTCGGGCTTTATAAATTTTTGCGACAGACAAGGTACAATACAAAAGTATAGATACCTGAAAGGATGGAGACTTTTTTATGAATTTCAAAAAAATAGGTGTCATCGGCGGTGGCACAATGGGACAAGGTATTGCTGAAATGTTAGCAGCCAAAGGCCTGGATGTATTACTAGTGGAGAAAACCGCGGAGAAACTGGACTACTCTTACGAAATGATCGAGACAAGTCTAGATAAGCAACTGGAGAAATGGGCGATCACTCAAGCTGAGAAGAAGCTGATTCTTAGCCGCATTCAAAAAGTGACACATTTCGCGGAGCTCAGCTCTTGTGACATGGTTATCGAAACCATTGTTGAGGATTTGGAAGAAAAGAAAAAGATTTTGAATCAATTGGATCAAGTATGCCCGAACCACATTATTCTTGCCAGCAATACATCAACACTTAGCTTGACTGAACTTGCAAGTTCTACGATGTATCCGGAACGCGTGATCGGAATGCATTTCATATATCCTGTAGCTAAAGTGGATCTTGTAGAAATCGTACGTGGTCTGAAAACTTCAGATGCTACTTTTGAAGATACAAAATCCTTTGTTGATGAGATTGTTGAGAAAAAAGGTGTAATGATTTATGAATCCCCAGGATTTGTAACATCACGCCTCATTTGCTTGTTTATCAATGAAGCTATGCATGTGCTGCAAGAAGGCGTTGCCTCCGCACAGGATATTGACGATGCTATGCGTATTGGTTATCAATTCCAATATGGGCCGCTTGAAATGGCTGACAGATTTGGCCTGGATTCGGTACTTGCGGCACTCGAAAATATGTTCCGTGAATACGGAGAACTGAAATACCGTCCTTCTACAATTCTTAAGAAGATGGTACGTGCAGGACAACTGGGTATGAAATCAGGAGAAGGCTTCTTCAAGTACGACAAGGATGGTGACCGTGTATGAATATTTTAGTTATTAACTCAGGTAGTTCTTCTTTGAAATATCAGCTGTATAACATGACCGATGAATCGGTTTTGGCTAAGGGTTTGGTTGAACGTATCGGGATGGATTCCTCCATTCTGAATCATAAACCTACTGGCAAAGCGGAAGTGACAGAAGTAAGCGAAATTCTGGAACATAATACTGCGATCCGCAAAGTCCTTGCTTGTCTTACAGACAAAGAGCATGGTGTAATTGAATCTATTAAAGAAATTGATGCTGTAGGTCACCGCGTAGTGCATGGTGGAGAGTTCTTCAAATCCTCCGCACTTGTGGATGCTGACGCAAAAACGAAAATTCGTCAATTGTTTGACCTTGCACCACTGCATAACCCAGCAGCAATGATGGGGATTACGGCTTCTGAAGTAAATATGCCAGGTGTACCGCAGGTTGTTGTATTCGATACTGCATTCCACCAAACCATGCCTGAAAAAGCTTATATGTACGCTATTCCTAGAGTATTGTACAATAAATATAAAGTTCGTCGTTATGGCGCACACGGTACATCACACGACTTCGTAAGCAAGGCTGCTGCGGAGTACTTGGAGCGTCCGCTGGAAGATCTGAAGATCATTACTTGTCATATCGGTAACGGCGGTAGTGTAACTGCAGTTCAAGGTGGAGTGTCCGTGGATACTTCCATGGGTATGACCCCTCTGGAAGGTTTGATGATGGGTACTCGCAGTGGCGATCTTGACCCAGCAATTGTCCCTTATGTGATGAACAAGGAAGAATTGTCCGTAGGCGAAGTTAACTCCATGTTGAATAAACATAGTGGTCTCTTAGCAATTTCGGGCGTAAGCAGTGACATGCGCGATATTATTGATGGTATGGAAAAAGGTGAGCCTAATTCCACACTAGCTTTTGAAATGTATGAGTACCGCTTGCGCAAGTATATCGGTTCATATACGGCTGCCATGAACGGTGTAGATGCGATCGTATTTACTGCCGGTGTTGGTGAAAATGCTTCATTGCTTCGTGAGAAACTGCTAAATAACCTTACATTCCTGGGTATTGAGTTGGATGCTGAAGCTAACAAAGTTCGTTCCGGCGATCCACGTCGTATCTCTACGGAAGATTCCAAGGTACAAGTGCTAGTAGTTCCGACAAACGAAGAACTTGTCATTGCACGTGATACACACCGTATTGTGCAAGGAATTAACGGCTAAATTAGAGGAGAGATTGAAGGCATGGCTAACAAGAGTGTAATTAAGAACGTGAATGAACATGTTGGAGAGAGTGTTGTTATCGGTTGTTGGGTAAACAACAAGCGCTCCAGTGGTAAAATTCAGTTCCTGCAGCTTCGCGATGGTACAGGTTATATTCAGGGAGTTGTAGTGAAATCAGAAGTGCCTGAAGAGGTATGGGATGCAGCTAAGAGCCTCACACAGGAAAGCTCTTTGTATGTGACCGGAATTATCCGTGAGGAACCTCGCAGTCAATCTGGTTTTGAAATGACTGTAACTGGAATTGAAGTCCTGCATCTTACAGAGAATTATCCAATTACTCCGAAAGAGCATGGCGTAGATTTCTTGATGGATCACCGTCACCTCTGGCTGCGTGCTTCGAAGCAGCGGGCTGTTCTGGTAATTCGTGCGGAAATTATTCGTGCAATCCAACAGTTCTTCAACGAGAGTGGATTTACAAAGGTGGATCCTCCGATTCTGACGCCAACGTCAGCAGAAGGAACTACTAACTTGTTCCACACGAAGTACTTCGATGAGGACGCCTATCTAACACAAAGCGGACAGTTGTATATGGAAGCTGCGGCAATGGCACTAGGCCGTGTATATTCCTTTGGACCAACTTTCCGTGCAGAGAAATCTAAGACTCGTCGCCACTTAATTGAGTTCTGGATGATCGAGCCAGAAATGGCCTTTACAGATCACGAAGAAAGCTTGAAGGTTCAGGAAGAATTTATTAGCTTCGTAGTGCAATCTGTATTGAAGAATTGCCGTGCGGAGTTGGAAGCGGTAGGTCGCGATATTTCCAAGCTGGAGAATATCAAAGCTCCATTCCCACGCATTACTTATGACGATGCGATCAAGTTCTTGAACGATAAAGGCTTTGAAGATATTGCTTGGGGTGATGATTTCGGTGCACCTCATGAAACAGCAATCGCAGAAGCATACGATAAACCTGTATTTATTACTCACTACCCTGCTTCTTTCAAAGCGTTCTATATGAAGCCAGATCCAAACCGTCCGGAAGTCGTACTGTGTGCGGATATGATCGCTCCAGAAGGCTACGGAGAGATTATTGGTGGTTCACAACGGATCGATGATCCTGCGCTGCTTGAAGAGCGTTACAAAGAGCATAATCTTTCGATGGACTCTTACAAATGGTACATGGATCTGCGTACTTACGGATCTGTACCTCACTCTGGTTTTGGACTTGGACTTGAGCGTACTGTAGCTTGGATCTGTGGCCTTGACCATGTACGTGAGACTATTCCATTCCCACGTACACTGTACCGTCTCTACCCATAAGTTCTTATATTTGAAGGGGGACGTTCATGGACGGCAAAGGATGGAGTACCTGGGGCGAAGGCGTCTCCTTCGGTCTGGAGAACGGAATGGCCGTCATACCTTACGCATTACTGAAGTATTACCGGAAGCTGAATTTAAGCGGAAGTGAAGCTATGCTGCTGATACATCTGCTTTCTTTCAGGCAGGTGGAAGGGATTGACTTCCCTTCTCTTGAGGAGCTTCAAGTTGTAACTGGCCGTAGCATATCTGTACTAGCAGGAGAGTTGCAGAAGCTTATGAAGGAAGGTTTTATTAGCATCGATGGAGACAACGATGAGCTAAGAGACATCCATTATGAACGCTACAATTTCTCAGGGTTATACGGAAAGCTTGGTGCTTATCTAGCGACAGTTGTACAAGAGCATGAGCAAGATAAGCACGTAGGTGGCTATGCAACGTCGGCACCGCGGGCTGCTTCAGGGGGTGGATTCGGCGGAAAGCCCCCCTCATCTCCTTCTCAACTTGGGGCTGAAGAGGAAAGCCGAAATCTGTTCAGTATTTTCGAAAAGGAATTCGGACGTCCGCTATCTCCAATGGAGTGTGAGACGATATCCAGTTGGGTGGATCAAGACCGGTATCCCGAGGAGCTGATTCTGTTAGCGCTGAAGGAATCTGTATTTGCAGGAAAGGTTCATTTCCGTTATATAGATCGAATATTGCTGGAATGGGCCCGCAACCGGGTCAAGAACGCTCAGGATGTTAAGAACTATACACAAAAATTCCGCAATGGCGGAAGATAGATTAGGAGAGAACCGCACTGCTTTAGCCCATCGCTAAAGTCAGTGCGGTTCTTTTTAATATTTTTATTAAAAAGTGCAGGGGTAGTTGTAATCGGGCGCGTCTATTGCTGTGGGAAGGAGGGGAGAGTCATTGAAGAAGAGATATTAATCCAGCGGATTTGTCAAGGTAACGAGGATGCGTTCCGTCAATTTGTAAATACATACAGTCAGCAAATTTACAAAATTACTTATTCTGTATTACGCGATGTCAAAATGGCTGAAGATGCTGCTCAGGAAGCTTTTTTACAAATGTACAAATCTCTCCCTGACTACCGTTATCAAGGCTTAAAGTCATGGATTACACGGATCGCCTTAAATAAGGCAATTGATGCGAAACGTAAACGTGATCGACTTAGGGAACTTCCTGTTGACTATGAGCTTGTACTGAGCCAGACCGCTTCCAACGAAGAGGATGTGTTGTCAGGTGTTATACGCCGTGATCGGATGGATCGGCTGCTCGGTGAAATCAATAGCCTGCCTGAAACTCATCGTGAAATTATGGTGGCTTATTATCTGGAACATAAAAAATATGATCAGATTGCTGCGGAGCAGGGAATTTCCCTGAAGACGGTAGAGTCCAGATTGTATAGGGCGAGACAATGGATCCGAAATCATTGGAAGGAGGACGAATGGCTATGATGAAGCGTGGAGACGATCTAATCCAACGGGAACAAGCAAAAGCTTATATTGAAGGTCACATGGACGAGGCGACCAGAGAAGATTGGGAACAGTTGCTGCTGGAAGATACGGAAAGTTTTACTTCATACATGAAAATGTTGGATGAGCTACAGGAGGATCTGCCTTCATTGGAGAATTCGTCTGTTTTTACAGAGAGAGTTATGGGAGATTGGGCTAACCTGACGGAATCTTCTGAGGCATTGGAACAAATGACCGTTGAAGAAGGGGGGCGGCGATATCGCTGGTATGAAAAGACAATCTTTCATTATGCGGTTGCCGCGTCACTTACGCTGTTGATAATGTCATCTGGTATGTTTGATAAGCTGCACACAGGTCAAATGGAGCTAATGATCCCTAAAAAAGATAATTCCCTATCATTTAGCGAGCAAGTCATACAGGCAACTAGCGGATGGTTGGATCAGCTAATGGGCAGCAGAAAGTGATGAGAGGAGAAATGAAATATGCAACAGCAGCGTAGTAAATTAAAAGCTTTTTTTCTTAATTTGATTCCTGGAGCAGGTCATTATTATATGGGAAAACGCCCACAGGGAATTGTTTATCTTCTGTTAAGCTTTGGCATCTTATTTATGTCATTCTTAATAGCTGTGGCTGAAGGTGCCGAGGATATTCTATTAATGGGTGTGATAGGGTTCCTACTTATTGGGACGGTTTCGATGGTGCATCTGGTGGTTAAAATGCTGCAGATGCCTGCTCCGATAATGACTCCAGATGGATCGAATTTTGATTTTTCTTCAATGCCCGTTAAGACAGACGATAATGAGCGTGTACATGTAATTTTATTATCGTTCATTCCAGGATTGGGTCATTTTCATATGGGGTTGATGCAGCGAGGATTGTCTTTCCTCATTTCTTTCTTCGGTTTTATGACCGTGATGTTATTCCTGGCAGGGATTACGTCAAGTGATGTTTTCCTTCTCCTGTTTGGCGTATTACCAGTGATTTGGTTATATTGTATGTTTGATGCAGTTCAGTTAATCCATCGTAAGCAAGCTGGAGAAGAAATGGTAGATCGTACTTTATTCGAAGAGATGGAGGCTGGTCGTGAGGAGGGGCGCCGTAGCAAAGTTTTGGCTACATTGCTTTCTGCTTTTCCGGGTGCCGGACAAATGTATCTAGGGCTGCAAAAAAGAGGATTACAGCTCATGCTGCTATTTCTAGGGAGTATTTATGTCATGGACCTACTGCGTTTAACGCTGCTATTCTTCCTCATTCCAGTCATTTGGTTTTACAGTTTGTTCGATGGCTTACAGCTTGTCAGCCGACATGGACGTGAACCTTTACAGGATAAGCCAGTCATAGAAGGATTTTTAAATCATCAAGGATGGCTTGGAGCTGCTCTGATGTGTCTAGGACTGTATTACATTGTAGTTAATGTCGCAGTTCCTGCGCTTGATATCAGATTTCCTGGATGGCGTTTAGAGTATATAGTCAATGAATATTTCAGGACCTTTATCGTATCTGTGCTGTTGATTGGCGGTGGTTTGAAGCTGATGGCGGGAAGCAAGAACTATAAAGGGAGAAAAGGGACAGGTGGTCATTCTTGAATAATCCGACAGAATTACAGCAAGGAGTTATTGTTTCAAGTGAGCGTCCGGTTGCTGAAGATAAATCAAGACGCTGGCGTGTTGGAACGTTGTCGATGGGATTGAGCCTTTTATTTCTGGGAGCACTAATCATGGTCTCGCAGTGGAGGGGCGCCGAAGTGTTTGAGGCGACGCTTGCTTGGTGGCCGATCATTTTTATATTATTAGGCTTAGAAATTGTGATATACACTTTATGGTTTCGTGGAAAAGGAAAAATGTATTATGATGTGCTAAGCGTTCTGTTCGTAGGGTTTATAGCTGTATGTTGTTTGGTTTTTGCGGGATTTAGTTCTTTAGGATTAACACAGGAATTTCGCCGTACCGTTTCAGCTGTGCAAGAAAGTTACGCATTGCCAGATTGGAAGGGAGCCGTTCCAGAGGGCGTTAGTACCATCATTATCCAAGCTGCAGAGCCTTATGGGATTAAAGTAGATCAAACGGGTGGAAACGAGCTGAATGTATTCGGGAGTTATTCTTCAAATAAAGGAAAGCTACAAGAAGCACAAGAGCAACAGCTGCTTCAAACTAAGCATGTTGGGAATACGCTATACATCATTTTAGGGGAAACTCCTAGAGATCTGCTATTCGATAATTCTCGGAACACGCTGGACGTGACTGTTGGGGCTCCGGCTAATGTTAAAGTGATTGTTCGAGATACTTATGGAAATGTTGTAACGGGCTAATCATGGCCTTAAATTGAAAAAAAGATCGCTTCCTGACCAATGTGGTATGGGAAGCGATCTTTTTATTTTACGAATGCAGCTCTTTCTCAAGCGCAGCGCCCATTTCACGGGAACGTTCGGCACAGCGATTTACTGCCGCGATGACAGTTTCAAAAAATTCTCCTTGCTCGAGTACTTCTATCGCTGCTTGTGTAGAGCCATTCGGGGATGTGACCTTCTTACGAAGTGCAGCTGGATCCTCGCCCGTCTGTTGTACCATTCTAGCAGCGCCAAGAACCGTTTGAACGGTTAACTCCGTGCTTTGATCAAGCGGCAGTCCGCCCCGTATACCGGCAGCGATCATTGCCTCCATCATGTAATAAATGTAGGCAGGTCCACTGCCGGAAATACCCGTTAAGGTCTCCATGCGTTCTTCATCAATGACTGTTGTTAGTCCGACAGCTTCAAAGATGTTGAGTGCAAGGCGTCGTCCTTTCTCATCTACTTCTTTGGAAAAGGCTATGCCAGTGGCACCAAGACCTATGGAACTAGAAGTATTCGGCATAGTACGGACGATGGGTTGCTCTTTGCCAAGCAGACCTTGCATCGTTCGAATGGACAGCCCAGCAATTACAGAGACTATGATCTGATCAGGTGAGAGAAGTGGGCTGAGTCCCCGAAGTGCTTCTGCAGCGTCTTTTGGTTTCATAGCCAACACGATTACTGGTGAGTTCCGTAGGTAATCTGTTTTTTGTTCAGGATCATTTGTACCGATTACACCGTAACGACTTCTTAGTTCTGCCAGACGTTCACTACTGCTACGGTTAAGCATAATAACATTATCGGATTTCACGATACTACGGCTAATCATCCCGCGAACGATGGCTTCTGCCATAGAGCCTGCGCCATAAAATACAATATTATGATTCATAAGTGGAATGGAAGGTTGCTGACACATGGCTCAAAATCCTCCTAAAATTGGTGTAATTAAAAACGGATGCATGGACACTAACCCCGAATTTGACCTGTTCCGTAAATCTTATATTTGGTTGAAGTAAGAGCAGGCAGACCCATCGGTCCACGGGCATGGAGTTTCTGTGTACTAATGCCGATCTCTGCACCAAATCCAAATTCAAAGCCGTCTGTGAAGCGGGTTGAAGCATTGTGGTAAACAGCTGCAGCATCAACCTCCTGTAAGAAGCGTGAAGCGTTATCCGGATCTTCAGTTACGATACATTCCGAGTGCTTCGTGCCATACTGGGCGATATGCTGCATAGCTTCGTCTAAATCGCTGACGATTTTGATATTCAAGATATAATCATTATATTCAGTAGCATAGTCCTCTAATGTTGCAGGTAATGCCCATGGGACAAAGGATAATGTTTCCTGGCAGCCACGTAATTCAACGTTAACATCACGGAAAGCTTTGGCCAAAGAAAGCAGATACTCGTTTGCGTAATCCTTATGAACGAGTAGCGTCTCCATGGAATTGCAAACTGAAGGGCGCTGTGCTTTGGCATTCAGACTAATGTTCTGAGCCATTTCTGGCAAAGCGCTTGCGTCGAGATAAGTATGGCAGATGCCTGCACCCGTTTCAATGACGGGCACGGTTGCGTTAAGCACAACATTTTGAATAAGTGAACTTCCTCCGCGAGGGATAATCACGTCAAGTAGTCCGTTGAGCTTAAGCATTTCATCAACCGAGGAACGGTTGGGATCTTCGATCAACTGTAGCGCATTTTTCGGCATTGAAGTATTTGCTAGAGCGTTGTGAAGAACCTCGACAATTTGTCGGTTGGAGGACAGGGCGGAGGAGCCACCACGCAACACAACAGCGTTACCAGTCTTTAGACACAGACCAGCGGCATCAACAGTTACGTTTGGACGTGCTTCATAGATGATGCCGATGACACCGAGTGGAACACGGAGTTTCTGGATGTTGAGACCATTTGTACGTTCAATAGTTTCTAGCGTGTCACCAATTGGATCGGGTAATACAGCGATTTGTTGAAGTCCTTCTGCGATACTGTTAATTCGGCCTACATCTAACGCTAGTCGATCAAGCATGGACTCAGGAGTACCACTTAAGCGTCCGCGTTCCAGATCTTCCCGGTTGGCAGCAATGATAGCTGGAGCTTCACGGCGCAGCGCATCAGCCATAACTAAGAGTGCTTCATTTTTTTGGCCGGTAGTTAGACTCGCTAATACTCCGGTGGTTTCCTTGGCTAATTTTGCTTTATTGACAACTTCACTCATGACGATTCCTCCTTAAATTTGTATGGGCAAAATTTTTACCTCAATGTAATCCATTCGTCACGGTGAATGACCTCCAGCCGGTGTACTTCTCCCAGCTTCGGTACAATCTGACGGCTGGGTAAACCTTGAATACTGCGCAGCTGAGTGTCATCGTAATTCACAATCCCGCGTCCCAGCAATTTGGAGTCTGGTCCAAGGACTTCTACAACATCCCCAGCGTGAAAGTTACCTTCGATCTGCTTGACGCCGACAGGCAGCAGACTATGACCGCCATGAAGCAGCGCTTCAACGGCGCCTTCGTCAACGTACAGGGAGCCGAGTGGGGTGGACATAAAGCCAAGCCATTGCTTTTTAACAGGTAAAGAAGATAACTTGGTTGCAAAATAAGTACCTCGGCCCGAGCCTGTCGCTGCGAGTTGTAAATCCCCTGGTTCGGTAGCTCTCCCAACAAAGACGGGCACACCGCCTCGTGTAGCGATCTTGGCAGCATCGATTTTTGAACGCATGCCACCTGTCCCCACACTAGAGCCAGCTCCACCAGCAATAGCATAAATCTCCGGCGTAATATCATCAACGAACTGATAGCGAATAGCGTCGGGATGTTTCCGAGGATCTCCACTATATAAGCCATCCATGTCAGTTAAGACGAGCAATCTGGTGGCTTTCAGCAGGTTAGCTACCAGCGCGGACAAAGTATCGTTATCACCGAATTTTAACTCATCAACGGAGACGGTGTCATTCTCGTTAAATACGGGTACCGCTCCTAGGCGAAGCAGCTCTTCTACCGTCATCATAGCGTTGTTCATAGCTCTGCGACTGCAAAAGTCGGTACGGGTTAGTAGGATCTGTGCTGTGGTTATTCCATGCTCGGCAAAAGCTTCCTGATATGCCTGCATGAGCAGTACTTGGCCTACAGCTGCAGCTGCTTGCTTCTCATGTAGCAGCTTCGGACGTGTAGGATAACCGATACTGCGAAAGCCTGCGGCTACAGCACCGGAGGTTACTAATAACACCTCGCAGCCGTTTCTCTTCAATTCGGCAATCTCTGAAGAGAAGAAGGACACGGCTTCGCGATTCAATCCGCCTTCTGTTCCAGTCAGTGAGCTGCTGCCTATTTTGACTACGATTCGTGTCGTCATATCTGTTCACTTCCTCAGTATTTTTATAGATGCTGAAAACGACAAAAAGCCCCCATCCTTAGACTTAGCAAAGGACGAAAGCTTGTAAACTTCCGCGGTACCACCTTCATTGATGAGGGATCATCCGACTTCATTCTCGTAACGGGAGGATCCGTCCTGCTTAGCACAGGCCGCTCGGGGGTAGGATTCGGAACGAAAACCGCGGTAAATTCTTTCAGCCTGTCGGAATTTACTCTCTAGGCGCGGTTAGACTCATTCTTACTGGTCCCGTCTGCACGTTTCACTTATTTTCAATAGAATACCATGGAGATGGTTGCTTTGCAAAGGAAAAACGAAGGAACTATTTCTCGCATTAGAAAGCTTTGATTATTCTGTTTAACCTCTAAGTACGGGGGTGGAATACTTATAATCTGTTACCAAGAGGTGGACTAAATTGACTAAAGACAACAATCCTGAGCAGGCGCAGAATCAAGATCTAAACGAAAAAGCAGAGTTCCAGAATAGTGTAACTCGTGAATTTGTGGAAAATCATACAGGGACACCTAACGATAATGGGCCAGTTAATGAAAGTGCGGCTCGGTGTCAGATGATCAGAGCAGCCCTCCAAGGGTCTATTCTTCGGTTAATTCAGATACCGTAGATTTAAATGTTTCTACAAAAGCCTTAGCGGCTTTAGATAAATAACGTCCGCGTCGATAGGCTACGACAAGTGTTCGGCTAGGGGCAGGATCAGTGAGCGGTAAGTAGACAGGGACGAATTCACTCCGCGGTGCACGGGCAATAAAATGAGGCACAAGAGTTACACCCATTCCAGTGGCGACCAGTGACTGAACTGTTTCCATGTTATTGCTCTCAAAAACAATTTTTGGTTCGAAGCCAGCGTTTCGGCACAGATCCATAGTCATTTTACGGAAGCCTTGGCCTTCTTTAAGTACGATAAATGGCTCGTCCTTTAGTTCTTCCAAAGAGGTCTTAGTTCCATCTAAGCTACGTTTAGCTAGCGGGTGTTCGGGTGGGACTGCAAGATCGATCCTTTCCTCACCCAGTTCTTCGTAAGCAAGAGCCGGAATTTCGAGCGGCAATGAGAGCAGGCTTAAATCAGTCTGACCACTCGCAGTGAGCTTCTCTAGGTTCATGGAGGAGTCTTCGAGCAGAGTGATTTCTACTTCCGGGTAATTTTGTTTAAAAACCGGAAGTACATGCGGTAGTAAATGTGCACCAGTGATCGGCATACTGCCTACAACGACGCGCCCGGTACGTAGTTCAGAAATATCAGACATTTCTTGTCGCAGCAGTTCTACGCCATCAATGATGATTTGGGCTTGCTCTACGAATTTAGATCCAGCATAGGTCAGTTCAACAGAGCTGGTATTTCGCTGGAACAGCATTACACCGAGCTCTTTTTCCAGCTTGGAAAGCTGCTGACTGAGTGATGGTTGGGCAATGTGCAGCTTGTCCGCTGCACGGGAGAAGTTTTTTTCGGCTGCGATTTGCAGTACATATTGTAGTTGTCTCAGTTCCATGTATAAACTCCTTTGGGAGATTGTTTTTACTTATAAGTATAAACTATGAAACTGAAGTTTTATATAGGTTCACATGTAAGTTCGTGTACGAACGCACTGACCGGCAAATAGGAAGGGGTGGATTACCAGTATTCGCTGGAGTCCTTTATGTTTGCCGGTCTAATTTCGATGCTACGCTATTACGTCTTACTATACTTTGCGGGCTGGAGAGATGCTTTGAGGGTTGTTAAATATATTTCCCGGGTCATATTTAGCTTTGACTCTCCGTAATCTAGGATAGTTCGCTCCATAATATACTGGTCCGGAATTTTTAATTCCCTGGTCTGGAACGTTGATGTAGCTCCCCACGATAAATGGCTGCAGCTTCCGGCGTGTATTTCGTACTACGAATATATTTCTGGCAGCTTCCGATTTCTTGATCCATGAGCTATTCCACTCAACATAGAATTTCGCTTTACGCCAGTAAAAGGCTGTAGATTTGGGTGACTTACGGCTCACAGCTCCACCCCAGTTGAGGAAAAAGAAACCTGCGAATTCTCCCTCCACTTTCTCTAAGAATTCACGCATGGACTTAATTGCCTTGTCCGGGAAAGGTTTTCTTACGAAACCGCTGGAGAACTGGTTGCTGACTCTTTGAGTTAGCACTGGATCAGGCGCTAACATAAAACTCACTACTTTTGTATAGGGCAAAGAGCGGATGATTTGATTCGTAGGCGTTCCAACGCTCGTAACGGGCTTTAAGAGGCGGGAAGCCTCTGCCTTTGATCCGAGGAACAGCCCCGTCATAGTGACATTACCGCCTTTTTTCGGACCAATGGATAATTCACTGCCCAGTTTGGTATTAACGCAAGGAGCCCAGAGTTGCCAAGCTTTGAATACCTTCTCGAACTGATCCCAAGGCCAGGTGATTCGAAAAACGGTAGCCGAAGCTGGAGCAGGACGTACTTTGAATTTGTAACTGGTGTAAACTCCGAAATTCCCCCCGCCACCTCCGCGGGAAGCCCAGAGGAGATCAGAGTTACTATTCTTATTGGCACGAATAATTTTCCCTTTGGCATCAACCATTTCGAGTTCGATTAGATTATCACTAACAAGGCCCACAGTTCGCTGGAGCGGCCCGATACCCCCGCCTAGGGTGATGCCTCCGATTCCAACCGTAGGGCTATCGCCGAATGGAGCCATATATCCTTGCCCAGCTAGCGTGTGTGCAATTCTCCCCACTGTATTTCCGGTACCCACAACAACAGTTCCTGATTTTTTATTTAGTTTGATTTTCTTCATTTCACTTACATCGATGACAATACCTCCGGTGACCTGTGAAAGATTAACCTCCAGAGAATGTCTACCGCTTCTTGCACGGATGGGGACTTTATTCTCGTTAGCCCATTTTATGGCGTTTGCAACATCTTGTGTTTTTTGTGCGAAAACAAACACTTTCGGGAATTTGTCAGTATGCGGATCCCAATTCATACGTGCCGTTTCATACCCTTGATCACCTTTGAAAATAACTCGCCCGGTAAGTCTCGTTCCTGACTTCAATTGTTCCAACTCCTTCTGCGCTAACAAATGCACTGCATTTCAACAACCAGGACCCGATATAGTATGAAGGGCATTCGTCTAAGGAGTGGGCTAACTAGGGTCTCAGCAAAAAAATCATCTTCAATTTATAGGTTAAACCTATCACTTCTATAGATATCATATCTTGGAATTATAAAGATGGTGATGTTATATTTAGATCATTCAAGAGAGACTCCACGCTCTCTTCCAATGAACGATTCTATTAATGAGGTGAAATTATGAGCAACAAGACAATGTTTGAAAAGATTTGGGATAATCATGTTATTCATCAAGAGGAAGGTAAACCTAGCATTATTTATATCGATCTGCATTTGGTTCATGAAGTAACTTCTCCACAAGCTTTCGAAGGACTTCGCCTCAGTAACCGCAAGGTTCGCCGTCCTGAGCTGACTTTCGCTACAATGGATCACAACGTTCCTACCAAGGATCGTTTTAATATTAAAGATCCAATTTCCAAGCAGCAAATTGATACACTTTCTAAAAACTGTACTGATTTTGGTGTTAGATTGTTCGACCTGAATGATATCGATCAAGGCGTTGTACACGTAATGGGACCTGAGATCGGCTTGACGCACCCTGGTAAAACTATCGTTTGCGGTGACAGCCATACCTCCACACATGGAGCATTTGGTGCGCTGGCTTTTGGTATCGGTACTAGTGAAGTTGAACATGTAATGGCTACCCAATGTTTGCAGCAATCCAAAGCTAAGACTATGGAAGTTCGTTTCACAGGTAAACGCAATCCTGGCGTAACAGCAAAGGATATGATCCTTGGTGTTATTGCTAAGTATGGTACTGATTTTGCAACAGGTTATGTAATTGAATACACAGGTGAAGCTATTCGTGAGCTGTCGATGGAAGAACGTATGACCGTCTGCAACATGTCGATCGAAGGCGGAGCAAGAGCAGGCTTGATCGCTCCTGACGAAACTACTTTTAACTATCTGCGTGGACGTCAATATGTGCCGCAAGGCGAAGCATATGACGCTGCTGTTGAAGGATGGAAGAGTCTTGTTAGTGACGAAGGTGCTCAATATGATACGGTAGTTGAATTCGATGTGGAGACATTGATTCCACAAGTGACTTGGGGTACTAGCCCGGGCATGGGTACAGATATCAACTCTAGCGTGCCAAATCCGGCTGACTTTACCACTGAAAATGAACGCAAAGCTGCTGAAAAAGCGCTTGAATATATGGATTTGACTCCTGGAACTCCTATTTCTGAAATTCCAATTGATTATGTATTTATCGGTTCTTGTACTAACGGACGGATCGAAGATTTGAGAGCGGCAGCTGTGGTAGCAAAAGGCCATAAAGTCTCTGACAAGGTTACTGCCATTGTTGTTCCTGGATCTGGTCGTGTTAAAATGCAGGCTGAGAAGGAAGGGCTTGATAAAGTCTTTACTGACGCGGGCTTTGAATGGCGCGAAGCGGGATGCAGCATGTGCCTTGCGATGAACCCTGATGTACTGCAACCTGGGCAACGCTGTGCATCTACCTCGAACCGTAACTTTGAAGGACGTCAAGGTCGCGGTGGACGCACGCATCTGGTATCCCCAGCTATGGCTGCTGCAGCTGCGATAAAAGGCCGTTTCACTGATGTACGTGATTGGAACTATAAGACGGAAGCTGTCAGCTCATAGAACTAGAGAGAACACGGGAGGATAAAACTATGGATGCTTTTAAAAAATTAACAGGAATTGTTGCACCAGTAGATCGGGTGAATGTAGATACGGATGCTATTATCCCAAAGCAGTTCCTGAAACGGATTGAACGGACAGGATTTGGACAATTTTTGTTCTACGAATGGCGTTTTGATGAAGCTGGTAACGATAACGCTGCCTTTGAAATGAATAAGCCACGCTATAAAGGTGCTTCTGTCTTGATCTCACGTGCTAACTTTGGCTGTGGTTCCTCACGGGAACATGCACCTTGGGCGATTATGGATTATGGGTTCAGAGTTGTCATTGCACCTTCTTATGCAGATATCTTCTACAACAACTGCTTTAAGAATGGCATTTTGCCGATCAAGCTTTCGGAAGAGCAAGTGGATGAGTTGTTTAATCGGACAGCCGAGCATGATGGCTACCAATTGACCGTGGATCTTGAGAGCAATACACTTCACGATGAATTTGGACTGAGCATCAGCTTTGATCTGGATGAGCACCGTCGTCAGTTCTTGCTGCAAGGTCTGGATGATATCGGATTAACCCTTCAGCATGCAGATGAAATTGCTGCGTATGAAGAGCGTCATGCGGCTAAGTTATTCTCTTAATAATAGGATATAACTGGTTTCGTTCTTAACTTTTACAAAAATTACGCAAAACTTCTATTTCCGGGTGTCGGAAATAGAAGTTTTTTTGCTATAATCGAAATATTGATTGGTGATAAAGGAAACATTTGGTGATTTCTGTCGTCTTAGTACTTATCTAGATCTATTACTTGCAGAAGGAGCGGGAAAATGAGAAGAGTTGGGTATCGAACGTTGCTACTATTATTGCTGCCATTATTATTACTATCATTCACTGGACGTGAAGCTGCCGCAGCTGGTAGCAGCTCAGGCAGAATTATTATGGACAATCAAGAGCTTGCTTTACCAAAAGGAATTAAACTTGAGAACGTCAATGGTAGCGTTATGATTCCCGTCAGAGTGGTAGTGGAGAATCTTGGATTTGAGGTATTGTGGGAGCAGCAGGCCCGCAAAGTAACGGTTCACCAAGATGGAAAAAGCATTGAGCTGGCTGTAGGAAAAAAAACTGCTGATGCGGATGGAGTAACGTTTGATTTAAACGCAGCACCCAAGCAAAGCGGTGGTACAGTTCTCGTTCCGATTCGCTTCGTAAGTGAGCAGTTCGGTCTAAAGGTTGGCTGGGATAATAGCGATAAAACGGTCTATTTGACGGGTGGACAAGCTTCGGTGGCTACACCTGAGGGAACCGTTACTAGTCCAACAGCAACAAGTACTCCTTCTCCAACTCAGATGACTACACCCGGCGTGGATAATGGCACAAGCGCTGGAAGTGTTTTGCCCTCACCGACACCACAATCATCCTCAGTACCAGGAAGCACTGGTGTGAATGCAGCAGGTCCGCTTGTAAATGGGGCAGCCTTCACTGAGAATCGATTAATCATCGCTGTTTCTGGGGCTCCTAAACCTAGCATCACAAAAATGAGCAGTCCAGATCGAATCGTCGTAGATTTTCCCGGTGCAGCTTTTGCTCCTGATTTCGTAGGAGGTCTACCGAGTATTACCACAAACGGAAGTCCGCAAGGGAAGCTGGATGTTACTGGTTACCCTCTAGTTTCTGAGATCCGGTATGCGTTGTTCAGTGTGAGTCCTTCTACTGTTAGGTTCGTGATTCAAACGGTCGGGAGCCAGCCTTATCAATTAAGTATGGATGAAAGTACTGGACTGGTGACACTGGATTTGAATGTTACAGGCAGTGAAGGGAACACCTCAGGTGGTAGTGGAATGACAGGAAAGCCAGTTGTAGTTCTCGACGCAGGTCATGGAGGGACACAATCAGGAGCAGTCAGTCTCACGGGTAAGCTGGAAAAAGACTTCAATCTGGCAGTTATCCGTAAAGTACAAACACTACTTATGCAGGAAGCTTTGGTTGACGTCGTATTTACTAGGACTGAAGACATTACGTTGGGTCTTCAGGATCGAGTAAATATCGCAGAAGCAGCAAAGGCTAATCTATTTATTTCAGTGCATGGGAATTCACTAGAGCTGGGTTATCCGAATAGAGACAAAATAAACGGCAGTGAAACGTACTATTCGCGTAGTGGGAGTCTACCGCTTGCTCAGGTCATGCACAAACATCTGATAGCAGGTACTGGATTCAAGGACAACGGAGTAAGAACGAAAAGTCTGCATGTTACAAGAGAAACCAGTATGCCGGCAGTACTTCTAGAAGTGGGGTATCTTACTAATTCAGGAAATGAATCAGGGATGTATAGTGAGCAGCTTCAAGACAAATTAGCGAGGGAAATTGTAGCCGGTATTAAGGAATATCTAGGACTTTAATGCTTAATGTTGGTGAGATTTCTCAATTTTTATGGAATATATTCGCAACCTTTATAGATTATTAGCGTCTAATAGAGGTCTGAGGTTGACGTAGACAGGCCATCACGATCGCCATTCACAGGCGAATACTAGATTTAGAGGTGAAGAATGAAGAAATTCAGTTTGATGTTGTTTTTGTTGCTCTTAGTATTTGTTTTGCCTGAGAACGGACATGCTGCTGCCGGGAATAGCAAGATTTTTCTGGACGGCAAGGAGCTGACCGCAGGGCAAACTGTCCCGGTTGAGAATGTGAATGATACAATCATGGTGCCGTTAAGGTTGATCTCTGAAAGCCTTGGATATAACGTGGGTTGGGATCAGAAGAGCAAGACGGTAACGATTGAACAGCAAGGAAAGGTCATCAAACTGGTTGTGAATCAAAAGATAGCCTCAGTTGATGACAAGACAGTAACACTTACCACACCACCTATCCTTCGTAGTAATACGACACTTGTACCGATTCGGTTCATTAGTGAACAGTTTGGATTAAATGTCTCGTGGGACAACGTGAAGAAGAGTGTGTATCTTATTACCCCAGGATCCTCAAATGATAACGGCAGTTCAGGTGGAAATACTGAAAATGGTGGATCTGAGGTTGTACCGCCGGTAGATCCTTCTAAGAATTTAACGATGGTAAATGGTGTGAGCTTTAGTGAAAATCGTTTGAGCATTGCCATGGAGGGTAATTCAGTACCGAAAGTGACAGTGATGACTGGGCCGGATCGGTTAGTTGTTGATTTACCTAATGCCACCTTCTCAGACCTATTTGGCACAGGACAGATCCTTGATCCTGACCTAAACGGTAGCTTGGAAGTGAAAGATTATCCCGATGTATCAGGAGTACGTTACTCCCTTTATAGCACGAATCCTTATACAGTACGTTTTGTAATCGATTTGAACTATGCTAAGAATTACAACGTTAGCGTAACTGGAGACGATTCTAAGCTTGTTGTAATCGATCTAAATGCGGAAAGCACTGATGATACTACTACACAACCAGGAAATAATGGCAGAAAGCTAGTAGTATTAGATGCAGGGCATGGGGCTAAAGATTCTGGAGCAGTGGGTGTTACAGGTAAATACGAGAAGAATTTTAATTTGGCCATCGTACTTAAGACAGCTGAATTGCTGAAAAAAGAAAGTAATATTGACGTCGTGTTAACACGAAGTAATGATACTTTCTTGGAGCTTAAAGAAAGAGCAGCTATGGCGAATAATTTAAAAGCTGATATCTTCATATCTGTACACGCCAATAGCTCAGGTTCCTCATCAGCTAGTGGAACAGAAACGTATTATCAACGGGAAGCCAGTAAAGCATTGGCGAACGTGATGCATAAATATCTTGTTCAAGCTACAGGGCTTAGCGATCGCGGTGTACGTTATGGGAATTTCCATGTTATCCGTGAAACGAAAATGCCTGCAGTATTACTTGAAGTGGGATACCTTAGCAACAAAAAAGATGAAGCATTGCTCTTTACAGATGCACTTCAAAACAAAGTTGCGGCTTCAATAGTGAGTGGGATTAAGGAATATTTGGGTATAAAATAACAGACCAGTGGCAGACGAGCGCCGCAAAGTCAGCTTTCTGCTTTTATTTTAAAAGGCAAGAAGTGGTTTTGTGGTACCTGTCTGCCCGTATTCATCTAGAGGAGGCGTTTATTAATGATGAAACAAAAATGGAGTACAATTGGGATCGCTACACTGCTTCTGCTAGTGATTGCTGGCTGTGGAGACAAGCCTACTGCGGCTCCAGCAAATGGTGTGGAGCAAGATACTTCAAATGTTGTAAGTGGTGCGGGGGAAAGTACACCGGCTCCAAGCGATGAACCAGGAAACGAAGTGACTAGCACTCCGCAACCGACAGCAGATAATAGCAACACAGAAACTCAGGCAACTGCAAAGCCAGTAGCAGATGAGAAGCAAAAACAGAGCCAGAGTATCTATGCATATTATACGGATTCACAAGTTATGGATCTGATTCCTGCTAAGACTAGCATTAGCTTCTCTGACGATGTTGAGAAATATACAGAGACGTTCAAAGCATTGCAAAGCAACGAGAATACTGACCTTGTATCGTTATGGGGCAAGATTGAACTGAAATCGTTAAAGTTTGTTGATGGTCAAATTGTGATGGATCTTCATAAACCGGATGAAGCACAGCTGGGTGCTGGTGGGGAGTCCTTAGCGATTTCATCACTTGCCAAAACCTATTTTCAATTTGAAGAAGTAAAAAGCATCGAAGTTTTGGTGGATGGTGAAAAGGTTGAAAGCTTGATGGGTCATGTTGACCTAATGCATCCTATGACTAGAGATAATAGCTAATTGTTATTACAACAAAGGATAAAAGCATCTAACTGACGAACTTTAAACTTTACTATTTATTTGAGTCATAGAGAGGGGAATAATCTATTGTCCGCGCAAAAAAGGTCAAAACGTCCATTGAAGGCTTATTCTACGAAAGCAGTATCGGCTGTTATGGCTGGAACCATGATTTTTAGTGGCGCAAGCGCAGTGTTTGCAGATACAGCTGCTACGACAGCAGCAACAACCACTACACAATCTGTAGGCATTTTTAGCGATGTGAAGACAGGCTTCTGGGCTGAAAAGCATATTTATAAATTAGCATCACAAGGAATTGTGGTTGGAAATAATGGTTTGTTTCGCCCGGGAGATTCTGTAACTCAGCAGGAAGCCGTGCTTATGGCATTACGTTTTATGAAGTTGCAGGATAAAGTGGATACTTCTTCAGCTGTGGCCTTGCCTACTGATTTTAAGGTTTCAAATTATTACAAAGATTACGTTGTTCTAGCTTTCCAGCAAGGTCTTTTGGACAAAACTACGGAAATGTCTCCTGATAATTTGAAAACTTCATGGGGTGAACGTAAAGCATCCCGAGAATGGATTGCTGAACTGTTAATTCGTGCACTAGGAAAAAGTGCAGATGCAACTGTAGCAGCTAGCAAACCGACAGGCTTTGCAGACGATGCTAAAGTGTCTGCAAACAAAAGAGGGTACATCAACGTTGCTGTTGATCTAAAATTAGCCAATGGCCTTGACGGTAATCGTTTTGATCCTCAAGGGGCTGTGACCCGTGCTCAGCTGGCGACCTTTTTCAGTCGGGCAGAAGCCCATAATACGCTTGAGTATGATAACACTTACACAGGAACAATCAGTCAATTAGCAGATGGGAAACTATCCGTTTATAATAACGGAAAGACTTCTACATATACCCTGGGAGCGAGCACCGCTTATTACACAAGCGCTTCTGAAAGTAGAATAAATCTAAGTGATATCCAACCTTACACAAAGGTTACTGTAATTGGAGCGACATATAACGCAGCCTATGTTGAAGTGACTGACCCTACACAACAAGTGGAGAGCCTTTCCGGAAGCTTCGCAATGGTAGCACCTGGTAATAAGCTATGGCTGAAATCAGCTACTGGGTTCACTGAATATTACTACGATGAAACGACTACCTTTGTAGACGCAAGTGGGACTTCAATTGAACCTGCTTCGCTGGTAGCAGACAGCATAGTTACGTTACAGCGTGAAACTTATAGTGGTTCACATAAAGTGGTCAAGGTTCAAGTGACTTCAGGGGTAGTTAACAAAACGACAACAGGTACCGTTCAAAGTATAGATCTTACTGGGAAAAGCATTACGTTTAAAAATGCTGCTGGTGCGGTGGAAACCTTTAAATGGGAAGATGGAACTTCATTATTCACTTATCAAGCATCCGTGTTGCAGCCTGCAGAATTGAAGACAGGTTCTGCTGTTAAATATACGGTTAAAGAAAATGTGATACGGTCTGTAGAAGTGACAGAAGGTGTTGAACGGACAGTTCAAGGTGTACTTACAGAACTGACCAGTTCAACTGTTGTTTATAAAAAAGAAGATGGAACTCGTGAAGTCAAACTGCTGGCAACAAAACCATCAATTGTTATTCCAAACATGAATAGCGCTGTGGCCGATGATCTTATAGCTGACACAGTAGGTGGGGACAAAATTCAGCTTACGCTGAACAGCAGTGATCAAGTCATAAAGATTGAAGTGTTAAGTCGTCAAATTGAGCAGTATAGTGGAGCGACGGTTATTGATTATAATACTAAAACTCAGCTGTTGACAGTTATGGATACCAATAAAAAGGCGCATGTCGTTCAGTTGGATGAAAAAACAAAACTGTTAATTGAAGGTGCACTTCCTAACTTAACTAATATCGGTACGAAACTTATTGAGAACCGTAAAGTAAATGTAAAAGCTATAGGACAACGGGCTTTATCGTTGGAAATTGTCACAAAGTATGAAGGAACCTTGACGGCTGTTAATACTTCCTCGAGAACTATTGTATTGAAGCTTAATGATGGGCAAACTTTAACGATGCCTTATCCACAATTAATTGATCTCTTTGGTAAGAATAGTCCAACTTTAAGTGATGTTCCTGTTGGTAGTAATGTGACAGCTTCACTGACAACTGGCCAGGACATTATTGCAGTACTGAAAGTGAAGACAGCTTTACAAGTTGAAGCAGCAACTGTTAATGCCGGAACAAATCGTTTGAGTGTTAAATGGAGCGGTGGAACAAGTGAGATCAATACTGCTGTACTTCCAATAACAAATGAAGCTGGCGAGAGCATTAAGCTGACAGCTGTGAAATCGGGAGATTTTCTGAATGTGACTTTTGATGGAAGCACTCCACTCGCTATTCAGGCAGTTAAGCTTACAACGGGTCAGATTAATTCAGTCGATGCTGCAGCGAATAGTTTGGTTGTAAAAGAGTATGCTGGAGCGGCACAAAACTTTGCTGTAAGCGGTGGGGTTAGAATCATTCGTGATGGCGCTACAACAACTGCTCTAAGTAACTTAACAACAGCGGACAGAGTGGAGATTCGTAAAGGCACGGATGGAGCGACAGTCATTCGTGTGTTACCACAGTTAACTCGTTCATTCTCTCGCTATGACAGTACGGCGAACTCATTGGTGACTAAGAGAGCTAATCTGAACGATAAGTATCAGTTCACTCTTGCTTCAAATGTATATATTCATCAAGGAGATACGACATTGTCCGTGCAATCTCTGAAAGAAAATGATAATATTATAATGTATTTCAATAATGATATCGTGGTTGAAATTGTGAAACAATAGTAGCAATGGTGGATTTCTGGGTGAATCACCGTCTTGACACAGGAGCTTTGCCTGCGTCAAGACGTTTTTTTTGAAATATAAGAAAGTATAAGAGTTGTATTTTCTTGAAATGTATGAAACCATACGTTATAATACAGACTTTGCTTATATTTCTTTACATTAGAGAGGACACGCTCATGTGAGTTTTAATGAGCGTAATCACTCCGTGGAGGGGACACTATGAAAGTTGCAGAGGTCCGCCACATTTTGGATACGATTGGAGACTTGTTCCCTGATGCTCATTGCGAGCTAAATCACAGTAACGCTTTTGAATTAACGATAGCGGTACTGTTATCAGCCCAATGTACGGATGCAACGGTGAACAAAGTGACCGTGGACCTGTTCCAAAAGTACAAAGCCCCCATCGATTATATTTCTGTACCGCTGGAGGAATTGGAGGGGGATATCCGGCGCATCGGCCTATATCGTAACAAAGCTAAGCATATCCAAAGCCTATGCTCTATACTCATAGAACAGTATGGTGGCGAGGTGCCTGAGGCTCATGACTTGCTTGTAACTTTACCCGGTGTAGGTCGTAAAACTGCAAATGTAGTAGTATCCAATGCTTTTGGAGTTCCTGCCATTGCAGTGGACACGCATGTGGAGAGGGTTGCTAAACGACTTGCATTAGCAGGCTGGAAAGATTCTGTGCTGGAAGTGGAAAAGAAGCTGATGAAGGCTGTGCCACGTGACGAATGGACGATCACTCATCACCGGCTTATCTTTTTCGGACGATATCACTGCAAGGCACAGAACCCAAAATGTCAAGTTTGTCCGCTCCTTGATGTATGTCGAGAGGGCAAAAAACGTATGAAAACAGCTGTTGTCAGGAAAGCTAAAGATCATACGCCAAAAAGTTAGAGTTGAAGAAGAGGATGGGATAGAGATGAAATGCATTTCTGTATACACAGATAATTTTGAAGTGTTCTCGGATATTTTTGATCGCGTAGTGGAAAGCCCACTTGAAGAGAACGAAGAGCAAGAAGTAGAAGGTATCACGATCAGTCATTCCGGTGACGTTCCTGAACACTATTTTGAGCGTATGTCAGTGAAACCCGAGGTTGTTGTAATGAGAGATAAATCTCGTGGTTTGACTATTCTGCAACACGGAAAAGTATTCGAAATTCTGTTGCCTGTTTCGGAAACTGCATAAATTTAGAAGTGATAAAAGGAGTCGGCCCTAGGGCTGGCTCCTTTTTTGTTTCTTACTTTTCTAGCGAAAAAGCAGAAAGATGTTTGAATAACCTCATTTCGTAAGAGATGATAGGTTATTTTGTAAGTAGTGTGTATTTAATTTGTGTCAAACTGGTGATAAACTGTAATTATTATTTATAAAAAAGGTTCTGCGTGACATCACAGAAATTACACCTGTATAAACATTGAATAAGCATAAACGTCTTCGGCGTCCTTATAAGGACGGTAAGCGTTTAAGCGAGAAATATAAGGATAATGTATCATGTGAAACTTTTACTTTCCTATATTTTTATAATGAGTCTGATTTCGTATTCTTGAATGGGTTATATTCAAAGCATGATTAGATGGTAACAGTGGAGGTGGAGAGTCAGTGAGAGCGGAACAGGTTAGAATCGAGAAAGAGACATTAAGTGAAACGGCATCGCTGCTTTTCCAGTTGCGTGGATTAATGCATCGCTGGGGTGATGAGGGATCTGAACGTATATATGAAGATTTACAACATAAAGAGGGTGGGAATGAACTGACCCTTGCTTTTTGCGGACATTTTTCGGCAGGAAAATCCAGTATGATCAATCTTCTTTGCGGCAGTTCAGTGCTACCTTCTGGACCTGTGCCGACTAGTGCGAATATTGTCTCTATTCGCAGTGGAGTTCCACGAGTGCTTATTTATCCTAGAGTTAAAGGAAGTAAAAATGATCCTTCTCCTATAGAGACAACTCCAGAAAGATTACAAGAATACTGTCGAAATGGTGGTGAATATTCCGCAATTGAAGTGTGGAATGAGATACCACTGCTAGGCAAGGATGGCGTACTATTGGATACACCTGGTGTAGATTCGACGGATGATGGTCATCAGGCGGCCACCCGCTCTGCGCTGCATTTAGCTGATGTCGTATTTTATGTAATGGATTATAACCATGTACAGTCAGAGAATAATTTGGCCTTTGCTAAAAATCTTAGTGACTGGGGTAAACCTTTGTATCTGATTGTTAATCAGATCGATAAGCACAGGGAACAAGAGATTTCCATTGAGGAATATAAACGTCAACTTGAAAATGCTTTTGAACAATGGGGGATTCATTGTGCGGGAATTCTATTCACCTCTCTCAAAAAGAAAGAGCATCCTCTTAATCATTGGGATCATCTACTCAGCCTTATAACCGAACTGTTGGAACAAAAGGAACAGCTGCTTCAATATAGCTTGTCTCGTTCTATTCATCATACAGCGGATTCTTCTCTAACTGCATTCCGTGAAGATCAGCAGGAGGAAAGAGCAGCTCTCCTTGAAGAACTAGAAGGTACGAAGGCAGAGACAGTGACGAATGAACTGAAGTCACTCGAAGAAGAGAAGGAACGACTTGAGGCGTTGCCTCAGCAGTCACGAGCGAGTTTGCGAACTGGCCTAGACACCTTACTTAATAATGCTAATCTAATGCCTGCAGATGTAAGAGAGGCGTCGGGAAGCTATATGGAAAGTGCTAGCCCTACGTTTCGATTAGGGTTATTCTCTACGGCTGCACGGCGG
This sequence comes from Paenibacillus sp. B2(2019), assembly GCF_008370385.1. Taxonomy (NCBI): domain Bacteria; kingdom Bacillati; phylum Bacillota; class Bacilli; order Caryophanales; family Paenibacillaceae; genus Paenibacillus; species Paenibacillus sp. B2(2019). The sequence goes on from NZ_VTZR01000024.1 coordinate 487,875, forward strand.
GAGAAGGAACAAAGTAAACGATTGGCAGTCTGGCAAGGACTGTTGACCCGAGAGGTTTCTGCTCAGCTGCAATGGCATTTGATTCAGCTGGTACGTGATTGGGCGGAGAATCTCGGGCTGTGGGAGGAGGAGGCGGAGATGACTCTGAAGCAAGGATTCCCGGCGGTGAGCCAGGAGTGGCTGGCGGCTGCAGTTAAGCCGGGAACGGGGTATAGCGGCGAGGCGCTGCTCAATTTCTGCCGCACACTTGCGGCTGATATTAAGAGCCAGTTCCGCCGTGCCGCGTTAGCGGTGAGCGATGAGCTGTTAGCGAAGCTGCCTCCGCACATGGATGAGCAGCGTGCCGTACTCCAGCGCCGCGAACAGGCTCTTGCGCGGCAGGCGCGCGCCGTTGACGCGCTAGCCGCGCTGGACCGCGCGGCAGCTGCCCGCGCGCACGAGCTCGCGGCGCTGCTGCCGCCGCGCCGGCCCCTCACCCCCGGCATCCTGCCGGAGGTGAGGGTAACCCCGCGAGCGGCTGCGCAGAGCGCCGCACCGCGGGAGGTCCAGCCGCCGCAAAACGTCGCGGCTGGAAGTGCCGCCGCCGCAAATTGGGCGGCGGGAACGGCTTCGCCGGCGGGCGGCCGCCGCCGGCTATCGGCAGCCGCTGAAGCGTTGGCGGCTGCGGCAGAGCTGCTGCGCCGCGAGCCAGCGATGGCATCGGCGGCGCGGAGTCTGGCCGCACGGGCAGAGGATCTCGCCGGCGGCCGCTTTACCCTCGCGCTGTTCGGTGCATTCAGCGCGGGTAAGTCCTCCTTCGCCAACGCTTTGCTCGGCGAAGAGGTGCTGCCCGTGTCTCCACATCCCGCCACGGCTGCGGTCAACCGCATATTGGCGCCGGAAGGTGACTTCCGCCATGCCAGCGCGGTTGTCACAATGAAGACCATGGCAGATTTCTGGGATGACATCTGCCATTCCTTCAGTGTGCTGCAACTAGGAGAACCACAGCAAAACTCATGGACAACAGTTCTAGCAAGCTTACCTGCAAGGGGAGTTCATCCCTCTGCGTTGCCACATGCGGGATTTCTAAGGGCAGCAGCGGCTGGCTGGGCAGAAGCTGAGCCCTTGCTGGGAACGGTGCGAACGGTTGATTTAGAAGAATACCGAGGCCTTGTAGCGGAGGAGACCCGAGCCTGTTTTGTGCAGGGGATTGATTTGTATTATGCCTGTCCATTGACCGAAAGCGGAATTGTACTCGTGGATACACCAGGAGCCGACTCATTGCATGCTCGTCATACAGGCGTAACCTTTAATTACATGAAAAACGCAGACGCGATTTGTTTTGTTACCTATTACAACCACGCCTTTTCAAAAGCAGATCGAGGTCTGCTTGCGCAGCTAGGCCGAATTAAAGATAGCTTTGCACTTGATAAAATGTTCTTTATTATCAACGCTTCTGATCTTGCTTCAGGCGAAGATGAATTGGAAGAGGTACGAGAACATGTTGCTCAAAATTTACGTGCAGGCGGCTTACGCTCGCCGAGAATTTATGCACTCTCTAGCTTGCTTGCTCTGGAAGGCAAAACCCAGCATGATTATGCACGCTATGAGGCTTCCCGTTTCCATCATTTTGAGCAAGCCTTATCAAGCTTTGCGGGGGATGAACTTCCTCAACTTTCACTTAACGCAGCTGCAGAGAGCATCGCATCTGTTCGCCGCAGAGCGGAAGAGTGGCAGAATCTCGCTTCCATGGCGGCAAACGAGCGTGAAGCAGGATTAAAAGAAATGCAAGAACGTCGTCAGCTAGCTATGAAGAGACTTTCCCTATTGGAGACCGAAGAACGTCCTAGCAGAGATCTTGTTCATGAAGGTGAGGAACTGATCTATCATGTCTGTCAAAGAATTAGCTTCTCCTTCACCAGAAATTTTCAGGAATCTTTCCACCCCTCATTATTACGTGAAGACGCAGGAAATTTAAAAGCTATCTTCGCTGCGTGTGGTGCAGAGCTGATGCGTACCACTAAACGTGAATTGGAGCAAGAGCTATGGGCGACAACGTTGCGACTGGAAAGTACCGGGCGTAGACTTGTTCATGAAGCGGCTGAAGCGGCTGCTACTGAGCTGTTTTTCTCTACTCAAGAGTTTCATCTGATGGAGAATGAAGAAGCAAAATGGCCTTCTCCTAGTGAGCTTGAATGCCAGCTTCAGTCCGTGGAATGGCCAACCTTATGGGGACATTTCAAATCGCCTCGCTATTTCTTTGAAGGCGCTGGCCGGGAGCAAGTCAAAGGTGCGGCTGAGCCTCTTGTGAAAGAAGCTGTTAATGTTGCGGCGGCAGAGCAGAAGAAAAAATTGCTTACGCATTATGTCGATTGCATAGCCAGAGAATTAAAGGTTGCTGCAGAACGCCTACAAGAAGGGTTAGCAGAGCAAGAGAAAGCGATGTTAGATCTCCTTAAAGGGGGTGAATCCGCAGATCATTGGGGTCAATTAGGTCACCAATTATCTCTCTTGGAACAATCTTTCGTTGATAGATTAGACAAAAATCTTTGAAATTTGTAGGAAATTGTCGAAGAACACTTGCAATCTGGCGTATGATGGATGAAAATAAAGAAGCCTGAAAATATACAATGAAACTGTTTTGTTTTCAGAAATTTATGGAAACGAGATAGTCAATTTGCCGAAAGAGGTTGAAATCGACAATGTGGGGAGCTCCTTTTTCAGCTCAAAGCCGCAAGCTGCTGCTACTGGGCAGCGGGGAACTGGGTAAGGAAGTCATAATCGAAGCTCAACGTCTTGGCGTAGAGACCGTAGCTGTAGACCGTTATAGCGATGCACCAGCGATGGGTGTAGCTCATCGTTCACATGTTATTGATATGCTGGATGCAGAGGCGCTTAAAACGCTTATTCGCTCAGAAAAACCGGATGTTATTGTTCCGGAGATTGAAGCAATCGCTACTCATGCTCTTCAAGAGCTTGAACAGGAAGGTTTCTTCGTTGTTCCGACCGCACGAGCGGCTCGTCTGACCATGGACAGAGAAGGCATTCGCCGACTTGCTGCTGAAGAACTTGGATTGCCAACAGCGGATTATCGTTTTGCAGATAGTCTGGAAGAACTGCATCAAGCTGTTGCAGAACTAGGCACTCCTTGTGTCATCAAGCCGATTATGAGTTCTTCCGGCAAAGGTCAGAGTGTTTGCAAAAGGCCGGAGGATGCAGAAGAATGCTGGAACACTGCTTTGGATGGAGCGAGAGCTAAAGGGACTCGTGTTATCGTAGAGGCATTCGTTACCTTTGAAAGCGAGATTACACTTTTAACGGTGCGGTCCGTGTCTGGCACGATATTTTGTCCACCTATTGGGCATATTCAGAAGGACGGGGATTATGTCGAATCATGGCAGCCTCACTTTATGAAGGCGGAACTTCTGGATGAAGCTCAGTCTATTGCCAAGGCAGTTACCGATCAGCTCGGAGGTTTTGGTATTTTTGGAGTGGAGCTTTTCTTGACGGATCGAGGCGTATTGTTTAGTGAAGTGTCCCCTAGACCTCATGATACGGGGATGGTAACGATGGCAACGCAGGATTTATCTCAATTTGCAGTGCATGTCAGAGCTATTCTTGGTTTTCCAGTCCAGTCAGTACAATTACTGACACCAGGTGCCTCAGCTACGCTGAAGGCTGAAGGAGAAGGACGAGCTTTTGTTGTGACCGGAATTGGTGAAGCTTTGGAACTACCTAGGACTCAGGTTCGGGTGTTTGGTAAACCAGAAGTCCGTCCAGGGCGGCGGATGGCTGTAGCGTTAAGTGCGGCGGAAAATGTGGAAATCGCGCGGACGGTAGCCAAGCAGGCAGCGTCTATGCTAAAAGTGGAGGTAAATGAGGATGAACAGTAGTACCATGGCACCTGTACTGGAAATTCGCAAATGCGGCTTGAATGATCTGGAGAGAGTGACAGCGCTTCTGCGTGAATTCGGCTATCCAACAACGCTTAGCGTGATGAAAGAGAGACTTGAAAGCATGGAGAATAACCATCTCCAATGCACGCTTGTTGCAGAACTAAACAATGAAGTTGTGGGAATGGTCGGTCTTAGACAGGTAATCTCGTATTACAAACAGACAGATTGTATCACTGAGATTACTGCACTTATCGTATCAGAAGAACTCAGAGGAAACGGACTCGGTAAAAGACTTGTGGCCGCAGCTGAAGAATGGGCACGTGAGCAAGGTTGCTGTCAGCTCTTCTTGAGAAGTGGTAACCGCGTAGAACGCGCACCGGCACATGCTTTTTATCGTCATCTAGGTTTCGAAAAGACAGCAGGCTATCGCTTTAACAAAGCGTTGCTATAATACTTATAGGTTCCGATCATCCCCATCCCAGCTACGGCGGGATGGTTTTTTTTTGCTCAAAATCTATTTAAATAACTTAACCATAGATGGAATAGTTTGAATCATATAGAATGAATTTTATGACAGTTAAATAAATCGTGTCCAAAGAGGGATGAGAAATGTACAAGTTAATACTTGCTGAAGATGAAGAAGATGTAAGGGAAGGGGTCATCAGTCAGATTGATTGGGAGCACTATGGCTTCGAAATTGTAGAACAGGCGGAGAATGGACGAGAGGCAGCGGATGCGATAGATCGTTTGCTCCCGGATGTAGTTGTGACTGATATTCAAATGCCTTTTATGAACGGGCTGCAGCTGGCGGAATGGATTCGCGAGCGGCATCCTAATACCAAGATCATTATTCTGACAGGGTATGATGAATTTGAATATGCACAGAAGGCGATTAAACTGCAAATCGATGAGTATATTTTGAAACCGTTTTCTTCACAGGAGTTGATTGATGTTCTGCTAAAGGTCAGAGCCACTATAGAGGCTGAAATTGCAGAGAAGGAGAATGTTTTTGTACTCAGTGAGCATTATCGGAAAAGTCTGCCTGTGCTGCGTGAGCAGTTTTTATCTTCACTAGTTTCACGCAAGTTACGAATGAATGAAATAGATGAGAAAAGTTCGGAATACGGAATAGATCTACATGGGAAATGGTTCCAAGCCTCGGTAATTAGTGTGGATTATATTCGTCCAGAGCGGGAAACGGTTAGCCTTACCGCAGGTAAGCAAATTTCTTTGCGAGATACGGGAGAGAGAAATTTACAGCTCTTCGCTGTGCTGAATATTGCAGAAGAATTATGTAATAAGCATAATTTTGGCAGGGTGTTTATCCATCGTGATGAGGTAGTGCTTCTTTCCATTTGTGATGCAGGAGAAGAAACTGAAATTACGGGGAAAACTTTTGAAATTTTAGAAGAAATCCGCCACAATGTGCAGCGGTTTCTTAAGCTAACGGTAACCGCTGGTTCTGGAACGGTTTGTCACTCGCCTGCTATGCTATTTAACTCCTTTGGAGATGCCATGCAAGCGTTAGATTATCGTCTCATTCTTGGCAACAACAGAGTCATTTGGATCGAGGATGTGGAGTCACGTTCGAATACACTCTTGGCCTATGATGAATTGACCCAGCAGTCCTTAATCCGAACGATTAAGATGGGAACCGTACAGGAGCTTAAGGAGGTCGTGGAGGAGTTATTTGGCGGATTGAATGCTGAGCAGGTATCTACTCAGGATTATCAGATTTTTTTGCTGGAGATTATTACATCCATTCTGCGTGTAGCCAAAGAGTCCGGTAGTGATGCTGCTAAGTTCGTTGGATCTGGCATTTCCTCATTAACTGAGATGAATAAATTCAATAGTATGAGTGAAGCCAAGCAATGGATTATTACGATCTGCAGCCGGCTAATGGACTCTATTGCCTTAGAACGCCAATCTAGCTATAAGCTGCTCATTGATGAAGCTAAAGATTACATCCGTAGCCATTATGAAGAATCGGATATTTCTATCGGAAGGGTCTGTCAGCATTTACATATCAGTACGGGTTATTTTAGCAGTATTTTTAAGAAGGAAATGAAGATGACTTTCGTTAGTTATCTCTTGCAAATCCGATTAGAGGCAGCAAAGGAACTTTTACGCTCCACGGAACTGAAGGCTTTTGAAATCGCCGAGAAAATTGGCTTTGCTGATCCTAACTATTTCAGCTTTTGCTTCCGTAAAAAATATGGTCAGTCTCCCAAAGAGTATAAAAATAGCTCCAGAGGAGGGTAGTTATGCGGCAAGAAAAGCCCTATTCTTTTCGACTGCGGCCGCAGCATCCAACAGGGGGAAAACGCCGGTTGTCCTCTAAGCTGCGTAGTATTCAAGTAACGATTACGCTCACTTTTACATCCGTTGCCGTTCTTGTAGCCGTCGTTGTCAGCCTTATGCTGTATAACAAGTTTGCGAAGACAGCAGAAGAGAATGCCAATATGAATATGCAGCAGATTATTGAGCAAGTGAACTACAATTTGGAGCTTTATGTAAAAGGAATGCGAAATATTTTTGAAACTGCAGAAGATCAAATTACGAATAGTCCCTCCGTGGACTCCGCTTTACTGATGGAAAGAATGGCCATGTTAATGGGAAGTAGAGAGGATCTGGTTTCTGCTGCGGTTTTTACACCACAGGGGAAATACGTCGTGGGTACAGCAGGACAGAAGTTGCGCAGCAACACACAGTTAGAAACCCAGAGCTGGTTTACAACGGCCAAAAGAACATCTGAGATCTCCTATTCAGCGCCCCATATTCAGAACTTGTTTAAAGGTCAATATATTTGGGTTGTGTCGATCAGTAAACTCATTCAATATCAGGAAAATGGAGTCCTAAAAACGGGTATCCTCCTGATGGATTTTAACTTTCGCACCATAGATGAGCTGAGTAAGCAGGTTAAGCTTGGTAAAAGAGGATACGCTTACATCCTCGATCAGTTAGGCAACATCGTGTATCATCCGCAGCAGCAGCTTATTTATGCTGGTTTAAAGTATGAGAATGTGGAGCCGGTATTGGAATATGCTTATCGTAGCTATTTGGATGAGTCTACAGGTGAAAAACGATTTATTACAGTACGTACGTTAGAACAGACCGGGTGGAAAATAGTAGGTGTTGCTTATTATGACGAGATCGTGACCACCAAGCGTGATCTGAACAACTTTTTATCCTGGTTCTTAGCGGTAGTTATTTTATGTGTAATTATCGTATCTGTCGTTTTGTCTGCGCGAATTGCCCGCCCGATCCGTAAGCTGGAACGGACACTTCAGCAGGTAGGAGAAGGGGATCTTAATACTCGAATCGATGTGAGTGGTGCCTATGAGGTAGAACAGTTGTCTAAACGCTTTAACCTCATGCTACAGCGTATTCGTCAATTGATGGATCAAATTATTTATGAACAAGAGACGAAACGTAAGGGTGAGCTTGAAGTTCTGCAATCCCAGATTAATCCACACTTTTTGTACAATACTTTGAACTCTGTGATCCGGCTTGCTGAGCGTGGTAAGACGGAGGAGGTCGTTACAATGATTCAATCTTTATCTAAGTTTTTCCGAATTAGTCTAAGCAAAGGGAATAATATGATTACCGTGCAGGAAGAGCTTGATCATATTCGTCATTATCTCGTCATTCAGAGCTTTCGTTTTAAAAATAAATTCCGCTACGAGATCATTGCACAAGATGAAGTACTGCAGTGTCAGACGATTAAGCTGATTTTGCAGCCGATTGTAGAGAATGCCTTGTATCACGGAATAGAAATGATGCCTGATGAAGGCTTTATCTCTATCCAAGCAGAACTGAAGGACAATCTTGTCATTATAAGGATTAGTGATAATGGATTAGGAATGTCCAAGGAGACTATGAAGGTTATTTTGACAGGCGGCAGTAAGAGTATGAGTGGTTCCGGGGTAGGCGTAAGAAATGTGAACGAGCGTATTGAGTTGTACTATGGCCGTGAATATGGACTTTCTTTTGAAAGTGAAATTGAAGAAGGCACTACGGTTACCCTTATCTTCCCGGCACTAGCAAAAGGCGAAGGCAATGAAGGGCTTAAGGAGGATGAGACATCGTCATGAAAACCTTTCGTTTTTGGCTAACCTTGTTAATGTGTGCGGTGTTATGGACTACAGTTACCTCTTGTTTTAATTCAGCGCCCAATTACATCAATACAAATAAGACCCGTAATATTCATCTTATTGTGAAAATGAACAGGGGCGATTACTGGAATACGGTTAAATTGGGAGCAGAAGCTGCAGCGCAGGAATTCAACGTCAAACTAACCTTCAAAGCTCCGGACTCCGAGAGTGACATCACAGAACAGGTGAAGATGGTGCAGGACTCCATAAAAGAAAAAGCAGACGTGATTATTTTAGCTGCAAGTAGTTACATGGGGCTTGCTCAGGTTGTAGATCAGGCGGCGTATTCCAAAATTCCTGTCATATCCGTAGATGCGGAAGTAGGTTCAGCAAGAGTAAGGACATATATTGGCTCGAACGGCTATGAGGCGGGTCAAAAATCTGCAGAACGATTGATCAAGCTGTTAAAAGGATACGGCGAGGTTGGCATTATTAACTTCACCAATTCAACGCAGAGTGAGAAGCTGGAGTCTTCTAATGGCATTGAGTATGGTGCAAGAGACGCAGAGGAGCGGGAAAAGGGATTTTTAAATTACACTGCACGTTATCCGAATATACAAGTGGTTGAGATTTCATACACGACCTCCAGTATTAAGGATGCAGAAGATCTTACGCAACTGATGCTGCTGAAGCATCCGAATCTTCGGGGAATCGCGAGCCTGAATGAGACTGCTTCACAAGGGGCCGCAATGGCTATCCAAAGTCGGGGCCTGCAAAATATAAAAATGGTAGCCTTTGATAGCTCTCCTTCCATGATGGAATTGCTGCAGGACGGTACTGTTCAAGCAACAGTGATCCAAAATCCTTTTAGCAACGGGTATTTGGCTGTAAAACATGCCGTTGAAGTGATCGAAGGAATCGATGTACCAGAACGCGTCGATACAGGAACAAAGCTAATTGATTTGGACAATATGCTGTGGCCAGAGAATCAAAAGCTGTTATTTCCGTTTGTTAGATAGGAGCTGTTTTAAAATAGGCGCCGAAGGCGTTTATGCTTATACGTTTCGTGTAACGGATACCATCCTTGAATGGGGCGGTATTCGTTTTTTATTTTAGAATATAAGAAAGTATAAATTTTTAATGAAAATCATCCTTATATTTCTTCTTGGGTTCATTAGAATTTTTATAGTAATGAGTAGGATTTTATATTCGCAAGCGTTTTCAGGTGAGGCATAATATGGATGTACCCGAGACGATCAGGGGCAAACAAAAAAAGAAGTATAAATAGGAGGTCAATGAATAATGAAAAAAATCACTTCCGTTCTATTAGCTAGTGCTTTGCTGGGTGCTGCTCTGACAGGCTGTGGTGGCAACAACAAAACTACAGATAGTGCTTCAGACAAGGCAACTAACGCTCCAAAGACTGAGAACTCGGGCACTACAACAGAAACGCCTAAAGTTGGGGTCGCCATTTACAAATTTGACGATACTTTTATGACAGGTGTTCGTAACGCTATCGATAGTGCTGCTAAAGGCATCGCTACAGTAGATATCGTAGATAGCCAAAATTCACAACCAACACAAAATGACAAGGTTGACTTATTCATCACTAAAAAATATAACGGGATGTTGATTAACCCAGTTGACCGTACAGCTGCTGGCGTCATTATCGAAAAAGCAAAAACAGCAAACATTCCAGTGGTATTCCTTAACCGCGAACCGCTTCCTGAAGATATGAAGAAATGGGATAAAGTTTATTATGTAGGTGCGAAAGCAGAAGAGTCCGGTACAATGTCCGGCCAACTGATTGTTGACTACTGGAAAGCACATCCTGAAGCGGACAAGAACGGCGACGGAGTTCTCCAATATGTAATGCTGAAAGGTGAACCAGGACACCAAGATGCTGAGCTTCGTACTACTTACTCTATTCAAGCTATCGAAGATGCAGGAATCAAGGTAGAGAAACTGGCTGAAGATACAGCAATGTGGGATCGCGTAAAAGGACAAGAAAAAATGGCGGCATTCCTTGGCTCCCACGGCGACAAAATTGAAGCTGTTCTTGCTAACAACGATGATATGGCCCTCGGTGCAATCGAAGCTCTGAAAGCTTCAGGCTACTTTACGGGTGACAAATTCATGCCGGTAGTAGGTGTGGATGCAACTGCTCCTGCGATTCAAGCGCTGGAAGATGGAACAATGCTTGGAACGGTGCTGAATGATGCGAATAACCAAGGTAAGGCTGCTATCACAGTTGCCGCTCTGCTTGCTAAAGGCGAAACGCCTACGAAAGATAATGTAGGTTTTGATATCACTGATAATCAATACGTATGGATTTCCTACAAAAAGATTACGAAAGACAACATAGCTGACGCTAAGTAATTAACCTCGGCTACAGAGTTACTCATGATCATATGACAGCACGGGGAGCGAATAACCGCTCCTCGGTATTTCTTTTAGGCAGGGAACAGGATGGAACCGCTGTGCCTCTCATAAAAAAGAAAAAAAGCGTAGGGGGCGTAACAACATGGAAAAAGCTGAGTTTTTGCTGGAAATGAACAACATTACTAAAGAATTCCCCGGCGTCAAAGCGCTGGATGATGTTAGTTTAAAGGTGAGACCGGGTTCGGTGCATGCACTTATGGGTGAGAATGGTGCAGGTAAGTCCACACTTATGAAATGTCTTTTTGGTATTTATTCACCGGATGCCGGTGAGATCTTTTTGGATGGCGAGAAGGCTTCTATCAGCAGTTCAAATGATGCGTTAAAAAGTGGTATTTCGATGATTCACCAGGAGCTGCATCCCGTGCCGTTCCGTAGTGTTATGGAGAATATCTGGCTAGGACGTTTTCCAACGAAGGGAATCGGACCGATTCAGTTTATTGACCATAAGAAAATGTTCACTGATACGGAAAATTTGTTTAAAGATCTGGATATCGACCTGAATCCCGAAACATTAGTGGGTAAGCTTTCCGTATCCAAAATCCAATCCATTGAAATTGCGAAGGCTGTCTCTTTTCACTCCCGAGTTATTGTAATGGATGAACCCACTTCTTCCTTAACCAGTGTGGAGGTGGAACATTTATTTCGGATCATACGGGATCTCAGAAGTAGAGGCGTAGCTATTATCTATATATCTCACAAAATGGAAGAGATTCTCGCAATCTCTGACGAAGTTACTATTATGCGTGACGGTAAAAAAATCGGAACCTGGCCAGCGGCGGAATTAACTACAGATATTATCATTTCAAAAATGGTGGGCCGCGATTTGACCAGCCGTTTCCCTGAACGCTTCAACGTACCTGGTGAAGTATACATGAAAGTGGAAGGTTTAACCTCCCCGGAGGAAAGATCTTTTAAAGATGTGTCTTTCGAATTAAGACGTGGAGAGGTCCTTGGTGTTGGGGGTCTGGTAGGTGCCCAGAGAACTGAAGTAATTGAGGCGTTGTTCGGTTTGCGAGCCTTGAAATCCGGAACGATCTCTATTAAAGGCAAGGTTGTTACTATCAATTCTCCGAAAGATGCTAAGAAACACGGAATGGCTTTGCTTACCGAAGAGCGTCGTGTAACAGGCATATTTCCAGTCTTGTCTGTTCATGAGAATGGTGCGATTGCTAATCTACATCGTTACCAGAAACTTCTCCTTTTACTAGATGGGAAAAAGAAGAAAGTGGAAGTCGATAAAATGATTGAAAAATTACGTACCAAAACGCCAACAACCAAAACGCTAATCATGAATCTTTCTGGTGGTAATCAGCAAAAGGTGCTACTCGCCAGATGGCTGCTTACTGAGCCCGAAATCCTGCTTCTGGACGAGCCGACCCGTGGTATCGACGTAGGGGCTAAATTCGAGATTTACTCCATAATTGCCGACTTGGCCCAGCAAGGGAAGAGTATCATTATGATCTCCTCTGAAATGCCGGAGCTGCTCGGAATGTCTGACCGTGTAATGGTCATGTCGGAAGGACGGCTTACAGGAATATTAGAAGGCGAGCAAGCTACGGAAACCGAAGTTATGCGTCTCGCTGCACAGCATTAAGGAGTACGGATAGGAGAATATGTTTGCGTAATTTTAAGGGGGATCACTACTAATGAACGTTAAAAAAGCTCAATCCTTTGTGACTCAAAACGCAATTTACATTGTGCTGGTACTGCTGATTATGGGGATCATCATATACGATCCAAACTTTATGTCCATCAACACCCTACGTGACGTACTGATTCAGTCGTCTACACGCGTTATCATCGCACTTGGGGTTGCCTTTATCCTTATTACGGCAGGTACTGACTTGTCCGCTGGACGGGTGGTTGGTTTTACGGCGGTTATCTCCGCTTCGATGCTGCAAATCCCAGACTATTCCCGTCGGTTTTTTCCAGATCTTCCGCAAGTGGAAGTAATCCTTCCTATAGCAATTGCTATCATTGCTGGTCTTCTCTGTGGACTTATAAATGGTATTGTCGTTTCCAAGCTTCACGTTCCGCCATTTATCGCTACCCTGGGTACAATGCTCATCGTGTACGGGCTGAACTCCCTGTACTTTGATATGGACCCGAACCAATCCCAGCCGATTGGTGGTCTGCGTCCTGACTTCACCAAAATTGGTTCCGGCTTTATCGGAAGCGGTCAATATTCAATCCCCTATATCGTGCTGATAGCCCTGGCGGTCGCCGCCATTGTGTGGGTGGTATTCAATAAAACCAAGCTGGGTAAGAACATGTATGCGATTGGCGGAAATATGCAGGCAGCTAAAGTATCCGGTATCGATGTTTCCAAGAACCTGATTTACATCTATGCCATTGCTGGTGCGCTTTATGGTCTGGCAGGTGTTCTGGAAGCTGCTAGAACAGGTGGAGCAACTAATAACTACGGTAACATGTATGAGCTTGATGCCATTGCAGCTTGTGTAGTTGGTGGTGTATCTACAACCGGGGGTATCGGTACTGTGCCGGGTGTTCTAGTGGGGGTTATCATCTTTACTCTCATTAACTACGGTCTGACCTTTATCGGTATTAGCCCGTACTATCAGTTGATTATCAAAGGTTTGATTATTATAGCCGCTGTCGCATTTGATATGCGGAAGTACTCTTCGAAGAAGTAGCAGCGTAGTGATTAGGGAGTAACGTGATAGAGAATTAGAGATTTAGGCGTAGTGATTAAGGGCTAACTCCGGGGAATATTGGGCTTCTGATCACTGTTGTTCTCAGTTCCTTGATTGATACCGCGTTAGCTCCGTTACCTATATCACCTCGCTGGGGCAGGGCAGAAGAAGCGTTTGCTAGTTATCGCAAACGCTTTTTGGCATGCCTTTTTCGATGGCTTCGCTTCGAAAAAGTAGCAGGTAAAACAAACAACTAACACTGTCACAACCAACATCACTATATCCAAAACCGCTACAACAACATCGTGAGAACACCTTCGCCTACTGCCGCCAGTAATCCTATAGAGACTTAGCCACGTCTAAGACCAACTTATATTACATGAAGACACTTCACTCGTTTTTGTTTGAAATGTGGTAAAAGAACGGTAAAAATATCGTAGAATCAGCTGAAATGAGCTACAGGTGGTAAAAGAACGGTATAAATCCCTTAGAACTGGCGAAAACGAGCTACAAGTGGTAAAAGAACGGTAATAATCCCGCAGAATCGGCTGAAATGAGCTACAAGTGGCAAAAGAACGGTAAAAATCCCGTAGAATCGGCTGAATTGAGCTAGAAGTGGTAAAAGAACGGTATTAATCCCAGAATCGGCTGAAATGAGCTACAAGTGGCAAAAGAACGGTAAAAATCCCGTAGAATCGGCTGAAATGAGCTATATGAGCGGAAGCGTGAAGAAACAAGGGCATAAATACCCCAGAAATAGCGGAAAAGAATCATAGAGGAAGAATAAGGGGCATAAATACCCCAGAAATAGCGGAAAAGAGCCATAGAGGAAGAATAAGGGGCATAAATACCCCAGAAATAGCGGTAAAGAGCCATAGAGGAAGAATAAGGGGCATAAATACCCCAGAAATAGCGGAAAAGAGCCGAAGTGGAAGAATAAGGGGTATAAATGCCCCAGAAATACCGAAACGAGCTACTGTGGAAGAACAGGAGGTGTAACTGCCTTGAATCGATAGAAACGAGCTACATAGTGAGATAGTGTTGACGAAACACGCTGATAGCAGCGGAGAGAACGGAATGATTGCGTACAAGCGGTAGCGTTCGCCTTTGTCTCCGAATTTCATCCGAAACTGAGGTGCAAATCAAGGGATTTGGAGACAGCAGCGATGGGAGCAACATTCCGTTCGTGGAGCGGCCGCTCAGCACATACCGCATCATCACATCAATCGCACTTCCATGCTCACTCAGCACATCTCGCACAAAATAAACCCACCCACATACTAACTCTGCACATCCTACGTTACTCCTCGCTCCAGGCGTGCTCCATCCCAGTCCCTCCGCCCGTTAGTCTGCTCACGCAAGCCCCGCCTCACCACTTGCACAGCTTTCAGTCTCGCCGTCACGTTCTCCCGCACGCCCCACCTATTACACACCCTAACCTTCCTCCCACACCTCAAAGATCAAAATCACATAAACCAACATTCTCCCATATTCTATAGGCAAATGCCTTTGTTAAAGGGGAGCGACTCGATGTTAAGGATTAGATTGAATGAGCTGGGGAAAGGGAATGACAATGGTCCATTGCAAGCGGATGTATGGAGATGGGACGGCATTGGCTGGAACGAATATATTACGCAGCAAGAAGAAGATTTCATACGCACAGAAGAGGAGCTGTTCGTTACGATCCCGGCAGAGGCGGGATTATATCGTGTAGACTACTCTAATAAGCCTTATGAGACGCCGTATGTATTACCGGAGTGGGTTGATGACGGATTAAGGAATACTGGGCTACATCCGGCGCCTTTTAATCTTAAAGAGGGTATGCTCTGGGGATATATTAACGACGAAGGTCGTGCTCAGATTGAACCTAGATACGAATATGCTGAGGATTTTCAGAAGAACGGGCTAGCAATTGTACAACGAAAAAAAAGTAGCGGACTGATCGACAGCTCTGGAAGGGAGCGGGTGAAGCCCATTTACTCGTTCATTGCCCCTTTTTCGGAAGGACGCGCAGTAGTATCAGATGCGAAAGGGTACACATTTATCGATGAAAAAGGTAAAGAGGTGACTCCAGCCCGTTATGATTATCTAAACTCATTGCATGAGGGACTTGCATTATTTTCGAAACAAAATACAACGGGTGGTCCATCACTATATGGGTATGTAGATGCGCAAGGCAAAGAGGTTTTGCCTGCAATTTATGTGGACGCCAATGATTTCATGAATGGTGTGGCTTTGGTCAAGATTAAAGAGGGAGAGTACGCACTCATTGATCCTGAAGGGAAGATTCTCTATACGTACAATCATCCATTCGTAGGGAGTCCGGGTGATGGGCTGCTCTCCTATCAAGCGACTGAGAACGGTAAGTACGGCTATTTAAACACGGATGGAACAGTAGCTATTCAGCCACAATTTACCTCTGCCTTACCTTTCTCTGAGGGGCGTGCAGTGGTGAATACCGCTGAGAACTATGGCAACGCCTACGGGCTGATTGATAAACAAGGAAAAATGATTATCCCCGCGAAATATTATGAAGTCCTGCAGCTTGGTGAAGGCAGAGCAGCTATAGGAACACCAATATTCCCTAGTCAACCTTATCGAGGCTCACGTTACATTATCGCTGATGCAGAGACAGGAGCAATTCTGAGCAATCATACCCTGCTTGGTGTGAATAATTATCAGGACGGACTGGCATCTGTATATGATGCTAAGGAGACTTTTTTTATAGATCGAACTGGAAAAAGAGCAGCTCAGCCTCCAGTTATTCAAGGGACGGGAACACTTACCCTCAGTGGACGCCTAATTAGAGCAGATATAGATCAACGTACAGCATATTATGATCGTCAAGGGAAGCAGATTTGGAGGCAAAATGGAGTCATCCCACTGAGACCTCCATATTCAGTAGTCGAGAAGAAGTATAAACCGAACAGGGATTATCTGGTTTACTATCCGGTTGTTGAAGGAATTGCAAGCGCGGAAGTTTCTAGAGAGGTTAATGATAAATTACGGAAGCTTTCGCTAGTCGAAGACCCAGGTAGTAATGGAGCAACACAGGATTTCAGTTATAATGGTGATTTTTCAGTGTCCTTTTTCCGCAAAAACCTTCTAGTGCTGGAGTTAACGGGTTACCGTTATCCTTTTGGAGCAGCCCACGGCATGCCTACCAAAATCTATACACATACTAATGTACGTAACGGAAGGTTCTATAAGCTAGGTGATTTGTTTAAGCCAGGAAGTAGATACGTGGAGAAGCTCAGTAAAATCGTAGGTAAGCAGATTGAGAACGATCCTGAGTACTCCTATGTTTTTCCGGATACGTATAAAGGAATTACCTCAGATCAGCCTTTCTTTGTAGATAATGAAGCGTTATATCTTTATTTCGCACCGTATGAGATTGCTCCTTATTCTGCGGGTTTTCCTACTTTCCGTATTCCTTATGCAGAAATTATGGGACTTATCTCTACTGAGGGAGAATTTTGGCAATCGTTTCACTAGTTACTTATTATCTATTAGCACACAGAAGTTGCTATTCTCTCGAGAATGGCGACTTTTTTTGCTTTTTAACGCCAATATCGAATGCATTCATACTCAGAAAACTTACAATTAAGACTAGTAAATGTTAAAAATTAGAAGAGCACAGCTGATAGATTTATGCTACAATGACTGAGGAACAAATTACAACTTTGTAACATTTGTAGCTGGTCACTCTAAGCAGGAACATATATTACACACAAGAAAGAGGAGATGGCAGAATGAAGAACAAGAGATTAAGAGCAATTATTGGTGGTAGTGTAGCAGCTGTTATGGCACTTAGTATTTCTCTTCCACTCGAAGCGAATGCGGCCTCAACTGAAGTAACAGTAATTAAATCAGGTACTAGCTATGAGCAGGTTTTACAATATTTAAAACAAGCTAACCTACAGGGATTCCCTATTTTTAATAGCACAATCGTGGTGTCCAAGCCTCAAACAGGAACGGTTCCAAATAAAGATACATCTACCGGAACTTCGGTTACTAAGCCTTCGGATACAACTACTGTAACTAAGCCTGTAACTAAGCCTGTAACTAAGCCTTCGGATACGACCACTGTAACTAAACCTGTAACTAAACCTACAGAAACTACACCTACTACAGGTGCTGCGAGCAATAAAGGAACTTATGTTCAACAGATCGTAACGCTGGTAAATAAAGAGCGTGCAGCAGCTGGTTTGAAGCCCGTTTCTGGATTGGACAGCCTTCATAAAGTAGCAGCTACAAAAGCTACGGATATGCGTACTAATAACTATTTTTCACATACTTCACCTACGTATGGTTCACCATTTGATATGATGAAATCCTTTGGTATCACTTATAACGCTGCAGGCGAGAACATCGCTATGGGTCAAAAAACACCAGAAGAAGTAATGAAAGCATGGATGAATAGTCCTGGTCACAAAGCTAATATTTTGAATGCTAATTTCAATTATATCGGTGTAGGGTATGACAATAACTACTGGGTTCAAGAATTTATTGGTAAATAATTGAAAAAAACGTTGCTGGAATCAAACGTTCTCCGATGATAATCGGGGAACGTTTTTTTGTACCCAAACTTTAATCGCTAAATTTTTTTGAGAATTTTCGTATTCAGATTCGGGTTAAATAAGCGGATTAGCTGGATTTATTTCTATTGTAGACATTTGCAAAACCGGTATGGAAGATTTATGTTTATGTACATAGTTAAGATCTTTGTAAAATGTGGAACAATACATAATAGAACGGCACACGGAGGGATGGCCTTGAATGATTCAAAGTGGACATGGCGCACGGTCAGCCTGATTTCCATAGTAACAACAATAATTCTAATTGTAGGTTTAGTTTATGCGGTCAGAGACATCATCTATCCGGTTGGAGAAGCGTCAGGGACCAACTTACCTCAGCAAACAGCCGCTCCAGTGACGGAGACGGTTAAGAAGCTCAAAGTTGTTGCTCTCGGAGATTCGCTAGCCAAGGGAACTGGTGATAACACCGGAGAAGGATTTGTTAAGCGTACGGTTAGTGGTTTATCCGCTAAAGGTGTCGAAGTTGATTTACTGGGTAATATGGGAATTAATGGTTTAACAACTGCTGGACTGCAAAGCAAGCTGGATGAAGATGGTATAGATTACGCGCTGCATATGGCGAATGTCATTCTGCTCTCGATCGGAGGGAATGATTTATTCAAGGACTCCAATATTTTGCAGAATAGTGGCGCACTTCAAAGTGAATCCACGACTGATCAAGAGCTGACTCCAGAGTCTTTGCTAGCAGCCCTTCCGGAAGCAGTAGAAAGATTAGGTAAGATTCTGGAGAAAATCACGGAAATCAATCCAAACGCTCAAATTTATTATATGGGGTTATACAATCCCTTTGGTGATATACCAGATCTACTTGTACCAGGTAATCAGGCGGTTGCGAAGTGGAATAATGCGGCAATGGATATTATTAATAAGCACAGCAATATGACATTGGTTCCAACCTTCGACTTGTTTAACAAGCATTTGGACAAATACTTATCAACGGATCATTTTCATCCGAATGGGGATGGCTATCAACGAATTGGAGAGCGATTCATTCAGGCTATACACTAGAACAGAAGTGAGAGCCAGCTTTCTAAGAATGATGATTTGTATTAGATAAAATATCCTTTGAGCAAGTACTAGCCGAGGAAATGACAGTAACAAGGAGCTAAGGAGAATATGACAAAAGCGAACAGTGGAGAATCCAGCCCGGTCGTCTTGTCTGTAGACGGGGTACGGAAAAAAATAGGGCGAAAGTGGATTATAGATGATGTTACGTTTGATGTGAGAGAAGGAGAGATTTTTGGCTTCCTCGGACCCAATGGAGCTGGGAAGACAACTACGATTCGAATGCTTGTCGATTTGATTCGTCCAAGCGAGGGCAAGATTACGGTATGTGGTTACAATGTGAACCGAAATCCGGAAAAAGCGTTGCAATTTGTCGGCTCTATCGTTGAGAATCCTGAGGTATATACCTATTTGACGGGATGGGAGAATTTACAGCATTTTGCCCGAATGCAGCCAGGTATAGATAATGCACGTATTAGTGAAGTCGTAGATATCGTTCGGTTGGATCAACGAATCCATGATAAGGTAAGTACATATTCGCTTGGGATGAGACAACGACTTGGTATAGCGCAGGCTCTTCTGGGACGTCCGCGTCTGCTTATTCTGGACGAGCCTACAAATGGCTTAGATCCAAAGGGAATTAAGGAGCTGCGAGAATTTATACGCAAACTAGCAGATGAGGGTTTAGCGGTATTTGTATCGAGTCATTTACTTAGTGAAATCCAGCTTCTCTGCGACCGTGTTGCGATTATTAGTAAAGGGCGAGTACTTGCAGTGGGTGGGGTTGATGAGCTGATCGCTCGAAATTCTCCGTATGTACTTTGGGAGCTGGAGCCTTTTGCTGTAGCTAAGGGATTACTGGATGATCGCCCAGATATTCAGATTCAGAATCTGGAAGACGTTACCTTGGATGATTCAATAATTGCTGGTATGGGCCCGAATTCTTTAATCACAATTATGGAGCAGGATTTGATCCCCGAGATTGTGGCTGTTATGGTGACTGCTGAAATCGAAGTTAGGGCTGTGCATAAAATCAATCCGACACTGGAACAGCTATTCTTGAAACTAACGGAGGGTGAGAACGTTGAATAATATGCTCCCGCTAATCCGTAATGAATGTTTAAAAATCATAAAAAAGAAACGGTTTTATGTTATACTGCTGATTCTGATTGTACTGGTGCCTATGTTCACCTACGCTCAAATGCGCTCAGCTGAGCGTAGCCGAGATAAATTCAACTCCGATTGGCGCCTGGAGATCCAGCAGCAGATCATTGATAATCAAAATTCTTTGGGTAGCGACCGAATTCCAGAGGAATGGAAGACTTATCGGCGAATATTTGTACAGCAGCTTCAGTACTACCTTCACCATGATGTGAATCCGAACGAGCCAAGTGGCGTTACCTTTACCCGTGAGTTTATGGATAATTCCGTTACTTTATTTATTCCGCTGCTCATTATGGCGGTAGCCTCGGATTTAGTTTCTGCGGAGCGAACTACAGGGACGATCAAAATGCTGCTGACAAGGCCAGTTAAGCGTTGGAAAGTTTTGTTTAGCAAATTAGCGGCTCTGCTTATGTTTGTCTCGCTTATTGTGCTTTCCACCTTTGTGATCAGCTACCTTATCTCTGGTCTTGCTTTTGGATATAAGGGCTTTAATATCCCTGTCTTTACAGGCTTTAAGATCAGTGGAGACTCGGTGGATATGTCTACTGTGCATGCAGTACCACAGTGGAAATATATGCTTATGCAAGGTGGATTGGTCTGGTTCGTAAGTGTCGTAGTTGCCCTGCTTGCTTTTATGATCTCTGTACTTGTAAGGAGCACTGCTGCTAGTATAGTGGTCATGATGGCAGCGCTGATCGCTGGAAATATTTTGACTAATATGGCCTCAGCCTGGACAACAGCGAAATATTTATTTATGGTAAATCTTGGACTGACCGGTTATTTGTCAGGAACTCCCGCACCCATAGAGGGGATGTCCTTGTCATTTTCCATGGCTGTACTGGCTGTATGGGGGGCTGCTTCGGTGATCATTTCATTCGCCGTCTTTACGAAAAGGGATATTTTGAATTAGAATGTACAAAGTGACGAAAACGTTTGTTTGCATTTCTAGAGATATAAGAAAGTATAAGTTTTGCACTTATACTGTATGTCTTATATTTCTCGCTTAAAGGCTTACCGTCTTTATAAGGACGCCGAAGGCGTTAATGCTTGAGTATAGAGAAAAGAAGGAGGAGCATGAATGCTCGAACAGATCGATATGTTTGCTGAAGTTTCTAATAACGGCGAGAATAGCCGTACTGGATACGATGCTGACGACATTCAAGTGCTCGAAGGTCTGGTTGCAGTACGCAAACGACCTGGCATGTATATCGGCAGTACAAGTTCTTCGGGACTACATCATCTAGTATGGGAAATTGTAGATAATGCTGTGGATGAGCATTTAGCCAAGTATTGTACGAAGATTGACTTACTACTTCGCAAAGATGGCTCAGTAACGGTGACGGACAACGGTCGTGGGATTCCAACTGGAATGCATAAGACAGGAGTGCCAACGCCGCAAGTTGTATTTACAATTTTGCATGCAGGCGGTAAATTCGGTGGATCTGGTTACAAGAAATCAGGCGGTTTGCATGGCGTAGGGGCTTCAGTAACGAATGCTTTGTCTGAATGGCTTGAAGTAGAGATTTATCGTGAAGGCAAAATCCATCGTCAACGTTTTGAATATTGGGTGGACAAGAAGGGGAAAGAGCATGTTGGCGAACCAGTAACGGGCCTTGAAATTCTGGGCAACACCAACAAAACCGGTTCGAAAATTACTTTTAAACCGGATATTCGCGTCTTTCCAAATGGAATTGCCCTGAATTATGATACGCTGGCAGAGCGAGTACAGGAGATTGCCTTTCTGAATTCCGGTCTGCGTATTACGCTGCATGATGAGCGGAGCAATCGTCAGGACGAGTTCTTTTACGAGGGTGGAGCAAGCCAATTCGTACAGTTCCTGAATGAGGGCAAGGATGTTCTACATGATGTTATTCACTTCAGCGCTGAAAAGGACGATATCGAAGTGGAAGTAGCCCTTCAGTACAATGGAGGCTATACAGAAACCTTGGCTTCCTTCGTTAACTCCATTCCTACTCGTAGCGGCGGTACTCATGAGACAGGCTTTAAGACCGCGTATACTCGTGTGTTGAATGATTATGCCCGTCGTACACAGTTGCTTAAAGAAAAGGATAAGAATTTAGAAGGAAATGATTTGCGCGAAGGTATGATGGCTGTCATTAGTGTCAAAATGTCCGAGGTTGAATTTGTTGGACAGACGAAGGATCAGCTTGGTAGTGCTTCTGCTCGTAGTGCAGTAGACTATATCGTATCTGAGAATATGGCTCGTTTCCTGGAAGAAAACCCGCAGGTAGCACAGAGCCTTCTGAAAAAATCAATTCAGGCCTCGAAGGCTCGGGAAGCGGCTCGCAAAGCCCGCGATGAGATCCGTACAGGTAAGAAACGTAGCGAGAGCTCGAATCTTGGCGGAAAATTATCACCTGCGCAGTCTAAGGACGTTACACGAACTGAGCTGTTTATCGTAGAAGGTGATTCAGCTGGTGGCTCAGCGAAGCAAGGCCGTGATTCAAAGATTCAGGCGATCTTGCCGCTAAAAGGGAAACCGATGAATCCGGAAAAAGCCAAGCTGCTGGATATCCTGAAGAACGATGAATATAAAGCGATCATTTCCACGATTGGTGCAGGAATTGGTCCGGATTTTACCGTCGAAGACAGCAATTATTCCAAAATTATCATTATGACCGATGCGGATACAGATGGAGCGCATATTCAGGTGCTGCTGCTGACATTTTTCTATCGTTATATGAAGCCGTTAATAGATGCCGGAAAGGTTTTTATTGCCCAGCCTCCGCTTTATAAGCTGACCCGCAAAACGGGCAAGCTGGAAACCGTAAGGTATGCATGGAGTGATGAAGAACTGCAAAATTACTTAAAGGAATTCGGCAAAAACTTCGAGCTTCAGCGTTATAAAGGATTGGGTGAGATGAACCCTGATCAGCTGTGGGAAACAACGATGAATCCAGAATCGCGTACACTGCTTCAGGTGCAGATTGAGGATGCTGCTAAGGCTGAGCGTCGTGTTTCTACACTGATGGGTGATAAAGTCGATCCACGTAAACGCTGGATTGTTGAGAATGTCGATTTCACTGAAATTGTAGAGTAGTTGCAGTTAGTAGTGCTGCAAGTGACGAATACTTCCACTGTTTTTAATTTTTTGGTGATAGGCAAACGGAGTGGCGGAATCGTTCTGGAGGAGCGTTAGCGTTCGCCTTTGTTTCCGGATTTTATCCGCTAACAGCGGTATAATCAAAAAATCTGGAAACAACAGCGACCGGAAGAATGATCCGCAAAGCGAAGTGAAAGAATATCACCAATCTTTAAGAAAGTGGACAGATTGAGGAACAGAAGGTGAGCCAAGTGAGTAGTTTATCAGAACAATTTTTGCCGGCTTTTCTGGAAGAGGTCGTCGGTGACCGCTTTGGTCGGTATTCCAAATATATTATTCAGGACCGGGCGATTCCCGATGTCCGCGATGGACTTAAGCCTGTACAACGCCGTATTCTTTATGCGATGTACGATTCTGGCAACACGCCTGACAAGCCGTACCGTAAGTCAGCCAAAACCGTCGGGGATGTAATGGGTAATTACCATCCACATGGTGACTCCTCGATTTACGACGGTATGGTTCGTATGGCACAGCCATGGAAGATGGGGCATGTTCTTGTTGACGGTCATGGCAACTGGGGCTCGATGGACGATGACCCAGCTGCGGCAATGCGTTATACAGAAGCACGCTTATCTCCGATTGCAATGGAGATGATGCGTGATATCGAGAAGCGGACGGTGCTGTTTAAGGACAACTTTGACAATACAGCCAAAGAGCCTGTGGTTGTTCCTTCCCGGTATCCGAATCTACTCGTAAACGGCACGAGTGGGATTTCCGCAGGCTTTGCCACTGAGATTCCGCCACATAACCTACGTGAGGTTATTGATGCTTGTATCGCAGTGATGCAGAAGCCGGATATTGAACTTGAAGATATCATGACCTTTATGAAAGGTCCGGATTTCCCTACAGGCGGCACTATTATGGGCGGAGACGGCATCATGGATGCTTACCGCACTGGTAAAGGCCGTATTTATTTACGCTCCAAGACTGAGATTGAAAATATGCGTGGCGGCAAGCAACAAATCGTGATTACGGAAGTTCCATTCCAGATTGTAAAATCACGACTAGTTACCTCCATGGAGAATATTCGATTAGAGAAGAAAATCGATGGCATTGCTGAAGTTCGTGATGAGAGTGGACGAGAAGGACTTCGGATTGTGGTTGAACTCAAGAAAGAAGCGGATGCCCAAGGCGTTTTGGCGTATCTGCTCAAAAAAACCGATCTACAAATCACCTATAACTTCAATATGGTGGCGATTGTCAACAAGGCTCCGCAACAGCTTGGTCTTAAAGCCATCCTGGAGGCTTATATCGCGCATCAGCGTGAAGTAGTGACTCATCGCACCCAATTTGATCTGGAACGCGCAGAAGACCGTGCTCATGTCTTAGAGGGCTTGGTTAAGGCGCTGAATATTCTGGATGAGGTCATCGCTGCCATCAAAGCATCGAAGAACCGTCAGGATGCTCAGAACAATCTCGTGTGGATGTTCGGGTTCAGTGAACGTCAAGCGGATTCTATTCTTACCTTACAATTGTATCGTCTGACGAATTTGGAGATTACTTCACTCCAAAAAGAATTGGATGAAATGATGGCAAAGATTACACATCTGCGTGGCATTTTGGAAAGTGACAAGAAGCTCGTAGCTGTAATCCGTAAGGAATTGCTGGAGATCCGCGACAAATACGGGATCGATCGCCGTTCGCTGATCCAAGGCGAAGTTGAGGAGCTTAAGGTTAGCCTTGAAGCGCTGGTCAACGCAGAGGATGTGTTAGTAGCACTTTCCGCAGACGGTTATATTAAGCGTACAAGTATGCTTTCCTTTACCCGCTCTGGTGGGGAACGTCATACATCAGGCGTTAAAGAAGGCGATCATATCGTTAAGCTGCTCGATGTGAATACCCGTGACAGTCTGCTGGTATTTACGCGCAAGGGGCAGTACTTCTTACTTCCGGTTCACCAGATTCCAGAGTTTAAATGGAAAGAACCTGGTACTGCGATTGTTAACGTTATCGGATTGTCTAAAGGGGATGGAATCATTAGCGTGATTCCGGTCAATAATCTCGATGATCCGCAGCAAAGCCTCGTGTTTATCACCCGCAGAGGTCAGGTTAAGCGTACAGAGCTAAAGGAATACTCTACAAGCCGCTCTGGAGCCGTAGCAGCCTGTAAGGTAGCAGACGGTGATGAGATCATTACAGTGGCTACTAGTACGAATGACAAGGACATTGTACTAGTGACTCGTGAAGGAATGAGTATTAGATTCCATGAGAATGAAGTTAATCCTATGGGCCGTGTTGCATCCGGTGTAAGAGGCATTCAGCTTCGTGAGGGCGATGAGGTGATTTCTTGCTTCTGGGTCAGTGAAGATGAAGGTGAGATCCTTTCTATCTCCGATATTGGATATGCGAAACGTTCATTACTAGTGGATTATCCATCTCAAAGCCGCGGTGGCAAAGGGATGCCAACCTTTGAATTTAAGGAAGGCAAGCGAGTACGACCAAATGGCAGTAAATTGGCAGGGGCTTTCTATTGCAGAGAACCGCTGGAACTTAATGCAATTACACGGGAGAATGCACATCACACGTTCTCTTCTGAATCTGCACCACTTGGAGAGCGTCGTTCTACAGGCAAACAGATTGTTCCTGTGGAGAAAAAGGATGAGATTGTTAATCTTTTCCCAGCAGTTAAGTAAAACGAACTAGTAATAAACAGATTTGTTAAAATAACTTATCAAGGTGCTTAGTCAATTCTTCTTGAGAACTGACTAAGTGCCTTTTTTAATTTTCTCGCTTATCAGTTTAGAAGATTTATTTTTCTTCTTTTGCAGGAAATGGAATTTGTTTCGCGAAAATGTAGTTATACCGGATAGAACCGCAAGGAAAGGAAGGAATCAGTGTGCACGCTTCTGAATTCAGTAAAATTTGGCATAAAATTTTAAAAGATTACAAACTACATATGGACAGTAATCTTGCCCCATCGCTAACGGATGCCCAACTCACAGTACTTGAACTGCTTCAGGAACGTGATGCCATGAAGCCTTCTGATCTGGCTCCACATCTGGCGACCAGTCCTGCAGCGGTTACTATGTTACTTGATCGGATGGAGAAAAATGGGCTTATCATTCGGGAGAGAGATGCTGCGGATCGCCGTATTGTATGGGTGAGTATAACGGAAATTGGAACGCAGGAGACTGTACGTGGTTTGAAGATCCGCAGTGATTTTTTTGCAGAAGCGCTTGATCCGATATCCTCTCATAACCAACAGCTACTACTCTATTTAATGGGCAAAATGGTTGTTACAACTGCACCGGAAGGTTCTACACCATGAATATATACAACAACACTTTATTTCAAAAAAAAGAAGGCCATCCATTAACGGATAGCCTTCTTTTGTAATTCCTTGGACCATAAATCCCAAGGATGGGTTTGCGGAGGCAGGGAAATAAGTTCTACTTCTTCTTTAGTAACAGGGTGGGGAAAGCCTACAAGTGCAGACCACAGTGCAATTTGCTGTCCAGGTCTGTTCACCGAAGCCCCATACTTCTGATCACCGTATAAGGGGCAGCCGATGGAGCTGAGCTGCACTCGAATTTGATGAGAACGACCGGTAAGTAAATCGATCTTGAGCAGGCTGTAACCCTCAGCGCTGCCAAGTACTGTGTAATCCAGAATGGCTTCCTTACCGCCGGGTGTTCCTTTCCGTACGACAGTGACGGTATTGCTCTTGGCGTCTTTAAGCAGCGTATCGGTAAGACGGCCATGAGATGCAGGTGGTTTACCGTGCACGACCGTTAAGTACACCTTATGAAAGCTGTGAGTTCTGACACACTCGGATAGTCTTGATGCTGCTTTTGATGTCTTGGCAAAGATCATTGCACCTCCAACCGGACGATCCAAGCGGTGGACTAGCCCCATATAAACGTTGCCAGGCTTGTTAAAGCGTTCCTTCACATCTTCTTTGAGCAGGTTGAGCAGATCAGGATCTCCAGTAGCATCCTCCTGAACAGGAATATTCACGGGCTTCACTATGCCTAGAAGATGATTATCTTCGTATAACACTTCAAAGCGCTTCGACATTCCGTCCAGCGGCTCGTTGCTGCCAGATAAATGCTGTGTCATGGCTTACGCCTCCCAGCGTCCCAGAATACCGCATGGCAGGTTCATGCCGGAAGAAGTGATCGGAAGACCGATTTCACCGGAGGTGAGCTTCCCGCCATAACGTTTACCCATGGTCATCGACAACATATTACGTAGGACAGTTGGAGAAATCCCAGTGGTGTATGAATTGATTAGCATAAACAAAGGTTTGTCGCTCATTATTTGCATACAGCTCTCAAGGAAAGGATATAAGCTGGATTCCAGCTTCCACATTTCTCCGCCAGGTCCTCTTCCATAGGAAGGCGGGTCCATTATAATCGCATCATACTTACTACCACGACGTTGTTCACGTTGTACGAATTTGAATACGTCATCCGTGATGTAGCGAACTGGACGCTCGCCCAGACCGGACAGCTGGACATTTTCTTTTGCCCATTGCACCATTCCTTTGGCTGCATCCACGTGAACAACAGAAGCGCCGGCACTTGCTGCGGCTACAGTAGCTCCACCAGTGTAAGCAAATAGATTCAGTACTGAGATCGGACGGTTAGCAGCCGCAATCTTGTCCATCATCCAGCTCCAGTTGGCCGCTTGTTCAGGAAATAACCCTGTATGCTTAAAATTTGTAGGACGCAAATGGAATTTTAATTTTCCGTAACTAATTTTCCAATCATCCGGAATTGTTTTCTTCATTTCCCATTGTCCACCACCCGCTGAGGAACGGTGATAATGACCGTGTACATCACGCCATTTCGCTGTCTCATTGGAGAGTGGCCAAATAATTTGTGGATCCGGACGGCGCAGGATAATGTCACCCCAACGTTCAAGCTTCTCTCCACCGCCAGTGTCAATTACTTCATAGTCTTTCCAGTCGCTAGCTATATACATTTTTTAATCCATCCTTCAAAAATTCATTTAGCCTTTATTGTACATCATTTCACCATATAGCTACAAACAAAATACGCACAAGCCCAACACTCTACTTATTTTATCCAATGAAGATTATGTGTATAATATTTCCATGCTCACAGCTAATATTCTGGCACATCAAGCAATGATTGTGTATGATCAGATATCAGAGTCTTTACAATATTTATGATCGGAGAATAGCAGCTTATGTTCAATCTTGCGCCTCTATATTTCCCGATAACTGCAAATCCAGCACAAACTAGTGAATTTCTACCCAGTCAAGCTTTGCAGCCATATATTCGCTGTTTCTGGGGCTCTGTTACACCGCGTATTCCTACAGAGGCATCCGTTTACGTAGTGGACAAGGCATCTGGTTACGAACCTCGAATGGAAACAATTATTCCAGATACATGCATGGACATTATTTGGAATCTGAATGAATCGACAGGCTTAACAACTACCGTTTTTTCCGGCATCAATGATGCTCCTTTTGAAGTACCTTCAGACAGGGGAGAAGGTATGATCTCAACCTTTGGTATCCGATTTCATTTCTGGGCCGTTCATTTTTTTGCAGATGACCATCTCCGGGATGTCCTGAATGCATTTGTAGATGTGGACCAATACTTTTGTACTTTTAAAAAAGAGCTAGGATTTCTGCTGGAACAAGCAAATTCTATGAATGAAAGGATAGCGGCAGCTGAGGCTTATCTTTTTCAGCGTCTTGAGCGTGGTGGACGGACTAATGATCGGATGATGAATGCAATTTATACCCTAATTAAACAAAAGGGTGTGGTAACAGCTGAGCATTTGGAAACCAGCTCTAATCTAAGCAGACGTCAACTAGAAAGACTGTTTCAAGAATACATAGGTGTATCGCCTAAAAAAACAGCTGACCTTGTGCGATTTCAGAATGTATGGCGGGAAATGTATCAACTGCCTGTGCAGACGAAGAATATGCAGGATCTTATTTTTACGTATGGATTCAGCCACCAGCCTCATTTTATAAACAGTTTCAAGAAATATGCAGGAAGAACACCACTTGAGGCTTTAGTCTATGCGGGCAGATAAATGTCGCAATTTTGCAATACAAAGGGTGCTAGTCTTGTTAAACTCAAGTAAGAAATGGATACTATGATGATGAGAATGAAAGGGGACAAATTATGATTTCGTCTTTTGAAGGTACTAACATCTACACTAAGGATACTGCAGCGTTAGCTGCATTTTATTCGGAGGTGCTAGGGATTCCAATTCCGTTCGAGGGCTACGGCAATTTTGATGGCGCAAAGATTGGATTCGACAAGAAGCAGCCTGGAATCATCATTTGGGATGAGACGAAATGGGAAAAGCTCACGACTGGCTTTGTTAATTTAGTATTCGGCTGCGATAATCTCGATGAGACGTACGAGCAGTTAAAGGCTAAGGGACTGGATTGTCAGCCACCGGTTACGATGGCGTATGGCGGGAAAGAAATGAATTTCCGCGATCCAGATGGGAATCACATTACCTTGCTCGAAGGAGCATACTAAATAATTTTGAACAAAAAAGGGATTGAACGCAAACATCAACCGTGTGAATAAACGGAGTTTGCGTTTTTTTTATTTTATTCATTTGACAATGATAATCATTATCAAATAGAATGAGGGTGAAGCACACATCATTTAAATTTTATGTTTAGTAATGGGAGGAACAGAAAGATGACTAAAGTGCTAGTGGCATACGCCAGTCTAACTGGAAACACTGAGGAAATGGCTGAATTGATTGTAGAGGGAATACGCCAAGCAGGCGGTGAAGCCGTTTTGAAATCGGTCACTGAATGTAACGCGGTTGAGATAAATTTATATGAAGGCGTTCTGTTAGGAGCATACACTTGGGGAGATGGTGAGCTACCTGATGAAGCTCTTGATTTCTATGAGGAGATGGATGAGCTTGATTTGACCGCTATGAAATCAGCAGTTTTTGGCAGTGGAGACACAGGTTACGCGATTTATTGTGGAGCCGTGGACTTATACGTGGAGAAGTTAAAGGAACGTGGAGCTGTAATATTACAGGATAGTCTTAAGATTGAATATGGCCCGAACGCTGCTGAAAAAGAAGCTTGCCGTCAATTCGGACGTCAATTTATCGAAGCTTGTATGGTGGCATCATAGGATGGGCGGGCCAGCGGGAAGTTGGATGAAGAGACAAGTGAATTTACATACGCCTCCATATAAACGACTACATGATTATCGAGTGGAGCACATTATGCTTGGAGGGGCCGAGAATTTATCAAGCGGAGCTCCAGCGACCGGGCTCCCACGCTGGCGCCAGCAGGTTCAATATGCTGTAGGGCATACACTTAACGACTTTTATAGTTTGCTGCCTGAAGTTCGAAGGGAGACGCCGATACAATTTCTGTTAGAGCGTCGTTGGCCACCTAGGGGGGATGCTTTTCCTTCATTACTGCAATATTGGGATATCAAGACGAGTATAGCGGATGAACTAATGCGTATCGTTTCGACCAATCATTTACTGGAAATTCCGGTTATGTTATACGAGCAGTGGTATGTGCCAGTCCCGGAGCTGAGCTTGGAGCTTTCGATGATTACTCAATTAGCTTGGAATTCTACTCAGAATGGTCGAAGCCTGAATATTCAGAAATTTATGGTGAATGGCAATGAGGATACTATTGCGGGCTTTTTGCATATGACTAACGTCTTTTGTTATGCGGCTTACGGTGAACCTGCGGAGACCGTGGAAATCTACTCCTTGCTAGAGGGTCGTAAATACTCTTACAAGGGAAATGCAGTCCCGTATAAGGAGTCTTTGGATTATGTTCGATTGTTATCTGTATTTCTGGAGCAGGAAGTACACGCTGATGGCTCATTAAACTGTAGTGACCGTAGAAATGATAGAGGCGAAGCTAATGTTGGAGGCTTTGGGCTCATGTGATTACTCCTAATAATAAAATAAGGCCTCCTGCTCTACAGGCGAGAACGCCCATTAGACAGGAGGCTTTAATTCTATGGATTAGCCGATATAACGGTAATAATCCTGTTTATTCTGAATGATAAAGCCACAGCTTTCATATAGCTTAAGCGCATTGGGATTATCTAGAGCGACCTCGAGATTAATTCCATTATAGTTTTTACGTTCTCGTTCGATCGTTTGAAGAAGTGCACTTCGTCCAATGCCTAGCCCCCGTAGCTTCTTGCTGACAGTAAATCCATAAATCCAGGTTTCATTATCTTCGGTCCACAGCCGCATTTTACCAACAGGTTGTCCGTCCATTTCGATCATAATATGTTCTTGCAGGCCTTCCTGTTTCTGCAGGTCATAGAGTTCGGCAGCATCTTCAGTCTTTATGTCAAAGCCTCCACAATCCAGCTCAACGAGAATTGGGGCTTCGTCTTCACGAGCAGGGCGTAAGATCACAGTCCCTGTGGCTGAGCTTGCTTCAGAAGAAGCAACCGAATTTCCGCCCCATTTCATTTGGTATTCCGCGTGATTAAACTCTAGTGGTAGCGTTTGAAGGAATGCTACACCAGATGATGAGGCAGCAGGAGCGTTTAGAAGTAGGGTATCAACATTGCCTCGTTTGATAATAGTTTGCGCTCGGTTCCACAGTGAGGTGAAGATGCCCCGTCGGCGGTAGCCTGGTCGAACCATGCCACAGACCTCCATATCGCTTCCAAATCCATAAAGTCCTAAGAAGCCGACGAGTAAATCATCTTCATATGTCACGAGCCATTCCGTATCTCCTACGCTTGATGGCTGGCGAAGCATATCCCAATTCAATTTCAGTGAAATTCCATCATATTGCTCACAGCGTTCTTGTAATTCTTCTATATTTCTCAAAGTATCAGTAGTAGTCAAACCCGTTTCCTCCTAAAGTGTATTTGAACTAAGTGTATTAGTTCGAATAGGTTAATAAAGCTTCACGGAAACGGGAACGGAGATCAGTCTCGCTCGTCTGTGTTCCCGCTCAGCACGTCCTTATACTCCGGATGCTTCTCAAATTGATGAGCTGCATAGGAGCACACAGGAACAATTTTCAAATTTTCATTTCGAGCCTTATCTACAACAGCCCGTACAAGTTTTTCACCGGTACCTTGACCGCGCAGTTCCTCAGAGACACGAGTGTGGTCAATGACCAATTCCCCAGCATCTTTATCCAAACTGTATGTGATCTCGGCAAGGTCCTTACCGTCATTCGCAACAAAAAAACGTCCTGTTCCAGTTTGAATTTGCATCTTATGGCTTCACTCCTAAAATGTTATTGCCTATATTTTACTACCACGATTTGCAAAAAGCGAGGAACGAAGCAGATTGATTGCTCGCCTTGGACGTTTGATGGCTTTCCATAGATGGATTTATCGAGGAAGTTAGGATTATTGGTGTGAATGATGCGCTCATGTTACTCAAGGCAGTTGCTTTGTAATGTTTGTTCTGCAAGTAGTCTGGCTTTGCGGAATGGGGACAGGAGGCAGACGTTATCGAGTGACTTTTGGCGAGCCGAGAAGGTGGGAGGACTGGAATTTCTGGACAAGCTGTGTGCTGGATACGCAAGCCGGCCCAGACATTCCTGGCACTCTAACGCAGGAATATCCAGGACAGCCGGACTCATGGGAATTCTTGAGACCTCAGCGTGCCAAAAACTCCTGTTATCATAATCATCCATTGGAGCTTTCGGACTCAGATGACGTTATTTGCAAATTTTTAGCCGTTTGAGTAAAGTTTCAGACTCCATTGCAGCTATTCCTTAGGAAAAAGCACAAATTAGGCGATTTCTATGCCAATAGCGCCTATGGAGTCCGATAGAACCCCAAATTGGGGGGAATACTGCTTATAAGGTCCACTGTGCCCGATAGCAACATCGTGAGGGTATGTGTTCACCGATGGAGCCGAACTGTAATGTCCTGCTGCATATTAGTAGCAATTCCCTTTTAGACTCTCGCAATCTCAAAATCAAAGTGAGATGCAAATAAATTCTTCATTCAAACAGTAGTCAAGCAGCAGTCAGTGAATTTTTATACACTCCCGTTTATAAAGTAGCTTGCGTATTCTCAGGATAATACAATAAGATTAAGAGAATATCTCACTACTGAAAAGAACCGCTAGCAGGAGGAATCATTGTGGAATACAAAGTTGAGGTTGAATTTGGATCGATTTATGAGTTATTGAATAGCTTACATACTTATCTCTGCAAAAAATCCTATAAGAAGATTGACCTAGGGGTAGCGTGGGTTACTGAAATTGAAAGCACCCTAAGTGAGGAACTATTATCCCGTCTGAAGGAAACTGAACTAAACAATGAATGGAAAATGTTGAATCTGCTCATTTACTGTTGTCCATTCAAGGATGATGTAGACAGTGTATTGAACTGGATTGAAGGGTTAACAGTTGGAGAGTTATATGAGACCTTATCAAAATATGTAAAGGTATTTCCAAGCCATATGGAGGATTACCGTAATCGCGTAGTATTTTTACTCTCCGAATGGAACCGCCAGTACTTTAGTCAATGCAATCCTGCGATTCTAAGCAAATTACAACAGCATACGGATTTGAAGAACATGGAGCTTAATGCACTGGAAACTGCTGATTTTGTGAACAAAACGACCAACGGATTCTATTTCATGCCTACGGATGGGCTTAAGAAGCTTGTACTAATTCCACAGTATCATTTTCAGCCTGCTAATATCATCTATTGCTACGGTGAACTAACAATTTGTCATTATGCGGCCTGGATTTCGATGGAGAACGAGGAAATTTCACCTTTTATGTATAGAGCCATTCGTAGTCTGGGTGAAAAAAGCCGCCTGAAAATTCTCCAAGCTCTTAGCGGTGGTCGCAAAACATTCACCGAAATTGTTAAGCATGCGGGGATCTCGAAGGGGATTGTTCACGATCATATTTTTAATCTTCGTTGTGCGGGTTTGCTTCATGCCTATATTGAAGGGGAGAATGTCACCGGATATAGTCTGCGTCTGGAAGGCATTCATCGGATGAATGAGCAGCTATTTGATTATTTAAAATAATCATTTCACAAAAAAATATAACGATCTAAAAGTCAGAATTCTCTTATGCAGAGAGGGTTTTGGCTTTTTTTATTTGTCTTAATTTTCATTTGATTCTGTTTATAGAGAATTTTTTTAAAGTTCTCTCTTTACAGAACTCTAAAACCTTTCTATAATGAACATCAGAAGTTATTCATACTTAACAGGTAGGAATTATAGTTATTATTCTATTAGAGAGAAAAGGGAGATAGGTACATGAGAAAAAATGCGATTGTAATCACTTCATTACTGCTTACGGGTTCACTGTTACTTTCTGCTTGCGCTAACAACAGTAATAACGAATCCTCGTCTGGTAACAACGCGGCTGCAGGGTCCAATTCAACCAATGTGGAAACAACAACTCCGGCAGAGACTGTACCTGCGGGTGCGCTAAGCGAGCCTTTTACCGCAACCGATTTGTCCAAACTTCCAGCAGTTGCACAGAAACGTACAGACACCATTATCGTAGGGTTAACGGACCCAAGCGGAGCTTTTACTCCGTATTTTCAGCAAAGTGGTTATGATGGCAATGTATCTTCACTGCTATACGCTTCTCTCGTAACTGTAGACGATAAAGGCGTTCCAACACCGGAGCTTGCAGAGAGCTGGGATGTTTCGGATGATCAGCTTACATACACGTTCCACTTGAGAAAAGATCTGAAATTCAGCGACGGTTCACCATTGACAGCAGATGACGTGGCTTTTACTTGGACGATCCAATACGACAAATCGTATGACGGTAGCTCCCAGCTTCCATCCCTAAATGTTAAAGGTGGCAAAGCCTATAAAGATGGTTCTTCTACAGCGATAGAAGGGATTAAAGTGATTGATCCACAGACGATCTCAGTGACGCTTGAGCAACCAAACGCAACAGCGCTGGTACAGCTCGGCTCGAATGTATTGTCGAAAGCTTACTATGGCAAGGACTATAAATTTGGAGATCTAGAATATATTAAGAAGCTGCATGAGAAGCCACTCGGCGATGGACCTTACAAGCTGGAGAAATTTATTCCGGGGCAAGAAGTGCGTTTTGTAGCGAATGAGAATTATTTCAAAGGTAAACCAAAGACGGAGCATTTCATTTATAAAACTACGGAAGGCGATGTATGGCAGTTCGTAGAAACGGGTGAGGTGGACTACGCTTCCTTTAGTGCGACAGACGAGAATATCGAGAAGCTGAAAGCGCTCGGTTTTGTGAATATTATTCCTTACACTCCAAGTACCTATGGTTATTTGCAAGTCAATCTGAAGCATGAACAGCTCAAGGATAAGCTTGTACGTCAAGCCATTGTGTACGGTCTGGATCGTCAGAGTATTTATGTAGATGCAGCGCAAGGTGCAGGCTCAATTGCTAACATCCCGGCATCCCCTATCTCTTGGTCTTACACGGAGGAAGGCATTAATCCTTACAAATATGATCCGGAAAAAGCAAAACAATTGCTGGATGAAGCAGGCTGGACAGTAGGCGCGGATGGTATCCGTGAAAAAGATGGCAAACCGCTTACCATTCACTACCTCGGCTCTAAGAGCAAAAATACAGATATTTTCATTGCTGTAGCTAAAGAGAATTTTGAAGCACTGGGTATCGATTTCCAGCCTGAGGTTTTTGCAGACTTTAACTCTTTGGTATCTAAGGTAGAAGGCGGGGACTACGATCTCGTATCCTTCTCCACTAGTATGTTGACTGATCCGGCTGACGGGTTTATGCAATTCTTCGATGGAGAAATCACGGATTATGACAATCCGAAATTCCTGGAACTGTACAATAAAGCCTTGGCTACTACTGATATTGAAGCACGCAAAGCGGTATACAAAGAGCTGTACCAGCTCTTCAATGATGAACTGCCTATTATTTTCACAAGTTACAAAAAGACTGTATACGCCTATAACGGACGTATTGAGAATCTATCGGTCAGCCCGTTCATCGGTCTTGCTGGCAGTCTGCCAACTTGGAGCCTGAAATAAATAATCCAGTGTCCCCTGCTCTGATGAGCAGGGGACAAATCATAAGGAGTCTGTCATGAGCGCTTATTTATCGAAAAGACTGTTGTACATGGTCATTATCTTATTTGCGGCATCATTATTGATCTTCTGCCTGTATGCTTCAACTCCCGGAGACTTCATAACCGGAAATATCAAATTGACTGCAGAACGTAAAGCTGAGCTGCGCGAGATTTACGGCTTAAACAAACCGATGCTTGAGCGCTATGGAATCTGGATGAAGAATGCGCTGCATGGCGATTTCGGGTATTCCTTAGCCCAACAAAAGCCTGTGCTGCAGCTTTTTAATGATTATATTTGGAATTCCTTTCTACTGGCTGCCGTTTCCACGTTTCTGACATGGATGATTGCAGTTATTATTGGTGTGATTTCAGCTTATAAGCAATATTCCTGGTTCGATACACTCGTGATGATCGCTATATTCGCAGCAATGTCGCTGCCGTCATTTTTTATAGGCTTATTCCTGATCAAAATTCTGGCCGTCGATCTGAAGTGGCTGCCTCCGGGTGGAATAATCACTACGGGCAGTAATGCTACGGGTCTGGCGTATTTTAAGGAGATTGTAACGCATATGACCCTTCCGGTTGTTGTTATGACCCTCCTTGGATTAGGATCGCTTACCCGTTATTTTCGAAGCAATATGATCGATGTCTTAAAGCAGGATTATATTCGTACCGCCCGTGCCAAAGGCTTAAAAGAACGCAAGGTGCTATTTACACACGCCTTACGTAATGCCTTGCTGCCCGCAATTACACTGGTTGGTTTCGAGCTTCCAGCACTATTCGGCGGATCACTTATTATTGAGAAAATATTCAATTGGCCTGGGATTGGCCAGCTGTATATGCAGTCCTTCGGACTAAGAGATTATCCTTTGCTGATGGGCTTTACGATGTTTATTGCCATACTTACCGTCATAGGAACGTTGCTTTCGGATGTTTTGTACCGGATTGCCGATCCTAGAGTTCGGCTATAGAGAGGAGGAAGCTGACGTGGCAGTTCAAAGTAATGTAGCGGGTATCTCGAAACCCCAGACCACCAAAGGAAAATCCTCTTTATTCCGGCAATCCCTTCGGAGGTTGCTGAAGAACAAGCTGGCGGTATCCGGGTTTGTGGTAGTGATCTTTATGTTTGCGCTTTGTTTTATTGGTCCTTTGTTCTCACCCTATACGGATAACAAAATTAATATGGCATTGATGAACAAGGCCCCTAATATCAAGCATTGGCTTGGCACTGACGCGCTGGGCAGAGATATTTTGACCCGGGTGATGCAGGCAGGACGTATTTCACTAACAGTAGGACTGGCATCAATGGTTCTTTCGGTGTTTATTGGGGCTCTTTTGGGAGCCATAGCTGGGTATTACCGCGGAATCGCCGATCAAATCATAATGCGGATTGCGGATCTTTTATTGACGGTTCCGAGTTTGCCGCTGCTCTTTATTTTTGGAGCATTATTATCAGAGTGGAAGATTCCAACGGACTACCGGATGTATATCGTTATGCTTATGCTCAGCATTGTGAGCTGGCCAGGTATGGCGCGTATGGTACGGGGGCAAATGCTTAGTCTGCGAGAACGTGAGTTTATGCAAGCAGCTGTAGTATTAGGCCTTCGGGATCGGCGTAAATTGTTTAACCATTTGCTGCCGAACATTGTCCCGCTGCTGATCGTTATGGCAACGCTCAACATCGGTGGTGCTATTCTGAGTGAATCGGTTCTTAGCTTTTTTGGGCTAGGTGTTATGCCGCCAACGCCAACCTGGGGCAATATGATTGACGCAGCGAATAATATGATCGACTTCAAGGATCGGCCGTGGCTGTGGATTCCGCCTGGGCTATCCATCTTCGCGACAGTAATCGCGATCAATATTTTTGGTGACGGACTCCGGGACGTACTTGATCCTAAACAGAAGAGGTAGGTGACCCTCACATGAGTGATTTAATGAATATAGACGGTCTAAGTACATACTTCTTCACGGAAGAAGGAAAAGTGAAAGCCGTTGATGATGTAAGCTTCCGTGTCCGTGAAGGAGAGACGGTCTGTATCGTCGGAGAATCGGGCTGCGGCAAAAGTGTAACTGCGATGTCCATCATGGGTCTTGTTGAAGAGCCAGGGGGCAAGGTTGCCCATGGCAAAATTGATTTTCAGGGTGAAGATTTGTTGCAAATGGACAAAAACACACTGCGAGCCATCCGTGGCAACGAGATCGCGATGATCTTCCAGGAGCCCATGTCCTCTCTTAATCCTGTAATCAAGATCGGTGAACAAATTATGGAGCCGTTGATCGTGCATTTGAAGATGAATAAGAAGCAGGCGCGTATCCGGGCGATTGAACTAATAAAACAGGTAGGCATATCTCGACCTGAGCAAATTGCTGATAGTTATCCACATGAATTAAGTGGAGGGATGCTGCAGCGGATTATGATCGCTATTGCTATCGCCTGCAGTCCAAAACTATTGATTGCAGATGAACCGACAACGGCGCTGGATGTAACGATTCAAGCACAAATTCTGGATATGCTTCGTGAAATTAAAGATAGCTCCGGCATGTCTATTCTATTAATCACCCATGACCTGGGTGTAGTCGCGGAGATGGCGGATTACGTGATTGTTATGTACTCCGGAAAGATTGTGGAGGAGGGGGAGGTTGTTGAATTGTTCAACAATCCCAAACACCCTTATACGAAAGGGCTGCTCAAATCGAAGCCAGTTATTAATCAGCGGCAGGATGAGCTGTATTCCATACCAGGCCAAGTGCCAAATCCGCTTGAGCTGGTACCCTCTTGTTATTTTCATGACCGCTGTGAGCATTGCATGCCTGTTTGTGTCAGCCAGCAGCCCCAGCTTAAAGAAGTGGTCAGCAGACAAAAGGTAGCTTGCTGGTTGTATGAGGAGGCGGTTGTTCATGCCTGAGGCATTGCTTGAGGTCAATCATCTGAAGAAATATTTCCCTGTCACTAAGGGATTGCTTAACCGAACGGTTGGGCATGTAAAGGCTGTTGATGATATTAGCATCACGCTTCAGCCAGGGGAGACGTTTGGGCTTGTAGGAGAATCCGGGAGCGGAAAGAGTACGGTCGGACGGACGATTTTACGGCTAACGGATAAAACGGCAGGCGAGATCAAATTCAAAGGGATAGACATTCATTCTTTGTCCCCCGCTGAATTGCGAAATATCAGACCCCA
This sequence comes from Paenibacillus sp. B2(2019), assembly GCF_008370385.1. Taxonomy (NCBI): domain Bacteria; kingdom Bacillati; phylum Bacillota; class Bacilli; order Caryophanales; family Paenibacillaceae; genus Paenibacillus; species Paenibacillus sp. B2(2019). The sequence continues at coordinate 526,992 of NZ_VTZR01000024.1, forward strand.
AATGCAGCTAATCTTTCAAGACCCGTATAGCTCACTTAACCCTCGAGTCCGCATAGGTGATGCTATCGGAGAAGCTTTACTGGATCATGGGTTATGCTCAAAATCAGAGGTTCGTGATCGGGTGCTTGAGGCGCTTGAGGCATGTGGTTTATCCTCTTATCATATTGATCGCTTTCCGCATGAATTCTCAGGAGGACAGCGACAACGGATCGGAATCGCGCGTGCGCTCGTGCTGAATCCTGAGCTAATCATTGCAGACGAGCCAGTCTCGGCCTTGGATGTGTCCATCCAAGCACAGATTATTAATTTATTCAGTAAGCTGCAGCAGAGCCGTGGGCTAACCTATTTGTTCATCTCCCATGATTTGAGTGTGGTTGAGCATTTATGTTCAAGAATCGGTGTTATGTATCTGGGATCTATGATGGAGACGGCTTCTAGAGATGAATTATTTAAGAATCCGCTCCATCCGTATACCAAGGCATTGCTAACAGCTGTTCCAATACCTATTCCCAAGCTGAAAAGGGAAAGAATTGTCCTTAAGGGGGATATTCCAAGTCCGGTGAACCCTCCTTGTGGCTGTAAATTCCATACCCGGTGTCCCTATGCTCAAGAGGTTTGCAGGTCTGAAATCCCGGAATTCCGGGATGCTGGCAATAACCACTTTGTAGCTTGTCATTTGGTCTGATAGCTGTCAAAGATATAATGACGATTCGCTCCTAAGTCTTGAATAATTAAAGTCAAATTGTATAATAATACAATTTGACCTTATTTTTGCCTGTGCTCAAAATGTTTTTAAGGGTTTCGAAGCCAGGTTAATGGGGTAATAGAGAGTGGTTAGGTTAGACGTACATATCTAATCGGTCTAGTATAAAATCCCTACTTAGGAGGAATCATCGTGAATACAACAGTACGTTTGACAGAAAGATCCGGCTCGACTTCTTCACAGCGCAGAAAAGGCTTTGTACCGGTAGTCGTGTACGGTGCAGGTTCAGATAGCCAGTCCTTTACAGCGGATGCTAAGACAATTACCGGGATTTTGGCTAATAACCCTCGGGCAGTATTAACCTTGGAATTACCAGACTCGGGTAAAAAGAACGTTGTCATCCAAGAAATCCAGCGCCAGCCAGTATCCAAACAACTGCTGCATATTGATTTTCAACAAATTGATATGAAGGCTAAATTGGATACAAAAGTGGCATTCCACTTTACAGGTGATCCAGTAGGTGTGAAGAGTGGCGGCGTGCAGCAAATTGAATTGCATGAGCTGGATATTCGCACACTTCCAGATAAATTAACGGCATCCTTTGAGGTGGATATCAGTGGACTAGATATTGGTGATCAATTGCTGGTGTCTGATCTTCCGAAGCATGAAGGCTGGGAAGTATTGACGCCTGAGGACACTTTGATTGTCCGGATCGCACCTCCAGCAGCTCAAGAGCCAACCGATGAAGATGCTGTTGAACCAGCTGCAGTCGAAGCTTCTGGTGAAGATAAAGCTGAATAGAATAGTGATTAAATCATAAAGAGCAGATAGAATCCTACCCAAGGAGCTGTCTGCTCTTTTTGTTTTGTCTTCGTGAACACGAATTAAAACAATAAGTGCGGTCTTTCGTATAGTTTCTTAAATGGGATTTATGGTTGTTTCGCCTCATTTAGTTAAAATTTTACAGAAAATCGTTGACGAATAGACCCCAAAGGCTGAAAATGAGGACAATTACCATGGTAAAGAATTCAAAAGTTCCTGTTGTCGCTGTTTGAAAACGCTTTAGTATTATGCTTCAAAGAACTCTCATTGCCCAGTTCATCATGAATATGAGGAGGAAAGTTATGAAGATGAGGAAGCTGTTTTCGATCTTAATGACAAGTCTGCTGGTTATTGGAGTAGCTCTACCTATGGGTGGAAAAGTGAGTGCAGATGCTGCAAGTGACGCTTCAAATCGTGCTTTAATCTGGTTGAAGGCCCAGCAGGATGCAACAGCGGGGTATGCTTTTGAGGGATTGGTAGATAGCTTTGAGGATTTCTGGGGTCCAAACAACCCCAAACAGATTGTATACACGTATGATCAAGCTGTTGCAGCCATTGCCTTTATTGTAAAAGGTGAGCGGACACGGGCAGAGCAGGTGTTGAACAAAATGCGGGACATTCAGGACCCTTCGGGCTTCTGGCTGAACTCTTATTGGTATAACAATGGCTACGGAGAAGAAATTCGTAAACATGTTGGGCCGGTTGTATGGATGGCAATGGCAGCTATGGCTTATGAAAAGCAATATAATGACAGGCGATATCGTCCGATGGCGCTCAAAGCACTCGATTGGAGCTTACAGTATAAAAAAGCAAATGGCAGTATCGCAGGAGGATGGAGTGCTTGGAGTAACTCTGATGAGCCTTGGAGCTCTACCGAGCACAATATCGATATTTACCGGGTGCTGCAGTATTATGCTTCGGTGGATTCCTCAAAGGCTGCCACATACAATAGCGCAGCTACTGGAGTCAAAACCTTCCTGGATAATTATGTGTGGGATGACAGTGTCAAACGCTTCAAGGGAGGCTGGAAAAACGATACGAATCTGATCGACCCTAAAATTCCATTGGACGTGAATCCATGGGGAGTACTGGCTTTAGGAGTATCCGGAACGCATAACTATGGAGCAAGCTTAACTTATGTGGAAAATGCCTCCGGCACCCCGGGGACCCTTGCAAATCCGCGTTACAAGCAGACGCTTACTTACAATGATGCTGGGAATACGCTGACCGGATATGATTTTGACTGGACCGACGAAGTTTTGCCAGCGTATGACGATAATGGGAATCAAATTGGCAATACGGGTGCTGATGTATGGTTTGAAGGAAGCGCATTTATGTCGCTCGCCTACTATATGCAAGGCAATGTATCCAAAGCAGATGCCATTAACACTGAAATTATTAAAAAACAAGGCACAAGCGGTGCTTCGCTTGGGGGAATTCCGTACTCACTGAAAGGGACCAGCAACAGCTATTGGGTGATGGCGCAGCAAAACTGCGTGTCCAGCACGGGTTGGTTAATTCTATCCCTGCATCGATTTAACCCATTCACCGGGCAATACTTGACGGGTGGTGGTAATACTGGAGACACGACAGCACCTACTGCACCTGCTAATCTGACAGTAACCAGCAAGACGGATACAACAGTTAACCTGAGCTGGTCTGCTTCAACTGATAATGTTGGTGTAACGGGATATCTTGTTTATCGTGGAACACAGCAGGTAGCCTCTGTGGCAGATACTACAGCTACTGTTACTGGACTAACTCCAAGTACAGCCTATTCGTTTACAGTAAAAGCTACGGACGCAGCAGGTAATTTATCATCCGCCAGTAATACCGCAACAGTTACTACTAATCCCACTGGAGGCAGCGGAGGCGGTGATCATGTGACGGCTGACTTTACAGCAGGGGTAACGAGACTTTCTTCGACAGAAGCGAGCATTTATATTACACCTGTAACCAGTGCTCTATATGTAGATGTGCATTATAAGGTTAATGGGGGGCCACAGCTTAATTACCGGATGATCAATAGCTCAGGTACATGGAAACAGACGGTGAGTGGGTTAAGTGCTGGCAGCAGTATTGAGTACTGGTTCACTTATGAGAAATCCGGTCCACAATATGATTCAGCGCATTATACCTATGTGCAGTAAGGTTAATGAAAGACTTAAACGATAAGATTTGTAGATAGAGCAAGTAAAATAAAGAAGGCTGTCCCAGATGCCATAGTATTGGCTCGGGAGGGCTTTCTTTTCTTTGTTTTAGGCTATGTTAAATCATATTGTTGATATTTAAGTTTTACGAACGTTTGTTCTGTTATTAAGATGACACTATGGTAAGGAGTTGATTACCCATTGGATTTGAAGGAAATGAAGTAAATTCCAACGGAATCATTCCAAGGTATCGTCGAAATGGACGAGGGGTTTAGTGCAACAAATTTACTTTTACAACGTATATATAGTGCTTCCATATTTAGGGATATTAAAGGGATTAAGAGGAATGTTACTGAAGTATATCTACGAACTAACAAGGTTTTCCATTAGTATTAATTCAAATAATTAGAGGTGATTTCATGAACAAATCTGGATTTATATTTTTTATTGCTGCAATTATATTTTTAATATCAGGATGTCAAAAGGCTGGTTCCAACGATGAATTAGCTAAAGCGCAGGTGCAGGTTAGTGCATTAGGATCATCATTTAGTATCCCTACACTGGATGGATATGAAGTTAGTTATGTACAACATAAATTCCCTCCAAAGGACAAACAAGGCAACTTTATTGGAGATAATCAAGAAGTTTTAGTCACATATACGAAAAACAAAGGGAAACTGGAGAAGTTAACCAAGGAACAAAAAGCGTCCAATGAAAGAGAAATCATCTACGGACCTTATCAAGGAGAAACACTCATTGAAATAACCTATAGCAATACTCAAGTTGATTTGAACGATGCTGATATTATTGATATTAGCGGCAATCAGGTGCAAAAAATAAAAAAAAGTGATTATACGTTTTTAGCATTCAATGCTTCAAAAGGTTCAATCACTTTAAAGTTCAACAGTTTGGATGAGGTTACAATTCTAAGCATTGCTCAACAAGTAGTAAATGAAAATAAATAGGATGGAGTGCTGCTGTACATGGAATGCTTAGGATGTAGAATCGCTAACGGTATTGAACCTGACTTGAATATTGTTTATGAAAATGAATTTATTACTTGTGTGCTTGATATTGCTCCTTTTAATGAAGGACATACTCTAATCCTCCCCAAAAAGCATTACTGTGATATCGAAGAGATGGAGTCAGAGACTGCTTATGCTATCATGGATGCTTCGAAAAAACTTTCAATTGCTTTGAAGAGCTTGTTTAAACCTGACGGAATAAGAATTTGCCAAGATGGAGGGAAGTTTAACGACCTTACCCATTACCATATGCATCTCATTCCGAGGTACGAAGGCGATGGATTTATCTGGGGTGAACCATTGAATCCACATGGTGCTGAAAAACGATTAAGCCAAACCAAAAAAAAGATTCTGAAGACATTAAGTGAGGAAAAGAGAAGGAGTTGATAAAGACTCCTTCTCTTTTTCTCATAAATTAATATGTATAGCTTAAATCAAAGAATACAGTGCGGGTAAAAGAGCGAAGATCCTCCTCTAGACGGAGGTTCACTCTTTTCTTGTGTCGTAAAATCTTGGAGGGAAACTTTAATGCAATGATTTGTTTCAGTAGGAGATTTAAGGGGGAGTGTTTTATTTACAACGTAACAGTGTTATGTTACGATGTTTTCGAGGAGTGATCGCATATGGAAGATGATTTGATTTCGAAGAAGCAACTGCTGGATTTAACCGGTATTTCATATGGGCAATTGTATCGCTGGAAAAGGAAGCAGTTAATCCCCGAGGAATGGTTTATTCGCAAATCTACCTTTACTGGACAAGAGACTTTTTTTCCTAAAGAGATGATCTTGTCGCGAATTCACAACATTGTGAATATGAAAGATGGGCTTTCTTTGGATGAAATGGCTGATAAGCTATCGGATAAGGCATCCTTTGAGAAGGTGATTGTAACTGCTAAGGAAATTATAGAACGTAACATTGTTTCGACAACAACGCTGAGGAAATTTGGAGAAAGTCTCGGTGATGAAAGTAAATATACTTTTGAGGGGCTCGTTCATTTATTCGCTGTAGACCGCCTGCTTAGTGCTGGGGAAATGAGCATGGAGGAGGCGGAGCTTCTGTTTCGCACTTTGCAGGAGAAAGTTTCAAGGCTCGAGAGTGGAAGCTGGGAGTTGTTTTTTGTCCGGAAAATGGGGGTTTCATCCTTCATTCTGGCACAAGCGCCCGCGGAGTTATGGTTTGATGAAGGGGTTAGATTAGTCAGTAAAATGACATATGCAGATTTGATCGAACAATTGAAAGGTAAGCTTGCCTACAAGCTTGTTGAATAGGAGGAAGAGTAATGGACAAACATCAGCTGCCTGATTTGATAATAAACGGGGTTAGTGGTGGGGCTGGAGGTACTTACAACAACGTAAACATGGATGGTGTAGGTAAAGTAGTCGGACCGATCGTGGCGCGAATGTTTAAAGGAAATGGGCATATGAATTTGAATGATGATCTCACAGCAAAAGAAGCAGAATGCAACGGGGTCATCAAAGTGATGGGTAATATGCGTTTTGGCACCCTAAAGGTGGATGGGGTTCTTAATGTAGGTAAGAGTTTTCGAGGTGAAAGCTGTACCCTTAACGGAATGGTGAGTATCAAAGGGGATTGTGAACTTGAGGATTTCGTAGGTGAAGGTAGCTTTAGTGTTGGTGGTTTACTAAGTGCCGGTCATGTGGATTTCAAACTGCAGAGTCAAGGGAAGGCTAATGAAATTGGTGTGGAAAGCCTCGTGATACGGCAAGTGAATAATGGGTTTTGGAGTAAGATGTTTAGCGGAATCATCCCTAAACTTCGGCCTGAGCTATGTGCTCGAACGATCGAGGGAGATTTTATAGATGTAGAATATACAACTGCGGATATCATCAGAGGAAATATTGTCATTATTGGCCCAGGCTGTACACTCGGACGGGTAGAGTATCGCGAACAAATTACAGTGCATCCAGAGGCTAAGGTTGGAAAGGTGGAGAAGGTCGGTGAATGATAATCTGAAAATAATTGGAACGACATCTTCAGCCGGTGGTTCTTTCAAAGATGTTAAGATCACTGGAGAATGCAAATTCGCTGGAGATGTGAATTGCGAAAAGATGAATCTGACTGGAAATGCCAATATAGCTGGAAATCTGCATATGAAGCAAATGAAAATCACTGGCGAAATTGCACTCGAAGGTAATCTTGAAGGGGATTCCTTACGTGGACAGGGTGAAATAAAAGCAGCCTCCGTAAAAATCGATGAGCTTCATCTCTACGGAAATTTGGATGTGAAGGGTGATTGTGAAGGGGAAAAATTACAAATTTCTGGTGCCTTAAGCGTAGCTGGATTACTTAGTGCTGAGCATTTGGAGATTAAATTGTTTGGTCCAAGTAGTGCGAAGGAGGTTGGGGGCAGTATCTTAACCATTAAGAAGAGTAAAACTGGAAGACTGCTGCATATGATGAAGCCAACTTCGAAAATACTGTTTGAAGCGGGGCTAATCGAAGGCGATGCTATTGATCTGGTCAATACAAAGGCTAGTATGGTAAGGGGAGAACGAGTAATCATTGGTCCGGATTGTGAAATAGAAACGGTGGAATTCCGTGATACACTAGAAGTTCATAAGCACGCAATAGTGAAGCATCAAGTGAAGATATAAAGATAATTTTATAGTTATTTTTTGAGAAAAAGAGGAGTGGAACATATGAGTGCTGCCAAATCGCCCAATCTGGGTATTGTAATCGCAGGTCTCCTATTAGGAATTCTTATGGCCTCCATGGACAGCACCATCGTTGCAACTGCAATGGGTAATATTGTTGGGGAGCTTGGTGGAATGGACAAATTTGTCTGGGTGACATCAGCCTATCTCGTAGCCGAGATGGCGGGTATGCCCATTTTCGGCAAGCTGTCTGATATGTATGGTCGTAAGAAGTTTTTTATTTTTGGAATTATCGTATTCATGGCGGGTTCGGCTCTCTGTGGAACGGCTGATACAATAACTCAGTTAGCTGCGTACCGGGCCATTCAGGGCATTGGTGGCGGGGCGCTGGTGCCAATCGCTTTTGCCATCATGTTCGATGCTGTTCCGCTGGAGACACGGGGCAAGCTCGGCGGGGCATTCGGAGCAGTATTTGGATTGTCGAGTATATTTGGTCCATTACTGGGGGCGTATATTACCGATCATATTGCTTGGCAGTGGATATTTTACATTAACTTACCCCTTGGACTGTTGGCTTTTGCGATGGTCGTATTCTTTTATAAAGAATCGCATGAGCATTCTAAACAGCCCATTGACTGGTTGGGCGCGGGTACGCTGCTTGGTTCAGTCATTTGCTTAATGTTTGCGCTGGAGCTAGGCGGGAAAGAGTATGCTTGGAATTCTTCCATGATTCTTGGTTTATTTGCAGCCTTTGCCATCCTTGCAGCAGTGTTTCTTGTTGTAGAGACTAGAGCGAAAGAACCGATTATTTCCTTTGCTTTGTTTAAAAAAAGATTATACGCAGTGAGCATTATCTGTGCACTATTTAGCGGTGCAGCCTTTATTGTGGCTTCTGTGTATATTCCGATCTTTATTCAAGGGGTATTGGGCGGATCAGCTACAAATTCAGGACTTGTATTGCTACCAATGATGGTTGGCTCAGTGGTTACAGCTACGATGGGCGGATTTCTGATGTCAAAAACCAGTTACCGCAGCCTGCTGATTCCTACATTCGCACTTTTGGTGATCGGTACTGGACTTGTAGCGACACTCACGCCGGATGCTTCACGACTGCTTGTTACTTTATATATGATTTTAATTGGGCTAGGGATTGGTGCTTCATTCTCAGTGCTAAGTACGGCATCTATTCATGGATTGACGGCACAGCAACGTGGCTCTGCCAGCGCAACGCTGAATTTCATTCGTTCACTGGGCATGACCATAGGCATTACCACCTTCGGTATCATTCAAAGTCACTATTTCTCAGGCAGTCTTACCAAGCTACTCTCGGCTAATGGTGGAGGAGCGGCTCCGGCGGGAGCTATGGATTTTAAAGATCCGCATGCTTTGCTCTCACCTGAGACTAGGGCGCTCATTCCACCTGAAATTCTGGGTAAGATTACAGCTGGGTTATCCTCATCCATTGTAAACACCTTTGCTTGGGCGGTGATTCCTGCAGCTTTAGCGTTATTGGCTTCGTTCTATATGGGACGTCAGAAGATGGATGCCTCTGCGGAGGGGGATGTTCAAGCGTCTGGGCATTAGCATGTAGTCTAGATAATATTCGTTTGATTATGTTTCAATGAAAATAGACATATAAAAAAACGACCACCACTTCGGGTACTTCCTAAGTGGTGGTCGTTTTTTGTCTAAAGTCATATATGCCCTCCATCACTAGTCCCACAAACAGGTAGAAAATGGTCGATTGTACTGCGAATTTGGTTCACAAGTATCTGACGGTTTCCCTGATAAGGCGTTCTACTCTCTATCTCGCCAGAAGCTCAGATTCTGATACTCTGAAAACGTAATCAAAATCTGGGTATAGGAGATTCCGATATGGGGGTACCTGCTGGCGAACTGATTCCCAGCGTCGATCCGGTTCATCGATCCCGCTGGAAGATGAAGAACAAACATAAGTTGTTCTTCATGGCTTTTCCATTTCTTGTTGTCACTTTTATTTTCTATTATCTGCCGATCAGCGGATGGATTTATGCCTTTTATGATTTCATTCCCGGAATACCGTTGTCTGACACGCCTTACGTTGGTTTGAAATGGTTCAAGACGATTGTATCTAATCCGACGCAGACCGCAGAGGTTCTGCGGGTGCTGAAGAACACGCTTGCCATGAGTTCACTCGGATTAATTACATCCATCTTTCCAGTGATCTTTGCCATTATGTTGACTGAGATTAAGTCAGGCTGGTACCGCAAGTTGGTGCAGACACTAACCACGATTCCAAACTTTATCAGCTGGATTCTGGTATATGCATTGGCATTCTCGTTGTTCTCTGTAGATAACGGTGTCATCACTCACATTTTAGTGCAGCTTGGAGTGGTTGATGAAGGATATAACTTCTTAGCCTCCAGCTCAAATATTTGGGTCACGATGATCATTTGGTACTGGTGGAAATCGTTAGGCTGGGGTGCCATTCTCTACCTTGCTTCAATCGCAGGCATTGATCAGGAATTATACGAAGCTGTTGAGGTGGATGGAGCAAGTCGGTTCCGCAAAATTTGGCATATCACCATTCCAGGTCTGATTCCAACCTTTTTTGTACTGCTTCTGCTCTCCATAGGTAATCTAGTCAATAACGGGATGGAGCAGTACTTTGCCTTTCAAAATGCGATGAATAAGGATTCTATTGAGGTGCTGGATCTTTATGTATACAACATCGCTTTCGCGAACAACTTTCCTTTTGCCACCGCCGTCAGCATGTTGAAATCGGTTGTCAGTGTAATTCTACTATTCGCAGCGAACACGTTGTCTAAGATGGTGCGTGACGAATCTATCATTTAAGTCAGGGGTGATCCCACTTGAGAAAGAAAAAACTAACGGCTGGAGAACTTATCTTCCAGATTATGATCTATACGCTCTTTGGATTGTTCACCCTGTCATGCATCTACCCATTCTATTATTTGTTCATCAATACGATCAGCTCGAATGATCTTAGCGCAGCGGGGGATATCAAATTTTATCCAAGACAGATCCATTTTGATAACTATAGTAAGGTGCTAAGAATCAGCGGTTTAGGACATGCGGCAACAGTCTCCGTGTATAGAACGGTTGTCGGGACGTTGCTTACTGTGGGGTCTTCAGCTTTTTTAGGATATTTGTTCACCAAAAAGGAAATGTGGGGCCGGAGTATTTGGTACCGGAGTGTCGTGGTTACGATGTATTTTAGCGCAGGTCTGATCCCTTGGTATATAACAATGCACAATTTGCATCTGACCAATAATTATCTGGCTTATATTTTGCCTACGATTATTACGCCATTCAACATCATTCTGGTCAAAACCTTCGTTGAAGCCATTCCTCCATCCCTTGAGGAGTCAGCGTCTATGGATGGCGCTGGTTACATGCGGGTGTTCTGGAGCATTATTGTACCGCTTACTACGCCAATTTTGGCTACGATTACGATTTTTTCTGCAGTGAATCAGTGGAACTCATTTATTGATACGGCGTTTCTGATGACAGATACGAAGTACTTTACGCTCCAATTCTTGTTATGGCGTTATTTGAACGAGTCCAGCTCGCTCGCAGCATTAATTCGTAATTCACCAGATATGGCCGCTAGTGTAGCGAATATGCAGACTCCAACCTCTGTACGGATGACCGTAACGATGATCGTCGTATTGCCGATTCTAATCGTGTACCCATTCTTCCAGCGCTTTTTCGTCAAAGGGATTATGATCGGTGCGGTTAAGGGCTAATGAGCTACCGGATTGGTAACGAAATGGGGTTTTCCTCTGCTAGGAGCAGAGCTGAACTATATGTGAAGATACGAAAGGGAGGGTATAAAGCAATGAGACTAAGAAGAGCATCGCTTGTCATGCTATCCGTAATCCTGGTCTTTGTTCTGGCAGCATGTGGCGGGGGGAATAATACGGCTAACTCGGGTAAAAACACGAGCACAGAGAAGCCTACTTCCGCTGCAACGAATGCGCCGGCGGAAGAAACAGCAGCACCGGATGACGGAGCACTTGATCATTCCAAGCCGCTGAAGCTGACCGTATTCTCTACAACAGCTAACTATGCGGGTCCACAAACCGGGTGGTTTGCCAAAATCATCAAAGATAAGTTCAATATTGAGATGGACATTGTTGCTTCAAACCTGACAGGTGGAGATACCAAAATCTCTGCAATGATGGCTTCCGGAGATCTTGGGGATATCATTATTTTCGGTGATGACAAAAACCATTATCCAAATGCGATCAAAGGAAAGCTTCTCTTAGACTGGACACAAGACGGACTTCTGGACAAATACGGAAAAGACATTGGGAGTACGTTCCCAAAAGCTATTGAGAAAGCAAAGGTTGCTTTTGGTGGTGGATCATCAGTGTTTGGCATCGGAAACAGCGTAGCTTCTAATCCATCTGGACCTTCTGAAGGGAAAGATATGACTTGGGGGCCAGACCTGCGATGGGATCTTTATCAACAAATCGGAGCACCTGAAATTTCAAAGATTGAAGATTATTTGCCCGTGCTGAAAAAAATGCAAGAGCTTGAACCAAAAAATGAGCAAGGAAAGAAAACCTATGCTTTCTCGATGTGGTCTGACTGGGACGGTAACTATAAAATGACACTGGCTAAACAGTTCGCCAACATGATGGGCTATGACGAAATTCCTGATACTGCTGTATATGTTAAAGCAGACGAAGAGAAATATTATGATTTCTTATCCGAAGACAGCTGGTATATGAAATCGCTCAAACTGTATTTTGAAGCTAACCAAATGGGTCTGGTGGATCCAGATTCTATGACACAAAAATTCGACGATGTTGTAGCGAAATACAAGGATGGTCGTCTGTTGTTCTCTTGGTTCCCGTGGCTAGGGGCAGCAAACTACAATACACCGGAAAGAACAGCAGAAGGAAAGGGGTTTGCATTAGTTCCGTTCAAGGATGAGCTGATGTATTCCACTGGCTTCAATGTATACGGTGGTAACGGTATTATAGCAATCGGTGCAAAAGCTAAAGAACCTGCTAGAATTATGGAATTCATTAACTGGATGTATACTCCGGAAGGTGCAATGATCTCTGCAGGAAGCGGAACAGCGGTGCCTAACGGACCTAAAGGTCTAACCTGGGATATGGATGCAAGCGGTAAACCTGTCGTGACTGACTTTGGTTGGAAGGCTTATGCCGATCAACAGAATACACAAGTGCCTGCAGAATATGGTGGTGGTGACTACTACTACGGCTCTAATCAAATGAACTTCTCTTTTGTAGTTCCGGCGATGGTGAATCCAGACAATAAAGAGCCATACGATCACAATCTATGGACGACAACCCTAGAGCGTAATCCGTCTAAGCTTGATAGTGACTGGAGAGCGAAGATGGGCGTTCTGACGCCTAAAGAGTATTTTGAGAAAAATAATCTATTGGCCGTAGCACCACAAGGCTTCACTGGAAAAGAACCATTGATGATGGACAAAACACTGGAGCAAAAGAACAAACAAATTGGTACGGTCATTCAACAAATTTCTTGGAAAATGGTTTTTGCTAAAGATCAAGCTGAATATGACAAATTGAATAAAGAAATGCATGATAAGGTGAATGGCCTCGGCTATGCCGAAGTTATGGATTTCTCGATTAAAAAGGCTGAGGAACTGTTCGAGGCTCGTAAAAGCGTGAAATAAGGTGTGATTAGAAAAATACAAATAGGGCGGGGCGGCGTGGAGGCTGTTCTGCCCTATTCTATTCAATTAAGGATAAATGTGGTATTCTCACATTGATATATATATAGAACGCTTACAGGAAGAAGGAAGAGGATCATTCGGATGGTAAGAGTACTTAAGCGTAATCATACCCCAGTTGTCAAATCCTTACGGAATACCTTATTCATCTATCTAGTTATCGGAACACTTCTTCCGCTTCTCTTAGTAGGATTCGTAACCTACACCTCTATTTACTCTATTCTTTCAGGGAAAATTGGCAATGGTATAAGTGCAAGCTTGAAACAGGAAGCCTCTAGCTTGGAGAATGCCATCGACAATATGGATTTTGCCTCTAAACAGTTTGCGCTGGATGGTCAGATTGTGGAAGAAATGTCCTCATTTATTCAGGAAAAGCAAATTTATCGCAAATCGCAAATGATGAACTCCATCAACCAGAAGATCAACCTCGTTAATTTCACGAATCCCTACATTGGACTTACAGCCTACATTATGCCAAGCAGTGATGATCCGGTTCTGTTCACGAATATGAGTGCGCGCAGAAATTTCGATATCAGTACGTTACCTTCTTTTATGCGATATAACGGAGCTGATTATTATGGGCCGCATTCTACGATGTATGCCGTCGGCGATAATCTCGTGTTCTCAGAACAGCGCATTGTACGCGTACCAGGTGAACATAAGCTATATATTTATTTAGAGACGAATTATAGCCTGCTTCGCAAAATATTTAATCAGGAATCATACGGGATGAAGGTTAACCACCTGCTTGTGAATCAACAGGGCACTAGCACTTATGTCATTGATGGTAAATTACCTCAAGGAATTATCAAAGCTGCTGGAAGCAACTCTAATCTATCACATGAAACACTTACCGGATATCATCTGTTTCGATACGCTAGTCCACAGGGATGGAAGCTTATTGCAGTAGTTAAAAAGTCCGAATTCAACAGTGAAATTTATTCTTGGTTCTATAAAATGATCCTGCTCGCGTTCTCGACACTACTCTTTGCCGGAGTTCTGGCTTTGATGATCTGGAAAAAGATTTATGGTCCTTTGCGCAAGGTTAACCTTGAAATTAATCGAATGGCGGAAAATGTTACCTCTCCGGTTTCCTTCACGAATGTGGAAGAGTTTGATTTTGTGCTTAGTAACTTCCAGCAGATGAAGAAACAGGTGAATGAGCTGATTGTTGCGGTAGCCCATAATGAGAAGCAGAAAAGCCAATTCGAGATTGAAAAGCTACTTAGTCAGATTAACCCTCACTTTTTGCATAATACATTGAATACGGTACAGTGGATGGCAAGGCTTAACGGTCAGAAGGAGATCGACAAGCTGGTTACTCTTCTTGTAAAGGTGCTGCATTATAATCTGGGCAAGCAAAGCATCATTGTTACCCTTGGAGAGGAAATTGAAGCGATCCGAAATTATATGGAACTGCAGCACATCCGTTATGACTATGAATTCGAATTTAACGTGGAGGCTGATGAGGATGTATTGTCTGTGGCTGTCCCCAGGTTCTTACTTCAACCTCTTGTTGAGAACTCGATTTATCATGGACTAAGCGATAATGGCAGGGTGGACGTCTTGATTACAGAGCATGGTGAAGGAGAAGTTCAGCTGTGTGTAAGAGACAATGGGGCTGGAATGGATGCGGATACGTTAGATCAACTGCTGTCAGAGGATGGCGCCAAGAAACGGGGGCTCGGAATCGGATTCTCGTACGTGAACCGGATGCTCAGAACCTACTATGGAGAACAAATGAAGCTAGAGATGTACAGCAAGCTAGGGGAAGGTACGGTTGTATCTATCGTGATCCCGAGGAAAGGTAAGGAGGACTTCGATGATTAAGGCTGTAGTGGTTGATGACGAGAGACTTGTGCGGAAAGGCTTCATATCTCTAATTGATTGGTCATCCTTAGGGGTTGTGATTGTCGGTGAGGCGGGAGATGGTAAATCGGCCTTGGAACTACTTCAACAACAGGATGTGGATCTGTTATTTGTAGATTTGACTATGCCCGGCATTTCTGGGTTCGAGCTAATTAAACTAGTAAGGCAGCGTTTCGCAGGTATTCGCTGTGTTGTGCTTACTTGCCATCATGAGTTTGACTATGTGCAGGAGGCCATGCGTTTAGGAGCCGTTGATTATATTGTCAAAACTCTATTGGAGATGGAAAATGCGGACGAGACTATACGTCGCCTGGTCGATCGCATCAAATGGGAGGACAATACAAGGGATGCACTGGTTCATGGTGAAGGTAAAAGGATAGCTGCAGGCAAGGCACTGCTCTATTTACCATTAAGCAGCCACTGTAATGAAGAAGAGTTATTTCACCTATCCTTCGTGAAGAATAATCCGCTGATTACCTTTCATGAGATGTGGATGTCGCCCTTGCTTCACCGGTTCTCGGAAGAGGAGGGGAAGCGTGAGCTTAAGAACCAGCTTTCTGGGAGATGGCAGACCGCGCTCATCAGTGGGTTAAGAGATCAGTCACTACAGGAATTGGAGGAGCAGCTCACCACGAAGCTTCGGCATATGCTATTTTATCATTCTAGTGCTGAAGAACTGACCTTTCTGAATTATGAGGAACTAAAGAAGGAAATAGCGGTTCCCCATTTAAAACCGGCTGAAGCTGATCTATTCGCGCAAGCTCAAAATCTCAAGTGGACGATTGATGGAAACGAATGGGAGAATTTTGTAACGAACATACTCTTGCAGAAGCCAAGGCAGGATAGATTTCTAACGTTCGCCCATTCCCTTTTGCAAAGCTGGAGTTCTTTACTTTTGAAGTCAGAGGATGCTGTTCAACTGGAACGGGATATTTCGTTTAATTTGAACTGGTGCCATTGGAAGACCTGGCTGCGCCGATTTTCTGATCATGTGGGAAGGAGAATGCTCGAGCTAGGATTGACTAAAGAGGTGATGTCTTGCCTTATTCGCGCAGTTCGTTACATGCAGAGCCATGCAGGTGACAAAATCAATCAGAGCGACGTAGCGGCGGAAATTAATATGAGCCGTGGTTATTTCAGTCAATGTTTCGCTCGTTTTGCTGGGGAGACCTTCGGTGAATGTTTACGGGGAATGCGACTTGAGTTGGCTAAATCATTATTGCGGGAGACTTCATTACCCGTCTGTGAGATTGCTTCAAGGTCTGGCTTTGAAGATGACCGTTACTTCAGTAGACTGTTCAAAGAACGTATTGGTCAACTCCCGAGTGAATATCGTTCGGAGGGGAAGGACCAATGATGAGATTATTTAGATCCATCCTCTTAATTGTAATGATGATCGGACTTACATCATGCCGTGACCAGAACAAAACAGTAGATTCTACTCGAAGTCCTCAGGGTGAGGTCGAAGATGCTTCTATAGCGTATAGCAAATACGAAGATCCGATCGTGATTCGTGTAGGATTTAAGGTTCCCGATTCCAGACTAAATACAGGTGACAGCAACGACAACAATCCAATCACCCGTTATTTGGAGAGCATTACGAATATCAAGGTAGTTCACTCTTGGGAAGCGAAGGGTGAAGATGCTTTTAATCAAAAAGCACAGCTTGCGATCGATAGCAATGATTTGCCGGATGCGATGGTTGTTGATCGAGATCAATTGAAGAAACTCATTGATAATGACATGGTAGAGGACCTTACAGAGACCTACAATGTATATGGCTCTGATTTAATTAAGGATATGTACAATTCTACTCAGGGTGAGGCATTATCCGATGCTTCTCGATACGGCAAATTATACGGATTGCCTAATGTAGCCATTGATGCGGATTCGCCTGTTCTGCTCTGGGTGCGTCAGGATTGGCTGGATAAACTGGAGCTGCAGGCACCGCAAACCTTCGAAGATATTGAGAACATAGCGAAGGCTTTTATTGAGAAAGACCCCGATGGCAATGGCAAAAGAGATACGGTCGGACTTAGCGGCTACAAGAATATCATCTATGGGACAAAGCCATTAGTAAATGGTCTGGATGCTGTGTTTAGTGCATTGCATGCTTTTCCCACCAATTGGATCAAGGATAACGCTGGGAATATTGTATATGGATCCATTACACCTGAGACCAAACAAGCGCTTGCCAAACTGGCTGATTGGTATAAAAGAGGGTTGCTGGACCCTAATTTTGCACTTTATAAAGAAACGCAAGAGCCTATTATTACAGGGAAATCAGGCATGTTCTTTGGCCCGTGGTGGATGCCATATTATCCTTTGTCAGAGGCGGTTGCTCTCGATACGAAGGCAGAATGGAGAGCGTATGCTGCTCCACTTGATGAGTCTGGTAAGTTTGTTGCTCATTTGGCTCCGGTAACAGACCGATACCTTGTTGTGCGTAAAGGTTTTGAGCATCCAGAGGCGATTATGAAGCAGTTGAACGTGTTTACAAGACTTGAGAGAAGACAAGACCCTAATTCGGAGGAAGTTAAGAAGCTGGATGATTTCTCTGCGCAAACAGGAATTCAGCTGCGTGCTTATTATCCGTTTGACCTTTTAATTGATTATTCGGATGCGATAGAGAAACATTATGCAGATATCCAGCAAGCTTTGCATGGCAAAATAGACCCGGATACATTAAATCCAGATACCCGTCTCATTTATGATCAATGGGTGGAGGACACTGAACAACCAAAGAAAGATCTGGAAGGCTGGAAAGCAGCGAATGCATATAAATATGGAGTTGCCGTCTTAACCTCAACTGCTATTGAGGGGGTGCGGGGAGTATTTTACGGAAACACCCAACTAATGAAGAGTAAGTGGACGGAGCTGCAAAATCTGGAGAGCGAGACATTTTTAAATATCATTGTGGGCGATTCACCGCTTAGTGACTTTGATGTTTTTGTAGCGAAATGGAAGAGCCTTGGTGGGGATGAGATTACGAAAGAAGTTGCTGAGACCGTAAAATTGAAGTGAACACGGGATGATATAGATTTTTTCGCTAAAAGTAGCGGAGTGAATGGACTGATTGTGGAAAAGTGGAGTGTCCTCACCAAGGAAACGGGAGCACTGATCGATAATTAGGGAATTCCTCCCTGTAATTCTGAGATTTCTGCTCATCTGACTAATAATTAGGGAATTTCTCCCTATAATTTCGCTGATTTGTTGGCAAATACCGATATTACTCTGATTTTTAGGGAGGATTTCCCTCTTTCTATTCATTTGAAACATTTACCAGCTATTTTCAGGGAGCTTTTCCCTAATAATTCTCAAAAAAAGAAGCTGTCCCTTAGGTAGCCTTTACTACTTTTGAGACAGTTTCTTTTTTTGTCCTATTCTTCGTCAGTGCTGATTTTTTGAAGTAAGTTGCGAAGCTGCTCTACTTCCTCGCTGGTTAATTTACCAACTAGGCTCTTGTTGTAATCATCTAAAATAGACTGAAGAATTGGCGAGAAATCGATTGCTTTAGGCGTTGGATATAATAGTTGAGAGCGTCGATCATTAGGATCTGGTTTACGTTCAATATAACCCGAATTCTCTAATTGCTTCACGGAGCGTGCGGTGGTGGCTTTATCGAATTTTAGTTCAGAAGTTAGTTGATCTTGTGTAATCCCTGGTCTGGAAGTAATTAGTTTTAGAAAACTATGTTGCCCGCCACTACCTATTCCATAGGGCATGAATTTTTTTACCAATTGCTTTTGATTTTGACGATGAAAATAGGAAATCAACTTTCCTATAGGCTCTTTTTCCAAGATATAGACACCTCTTTGGGTTTATAGTTCGCGCATTTGCTACTCTGAGACAAAGTGTACAATAAAGTCGTTGCGTGCGCAACTAAATTGATGTACACTGGGTAAGTAAGTTTTGTTGCGTACGCAACTAAACGTTGATTATATATTCAATGAGGTGTTAGTTTATGAGTTCTATTAGCGCAACCTATCAGGAAGACAAGGAAATTCAGAAGAAACGCTGGATGATTTTAATTGTTTTGAATATTTTCACCTTCATGTCCACACTTGATGGTAGTATTGTCAACATCGCTCTGCCAGAATTATCGAAACAATTGAAGCTGCCTATGGCACAAATCGAATGGGTAACCACAGGATATTTGATGGCAATTTGTGCTGCGATTCTTTTCTTCGGGAAGCTTGGAGATATTGTCGGGAAGATTCGAATCTTTAAGATTGGTACGATAGTTTTTGTTATTGGTTCTATGCTGTGTGGATTTAGTTTAAGTTTACCTGCATTACTTGCTTCGCGTGTCATTCAGGCTATCGGAGCTTCGATGACAATGGCGAACAGCCAGGGAATCGTTACGGATATCTTTCCTGCCAATGAGCGGGGGAAAGCGCTTGGTTTCATAGGTACATTCGTGTCTCTGGGAAGTATAGCTGGTCCTAGCTTAGGTGGGATTATGGTTTCGACATTAGGCTGGGAGTATATTTTTTGGGTGAACATTCCTATTGGAGTGATCGCTATCCTGTTAGGCTGGAAGGTACTGCCTAAGGATTTAACTAGGACGAAATCTACAATAGACGTTCCAGGTAGTTTACTCTTCGCTATTTTTATCATAAGTTTATTCGCAGGGCTTTTATTGGGACAGCAGCTCGGTTATGGCGATAGCTTAATTGTGACGTCTTTAATCGTAGCTATAGTCAGCTTCATTGCTTTCTTATGGACGGAGCTTCGCCGGAAAGAACCGCTACTGCAATTGTCATTATTTAAGAATCCGTTGTTTTCATTAAGTATTTTATGTGGGTTCCTCGTGTTTACAGCGAACTTCTGCTTTAATATCATCGCGCCGTTTTATGCACAGAATATGCTGAATCTATCGCCCTTTGAAGCGGGATTCCTGTTGATGTTATTACCGATATGTATGGTAGTCGTAGCACCAATAAGCGGCGCTTTATCGGATAAAATCGGGTCTGAATTCCTAACTTTTGCAGGGCTGGTAGTCATGGTTATTGCTCAGTTTGGATTAGCTGAGCTTCATGAAGGAAGCTCTGTTGTGCTGGTAGGCGTGTGGATCGCTATGTTAGGAATAGGGAGTGGTCTGTTTCAGTCGCCAAATAATTCGCTTGTGATGTCCAAGGTGCCTAGAACTCAGCTTGGTTCTGCGGGCAGCGTCAACTCGCTTGTTCGTAATGTGGGGATGGTCGTTGGTATTACGATAGCTACGACGATTCTCTTTCATGTGATGAGTAGTGAAGCTGGTTATCGGGTAACAGGTCTAGTTCCAGGTCGACCAGAGTTATTTATCAGTGGGATGCATGTAGTGTTCATGACTTCGGCATCCATATGCTTTGTAGCTGCACTGCTAACGGGTTGGAGAATGATTAGTGCAAGAAGCGCCAGAGTGCAGACTTCGGAAAGACCATAAGGAATAAAAGAAGAAGATCCTTCTGACGCTACGGCGTGGAAGGATCTTCTTTGTGATGATATTGAAGGGCTTTCTTAATGGCTTGCAAGTATTGATACCGATAATGATCATCCGGTTCTAAATAGGCTCCCTCAGCCCATTCGTTCCAAGCGTTAATATAAATAAAATCACTTTTGAACATCTTCTTGGTCCTCTCAATTTGTCGTGACAGGTATTGACCGAATTTGTGAGGATTTGCACCTAAAGTACTTTGTCCGGCAGCACCTTTGCGTGGTGTATTATCCCAGTTAACAAATGCTCCCGGATATATAATTTCCCCATCCCTATGAGGTGTCCGTTCTAACATAGATTCCCATAATTCATCGTAATCAATGACAATATGCTTTTGATCCTCCACCTGCTTGGAACTCCATAAGTGCTTTACACCGCCATGTGCGAATGTGTAGTGAGGCTCGAATTCTAGACTGGCGTCGAACCCGTGCTCTGTATTTAGGGGGAATCCGCCCAGTGTCCGGACAAGATGAAGGCCCTTAAGTCCGTTTTGCTGAGCTAAATCACGCCAACATTGAAGCATTTCATCACACCGAGGGATGCTGGAGGATCTATAGATAATAAATACTGGTTTGCCGTCTACGCAAATATATCGTTCATCTTTGAAGGCCTCTAACAAAGCATAAAAATGCATTCGCCAATCCCGTTCTTCTCCATATTCTTGTGGCATCAAGACATCTTCTTCAGTGCCATCCCAGCTTCGTGTCCAAGGTTCGTTAGCCCAAGACAGACAAAAGGGGAAGTCAGGCTCTTTGCTGGCAAGAATCTGCTGAACCGGTTGTTCCAGAAGTCGCCTGCCATTGAACCAATAGTGATAATAACAAAAACCGTAAATGCCATGAGCTTTTGCAGTTTCTGCCTGCCATTGTTTCACATTAGGGTCCGTTAAATCGTAGTAGTTATTATTTAACGGTTTTTTCGGTTGATCATGTTCAGGATAAAGGGCTGTAGCCTTCCTGACATTTGTCCATTCTGTAAATCCCTCTCCCCACCAGGAATCGTTCTCTGCTATCTGATGAAACTGAGGCAATACAAAAGCGATGCATTTCAAGTCAAGTCACCCCCTATGGTTCTGTGAATATTTTTTTGAGAAGCAGCTTTCCCTGCTGAAGATAAGAATGATTGTACTTCACTTCCTTTAGAGCACGAGAAGCCGAACTTCTCCTTGCATCACTATGAGCAATATAGTACTTGAAGCTCTCAGAGAGCTCTTTAAAGTTCTGGAAACGAATAAGGTCTTCTTCTGTGATGGGGTAACTTTGAAAATGGGGATGATCTTCCACGAACTGAAATACGCCGCAAGCAGCGACCTCCATAATTTGCTGCACAGATCCTGTGCAATTGATGATGATCCTTGCTCCATTATAATAGTTAGATATTTCTGTTTTATCGTAGGTGATGTCTATGAAATTTTTGGTGGGCTCCCACCCGCTACCAAAGGTCATTATCTTGAGACCATGAAGTAGTTCCGAATGAGCTAGGGTTTCAAGAACACTATTCATTTGAAAATGGCCGAGAATGAGTACGTCACTGTGGTAACGGTTCTCCACACGTCTTGGATAATAGAGTTCTGTATCTGGAGCATAAGGGAGGTAGCACGAATGTTTCTCACGTAAACCTTGATAATAGATTAGATTAGCTATGTTCTGTGTGAAAATATAATCGAATAACAGCGCTAGATTACGTTCTGTTCGCGTAAGGCAGGTCGCATCTGCCATCCATACGGCCTTAGGAGCGTTATAAGCTTTGAGGGCAGGAATATTCTCCTCAGGGAACAGGGATTCTGATCCCAAGGCTAGTATCAGATCAGGCTGATACTGTGCTAAATATTCTTCTAGATTATGATGTAACTTAATGGCAAGCACTTCTTTGACCAGATGCCTTAGCTGATCTTTAAAAAGTCGTACATTAGGCATTTTATCACTTATCTCTGAGGGGACCAGAAGCAATACTCTTAATTACTTTAGTTCCCGTGTTATGGTTTCCGCTCTGTAAGAGTTCTCGAGAATGAGATTATGGTGTTGCGATTGATGAACTTGGCTGATGGAGACTTCGTGAGTTGAGGGCCTTTGAGGAGTGAGCCTAGTAGCTGTCTTCTTCATAATTCCTCCTGTATTCATTGGAGCCAGTCGTTCGCTCTAGCACCTAGTCTTGCTAATCATTATATGTGTAGGGGGTTCATTTGACTTTAGGTATAAGACCATTAATCTGAATCTTGAAGGGAAAAGCGGATTTAGTAAAAGATGTATATCTATCTATGACCGGATTGTCTTGTCTAACATAAAATATACTATAAAACCTGAAAGGGATGATCGTCTTGCCAACCTTCGATAATATTCTTGTTACAGGAAGTCAGACCATTCAAAATGATCTGCATGTTAACGGGAATGAGACTATCGATTCAAATCTGCACTTGAATGGTAGTCAGACGATAATGGGAAGCCTTAATGTGAACGGTAGTGAATCTATACTTGGTCATTTGGGTGTAACCGGTGAAATTAGTGGTGCAGGTACCATCAAAACTGCGACCCGTTTGATCGCGGTGAATCAGGCTTTGTCACCAGTTTCAGCACCTACGAGCCTTCAACAAGTCAGATATTTCGCTGTGGGAGTTTCAAGTCAGACAGGACTCGTGCTGAAGGGCACGGATGGAAATGACTATGTATTATTTATCGATTTGACCGGGGGAACACCTAATATTGGGATCCAGCGGGCTTAAATCTGATAACATTAACATCTTCAAGCTCTGAACAATAAAAAACAGCAAGTCGCCTAGGTACAATTAGGGACTTGCTGTTTGAGGTTTCTATTAGTTCTTAAAGCTGTGAATTGGAGCAGGAATTCGTCCGCCTCGGTTGATGAAGTTGGCACAATTGAAGCCGTTAACAGCCATGACAGGCGCATATCCAAGTAGGCCGCCAAATTCTACGATTTCGCCTACATCCTTGCCAATGACAGGAATGACGCGAACAGCGGTTGTTTTGTTGTTGACCATTCCGATAGCAGCTTCATCGGCGATGATGCCAGAGATCGTCTCTTTGGTGGTACTTCCCGGAATAGCAATCATGTCCAGTCCTACAGAACATACACAGGTCATGGCTTCTAGCTTCTCAAGCGTAAGAGCACCACGCTGTACGGCTTGAATCATTCCGTGATCTTCACTAACTGGAATAAAGGCTCCACTGAGTCCACCAACATAGGAGGAGGCCATCACGCCACCTTTTTTAACATTGTCATTTAGAATCGCCAGAGCGGCTGTTGTTCCTGGTGCGCCAGCTTCTTCCAGACCCATGACTTGAAAGATCTCCGCAATGGAATCGCCAATTTCTGGTGTTGGAGCCAGAGATAAATCGATAATCCCAAAAGGCACGTTCATCCGTTTCGATGCTTCCTGCGCAACTAGTTGTCCCACACGCGTAACTTTAAAAGCAGTCCGTTTGATCGTTTCACACAAGGTTTCGAAGTCCTGACCTTTTACTTCCTCTAATGCACGCTTGATTACACCCGGGCCACTGACGCCAACGTTGATGACACATTCCCGTTCACCGACCCCATGAAAGGCTCCAGCCATAAAAGGATTGTCCTCGACAGCATTACAGAAGACAACCAGCTTAGCACAGCCGATGGAATCCCGATCCTTGGTGCGTTCCGCAGTTTGAATAATGATATCACCCATTAATTTCACAGCATCCATATTGATTCCACTTCTGGAGGAGCCGACGTTGACGGAAGAACAGACTCTTTCAGTGACTGCGAGTGCTTCTGGGATACTGTCGATTAGAATACGATCACCTTTGGTGCACCCTTTTTGCACAAGCGCAGAGAAGCCGCCAATAAAGTTAACGCCAACTTCTTTGGCAGCCTTGTCCAAAATTTCCGCTACAGGCACATACGTATCCGTCTTCACGGCACCAGCAGCAATAGCAATAGGGGTCACAGAAATCCGTTTATTAACAATGGGTACACCGAATTGTCTTTCCAGATCTTCACCTGTTTTGACGAGCTTCTCGGCGGATCTAGTGATTTTGTCGTATACGTTTTGGTTAAAAGTTCTCATATCTGTATGTGCACAATCCATGAGGCTGATCCCCATCGTTATGGTACGTACATCCAGATTCATTTCACGGATCATCTTATTCGTTTCTTGTACTTCCACCAGTGATATCATGGTCATCCTCCTAAATGCGGTGCATAATATTAAAAATATCCTCATGCTGAAGCTTGATTTCCACGCCGATCGCTTCTCCGATCAAATGTAAATCCTCAACAATATCCTCAAATGCTTTAGTCGCGCCAGAAATGTCTACAATCATCATCATGTTAAAATAATCTTGTACAATCGTCTGAGAAATATCCAGAATGTTCAAATTGTGCTCGGCAAGATATGTACATACCTTGGCAATAATCCCTACTTTGTCTTTTCCTAATACAGTAATAATCCCCTTCATAAATACAGCCTCCCTTTGTATATGGTGATTACGCCGTGTAAACGGAATGAACCATTCCAATCATTATTACAAATGCTGAAGCAAGCTTCAACCAAAGGTTTTTTGTCCGTTTGATCATTTTTATATAAAGTCCTATGAATTTAAAGAAAATTCGATTGACAGTATATGAAAAATATGATGAAGTGAGAGATTGATACGATACTCTGAAGGAGTAAATATGACTACACAAAAATATAAAAATATGGTTGAAGAGCGGACCAAACAAACCCTCCAGGAATGGTCGGAACTGTCGGAAGTTAACGAGAAGGACATTTATCGTTTTTTGCATAATTTGAAAGGTACGGCAGGAACAGTGGGGTTACAAGAAGTTGAACAGTTTGCCGATGCAACGTTGCCCTATTTCATGGAAAGTAGCCTTAAGAACTGGTCTATTGAAGAGTGGGGCGATTATTTGTATCCGCTTATTCCACTGTTTAATCAAGATTCATCGGTTTCTCTAGGTTCAGTTAAGACGTTAGACAAAAAAGGAAATGATGATGCGCTCCCACATAATGATATTTTGCTTATTGATGATGATGTAGAATTAGTGGCTTATTTAAAAGAATCATTGGAGAAGCAGAACTATTATGTAAGCATAGCCTTGTCCGCTGAACGAGGTCTCAAGATTTTTTATGAAACCAAACCGGATCTAATTCTTCTGGATATTCTTTTGCCTGATATCAGCGGAATTGAGGTCTTGAATCAAATTATCGGCAAAGCCAAAAAAGAACGTATTCCAATCATCATTATAAGTGGGGAGTACTCCAAAGCGACTCAACTGCATGCGTATAGGCTGGGCGTGATGGATTTTTTATCGAAGCCTGTAGATATTGATTTATTTCTGGCTTTGATTAAAAACCGTTTTGAGTTAAAGCGGGAGTGGCAGGAATCCATCATTGTGGATGAATTGACGGGTGCGTTTAATCGAAAACACTTTAATCAAGTGATGAAGCAGCTGATTTGCGATTTTAAGCGCACGGAACGGGTGTTTTCTTTAGCACTGATTGATCTGGACTATTTCAAAAAGATTAATGATACATATGGTCATCTAATCGGAGATGAGGTATTACAGTCCTTGTCTGAGCTTGTAAAGGGTTCGATTCGTATGGAAGATACCTTTTGCCGCTTCGGTGGAGAAGAGTTTGCTGTGTTCCTGCCAAATACGGATGCGAGTTCTGCATTGACAGTAATAAACCGTATTCAGGAGCAATTTGCTGCCACTGAATTTTTTGCGAAGAATGAAGTCTTTCATGTGACCTTCTCGAGTGGGATATCAGAGGTAACAGAAGCTGAGAATATTGCCGATAAAATTGTAGAAGAAGCAGACCAAGCTCTCTATGCCAGCAAAGATGCTGGAAGGAATCAGACTACACTCTACACGGACCATTTATCGTCGACTAAAAAGCATTCGGTTCTAAATGTAATTGTTGTGGATGATGATGCGTTGATTCGAAAAATAGTGACTCATCAGATTGATACTTGGGAGCCGGAGGATATTGCTGAGGTGAATATCAGCAGTTATGCGAATGGGCTGGATTTCTTGCAATCGGATTGGTATTCCATAGATGAGAAATATATTATTCTACTGGATGGTGTGATGCCGGATCTTGATGGCGTTGAAGTCCTGGAAAGAATTCGCAAGACGTATCCGGAAGTGAATATATTAGTGATCATGCTGACAGGGAGAAATAATCAGGCGGATATTGTACATGCCCTGCAGATGGGTGCCGATGATTATGTAGTAAAACCTGTCCATATGCCTGAGCTGTTGTCCCGAATGGAACGGTTGGCTCATAGATTTTTGTTCTAACACGAAGGGAATTGTGCGAATATGCAAAAAATAATGGTAGTGGATGATGAAGAAGTATTACGGATGTTAATCGAGGATACATTGGAAGATTTGGAGAATGTTGAAATTCACACAGCGGAGAATGGGTTGGAAGCTCTAACTAAGCTGTCTACGGATCCTTATGATTTGGTGATTCTGGATTATATGATGCCGGAAATGACAGGGATTGAAGTGCTTCAGCAGCTGGATGAGGAGAAAAAGAAAACTACAGCTATATTAATGTTAACGGCCAAAGCTCAAGATGTAGATCGAATTCGAGCAGTTGAAGCAGGTGCGCGTTACTTCATGCCGAAACCATTTAGTCCGATGGAACTCTTGCAGATTGTGGAGGGGATCCTGAGTGGTGAAGGAAAGTAACGCTAATCACAGTATCAAAAATAAATATTTCCGCATCATTGTATTAGTGTTTTCTTTAATCATTCTTATGGGAACTGTATTTTTTATTTTCATAAACTATGAGCAAGATGAATTAAGTAGAGAACGTGAAAGTTTGCAGTATAAAGCAGACACGATCAGCGAGATGGCGAGCACGTTAAATGAGGTGTTTTTCCGAGCTAGGGGATTCACTTTGCTTAAGGACGAGAATGAATTAAAGCTCTTAAATGCAGCCTTAGTAAAATTTGATCAAATACTGGATACGTATTCTAATCTTAATTTATCCGCCGAAGAAGCCTTGTTTAGAGATGGTTTAAAATCATTTTATGTCCAGTATAAAAACAAAACCTTACCGGAAGCAATTCGGCTTGTCGAGGCTGATGATTATGCTGCTTTGAGAGTACTATCCGGAGATGGTATTACTAAATCAGTGAATGATTTTCTAACGTATACGAAAGAGTACAGACAGCGATCCGATGCAGCATTAAATACCATGGCTATGGATTATATCAAACGAGCTAACGAATTCACTTTTATCGCCTTCTTTTTTAGCACGATTATTCTACTGTTCTTTACCTTTATGATCTGGCGGATTCTTAAGAATTTGATTAATCCTATTTTGAAGCTGGAAGGGGCCACTCATTCCTTGGCTGCCGGTGAGGAAATTCTTCTCGGCAAGCTTAAGCATCAAGATGAGATTGGTCGGCTTTATAATGCATTTCTAAATATGGCCAGAAGTATTCAGGACAAAGAAGAAGAATTGATGATGCAGAATGAAGAGCTACACGCGCAGCAAGATGAACTTCAGGATCAGCAGTACAGACTGCAACGTTCGCTTAGTGAAATAGAGAGTATGATGAAGGCACTCGATCAGTCCTCAGCGGTGGGGATCCTTACAGATAAAGGCGTATTTACCTACGCGAATGATAATTTAAGCAAATATACCGGCTATAAAAATTCTGAAATTATCGGTTTTACCTATAAGTTATTTGAACTCTATAATATATCTAGAGAACAGATGCAGAAGATCTTCAACAAATTATATACGGGTGGGGTATGGAGCAATGAACTCCAGATTCTGACTAAAGACGGATTGCCAATCTGGATGCATCTGACTGTCGTGCCGTATCTGAACAATGAGGGTGTGATTTATCAGTACATTTTTATCGCGTATGATGTCACCTCTATGAAAAGTGTACAGCTGGAGCTAGCGGAGACGCTGAAGAATACAGAACAGACCAAAAAAATGCTTGAACTTAATAATCAGCTGAATCATGACATTACGTACACCTTAGATAAACAAGAATTTGCAGATAAGTTTATTCAGTTCATGCATCACCTGTATTCATTTGATTCGAGTTTCTTCCTTCTTGTAAAAGATAAGATCGCGGCTGTTAAAGGGATTCCTCAGGAAAATGTAGCGCGTTATCTCGATAATGAGAACAATGAAATGTTATATCGTTTGAAGACGGAAAAAACCTATCTGATTAAGCGTCTAGCTACGCAATCGGAACAGGGAATTTCTGCGAATGAGGTCTACTGTTATGATTTCTATACCACTGTTGTAAATGCAGAAGATGAGATTCTAGCTGTATTTTGCGGAACCCGGATTGGACATTCTTTCAGTAAAGAAGAGATTAATGAGGTTCAAGGAATGATGAACCGCGTAGCTCTGGCGATTGAACGTTTATTCATGTACGAAGAGATTGAACATGGGCGAAAGCTGAACCGCGATATCGTGAATAACGTAAACGAAGGCATTCAGTTCGTGAGTACAGAAGGCATGATGCTTCAGATGAATAAGGCGCTGTGCAACATCGTTAACTATGACTGGATTGAAGGTACACTGACTCCTAGAAAAGAATGGATGGATTATTTCATCGAACGCTCGAATGAGAACCATGAGCTTCGGTCGTTTTTTGAACAAGCAATCTCTGAGGATGCTCTGGAGTCCAGCAGTATGCAATACTCTATTGGAACGGAATCCAAGAAGCATATTGATGTTTATGCGATTCCTGTTTTCCGCCGGGAGCTTAGAATTGGTACATTGTTTGTATATAGAGATATCACTAGGGAGTACGAGCTGGATCTTATGAAATCTGATCTTGTCAGTACGGTAAGTCATGAGCTGAGAACACCATTGTCGAGTGTATTAGGATTCACGGAACTGCTATTGTCTAAAACCATGAAGCCTGAGAAGCAGCTGAAGTATTTGGAGACGATTCATAAGGAAGCGAAGCGGTTGACTGAGCTTATTAATGATTTTCTGGATCTGCAGAGAATGGAGTCAGGGAAGCAGCAGTATATCACGGAGCATGTAAATCTTAGTGAAATTGTCCTTGGGGTTATAGATCAATATAAACTTAGTAGCACACATCATGTGCTATTGGTGGATGAGGCTCTGAATGCGGAGGTAGATGTGGACAAGGATAAGATCGTTCAAGTTCTAACGAATTTGTTAAGTAATGCGATCAAGTTCTCACCCTCTATCAATGAAGTGAAGGTACTGCTGCATAATGAGCCGGATCATATTATTGTGCGTATCCAGGATAATGGTCTGGGCATTCCAAAGGATCAAATCGGACAGCTATTCCAAAAATTCAGAAGAGTGGACAACAGTGCCTCCAAAAGAATTGGTGGAACAGGTCTCGGTCTTGCCATCTGTAAAGAAATTATTGAGAAACAAAAGGGAACCATCGGTATTGATTCGGTAGAGGGTGAAGGGACAACCGTTTGGTTTAGCCTCCCAATCCTTAATGCAGAAGCAAGCCGGCAGCAAGATGAGCTGAATAAATGGAATGCCGATAAAGAGCTCAAACCTAATGTAATGATTGTTGAAGATGATTATAGTCTTTCGTTGCTTTTATCAGAAGAGCTAAAAGGGAAGGGGTTCCGTGTTACCCATCACTATCATCCACAGCAAGCTTTTGATCAGGCCTTGAAAACACCATTTGTTGCGATCGTGGTTGATTTGATGCTTGGTGAAGAACTGGACGGTTGGGATTTGATCCGAATGCTAAAAGAGGATTCGAGAACAGAGAATATTCCGATTGTTATCTCTTCTGCTCTGGATCAATCAGATAAGAACCAACTGAATGATGTGATACAGAAGTATTTAACGAAGCCTTATCCGCCAGGTGAGTTATCGAATACGCTTGAAGAGATTGTGAAGATAAAGACAGGGGGAGGCGAGGTATTATTTCCCGAAAGTAAGAAGGATTTATAGTTTTTATTTATCACAATATTTTATAAATAGTATCATTTTTTATAATGAAACCGATCAAAACAGGGCAAATCATACTGTTTTGATCGGTTTTTACGTACTTTATTGATACTTTTTCAATAATTAACAATTTTTAGGTGAAAATGACTTCATTGATCGTTTACAAATATTGTGATAGCCTGATTTTATGAGGTTCTAAAAAAGGCTCAGATAAATTCAATTGAGGCACGGATCATAACCAGATTTCATGTTTAGGAGAGGTGGATATTGTTGCAACTACAGGTAACGAACAGTCCTTTTAACGAGAACCAAGTCGAGCTTCTCAATCGTCTTCTACCAACCTTAACGGAGACGCAGCAAATATGGCTCAGTGGATATTTGTCCGCGATTGGACGTACTACGGCGGCAGCGCCAGCAGGTGCTGAACTTCAAGTGCCATCGAATACGATTGGAAATACAGAGGTTGGGGCTGCCGTAAAGAGCCAACCAGCAGCCTCACGGGAAGTGACCATATTATTTGGTTCTCAAACGGGTAATTGCCAGCGACTTGCGGGTAGCTTGTCCCGCAAGCTGGAAGAGCAAGGATTTCAGGTCACACTCTCCGCGATGAACAATTTCAAACCTACAGCACTTAAAAAGGTTGAGAATCTACTTCTATTGGTGAGTACTCATGGAGAAGGTGAACCACCTGATAATGCAAGGATTTTCCATGAATTTCTTTACAGTAAAAGAGCTCCTCAATTAGAGAACCTGCGGTTTTCAGTTCTGGCTCTGGGAGACACCTCTTATGAATTTTTCTGTCAGACGGGTAAAGAGTTCGATCAGAGGTTAGAGGAACTTGGTGGTAAGCGCCTAAGTCCACGTGTAGATTGTGATCTCGATTATGACGATTCCGTTGCCGAATGGTTCGAAGGTGTAATTGGTGCATTAAATGCAAATTTAAATGCTCCAGTCATTGCTGCAAAAGCGGTTCAAGCCGCGGAGGACGCAGAGTCACAAGAACCTCTATATACTCGTAATAATCCTTTTAAGGCAGAGGTACTGGAGAATCTGAATTTGAACGGACGCGGCTCGGACCGGGAGACTCGCCATTTGGAACTATCGCTTGAAGGCTCTAATATACAGTTTGAACCTGGGGATGCACTGGGAGTATACCCAGAGAATCATCCTGAACTGGTGGACGCTATTATTCATACTATGGGCTGGAATCCTAATGATAAGGTTCCGTTTAATAAGAAAGGTGATGAAGGAGCCTTACGTGAGGCACTTCTGCATCATTATGAAATCACTGTATTGACCAAACCTTTGCTGGAGCAAGCGGCAAAGCTGTCTGCTTCAAACAAGCTGAGTGAGTTATTAGCTCCAGATCGTGCTTCGGAGCTTAAAGAGTATATTCAAGGACGCGATCTACTCGATTTGATCCAGGACTTCTCACCGTGGGAAGGTCCAGCCAGCAGTTTTGTGACGATTTTGCGGAAGCTTCCTGCACGCCTATATTCTATCGCTAGCAGTTATAAAGCTAATCCGGATGAGGTTCATCTAACCGTCAGAGCTGTACGTTATGAGGCTCATGGTAGGGAACGTTACGGAGTCTGCTCAGTGCATTGCGCAGAAAGAGTAGAGCCGGGAGATACATTGCCTATTTACATTCAGCATAATCCTAACTTTAAGCTGCCGACTAATCCGGAAGCACCGATCATCATGATCGGACCAGGCACAGGTGTTGCACCATTCCGCTCTTTCCTAGAGGAACGTGGAGAGCTGGGAGCGGAAGGGAAATCTTGGCTGTTCTATGGGGATCGGCATTTTGTAACTGATTTCCTGTATCAGACTGATTGGCAGAGAATGCTAAAGGATGGCGTTCTAAGTAAGCTGGATGTCGCCTTCTCACGTGATACCGAAGAGAAAGTATATGTACAACATCGCATTTTACAAAAGAGTCGTGAGGTTTATGAATGGCTGCAAGAAGGTGCTCATATCTACGTTTGCGGTGACGAGAAGTACATGGCGCATGATGTTCATTCTGCACTGCTTACGGTGATTCAGAGTGAGGGCGGACTGAGCCCTGAAGCGGCAGCGGCTTATCTGGAAGATATGCAACAGACGCAGCGTTACCAGCGTGATGTCTATTAATGGATAGATGGAGTTATCGAATGACTTCGGGGGGAGATAACAACAATGGCAAACAATGAGAAGGTTAAGCCGATCGGCGGGCCTCCAAGTGATGTTGAGCATATTAAATCGGAGAGTAACTATCTGCGGGGTGCATTAGTTGAGACACTAAGCAATCCGATTACGGGTGGTCTGCCTGAAGATGATAATCGGCTGCTTAAATTTCACGGAAGCTATATGCAGGATGACAGAGATTTGCGCAATGAACGGGAACGTCAGAAGCTGGAGCCAGCATTCCAGTTTATGCTCCGCGTAGTTGCCCCAGGTGGTGTAGCTACACCGGAGCAATGGCTGGTGATGGATGATCTGGCACAGAAGTATGGTAACGGAACTTTACGTCTGACTACAAGACAGGCATTTCAAATGCATGGCGTTCTCAAATGGAACTTAAAAAAGACCATTCGAAGCATCAATGATACGCTAATGACAACCCTTGCAGCTTGTGGGGATGTCAACCGTAACGTAATGAGCAATCCGAATCCTTATCAATCTGAGGTGCATGCAGAAGTCTATGAATGGGCGCGCAAAGTTAGTGATCATCTATCCCCACGCACTCCCGCTTACCATGAAATTTGGCTAGACGGTGAAAAGGTAGTGGATAGTTTAGGAGATCGGGCAGAAGTTGAACCGATCTATGGTCCGGTATATTTACCGCGTAAATTCAAGATTGGTCTTGCGGTGCCCCCTTCAAATGACGTAGATGTGTTCTCGCAGGATCTAGGCTTCATCGCTATTCTTGAGAATGATAAGCTGGTAGGGTTCAACGTTTCTGTAGGCGGCGGTATGGGAATGACGCATGGCGATACCAGCACGTATCCTCAGCTTGGCCGTATCATTGGTTTTTGCCGTCCTGATCAAATGATCGATGTAGCGGAGAAGACAGTAACGATTCAGCGGGACTATGGAAATCGTTCTGTCCGCAAAAATGCACGGTTCAAGTATACGATTGACCGCCACGGTCTGGAATGGTTTGTCGATGAGCTGCATGAAAGACTCGGATGGCAGCTTGAGGCAGCACGTGAGTATCATTTCGACCATAATGGAGACCGCTACGGCTGGGTGAAGGGTACCAATGGAAAATGGAATTTGACGCTTTATATCCAAAGCGGACGGATTCATGACCAAGAAGGGTACACATTGATGACTGGACTGCGGGAAATTGCCAAGATTCATACTGGGGATTTCCGGCTTACGCCGAATCAGAATTTAACGATTGCTAACGTAACCACTGCTAAAAAGCGAAAAGTGGCTGAGCTGGCTAAACAGCATGGACTTACGGACGGAGCTCATCTGTCTGCGCTACGACGCAGTTCGATGTCTTGTGTGGCGCTACCAACCTGCGGACTTGCAATGGCTGAAGCAGAACGTTATTTGCCTTCGTTGATTGATAAGCTAGAGCTTGTCCTTGATGAAGCTGGTCTACGCGATGAGGAAATCGTGATCCGGATGACAGGCTGTCCTAATGGGTGTGCAAGACCGGCACTAGGCGAAATCTCGTTTATTGGTAAAGGTCCAGGCAGATATAATATGTACTTGGGAGCAGGGTTTACGGGAGATCGCTTGAACAAAATGTATAAAGAAAACATAGATGAAAAAGAAATTCTGGAGACGCTGGAGCCAATTCTTCATCGTTATTCGAAAGAACGTCTGCATAGCGAGCATTTTGGAGATTTCGTGATCCGTGCAGGTTATGTCAAAGCGGTTTCGTCAGGTCTTAATTTTCATGACTAATCTAATTTAGACTGAAATGGGTGTCCCAGAGCTTGCATTATGGCTACTGGGACACCTCTTTGTTAGTTGGCCTTACCCTAATCATTACTCGCTGTCGAGCTGATCGTGCCAAGGTAGCCGAATGAAAAGTTATCGTAATATTTTTCTCTTTTAACCTCAAACTTTCACGTGAAAAAGGGAGTCTTTTTTAGAATTAAAAATGAAATTATATTTTTTTTGCTTAATGATTTGGATTTCTTGTGTTTTTCTTTCATAATATAAAGGGGAAACTAAATACAAAAGAAGAGCCATTGCATAAGAGTGATGTGTTCTGTACAGAAGAGGCGATATTATGATTATCATGAAAACGATGGAAGAGATCGAAAAAATGCGTGCGGCGGGAAAAATTCTCGCTGAATGTCATCGTCAAATTGCGCAAATTCTACAGCCGGGAATTACTACCTGGGAGATTGATGAATTTGCAGAAAAATTTATACTGTCTCAAGGAGCAACTCCTGAGCAAAAGGGATATAACGGATATCCGTACGCAACCTGTGCCTCTGTAAATGATGTAATCTGCCACGGATTTCCGAAAAAGGAACCACTTAAAGATGGAGATATAGTAACCATAGACATGGTAGTTAACTTAGATGGCTGGTTGGCAGATTCCGCTTGGTCATATGGGATTGGCAACATTAGTGAGCAGGCGACTAAATTGCTAGACACCACAAAGGAATCTTTATTCCGTGGTATCGAGCAGGCAGTTGCAGGCAACCGTATCGGGGATGTCGCTCATGCTATTCAAGTTTACGCAGAGTCTAATGGTTTTTCAGTTGTGCGTGATTTTATTGGTCATGGGATTGGTTCAGAAATGCATGAAGCACCAGAGGTACCTCACTATGGTCCGGCTGGCAGAGGACCTCGTCTTAAAGAGGGGATGGTATTTACCATTGAACCGATGCTGAACACAGGTAGCTACAGAACAAAAATTGATGCGGATGGTTGGACTGCACGTACCATTGACGGCGGTCTGTCAGCACAGTATGAACATACATTAGCTATCACCCCTCAAGGAACCATTATTCTGACTGAACTATAATTTAGGGTAGAAAATAGACCTGATTAGCTTCATCTTCTCATGATGTTGCTGATCAGGTCTATTTGTTGTTCAATTAATCAGTTAATCAGTAATGTTGCGAGTATAATATTCAATGATATCTTTTCGACGAATAATTCCGACAAACACGCCTTCTTTATCAATCACAGGTACAAAATTCTGATCTGCGGCGAGCGTCAACATATCCTCCATTTCGGCATTTATGAGAACGCTCTCGTTATGAACATGCTTCTGGATATCGCTTACTGGAACTTCTCCTATATTGTCAAAAGTTAGACCTGCTGTGTTTTTCAGCTTCCACAATAGATCACCTTCCGAAAGTGTTCCTACATATTTTCCTTCATTATCAATAATAGGGATAGCCGTATAATGGTGCTGCTCTAATTGTTCTAAGGCTTCCAGCATGGATAGTGAGTTAGTGATATAGGCAACTTGATCTTTAGGCAACAAAAAAGAGGATATTTCCATCGGCATGAACTCCTTTGTATTGAGATTTTTTTAGTTAGGCTACTTTTATTTAAACATACTTTTTGAAGGGATAGGTGTTTTAAATTTTATTATTTAATTATAGGTGAAAAGACCTATTTAATGATAGTCGTATTTTGTCGATTAAAGATAAGGTATATTATCCTAGAGTGGAGTTGTTCAGATGGCGTTATATCGTAGGCTTTCTTTAACGGTTAAATTTGTTCTGGTAGTAAGTTTAGTTATCATTGTTATCTTTTTCTTTAGTCTAATCGCGAATCTGCTTAATCTTCGAAGTGTGAGCATATCGAACGGTGAACTAGAGGCGGAAGTTGCTGGGCGAAGTTATGCGGAAACTATTCAGAATAGTATGGTAGACATAGAGTCGGCAGCAAAGGTATTCACAGATGTACTGGTTGAATCAAGAGAACATCAAACTTTGAGTCGTGAAGAAGTTATTTCTACAATGAAATCGATGCTTGAGAACAGACCCGAGCTTTTTGCAATTAGTACATTGTGGGAACCCAATGCCTTCGATCAAAACGATCAGGCTAATATCAATAAGACGCCATATGATGATGGTACGGGGCGTTTTATTCCTTATGTTCTTAGAAATCAAGGTTCAATAACGGTTGAACCCTTAAAGAATTACGATGTAGAAGGTGCGGGTGATTATTACCTTTTACCTAAAAAAGAGAAAAAACCGATCTACATTGAACCCTATTCCTATGAGACGACTGGTGGGGCTATAGAGATGATTTCGGTTATGCTGCCCATTTTGGACAAATCGGGCACTTTTCTTGGGACGGTAGGATTTGATGTTTCGTTATCAAAGCTCCAGGAGGATGCTGATAAATATAAACCTATGGGTGGATACGTTTCTCTAGTCACGGGTAATGGTAAATATGCAGCTAATCCTAATGATCCAGAAAGTGTACTTAAAGATTTCGGTGATACGGAAGAGAAAGCTGCACTGTGGAGACAAGTGAAGAATGGGAAGTCGGTTCAGGGGTACACCAATAATTCCAAAGGAGAAAATGTACTTCGTATTTTTGTTCCGATTCCACTGCCAGAAAGCGATCAGGTATGGTATACGCAGACTGCGATTCCTAAAGCTACAATCATGGCTGATTACGAACAATCGAAAACAGAATCATTTATTATCATGCTTGTTGGGATGCTGATTCTAGGAATAGTTATAGTCTTACAATTATGGTTAATGGTGATCAAACCGCTTCGAGTATTATCTGAGAAATTGCAGCTTATGGCTCAAGGGGACTTAACACAAACATTGCAGGTTCGAAATGATGATGAATTCGGTAAGATGTCTTCACATTTTAATCAGATGACATATAAGCTTCGAGAAATGTTTGGACTTGTGGCTGATTTATCGATGTCAGTGGGTGCTACTTCTGAAGAGTTGACAGCGAACGCGGAACAGACAGGGAAAGCTGCTGAACAGATTGCTGTGGCTATTGGACGAGTCGCCGAGGGAGCGCAACTGCAGAATGGTTATGCAGGAGAATCTTCTCTGGCGATGAGCGATCTTAGCATTGGAGTGCAACGTATCGCTGACTCTTCATCAGCGGTGTCTGCATCTGCAGACGAAGTAACCGATCAAACGAAGAGAGGCAGTGCACAGCTTCAAATGGCGGTGAACCAGATGACAGAGCTTAAGCAATCCGTGGATGAGACGAGTCTGGCGATTGAACGACTAGGTGAAAGATCTGTACAGATTAGTGGGATTATTGGTCTGATCTCGAATATCAGTAAACAGACTAATCTATTAGCATTAAACGCAGCAATTGAAGCATCCAGAGTGGGTGAACAAGGTCGTGGATTTGCTGTAGTAGCTTCGGAAATACGCATGTTGGCAGATCAAACGAAACAAGCTGCCGAACAAGTTACTGAATTAGTCGAACATGTGGTCCAAGATACTAATCAAGCCTCACAGGCTATGGCTGTTGGTAATGAGCAAGTACGTATCGGTGTGCAGGGTGTATCTGACAGTGATCTTTTGTTTACATCGATTCTTGCTGAAATGACACAGGTTACAGATCAGATTCAGGAAGTATCTGCAGCTGCACAGCAGATGACTGCTGGTACAGAGCAAATTTCAGCTAGTGTAAAAGTATTAGCTGAACTTGCATCAGAAGCGTCCGCAGATTCACAAAGTGTTGCAGCAGCCTCAGAGGAGCAGCTTGCTTCTATGGAAGAAATCTCAGCTTCGACGGAATCCCTCAGCTCAATGGTGCAAGATTTGCTGGACAAATTGTCTTATTTTAAAATTTAAACTGATGTGATATCGTGATTACAGGTGGGAAACCCTGTCCTTTTCTAAAGGATTAGGGTTTTTTCCATTTATTACATAATCTAAAAGGTATCTACATGCCATCGGATGTGCTATAATCAATATATCGAAAGTAGTTACCTGCTAATTCACATAGCGTAGAGGGTTATTCTTAAGATGACAATAACCTTGTACCATATGTGAATTTTTATTTTTTTAGAGATTTTGTAAGAGATTTTTTTGGGATAAGAATAACATGTAAATTAAAAAAAGGTGGTAATTATATTATGCAAACAGGAACAGTGAAATGGTTTAACGCAGACAAAGGCTTTGGTTTTATCGAGGTTGAAGGCGGAGAAGACGTATTCGTACATTTCAGCGCAATCACTGGTGACGGATTCAAGTCTTTGGATGAAGGACAACGTGTAGAATTTAACGTAGTTCAAGGCAATCGTGGTCAACAAGCTGAGAATGTTGTAAAACTCTAAAGTTGTGAAAAGAATCCCCAAACTTATAGTTTGGGGATTTTTTTAAATATAAGAAATTATAAGTTTCACACAATACTTTATGTCTTATATTTCTCGCTTAGTAGAAAGGTGGCGGATGTAAGTGCAGGTGTTTGAAGACTGGAATTTAAAAGTGAAGAAAACCTTTAACGCTACAAGCAACAAAGAAGTATTGACTGTGTCTGAAGCCGGTAGCTTGCTTGGTCTGTCTAAAGATCAAATGAAAAGCTATGTAGACCAGCATAAGTTAACCAAAGTCCCAATTATGAGAAGTGTTGTCAGGTATCTTTTACTGAAAAGTGAAATCGATACGATCCTGAACAAAACCTAATGTAACCTCAATATACTTTGCAGACCCATCCTTGATAGGATGTGGTCTTTTTTTTTGCCTCATAAATTTCTTATAAAAAGAAACTTATCGATCCAATGATCGTCTATAATAATGGGATATTTAGGTAATGGAGGGTAGGCGGAAATAAAAAGTGATGTTCATTAATGGTGAGAAGTCGCATAAACAGAAAGGGTAATTCATTCAAATGAAAAATAAACAGAGCACTCATCCACCTGCTTCATTTGCTTTAAGTAGAATCGAGAAAAAGAAAGTGAAAAAGAATAAAATCAGCAAGAAAATGAAGATTTGGTACTTTTCGATCGCTACCTTACTTCTTGTTGGGCTGGGATCCTTTATTTTCCGTAAAGAACTAATGATTTTTGGGTTTGATAATGTTGTAGCACCAACTATTGAACACACCCTTGAAGAGTCTTATGTGCCGTTGGAAGACACTGAAGAATCTGGATTACAAGCAACGACGGAAAATAAAGACCGTCCTTTCTCTATCCTTCTACTAGGCACCGATCAGCGTGGCAAAGAAAACGGACTTTCTGATTCCATTATTTATACAGTTATTCGACCTGTAGACCATAAAGCACTGCTCGTCTCCATTCCCCGTGATTCATATACTGAAATTATTGGAGCAGAAAATATCAAAGGAGCACGAAAAGAAACCAAGATTAATGCAGCGCATTCCTACGGTGGTCCTCAGATGAGTGTGGATACCGTTAAGAATCTACTGAACGCACCTATTGATTACTATGCTACTATTAATTTTAATGGGCTTGTGGGTGTTACAGATGCTCTTGGAGGAGTGGTGCTTCCAATCACCAAGGTGATAGAGAATAAGAGCCCCGATCATGAAAAACTAAGAATTGAGCCGAACAAACCGATCTATTCCGGTAAGGAAGCTTTAATGTATGTAAGATATCGGGAAGATTCTGATTTTAAGAGAACAGAGAGACAAAGGATTTTCCTAAAAGCAGCGCTTGATCGGATGAAAAGAATAGATAATATTCTTAATATACAGAACATTATTGAAATTGCTGGCAGTAACTTTAAAACCAATATGAAGTCAGATTTTATTTTGGATTTGGCTAAGAAGGTAATTCTTGAAGGTGGAACCCCTGAAATAACGAGTCATATGCTCCAAGGGGAAGGAAAACATACGGATCAATGGTATTATATACTCAATGAAAATGATGTAAAGCGTACCCATGATATGATTGAGATTTGGCTGAATCCAGAATCTACTGAGGCTGATCTAATAACTGCTTCTAAGGATGATGCTGCATAATATTTTTGCTATTCTATTTTATATTCACACGGAGGTTAGCTTCTATGGCGGTAAAATCAAAGGAGCAAATGATACTCGAATTTAAGTCTCTTATTCCATTCGTGAAATCATTAGAAGAGGTGCCAGATAAACATTGGGATAAGCCCATAGCTACTGGTAAATGGACCGTGAAGGATATTCTCTGTCACCTCATGCTCTGGGATAAATATTTCTATGAAGGTGCTATTAAGAAGATTATTTTGAAAGAACCACTAACAACGAAACATTTGGATTTTAACGAATTTAATGCTAACGCGATTGAGTATGCCAAATTGTTATCCAAGCAAACCTTGATTGAACAAATTGTGCTCTACAGATCCAGAATTTTAGATGCAGTCTCTGGATTAACGGATGAAGAATGTGATTTGGAATATAAGGATGGAGATCGCAAGAAGTTCAGTGTTCGCAAGTATATGAGAAGTTTTATTCCACATGATAAGCATCATAAAAAACAGATTGAACAATTTCTAAAATACATACAGCAAGGTTGAAAGCTTGCCTTTTATGGTTTAAGCTTTAGCGCGATTCTGAACCAATTTCATGGATTGGCGAATGAGTATTGGGCCGAACATGCTGCCGGCTGAGGCGGCTATAAAGGAATGTAAGGGAAACCTTATGGCAAAGTAAATGACCGTTCCAGCTACAAAGTCAATAAGAATGAATTTCTTGATCTCGGATAGTGGGATTGTAACGAATACAAATGATTCTTTATTTTTCAAGTGGTTGACCTCCTAATTGATAACGCAGCATATAAATCCACTGTTCATTCTATTTTGAGAACAAGATGTCCCATTCGAAATATTTAGACTAACGGCATAGAAGAGTAAAGGGTGAAGACTCGAATGGATAATCAGGATCATCAAAAAGAGCGGAAACCGCTATTATATATACAGACAGCAAATCATGTTATGGAAGAAATCAGGAAGAGAAAGCTTCAGTCACATGATCTTGTCCCATCTGAAGGGGAGATTGCGAAGTTGTACGGTGTCAGTCGCATGACGGCGAAGCTTGCTTTGCAGATCTTGGAGAAAAAAGGGATCGTTTATCGCCATGCCCGTCGTGGGACATTCATATCCGCTGATTACCACCATACACTTTCCGGTGAACAGATGCTGGAGAAGGCGATCGAGGAGAAGAAACCGATACGAAGGATTGCATTGGTGATTCCTAATATGGATGATTATATCGGTAGAATAATTACTTCCGTCGAAAAAGAAGCGCGTGAAGCGAATTGTCATTTACTCATTCGAATGACTGGGGACAAAGAAGACGAAAGCATATGCTTGCAAGAGCTGTACGATGATCAAGTGGAGGGTATTATTTTATATCCGCGTGGGAGTACGCAGTGCAGTGAGAAAGTATTGGAGCTTAGTTTATTAAACTACCCTCTAGTTATCATCGATCGTATCTTTCGAGAGGTGCAGATTGACTGTGTCTACCATGATCATTACCATGGGGCTTATAAAACCACCCAGTATTTGATTGAGAAAGGCCATCAGGAAATCGGATATCTTTCTATGGCATTTGATGGTGTGACGAGCAGGGAAGACCGGTATAGAGGTTATCTTCAAGCTATGTTGGATCATGATCTGCCCGTAAACAGTCGTAATATTTACTTGAGCTGCTCAGAAGATTATATGCATCAGTTGAATGCTCCGAATGTGCAGTTGGCGTCGTTTTTAGGTAATAATTCCGCATTAACGGCAGTCGTATGTGCAGACGACTATATCGCTACATCATGCTTATATACGGCAATCTCCATGCAAATATTGGTTCCGGATCAATTGTCTATCATAGGGTTTACCGACATTCAATTGGCGAGCTTGCTGCCGGTTCCATTAACTACAGCAAGACAAGCTACTGAGAAACTCGGACAAGCTGCTGTCCAGCGAGTTGTTAAACGGATGGATAATTCACGTGAAGGAGCGCTAACGATTAAGATTGATACCACCATCGTCGAGCGAAGCTCCGTTAGACCCAACATTATTAAATGATCCGCTTGAAAATTACCTTTTGAGACTCTTTCCCCACATTTTTGTGGAGGGAAGAGTTTTTTATATCAGTGACATAAAAGCGCGATAATGTATTTATCATATTATTTAATGATAATATTTCAGACTATTTGGTTGTATAGATCAGTGACATATACTAGTCTGGAAATAGATCGTTGGAAATTCCAGTTTTCAATAAGCCATAATCTAACGGAAGCAGGTCGGGAGAATGAATAACACTAAGAAGGTCCATGTTGTATTTAAAACGCATTTGGATATTGGGTTCACGAATTTGGCTGCGAATGTATTAAGACAATACATGGAAGAGTATATTCCGAAAGCGATGGCT
Source organism: Paenibacillus sp. B2(2019) (assembly GCF_008370385.1). Classification (NCBI taxonomy): domain Bacteria; kingdom Bacillati; phylum Bacillota; class Bacilli; order Caryophanales; family Paenibacillaceae; genus Paenibacillus; species Paenibacillus sp. B2(2019). Next base: position 569,590 of record NZ_VTZR01000024.1, read on the forward strand.
TTAGCTGATACATTAGAGGCTGAAGGTGGTCGCGCGCAATTTGTATGGACGACTGGATCCTGGCTAATTCGTTATTATTTGGATCACGCACCTGCTTCGGAAAGAGAAGCGATGGAGAAGGCAATTCGTAAAGGACATATAGTGTGGCATGGGTTACCGTTCACTACACATACTGAGCTTATGGATAAGGAGCTTTTCCGATACGGGCTAACGATCAGCCAAGAGCTTGATCAACAATTTGGGAAACAAACGATAGCCGCCAAAATGACGGATGTGCCAGGTCATACCCTGTCCATGGTTCCGTATATGCAGAAAGCAGGCATTCAGTATATGCATCTCGGAGTTAACCCAGCCTCTATGCGTCCTGATGTACCAAAGCTGTTTCGCTGGCAGGCAGGGGATGGCAGCGAATTAATTGTGAACTATGCCGGAAGCTACGGAGAGCCGGTTGAGATTGAAGGGATCGACGATATATTGCTATTTGCGCATACGGGTGACAATTGTGGGCCGCCAAGTGCTGAGGAAATCGCAGAGCAATTCCGTGAAATCCAAGAACGATACCCTGACGCTGAGATTATAGCGTCTTCACTAGATGCATTTGCAAGAAGTCTTATGCAAGTTCGCGAGCAGCTTCCTGTGGTTAGTGAAGAAATCGGTGATACTTGGATTCATGGTGCAGGGACAGATCCATTAAAACTTGCCAAGCTACGCGAGCTTCAACGTTTGAGAAGCAAATGGCTGTCCGAAGGAAGCTTAGACGAGCATAGTACTGCCTATAAAGGGATGAGCGATGCTATGTTGATGGTAGCAGAGCATACATGGGGTTTAGACGTAAAGAAATGGCTTCCTGACTTTCGAAACTATGCGAAAAAAGATTTCAATGATGCTAGAATCAAGGACGAGATTGATGTAGACGATATTCCTGCGAAATTCAATTATATTGGTGCATTCGCTATGGATGAATTCGATAAACATTCTAGTGGTTTATTTGCCTCAGAACAGAGCGTCCGGAAGTATTCGATGATCGAACGTTCTTGGGCGGAGCAACGGGGCTATCTGGATCAGGCAATCGCATGCCTGGATAAAGATAAACAAGCGGAGGCAAAGGAAGCGTTCGGTAGGCTAGAGCCTACGAGGAAAGATTGTTCCGCTGATGCTGAGCAGGTTAGTGTCCAAGAGGTGTACGCGGTTGAAGGCTATAAACTGACCTTTGGCGTGAATGGCTCACTTGTTCATTTATCGGACGCTAATGAGAAAGTATGGGTAGACGAAAGCCATCCCTTCGGCGTTTACGCCTATGAGACGTTTGGAACGGAGGACTATGCCAGATACTTCCGTACCTATATGCAAAATTTAAGCTTCACCCATCCATGGTCTGATGCCGACTTTAATAAGCCTGGCTTTGAATTCGTTCGACCATTACCTAGTCATCAGCTATATGAGCCCATCGTGACTGATATGAAGCGAGTAAACGGCAAACGTTTCTTGCTACGTTTACGCATGCCGGTACAAGCGTATGAATTATATGGTGCGCCGAAGGAACTTGAATTAGTGTATGATTTTGAACATGAAGGTACGGTTGACGTATCACTGCAATGGTTCGGAAAAGAAGCGAACCGCCTTCCAGAAGCAAGCTGGTTCGGTTGTGCATTGAATGTCGATAATCCTAATCTTTGGATGATGGATAAGATGGGCTTGCCAGTCTCACCTTTGCGTGTAGTGAAGGACGGGAATCGTAATCTTCATGCAATTGGACGTGGCGTTAGTTATCAGGGGGCAGATGGGAGCGCCTTTATCGAAACCATGGATGCTGCTTTGGCTGCACCGGGTCAAAAAAGACTGCTGCAATTCGATAATTCTTTTGTTTCTCTAGATAAAGGATGGCATTTTAATTTGCACAACAATATCTGGGGTACGAATTTCCCTATGTGGTACGGTGAAGATGCAGTATTTCGTTTTCGTCTAAATTTACAATCGAACCGTAAGTAAAATAATAGATGTACTTGTGACTGAAATGCACCCCTTAGAATAAACATTGGAAAACCCTCTGGGTCCGATGTCTTTCTATGAGGTGCATTTTTGCTCAGTTTCTGCAACTGATAAGATCTCAATGTTAAAAAGACAAATTTCCACTTGGAAAATTTGGTTTTCATAGGTGATATCCCATATTCCGCCGATTTCTTCTACCGCATTCTTTACGCTTTTTAGACCGATACCATGAAAATGCTTATCTCGTTTTGTTGTGGCTAATTCTCCGAAATGATTCGTACGTATTGAATGCTGATATGGATTCTGTATTCTGATAAATAAAGTACCTTTATGATAATGAAGTTGGAATTTAATATAAGGCTGAGTCACACCTGGATGCTTGCATGCTTCTATGGCATTATCAAGGGTGTTCCCTAGAATAATGCTAAATGCATAAGCATCTAGGTCAAGCTGAGGTGGAATCTTAATATCCGTTTGAAAGGAGATACCCAGCTTTTTGGCAAATTGCGACTTGTAATTAATGATAGAGTCGATTAGGATGGAGCCGGTATTACTTTCACCTGAAGAGAGTTCTATTACTCCAAGAAGCTTATCCACATCATTCAGTCCGGCTTCTTTTTCCCCAGCTTGTAATTGAGACCTCAGGCCGAGCAAGATATTCCTGAAATCATGTTGAAACGTAAAGACTTCTTGCTGCCTTTCTTTCGTGAGCAGATACTGGTTCATATAGTAGGTGTTCTGCTGTTCCAACAAGTAGTTTTTATTCTGTGCCGATTGTATGGTTAATACACGATCACACAAAAGAATGATCAGGAAGTTGATCAACAGCATTCCTCCGGACAAAGTCGGATACAACGCCGGATATTCCCGCAATGACAGCTCGCCCGATAATTTTGCAATACTGAGAATGCTGATAAACGGAAAGCAGAACAGCCCGATCCAATACCAACTGCTTAGACTGCCCTCGCCAAAAGCTTTGGTAAAACGAAGCGTGATCTGTACCAGTATAAACATCAGAATCTTAGACAAAAACAAGGTAAAGATGTATCCGCTTGTCGTATACACAGGTGCAGTAGCTGCATCTGAAAGAATAATCAGTGCGACTATAAATAAAGCAGCACCAATACGCCATTGTATTTTTCCTTTATACAAAAAGGACAAGAGAACGATCCCCACTATATTAAGCCCTAGCATCCATAAGCCGGGGAGTGGGCTGTAATGAAGGAGGAGTACGAAAATATAATAAGCAGTGTATACGGAATAAAGGATTACTTTGGATTCCCAAAGTCGTGGGAAACAATGATCATAGAAATAATGAATGATAAATGGGAGAGCTGCCAGTGTGAGGGCATAGAACAGCTCATCCAGTAGAATATTATTCAAGCAGACTCCCCCTGAATTGCAAATAACTCTTTTTCACTACGATGCTTTGCTTATCGCTAATCGGAAGTTCTTCCCCACTCGTTAATACAATTTTTTTGCCCTGAATTTGTTTTATGTAATCGAAATTCACAAGATACGATTGATGAATCCGCACAAACTGCTTCGAAGGTAGCTTTCCTTCTTCTATAGATAAAGTACTGTAATATTCCGTTTGATCTTCCGTTGTTTGCAAAATGATTTTTCGGCGATCACTTGCCAAGTACATAATATTACGGATTGGAATAAGTAGTTTTGTTCCACTTTGGTGTACAGGCAGTAATTTTGGTTGGTTTTGCTGACGCTTGACCTTTATTTGCTGAATCATAGAGATTAGTTTTTTTTCAAAAGACTCGTTATGTATAGGCTTCTTTATAAAACCAGAAGGTTGAACGTCAAATAGTTGAACATGATACTCTTCGTGGCTCGATACGTAAATCAACCGAACCCTATCATTATCACAATCTCTCCGTAATATATGACCCGCTGTTATTCCGCTTATTCCCTTCATTTCTATATCCATAAAAATAAGATCATATGGACAACCATGTTTAATGGCTTTCGTGAAACTTTCACCAGAATAGAATATGGATACCTCTATCTTTACGGTCTGCTGAATGGGATGGTTAAGGATCAATCTCTCAATATATTCTGTTGCCTTGAAATCATCATCACAAATAGCAATATATATCATGTGAAATTCCCCTCCTGTGTTATAAATAATAATACATTATATGGGAGTATAATCAACCTTTATCCTTTTAGGGATCACTTGGAAGTGGCGAAAGTTACATTTATTCCCGTGTTTTTTACCATTGCGATTAGTAATTCTAGTAAACATGCTAATTTAATATCAATTAGTAGCAGACGGTATGGAGGAGTTGAAAAATGAATACAACAATCTTTGAAGCTGAGGGATTAACTAAACAGTACGGCAGTGCAAATGCGCTTCAAAATATAAATATGCAGATTAAACAGGGTGATATCTATGGCTTTGTAGGTGAGAATGGAGCAGGTAAAACCACACTCATGAAAATAATTAGTGGATTAGTTTACCCTACAAAAGGGACTATCCAATTGATGGGTAAAAGTAGTGAGAAGGACATCGCACGAGTCAGAAAAAAAATGGGGGTTTTAATAGAACTACCTGCCCTCTACCCCCATATGAATGCTGAAGAGAATTTAAGCTTTTATTGCAAGATTCATGGTATTTCGGATTTCAAGAGAATTAAAGCTGTGCTGAATTTAGTGGGACTAACGGATGTTGAAAACAAAAATACAACGGAATATTCTCTGGGCATGCGTCAACGCTTAGGGCTGGCAATTTCCCTTCTCAATGAACCGGAATTTTTAGTGTTGGATGAACCGATTAATGGACTTGATCCTACAGGAATTGTAGAGATGAGAAAATTATTGGCTAAGCTGGCACATGAAAAAGGGGTTACCATCTTGATTTCCAGCCATATCTTGAGTGAGCTCCAATTGTTAGCTACCAAATTCGGGTTTATTCATAAAGGGCAGTTCATTAAGGAAGTCTCTGTGGAAGAACTCTTGCAATCTGCCGAAGCGCAAATTTGTATTAAGACCGTTGAAATAGCTGCAGCAATAAACGTGCTTAAGAACGATCTTAATATTCATTCGATCACATTGTCAGAAGCCGGAGAAATATTGGTTCCCAAGGATTTGACAGATCTTGAACAGTTAATGTCAACGTTAATTAGAAATGGAATTCCACTTGAAGGAATCAACCTGTCCACAGCAAATCTTGAGCATTATTATATGGATCTGATAGGAGAATGAGGAATGAGGGATTTTCTGAAAGCTGAGTCTTACTTTATAAGAAGGGATATCATGTTTAAGGGAATTTCTCTTCTGTTCCTTATAGCAAGTCTGGTACTAGCAATCTGGATTGGCGGTAAAGGTGGTTTTGAAATCGGTAATCTCGCGGAACCCTTAACTATTGTGACACCTTTATCTTTATTTTTTTATTTTATTATTCCAGTTTACGTATGTTTTTTTGCAACCGAAGGATTTGAATATGGATCTATCAAAGTTATCCTGGCTTCCGGACAAAGTAGGTTTATCTATATCACGGGGAAATACCTTTCTGTTTTTAAAATTATTATATGGTGGATTTTACAATTTACAGTAGTGTTTTATCTCGCTTATATGATAGCTGCTTTGATAATCGGGACTGACATCGGTAATCGTAATTTTTCTGCTGACTTGATTCAGGTTTCCCGTGTACTGGGATTAAATATCCTTTATTTATCAGCTTATGCTGCTCTAATCATTATGGTAGGTATTCTTATTAAAAGAACGGCTTCAGCGGTGGTTGTAACTTTTCTAATTATATTCGGCGACTTCATGATATCCGGTTATTTCCGTGATGCTCCCTCTTCATTGTTAAGGGGGATTTCAGACCATGCTTTAACGACCCAAGTTATGAAGTTTTCCGGAATCTACGTCGTTAATTCACAACATATAGTCCTAACCGGAGCAAAGAGCTTTATGGAAGTGGTGTTGATTCCTGTGATTATCATAGCTATTAGTTTGTCTGTCACCTATATTTCGTTTGGAAAAAGAGATATACACGCGTAGATAAAGGAGGAATTGAAATGGACAGGGGTAATAGATCACCAAAAACGATCGTTATTGTAGGTGCGTTGCTAGCTATTGTAGTTTTTGTTATTCTTTTTGTTGGTATTGAGATGGGATGAGGCTAGTCTCAGTATATGTCGCGGGGAGTTATGTGAAATGAAATACAATGTAGTATGGATCAGCATTAAAGAGTTATTTCATCCTTACCGTAAAAACATTTGGATAATCAGTATTGTTATGTTGGTGACTTCTATAGGGAGCTTTTTGACTCCATGGTTTACCAAGCAACTTATTGACATTGGTATTCTAGGTTTGGATTTTTATCGAGTTATTCAATACGTAGGACTAATTTTTTTAGTATTCCTTATCCAACAATTACTTGGTATTTTTCAATTCTATTACTATAAGGAAATAAGTGTGAGAATACCATATGACTTGAATAAGAAAGCTTGTAAACATGTGTTATCCGTACGCACGAAATTTTTTAAAGACAGAAATTTCTCAGTAGTGATGTCTGAGCTTTTTCAAGATATCGCCAACATATCGTCTTTGACAGACACGCAATTTTTAACTTCTTTCGTTAATCTATTTAAAGTTTTCGCCGGCTTAACAGCATTGTTTTATATTAACTGGAAATTAACTCTAGTTATGCTCGCTACAATTCCAGTCAAAATGCTAATTAGCAGTTTTTTATATAAAAAGCAAGTAAAGGTATATGAAATCATTATGCACTTGCAATCAAATTTCTCAGAATGGTTAGGGGATGCAATTAGTGGCATTGAAGCGATAAAAGTATGGGGGATTACTGGAAAACGACTAGCGAAACTGAAAGTGAATCTGGATGGAAGTAAAAATGCTAAATCCAAGTTAATGCGTTATGGATTTATTGATAGTATATCGGGTTCATTTATGACGACATTGTTTACTTGTGGTCTTTACTTGTACGGTGCTTGGTTAATCCAAACAGATGAAATCACTATTGGCGGTCTGGTATCTTTCATTTCGTACTCATCATTGGTATTTGAACCAATTACTATCATATCGTATTTGATTACTCAATTATCCAGCGTGAAACCAGCTTTTGAGCGGTTTTTAAAATTTCTAAATACGGATGCTGAAATTGATAAACCGGAAGCGAAGGAATTATTAGAATCAATATCTATCAATGATCTGAAATTCGAAAACGTATCCTTGGTTTATGAGAATGAAAAAGCTCTGGATCAAGTGAATTTTACCATTCAAAAAGGTGAGAAAGTAGCGATTATTGGTTTGAACGGCAGTGGCAAATCATCCGTTGTAAATCTGCTGCTAAGATTCTATGAGCCTACTGAAGGCAGCATCAAAATAAACGATAAAGATGTGAAAGAGTATACTTTTGAATCCTATCGCTCAATATGGAGCTTGATGGCTCAAAACAATTATCTTTTCAATGATACTGTCGCGAACAATATCAACATTTCTGAAGAGCTTACACTTACTGAGATATTGGAAAGCTGCAAACAGTCAGGGGCATATTCATTTATCCAAGACCTACCCGAAAAAATGGACACTCGAATTGGTTATAATGGCGCTAAACTATCGGGTGGACAAAAACAAAAAATAGCACTCGCCCGAACATTAGCACGTAAGGATACAAAAATTCTGCTATTGGATGAAGCAACCTCAAGCTATGACTATTACTCGGAGCAGGTTTTTAACGAGGAATTGTTATCTTCAGATCGTTATATGATGACTATCATTATCACGCATCGACCGGAAGTATTAAAGAGATTAGATAAGATCATTTATTTAAATGGTGGCAAGGTTCTTGGGATAGGAACTTTTGATGAGTTGTATACATCTCAGGAGAGTTTTAGAGATATGATTACTAGTACGCAAAGGGAGGAAACCCCGGATGCCTTTTATTCCTTTTCAAACGAGAGCGAATCTACATTACGTCTATGACATGAATAGAAACAGTATTTATAAAATCAAACAGAATCAGTATGAAGCGTTAAGTCATATTTCTGAAGGCAGTTATGAGGAAGCTGATGTAAATGTACTTAAAGATTTTCAAAAGAGAGGGCTTCTAGCTGAATCTCCGATTCTACAAATTGAACATCCGGCAAGTCAAATGTTGGAGTACCAGTTAGAGCGCTGTGTAAACTCAATCACTTTTCAAATGTCTCAAAATTGCAACTTGCGTTGTGGTTACTGTCCTTACTCAAGCAATGAAATTTATAATAATCGTTCACATTCTGCTCTGAATATAACCTGGGATACTCTGCAGCAAGGGATTGATTTCCTTGTAGCCCATTCTAAAGACGTGGACCACTTGCATGTAGCTTTTTATGGTGGGGAGCCTTTGATTGAAAAAAAACTCATCATAGATACTATGAAATATACACAGGAAAAAGTCAGCGGCAAAGAAATTTCCTTTGGTATGACTACTAATGGCACACTTCTGGATGATAGTTTTGCAAGGGAAGTTCGTGATTTTAACATATCCATTATGATTAGCCTGGATGGACCGAAGGATGTTCATAATGAAAATAGGACGTTTGTAAATGGACGTGGTTCCTATGAGATTGTATATCGTAATGTTGTACATATTCGAGATAACTATCCTGATCTATATCAAAAACTGAAGTTCAATACAGTTATTAGTCCAGATGGTAAGTTCGAAGAGATCTTTGATTATTTTAGAGCGGGAGAAGGAGTTAGTGACCTCTCTAAAGTTAACTTTAATACACTATCCATGAACTATACAGAGACGGAATTCGTTTATGGTGAGGCTTATTTTGAAGAACGAAATTACGAAGCTTTGAAGGCATATCTATTGCTGCTAGGAAAAGTAAAAGAAGAGCCTGTGGCCTATCATAAACGTGATATTGAAACCATTTATAGCTACAAAGAGTTTCTTTCGCCAATCAATGAGACTCCAAAAATTGCTCATCCTAGCGGGACTTGTATACCAGGCTTGAAAAAACTTTTTGTAGATGTAAACGGTAACTTATTTCCTTGTGAGCGTATAGATGAAAATTCTTCACTGATGAAAATGGGAAATCTTCAGGATGGTTTTGATATTAAAAAGGTTCGAGAAATTTTGAATGTTGGAGCAGTTACGGAACAACACTGTAAAGAATGCTGGGCCTTTCATTGCTGCTCTATATGCCCCGCTGCAGCGGATAATGGAAAGGATGAACATTATTCAGAAAGCTATAAGCTTAGCAAATGCAACAGGGTTAAAGCGTCGGCATTAGAGAATTTGAAGAACTATACGATGATGAGGGAATTTAAATATCAGTTTAAAAGAGAGGATATTTCACTGTGAAGAAAAAACTGGCGGTTTACCCTTTTCACAAAGGTCTGATGCCTTTATTGCTAACAGAAAGTGAGCTTCAGAATTTCGAGCTGACGTATGCCGTAGTTCCAAAAGGCTGGGAGTCATTCGATGAAGTGGACGACACTAAAAAGGCTTTAATATGTGATGAAGAGAGCTTTTATTTAAATGATCTGATTAACTCAGTTGATGTACTGTTATTATGTAAGCCTCAATTTCAAGTTGATGAATCAGGTTATTGCCGGTTAACTTCTCTTGCAGAAGAGAAGGGAAAGCATATTATGTACGTGGCAGAATTAAAAACTGTATTAAACCAATCAACCATAGAGGATTGGGAATGTCTGAATCTAGAGCATCCTTCTATATCGAAACAGAATGCATTAGCGAGTATCGACGTCCCAGTTATTTTAATTATGGGGATGGGGGAAAACTGCGAAAAATGGAATTTGCAGCTTAAACTAAGTGAAAACTTTCGCAATTCGGGATATAAGATGAGTTTGATTTCCAGCAATGCACTATCTAGGTTATGGGGATACCATACAATCCCAGACATTATAGACGGCAATGATCTAACGTTTTCAGAACAGGTCGAGAGTATGAATGCCTATATTAAATATATAGAACAAGCTGAGAATCCAGATGTCATTATTATTGGAGTTCCAGGAAGTATTCTTAAGTATAGCACTTCAGTTCCCAATGGTTATGGGTATATACCTTTCCTAATCAGTAATGCAGTCACACCAGATATCACAATATTAAGTTTGTATAACGGAAATTACGAAGAATCTCATTTGAAAGAAATGAAGTCCACTTGTTTATACAAATATGGCGTTAATATTGATTACTATCATATTTCTGAGAATGTTTGTTTATTTAATCCAGAAGCAAGACAACTAGAATACTATTCTGTAGATTATCGAGACTCATTGGAAAACAATTCCTATTCTCAAGAGGGGATGTATACTTTTAATCTTTCTAATTCTACAAGTCAAGAAGAGGCTTTTAAAAGAATTATAAGTGAGCTGCAAAATAATATTCCGATGATTTAAAGGAGGGGAAGGGGTTGTTGTATCTAAACGAACAGGTTATAGAAGAAACAGTCAAAAATTATGTCAAAGAATTCGATAGAACGACCAATCTATTAGGTGTAACTTCTGTTAGAAATATCATTTATATTTTAACAGATCTCGAGAACGAACTTGGATTCCAAATCAATGATTCTTTTGTCCGTGAAATCAAAGACTTAACTGTAGAAAAACTTATTGAAGTTATACCGAAACATCTAAAGTAGTGGCATAGAAATTTCGCTCTATCATTCTCAATGCTGACATAAGAGATGTATTCAAAACAGACCCTATGACAAACTGAAAGGAGGGGACTAAACAATGGAACTGAATAAAAACGCTTCTCAACAAGTAGCTCCTATGGTCTCTACATTTGCAGCTTGCTGGTGTATGTGCCTATGCCTTATTTTTACAGAAAAAAGACATAGTGACCAATTAGATGCTTTGAATGCTGTTAAAAATTAGTGAATTTATGCATCATTAATTGAGATCCTGTTTTTGACGAAGTTTTATTAGAAAATTGGCTGTTTTGGATACATCCTTTATGTCAGCATTTAAACTATAATATAAAATCTCCGGCAACAATATTGCCAGGAGATTTTTTTGTTCAGGGCTTGTTTTGATTGGGCTGATATCGGAAGAGTACTGAAAGTCACAGAGGATTATTTTAATTATCGATATAATGAAAGCGTTATCTTTTTTATTGCAGTTTACTTAAATTAAAAGGAGATAAGCTATGAGAGTGAGCAAAGTTTCTTTTAACCAGCTTGTGTTTATTTGTTTAGGGATTCAATACATGTTAATGCATTTGTTCTCTGCAGGCGAGGCGATTGTCATCACATCCATAGAGCTTGTTATATACATGATTTTTACCGTTGTTGGCCTTGTAGGATTTTTTATGCGGAGCAGAAAAGTGGATAGTGAGGCTATTTCCGGATTGGTCGCATTATTCTTCAGTGTATTATGGATGGTATCTTTATTCTCGCAATTTAAGAAAGAAAGCTACCCGGATGCTTTAACGGTAATTAATTCGCTTGGCGTAGCTACTGCCTTACTTGTGCTTCTGGCTGAGTTCATCATTATAGCTAAGGCCTAGCGTAAACACGAACAAAAAACAAGACAGGTCTATTTAAGACTTGTCTTGTTTTTTGTGCATCCCCAGAAATGAAAGCTCACCCTGTGCATTCCGCTTAAATTCATATTCTGAATCATGCTTCGTATGATGGAATCTTGTTTCCGAGATTGGATAAAAGGGAGTGACCTCTACATCATTCCAGATAAAATAGTAAGCTTGCCCACTACGCTCCACGCTCGCTTTGCAGCCATATCCCTCATAGGCTCCCATATATGAAGCATAAATGCTATCATCAAGCGGGTAGGCTTGTGGAGAGATCGGCACGCTTACAGGTTCACCGAAGACTAATCCAGCTAGCGATTCCGTTAACTTAGTGACGGGTACGCAATCATAATTAGTCAACATGATGACGCTTGTTTGATCTTCAGGGTATCTATGCAGTTCACTTCGGAAGCCGCGATAGGCACCGCCGTGATACATTCTTTTTCGATCAAAACGTTCGTCCAAGAACCAACCGAATCGATATTTGAGATTACTGGAATGAAAAGCCATCTCTAGGGTGTTATGAGACACTAATTGATCAGAGTACAAGGCTTGATCCCACAGGAAAAGATCGGCAGCCGTCGAATACATCCCGCCAGCGGATAAGATAGAACTCATATCTATGTATTCCCCCTGAGTATACTCTCCCCAAGAAGAATGATAAGGCGAGGCTAATTTCGGAATAATTTGCTGGTTGTTATAAACTCCTGTATTTACCATGCCCAGAGGCTGTAATATAAAAGTAGTGATATAATCTTCAAATGTCATCCCTGTAATCTTCTCAATAATCATCCCCAGCAAATAATAACCTGAGTTGTTATAGGCAAATGAAGTGCCAGGCATAAATGCAGGGGGCTGACTCACAAATAGCTGAAACATCTCCTGTGGAGTCAGCTTTAGCTTATTTAATTTTTGATTATATTCGGGTATGGAAGTGTAGTTGGCTATACCAGAGGTATGTCCCAGCAGGTGAAGGATGGTAATCCCCTCTAGTGCATGCTGCTGAGGGAGATATTTTAGGATTGGATCTTCCAGTCTAAGACGTTTTTGTTCTTTTAGCATCAGGATAGCCATGCCAGTGAATGATTTGGTAAGTGACCAGATCCGGAATTTGGTATCTAAAGTGTTCGGGACCTGATGTTCAAGATTCGCATATCCGTACGCTTTATGTAACTTGATTTCTCCACGCTGAGCTATTAAGACTGTGCCACTTAATGGCCAGCTTTGTTCGTATTTATCTAAATAGTGTTCCAGACGCTGGAACTGTGTATCCACAGGTAACCCCTCCTTAAAGGCATATTCTAACATAATAATAAATTCAGTTGAAGCGGAGAGAAATCGATGAGATATGATTGTTTGATTATTGATGATGAAATTGAGCTTGCGGAGACCACCTGCGAATATTTTAATTTGTTTGATGTTCAAACCGCATTTGTTACGAGCGCCGATGCCTGTCGGAGCTTTTTGAGTGAGCATCAGGTGTCGATGTTACTCCTAGATATTAATTTAGGTGGTGAATCCGGCTTCCAGTTATGCAAAGAACTGCGTCAGACGACCGGGATTCCCATCCTGTTTATTAGTGCCCGCTCCAGTGAGGATGATATATTAATTGCGCTAGATATCGGGGGAGATGATTATATTCATAAGCCGTATACCCTGAGAGTGCTGCTGGCAAAAGTAAAGGCGGTGCTTAAACGTTACAACAACGAAGTTGTAGCCGAGTCCTCCCTTCTTGAATCCGGACCCATCCAGATTGATCCCGAACTCAGAAGGGCAAGTCTTAACGGCGTACCCCTCAAGCTGAAAACAATGGAATATAAATTGCTAAAGTTTTTGATCCAACATAAAAATCGGGTAATCCCTAAAGAGGAGCTATTTACAGGGGTATGGGGGGATGTTTTTGCGGGAGATGGCACCTTAAATGTACATATCCGTCATCTTCGTGAGAAGATTGAGCAGAATCCTAACGATCCACAGTACATCCGTACCGTATGGGGCATCGGTTATGCTTTTGAGGATAAATAGTGATGACTAAAAAATTGCTACTGGCGCTAATGCTCACTATATTCGCTGCAAGTATAACTCTCTTATTCCTGATATTTAATTTGAAGGTGGAGACCCCAACAGACCGAGTGGCGATCAATACCATTGTTAAGCTTACAGAGCAGCATTGGGATAAGCTTGAGCCGAAACTGTACAAGGAAAGTCCCTATGATTTCGCCATTATTGATACCTCTGGTAAATTAAAATATCAGACTGAAAATGCGATTTCCGTTAGCGTTAACGAAGCTATCAATAATCGGGATACCTTAGTCGACGTTGTTGTTCAGGATCAGCTGGTGGGTAAAGTAATTATTAATAATGATTACCGTACGATTTTTATACATATGAAACAACAATTTATACAAGTTTCTGTTGCAATGCTGCTTTTGCTTACAATTCTAGGCATCCTCTATATTTGCTTCCTGAATAGATCCATTCTTCGTCCATTTCGCAAAATGCAGCTATTCGCGAACCATATCGCAAGAGGCGATCTTGAAGTGCCTCTGGAAATGGATCGTAATCATCTATTTGGTGCTTTTACCGAAAGCTTCGATATGATGCGGGAAGAGCTTGCGGCGGCTAGGCACAGTGAATATTTAGCGAATAAGAGTAAGAAGGAGCTGGTTGCTAGTCTCAGTCATGATATTAAGACACCCGTCGCTTCGATGAAGGCGATTACGGAACTGATGTTATTAAGCGCAAGAGATGAGAAGACAAGCAGACAGCTAAACACCTTGTATTCCAAAGCGGATCAGATTGATCGACTGGTCACAGACATGTTCCATTCCACCTTGGAGGAGCTGAATGAACTAAAAGTCAGCTTTACGGAGGAGCATAGTCACCTGCTGACCCAAATTATAAATAATGTGAACTTCTACGAACGGATTTCAGCTGCATCTGTGCCAGACTGCATCATTATGGTGGATCCCTTACGGATACAGCAGGTCATCGATAATGTGGTGAACAATTCCTATAAGTATGCCTTCTCCGGTACACCCATCGATATTACATTCGAGATTAGGGATCATTATCTGGAGATTGATGTTCTGGATTATGGTCCGGGTATCCCTGAGGAGGAATTACCTTTAATATTCAATAAATTCTTTCGGGGCAGTCTGGCCATGAGCCAGAACGGTGCAGGTCTAGGTCTGTACATTTCTCGTTATATGATGCAAAAAATGCAGGGCGACATTGTATGCTCCAATCGGGAGGATGGATTTACTGTAAAGCTGCTGATTCCTTTAGCAGGATAGAATTAAGAATTCGCTAAGGATTGCACAAAGACATGTTAAGAACATTTAACGTACGATTAGGTTGCAATTACGAATGAGTCTGTGATTGCAGCCATTATATTGTGCGTAGAGCTAGGGTTACTATTAGCGTAATTAATGAGCATGAACGTAAATGGAGTGTTCAACATGAACGAAGTGAATAATAAAGTATTGATGCAGACCCATAAGCTTGGAAAAACCTTTTCCCATGGAGGAACTCAGCAGCATGTATTAAAAAATCTAGATCTGACCTTATATCATGGTGATTTCACGATTATCATGGGCAGCTCTGGTTCTGGTAAATCAACACTGCTGTATGCCATTTCGGGAATGGATAAGCCAACGCTTGGAGAGGTCTTGTTTGAAGGTCAAGATATTACGGCGATGAGCAATGATCAGCTGGCGATATTCCGGCGGAAGAATTGTGGATTTGTGTTTCAGCAGATCCATCTGCTCGATTCAATGAGTGTCCTCGACAATGTATTATCAAGTGCTTTTCTTGTCCAAAAGGATAGAGCTGGGGCTGTGGAAAAAGCCAAAAAGCTGCTTTTAGATGTAGGCCTGGATGACACCATCTGGGGTAAGTTTCCAGCGCAAATCTCAGGAGGAGAAGCTCAGCGTGCCGGAATTATCCGGGCCCTGATCAACAGTCCAAAAGCGGTCTTTGCGGATGAGCCGACTGGAGCGCTAAATAGCTCAGCAGGAATAGGGGTACTGCGTGTCCTAACCGAGGTAAATAAGCAGGGGCAAAGCATAATTATGGTAACCCATGATCTCAAAACTGCGCTGCGTGGTAATCGGATCTTGTATCTGCAGGATGGAGTAGTCATCGGGGATTTGCGCCTTTCCCCTTATAGCGAAGATAGTGGACCTGAACGGCAGCAGCAATTACAGTCCTTTCTGACCGAATTGGGGTGGTAGGGATGAGAAGCTTAATAGGAAAGCTTGCTTGGTCCAATATTCGTAAAAGAAAAAGTGCAACGATTACGCTCTTCGTATTGATTATGATTGCTGCGCTGCTGCTGAACATTGGCCTCACAGTCAGCTTGAAGCTTAATTCTTTTCAGCAAGAAAAAATGACTGAATTAAAGACTCCAGAAATAAGTGCATATTTTGCAAAAGATGATCATCAAAAAGAGTATGAGGGGCTTGTGGATAGTTATCCATATACCGAATCTTGGGAGAATGAAGCAGCGATTCTATTAGCAGACGCAAAAATGAAGTATGCAGGAACGGATACTACTGTAGCTTTTATAATTCTCAATGCGGATACATCGCGGACAATGGGATTATTTAAGACTACGACCCCGCCGCTCGAATCTAGAGATCCGAACTTGATCTATCTGCCTTATTTATTCCATGTAGGATCGGGGTATGAGCTAGGTGATATCTTTTCTTTTGTATACAATAATGACCAATTCTCTTATACCATCGGCGGATTTATTGAGGAGCCGTTACTAGGGACATTAACGAATGGAGCTTTAAAAGTATTTCTAAATGATGAAGGCTATAAGCAATTGGAGGAACGTCTTGGAACTGAAGCTCAGTATAGTTTTCTATCAGCAGATTTGACCGATCCTTCAAAGGATGTAAAGCTGGAACAAATGATAAGTGAGCGGATTTTTGCCTCAGGAATTAAGAGTCCATTTCAAGTAATGCGGGCGGAAGTCGGACTCGAAGGGAACCGTGTTTTTGTTAATCTCTTAGCAGCTATTTTGATCGTATTTGCACTCATTATGGTTCTGATTTCGCTTATTGTAATCCGGTTTCAAATATTAGGACATATTGAAGACAATTTGACTAACATCGGCGTTTTAAAGGCGAATGGTTATACCTCATGGCAGATAAAAAACTCGCTTCTCCTTCAGTTCACCTCAGTTTCCATCATCGCAGCTATACCGGGAGGAGGGTTAGCTGGGTTAGTTATGCCCTTGGTAGGGAATATGATTTCGTCTTCGATCGGACTGCTGTGGCCTGTATCATTTGAAGTGGGCAGTGCAGCGCTTAGTTTGGTTATCGTTTCTGGACTGGTTGCTATTGTTACTTATTTGTCGAGCCGGCGAATTCGGAATATTACTCCGATTGCTGCTTTGCAGAGCGGAATCCATGCTCACAATTTCAAGCGGAACCCTATTCCACTCGAAACATCCCGAATGAATCTGCAATTCAGCTTAAGCCTTAAAGCTTTATTGAGACAGATGAAACAGAATATGATGATCATATTGATTGTTGCCGGATTAACCTTTTCTAGTATTTTTTGCTCTATACTGAATTTTAACTTTAGTGGAGACACCTCCGCCGTTATAAAGTTGGTAGGCATAGAACGAAGCGATTTCATGTTGTTGCCAAAGAACGGAGATCTGCAACAGGGGATGTTTAGAGAATTAGAAGCTATGCCAGTAGTTGAAAAGTTGACTGTATTGGATAGCCTGGCCGCTTCGATTAAGGATACTAACTTTATGCTTCGAGTGTCAGATGATTTTAGCCAGCTGGAGACACAAACAACATACAAAGGCAGACAACCCATTTATGATAACGAAATTTCGATTTCCGGTGTTATTGCGAAATTGGTGAATATAAAAGTAGGGGACGAGGTTCCGGTCACTTTTAATGGTGTGACTGTGAATTATTTAGTCACTGGCCTAAGCCAGCAGATTAATCAACTTGGGATGGTAGCGAGCATGACTGGTGACGGAATGAAAAGACTGCAACCGGAGTACACCCCTCAGTCCATCAATGTGTATCTGAAAGAGGGGGGAGATTCCAATGCTTTTGCGAAGGATCTGGAAGCGCGTTTCCCCGGACAATGGAATATTACTAACGTTCGAGAAGCGATGGATAGTACACTTAATACATTCACTTCAGCAGTATCTTCTATGACAGCGGTGATTACTGTGGTTACGATTTTTGTAGTCAGTCTAATTTTGTATTTGGTGATTAAGACGTTGATTATGAAACGTAAGCGGGAATTCGGTATTCTTAAAGGTATCGGATATACGACCTTTAATCTGATGACACAGATTACGTTCAGTCTTTTTCCGGTGATTGTAGTTGGAGTAGTGCTGGGGAGTTTAGTGGGGTATATTTTCTCGGATTCGGCGTTTGTATTATTGCTTTCAAGTCTAGGCATTTATAACGTTCAGCTGGCGGTTAGTCTGCCTCAAGTGCTTCTACTCTGTGCTGTCATTCTAGTGGTTGCTTATGTGGTATCCATGTTAGTTGCAAGACGGATTCGGAAGGTCAGTGTATATGATTTGATTATGGACTAAGCGCTTGAACAAGAAACAACGAGCTGGAGGTAGGCCGCACCTGTATTAATAGGTTTCGCAGCCACTCCATACTCGTTGTTATTTTTATTACATATTCATTCGTCCGTCATCATAATTGAATTGCCAATCGATGCCGAATTTATCTTTTAGACTACCATAACACGAGCTCCAGAAGGTTTCTTGTAATTCCATACCTACTTTTCCGCCTTCTTTAAGCTTATGGAAATATTTTTTTATGCCATCCAAATCCTTACTAACTACCGAAAGACTAATGTTATTTCCTTCCACAAAAGGCATGCCCGGAAAAACA
This sequence comes from Paenibacillus sp. B2(2019), assembly GCF_008370385.1. Classification (NCBI taxonomy): domain Bacteria; kingdom Bacillati; phylum Bacillota; class Bacilli; order Caryophanales; family Paenibacillaceae; genus Paenibacillus; species Paenibacillus sp. B2(2019). Next base: position 587,995 of record NZ_VTZR01000024.1, read on the forward strand.
TCAGAGAACATTACATTACTGCCTTCGATATTCAAGCGAGTGTGCATAACTAAATCTTTGGCTTCTTCAGGAAGAGTGAAATTGGGATCAGGTGGTGTTTCGCCAAAGGTCATGATTTGTGGACGTTCAACGCCAAACACCTCCGCGTAAAATTCTGCGGCTTGGCGACAATTCCCGTTGAAATTCAGATAAACATCGATAGACATTTACTTCACTCCTTAAAAGTTTTATTGGCATCGAAAGCATAGTTTAAAGTTAAAATTTAAGATATCTCGCGACTTCCATATTGTATCATTTACCAGTGTATAAACAAATATACTTATAGTCTCATTTGGTATGAACTTTTACATGATTATAAAAAGGAGCCGCTGGAGTGTTATCCAGCGGCTCTTTCCCTATGATTTAATTCGTTTACCGAGCAGAATTAGTAGCCAAATGATACCAGCACCTACTATGGCATGACCGAGACCCGCAATATGCGGTAAGAAGCTGATATCAGTCCCGTTAATTTGCAGCATCCCGCGAGTGGCCATAGTACCGATCGTGATCAGGAGACCAATGTTATATACAATGTACCATGCGCCAAAGGATTTAGCTTCATGGATATTAAATAACTTGGCTAGGATCAATGCGATTATAAAGAAGAAGAAGCCCAGTACAAGGATATGAGTATGAAGTGCAACTAAGATGGTGTTTCCTTCGAAATCATTCATTTTGGTAATTTCACGATAAGCAACACCTGCTATCAAACCAAGAATGGCATAGAAAAAAGACGTGTAATACAATTTTTTCATGATCATGACTCCTTTATGTTTATTGTTATATTGAAATCATATCTTTCAAATAAGAACGCAGTATGAACAAATGATTATATAGTGATTAATTTCACGGAATTGACAAAAATAAATCTCTTAAGCATGTCCCACATAGTTTCCACACAATATTCATCTATAATCATTAATATTATTGAACCCCACTATTCATTGAATTCAGGGTGTTCGATGGCACGGGAGGATGAATATGAAAAAAGCGGATTGGATCATAGCCATTCTAGTTATGGGAATGGGTCTGATGTGCATGTTGGTTTCAGCAAATTTTTTTCGTATTGATTTTTTCCGTATTATAAAGTAGGAGATGGTTTTTTTGAAAAGAGGAATATTTGCAGTAATCTGTGTTGTTATTTTGTCATTTGGAATTGGAACAGCAGCTTATGCTGCCGGGTTTGCTCCAAGCACTTTTAAAGAGATGTTGCCCTTTATGAAAGAAAGACATCCTAACTTAGGTGATTCCGAGCTAGAACAAATGTATAAGAGCTGTCATCAACAAGAGGGCATTTCTAATACTCGTGGAATGATGTAAGGCTATGCTGATATAGAGTCAACTATAAACAACGCCTTTTAAAAAGAACCCTTTGTTGCATACAACAAAGGGTTCTTTTTTTATCTTTATCATCACAGAAGTATCCTATTACAATCTTAAGTTACCGGGTTCAATGCTCCTTGATACTCATACATTAAATTGTCGATAATCTGCTGTACGGACAATATCTCTTTAATCTCATGAACTCTGGACCCGGCAAACACTAATCCGTTCTTAACATCTCCTCTAAGCGAAGTTAGCAGGGATTCCATGGTACAGAAGCGATGCGAACATACCTTTAGACAATTAGAGCATTTGGCTATTTTTAATTTGGCATCATCACTAATACGTTCTGTGAATTCATTACGAATCGCTCTGCCATCTAGCCCAACTGTAGACTTAATTAGAATAGTATCACCTTGCTGAGCATCTACATATTTTTGTTTAAAGGCCAAAGGAGCATCACATTCATGGCTCGCCACGAAACGAGTCCCCATCTGAACACCAGAAGCGCCAATCCGAAGGGCTTTTGCGATATCATCTCCTGTAAGAATCCCACCAGCAGCAATAACCGGAATTGAAACGGCTTCTACAACCTCAGGAAGAATTTCGAACATGGATCTCTCTGTACCCAAATGGCCCCCGGCTTCAAATCCTTCCACTACGACTGCAGAGGCACCAAGTCTTTCGGATATTCTGGCTAATTTGGCGGAGGAAACAATAGACACCACAGGAGTACCATACTCTTTACCCCAAGCATAAATATCTCTGGAAATCCCGGCTCCAGATATAATAAAGTCCACTTTTTCTTCCAAAGCGACCTTCATTTTATCAGCAAAATCCTTCATCGCGAATAGAACATTCACACCGATATATCCAATCCCTTTTGAGAGCTCTCTTGTTTTGCGAATATGCATTCTCAGTTCATCAGTGGTGATTCCTGTACCAGAAATGGTGCCGATCCCGCCTGCATTGGCTACAGCAGCAGCTAAGCCACTTAAGGATATGCCTACGCCCATACCCCCTTGAATTACAGGAACCTTGGATTTAATATGCCCAAATTGGATTGTTGGCAGTTTCATATACGCACCTCTTTCACTAGTTGTAGACCGTTATACAATGTCTACTGGAGTAACAGCTATAAAGGTATCACAGTTAAATCTTTGCAGATGTGACTGTGCGCATGCTCAAACTATGTTAAATATCATGTTCATATTATAGGAGGGGGAAATATAGAAATCCGTTTATGATACAATAAATAGCAATATCATAAGGAGAGAAGGACTATGTATGGAGTTTGAATATTTGCTTCGTGTAGTTGGAGCTGGAATTTGTGGTGTTTTAGTTGGCTTTGAACGAAAAAGTCGGATGAAAGAAGCGGGAGTTAGAACGCATTTTATTGTTGCTTTAGGTGCTGCACTTATGATGATCATTTCAAAGTATGGATTTCAGGATCAAGCTGATTGGTCCTATGTTAAGCTCGATCCCGCGCGTATAGCTGCCCAGGTAGTAAGTGGAGTGGGATTTCTTGGTGCAGGAATGATTTTCATGCATAGACACACTGTGAAGGGCCTGACAACTGCAGCGGGGATTTGGGCAACGGCGGGACTAGGGCTGGCGATTGGATCGGGCCTTTATATTCTTGGTGGAGGAGCAACGATTATTATCTTACTTGGGCAAAAGATTTTGCATGGCCGATACAGTTGGCTGGCCTCACCGAAAACGCAACAGATTGTGATCTGTCTGACTAATTCAGAAGGAGCCGTGAGTAGAATTCAACAGCTCCTTGAAGAAAAAAATATTACCATTTTAAGCTTTCACGCTGAAAATAATAGTCTTGCCTCCGAATTGAATTTAGAAATTATCGTAAAATTTCCTGAATCGTTTAATGCTGTGAAATTGTTGTCACTGATACAAGAGGACGCGTCTGTTAAGGCAGTAGAGTTTCAATAATTTTTTTAACACTCCGCATCAAAAGTTGGTTTCTATTATGAAGAACTTGCTTTTGATGCGGGTTCAATCTCCATTTCACTATCAATCCACGCACGACCCTTTTTCCAATATTCAGATTCACAAAACTTCTGCATCGATCCCAAACCTCTTTTTGTTTTTAAGATATTTCCTCCAACTCTAAATTAAGTTTTTCCTATTTATAGTTTCCGCTCGGTCTATTATGAGAGCGGTTTTGGTCTTTGGTGTTATGTTTGTGTTATGTATTTATTGGAGATTGTTATAAAAATCACATATTAAACGCTTTCATTTATTTCGAATAAAAAAATATGTCATTTATATTGACATACAATCAATGAGCCTTTATTATTAATCCCATCACTGGAGAAACTAAACTGAAATTTAATCAAATAATACATTAGCGTAGCTTAATTGGCAAATTTTTTCTTATTTTTATAGTTTTATTAGTTTGATTAATGCACTGAAGAAAATAATTAGGAGAATGTCTGTGAAAAAGCACGATCAGGATTTTATGAAGCGGCAAAATCGTTTGACGGTCTTCGAAATCATAAAAAATCAACAACCAATTTCTCGCGCTTCCATCGCCAAACAAACGGGTATGAGTCCTACAACTGTAAGTCGAATTGTTGGGGAATTAACTGAACAGGGCTATCTACTGGATTCGGATCAGGTATCGTCAGGATTAGGTCGGAAATCAACGTTGCTAGCTATGGTTGACGCTTCTGTATTGTCGGTTGGGGTTGAGCTGGATCGCAGTCTTATGATTGTAGGTATCGTAGATTTGCAAGGTAAGCTTCTCTGCAGCAAGCAATACCCGCGTACTCCGGACGAGAGTCCAGACAAGACATTGGAACGAATCAATGAAGCGATTGAACAACTGACGCAGCAGCATGTGATTGACAGAACACGTATCGTCGGTATTGGCGTTGGACTTCCTGGCATTGTGAATAACGAAGAAGGTATTGTTGTCTTCTCTGTTCAGCTTGGATGGAAGAATGTTGCCTTAGCAAAACACCTAAAGGAACTAACCGGTTTTGAAATTGCTGTAGATAATGAGTTGAAAGTTAGAGCTCTTGCTGAACACCTCAAGGGTGCTGCTGTTGGATCTGTCCGTACCGCACTATTGGGCTTCGGGCAAGGCGTTGGCTCGGCGATGATCCTTGAGGGAGAGATCTATCGCGGGGTGATGAACAGTGCTGGTGAAATAGGGCATACGACAGTAGATCCTAACGGAATGATGTGCGAGTGCGGTAAGGCGGGTTGCTTACAGACCTACATAAATATCAGTTCATTGTTGTCAGAAGCCAATCGGATTCGTCCGATTCGCACGATTGAGGAGTTATTTGAAGCAAAGGATGCAGGAGAGCATTGGGCGGTTCATTTGATCGAGCGTGCGCTCATGTATATGGCGATTACTATCAACAATGTCGTATGCATGTATAACCCCGATAGTGTGATCCTGAGTGGAGAACTCGTAGACAAATTCCCGGATATCTATGAAGCAGTTGAGAAGCTATATCTTTCACGCTTCACATGGGAACCCCTTCGTGGGTCTTTCTCCATTCATCGTTCGATGTTGAATGAGAATGGTGTAATTATCGGATCTGGACTACTATCGCAAAATCGTTTTTTCGCATTGGATTAAAATAATTACATCGAAGGAGGTTGTGCAGATGGGGTTTACAACATTAGTAGAAGAATATCGCGGTGGCTTACTGGAGAATGTCCATTATGGTGCAGTTAGCGTGGTCGATGAGAAAGGTAATATTTTGTATAAAGCAGGTAATCCGGAGCATATGACCTATCTTCGTTCAGCTGCTAAACCATTCCAAGCTTTACCGGTTATGAAGCGTCGGATCGATGAAGTTTACGGTTTGACAAGTAAGGAAGCCTCACTCTTTACTGCTTCGCATCGGGGAGAGGCCTTTCATATTGAAGCACTTGAATCTCTTTTTCAGAAAATGGGATTAAAAGAAGAGGGACTTCATTGTTGTTCTACATACCCACTGAATGAGGAAGCCAAGGCAGAACGCCATCGGGCGAATGAGCCCACTCGTAAAATCTTTCATAATTGCTCAGGTAAACATGCAGGGTTAATGGGCCTTAGCAAATATATGGGTTGGGATATAGATACTTATTATGATCCTAACCATCCCGTGCAACAGGAGATCATTGATATCATGGCTTATATCGCAGAAGTATCGAAGAAATCCATTCCTCAAGGGATTGATGGTTGTGGTCTTCCTATCTTCGCACTCCCTCTTCATAAAATCGCTTATTCATATTTAAAGCTAGCCTGTCCTGATTTGATTGAGAATACGGAAATACGTAACGCAGCTGCTGCGACTGCAAAGCTTATGAACGATAATCCGGTGATGATTGCAGATACGAAATTCGTCTGCTCAGAGCTACTAAAGGATGATAATCTGACGGCAAAGGGCGGCGCTAAAGGTGTATATGGGATTGGACTCCGAAAGGAGCGAATCGGTATCTCACTAAAAGTATCCGATGGTTCTGAGCAAGTCTGGCCTTGTATCATCGCATCGATTCTGGAACGTTTAGGCTATAGCAATCAAGATACGATTGATCGTTTATATGCACTCGTGCCGAACACTATTGTTAATGATGGCGGCACAGTTGTAGGCGAACGCCGTGCTGTATTCCAATGGGAAGTCTGATTATAAGGATCGAGAATAATCTTCAAGTCTCATGAATAATTGGACTGGGAGCTTTTCTAATACATCGTTTCTAAAGGGGAGTGTATAACATGAAAGTAAAAGGAAAAGTATGGTCAATGTTCATGCTGCTGCTTATTACAGTAGTAGTGACTGCAGGGTGCGGCAACAAAGCGAACAACGAGGGACAAGGCGGCAATACCGCTGGTGGAACTGAAACTAGCACCCCAACTACAAAAAATGATAAAGACATTGTAATTGCCATCAATTCTAACTTTATTACGCTGGACCCTCATAACGCAAGCGATACACATTCAATCAGCGCTGCCAGAACGATGTACGAAGGTCTAATGGGTTTTGATGAGAATATGAACGTAGTTCCTGTCCTTGCTGCTAGCCATTCCATAAGTGAAGACGGGTTGGTCTACACGTTCAACTTGCAAGAGAACATTAAATTCCAAGACGGTACTGACTTCAATGCTGAAGCGGTTAAAGTAAACATCGCCCGTATTCAAGATGAGAAGAACAATCTGAGACTGCGCAAAAGCTTTGCAAAGGTAGCCAAAGTGGAGACTCCTGATGCCAAAACCGTGGTTATTACACTCAGCGAGCCATACAACGCATTTTTAAATAAAGTAGCTATGGCACCTATTATTAGCCCGAAAGCTTTAGAAGAAAACGGAGCTGATATTTCGAAAAAACCTGTAGGAACGGGTCCGTTTAAGTTCAAAGAATGGGTGCAAGGTGATCGTCTAGTTGTTGAGAAGAATCCGGATTACTGGCAAAAGGACTTGCCGAAAGTGGATAGTATAACCTTTAGACCCGTACCAGAGAATGGATCACGGATTGCGATGCTGAAGACTGGTGAGGCTGATTTCATTTATCCAATGCCTACCGAGCAAGTATCCGAGGTTGAAGGCCTTGAAGGAATTACTATAGATACCATCGATTCAACCATTGTTCGTTATGTAACTTTGAATACGATGAAGAAACCTTTCGATGATGTAAAGGTACGTCAAGCCATTAACTATGCTATCAACAAAGATGCGTATATCAAGGTGGTGAAATCGGGTCTTGGCGCTAAGCTTGATTCCACGATGTCATCCAAAACACAATATTATTCCCCACAAACAGGTTATGACTATGACATTGAAAAAGCTAAGCAACTGCTTGCTGAAGCGGGTTATCCAGACGGATTCGAAACCGAAATTTGGGGTGAGAATGAATCTGAAACTATGAAGGGTATGCAATTTATCCAACAACAGCTAGCGCTTGTAGGCATTAAAGTAGAAGTGAAGTCCATGGAAGGCGGTACTTTATCCGACCAAATTAACGCTGCTAAAACACCTGAAGAAGCAAAAATTCAAATGTGGTATGTCAGCTGGTCTCCATCCTCCGGTGATGCAGATGGTGCTACTAGAGGTTTGTTCAGTAGTGAAATGTTCCCACCAGCTGGCTCGAATACAGCTTATTATAAAAATGAAAATGTAGATAAATGGATTGCTGAAGCAAACAAATCTGTTGATCCGGAAGCGGCTAAATCCATTTATGCAAATATTCAAAAAACAGTATGGGAAGATGCTCCGTGGGCATTCATGGGCGTTGACCAAATCATCTCAGGCAAAAGATCAAATCTGGAAGGTGTCAAAGTCTTCCCGGATGGTTCCATTAATGTCCTAAATGCAGAAGTGAAATAATTCAAGTCAAACGCAAGATTTAATTTCCCAAGAATTGAACGAGGCCGCTTCTTAAGAATGGTAGGAAGCGGCCTCAACTAAATCATTTGTCGATACTGAAGGGGGCTTATGAGTTGGGTAGATATGCTTTACAAAGACTCCTCGGGGTTATTCCGTTGCTATTCATTGTATCGGTATTAGTCTTTCTGTTTATTCACTTAATTCCGGGCGATCCGGCCCGGCTTATTGCGGGTAAAGACGCCACACTTGAAGAGATTCATGGCATTCAAGAGCAACTAGGTCTCAATCTGCCGCTGTGGAATCAATACATAAACTACATGAGCGATCTACTAAGTGGTAATCTGGGCAATTCGATTCGATCAGGGATTCCAGTAACCGATATGCTAGAAAGTAGAATAATGCCTACCTTGTGGTTAACGTTTCTCAGCATGGCTTGGGCGCTTGTCATTGGTCTTCTAATTGGTGTTATTTCAGCGGTTTATCGTAATAGATGGCCTGATCACTTAGGCACATTGACAGCCATTTCGGGGATGTCGATTCCTGGATTCTGGTTAGGTTTGGTACTCATTCAAATTTTCTCGGTAGAGCTTGGCTGGTTTCCGACCGGTGGTGTAGATTCCTGGAAGTCGTATATTCTTCCTTCCATTACACTTGGAATGGGAATTATGTCGATGCTGGCTCGTTACTCACGGTCATCGATGCTAGAAACGTTACGGGAGGATTATATCCGTACTGGACGTGCGAAAGGCTTACGCGAGTATGTTGTTATTAGCAGGCATGCGCTGCGCAATTCTCTTATACAGGTCGTTACTGTAGCTGGACTTCAATTTGGGTTCTTGCTTGGTGGATCGGTAATGGTTGAGACAGTGTTCAGTATTCCTGGCCTTGGTAGACTGCTGGTGGATTCCATTTTGTTCCGGGATTATACAGTTATTCAAGCTTTGCTGCTGCTGTTTTCAACACAATTTATCCTTATCAATTTAATTGTAGATTTATTGTATGGCGTACTCAATCCGAAAATCAGGTTTTCTCAGTAAGCTAGAGTAACTGAGAGGCAGAATTACGATAGTTTTCTATAGGGTGAATATAGGATTAGGAGGGATATCATGAGCGACAATTCGGCGGTAATGGGAACTAATTCTCCTATACCCGGAGAGGTAATAGCCCCGGAGAAAACAAAAGGCCGCGCGGGTGTTTTTATTCGCAAGTTCAGCAAACAAAAGATGCCCCTTGTGGCTGCATTTTTTATCATATTGCTTTTTTTAATTGCCATTTTCGGGCCATTTCTGACCCCTTATAATCCTGATGAACCGAACTATGATGCGCTAATGCAGGGTCCGTCTGCCAAGCATTGGGCGGGAACAGATGAATACGGCCGTGATATTCTAAGTCGCTTAATTGATGGTACAAGGTTGACTTTGGCGGTCAGTCTGAGCTCCGTATTGATTGCAGGTGTACTTGGAACCATCCTTGGTCTTGTCAGTGGATATTATGGCGGTTGGCTGGATCGGATTATTATGCGTGGCAGTGACGTATTGTTCTCATTCCCTGATTTACTGCTTGCCATTGGGATCGTCGCTATACTTGGGCCTGGTTTATCCAACGTTGTGATTGCCGTTGCAGTCTTCGGTACACCCTCGTTCGCCCGCATTATTCGGAGCGTAACATTGTCTGCGAAGGAAACATTGTTTGTTGAAGCTGCCCGTTCAATGGGTGCAAAGAATCGCAGAATCATTTGGCGACATATTTTTCCTGAAACAGTCCCTAGTATCATCGTTAATCTATCCATGAAAATTGGCGGGGCAATCTTAGCCGCTGCGTCACTGAGCTTTCTTGGAATGGGTGCGAAGCCAACGGAGCCCGATTGGGGGGCAATGTTAAGCATGGGGCGCGATTATTTAAGTATAGCTCCACATATCGTTTATTTTCCGGGTTTAGCTATATTTTTGACAGTACTTGCATTTAACCTGGTCGGGGACGGACTGCGCGATGCTCTTGATCCCAAAATGAAAAACTAAGGAGGGACAAGACATGACTCAAAATTTGCTGGAAGTACAAGGGCTGAAAACGGAGTTCAAACGCGGCGATGGAAGTATAACGGCAGTTGCAGGTGTTGACTTTGTGATTAAGAAAGGTGAAGTGCTGGGTCTAGTTGGAGAATCCGGCTGTGGCAAAAGCGTTACCTCACTGTCGATTATGCGGCTCCTTAAGGATACGCCAGGCCGAATTTCTGGCGGTTCTGTTCGTTTCGAGGGAACGGATCTGACAAAGGTTACGGACAAAGAGATGCGCCAGATACGGGGAAATGAAATGGCGATGATTTTTCAGGAGCCGATGACTTCGCTTAATCCTGTGCTGAAGATTGGTTTGCAATTGATGGAGCCGATAATGTTGCATTTGGGTTATGGTCGGAAGAAGGCTCGTGAACATGCCATTCATATGTTGCGGTTAGTTGGTATACCACGTGCGGAAGACTTGGTGGATGAATATCCGCATCAGCTCTCTGGCGGTATGAGGCAGCGTGTAATGATTGCGATGGCGATGTCTTGCCACCCGAAACTGCTGATTGCAGATGAACCAACAACGGCGCTTGATGTAACGATTCAAGCTCAAATCCTTGATCTAATGAAGCACCTGAAAGAAGAACAGGATATGGGAATGCTACTCATAACCCATGACCTTGGTGTAGTAGCAGAACTATGCGACCGTGTAGTCGTTATGTATGCTGGTCGTGTAGTGGAGGAAGCTTCCGTTCATGAGCTATTTGCAAGACCGCAGCATCCATATACGAAGGGATTAATTCAATCCGTTCCTAAGCTGCGTCAAAACGTACGTCGCTTGGATTCCATTAAAGGGAATGTACCTGATCTATCACAAATGCCAGCAGGTTGTAAGTTTGCGCCACGCTGCGATTATGTCACAGAGCGTTGTCTCTCGCAGGAGCCAGAGTTACTCCCGATTGAGGGACTAGAGCGAAAGAGTCGTTGTTGGCTTACACAGCAGGAGAACACGGAAGGAGGGGAACGTTTGTGAAGGAGACTCCACTCATTGAAGTTAAAAGTCTGAAAAAGTTTTTTTCGGTGAAGAAGGGCTTTTTCGGAACTACTAGATATTTGCACGCAGTTGATGGGATCTCATTCGCTATACGTAAAGGAGAAACGTTCAGCCTTGTGGGTGAAAGTGGCTGTGGTAAATCTACTACGGGTAGATTAGTGACTCGCTTGCTGGAGCCGAATGACGGTGAAGTGTGGTTTAAGGGTCAAAATATTAGCCATATCTCAGACAATCAAATGCGGCCTATTCGTAAAGATATACAGATGGTGTTCCAAGACCCCTATGCTTCGCTTAATCCACGGATGAAGGTGAAGGATCTTGTGGCTGAACCTCTGCTCATTCATACAAAGCTCTCGTCCAAAGAACGGGATAAACTAGCATGCGAGTTACTAGAGACAGTGGGATTGAATAGTATCCACGCCGAGCGCTACGCTTTTGAGTTCAGCGGTGGACAGCGACAACGGATTGGAATCGCCAGGGCGTTGTCTGTTCGCCCAAGCTTAATCGTGGCAGATGAGCCTGTGTCAGCACTGGATGTTTCAATTCAGTCACAAGTGCTAAATCTGTTGCAGGATCTGCAGGAAGAGTATGGCCTGACATATTTATTCATTTCACATGATCTAAGTGTTGTTGAGCATATTAGTGATCGAATCGGAGTTATGTATCTTGGTTCGCTCGTAGAGACGGCGGATAAGGATACCTTGTATGATCGTCCAATGCATCCATACACACAAGCACTTCTATCTTCTGTACCTGTACCCGATCCTACCTTAAAGAAGGAGCGCATTATTCTGAAGGGAGATCTTCCAAGTCCGGTTGATCCACCGTCGGGATGCCGTTTTCATACAAGATGTCCTTCCTGTATGGAAATCTGTAAGCAGCATGTTCCGATATTCCGAGAAGTCGAACCAGGTCATGAGGTTGCGTGTCATTTATTTGATGAAGAAATGCTGAAATTAGAGCGGTAACTGAAATTGTGAGATAACTTTACGGAAAAGAAGGGACAGCGATGAATATCTTATTCGATTCCGCTAATGTGGCGGATACTATTGTCTATTTAGCTTATGACGAGGAGTCTTTTCCTTTTAAGCTGGGAGCGCCCCACAAACAGTGCAGCAGCGTGACTTGGTTACATGCTCGCACTGAGGAAGAGTCTGATGTGTTAGCGGTAGGAATGGGAAAGCGCAAGGATATTACGCTTGAGAGGATTCGCCGAGCGGGTGGAGCTGCTGCTCGTGCAATTCTGAATGAAGGACGCAGTAGTGCTACGCTTGTTCGCTTAGCATCCAAGGCTATAAATAGGAATAAGGATATTACTGCTGCTGATGAATTACAAGCTTGGATGGAAGGTTGGATTCTCGGCTTGTACCGTTTCCAAACTTATCGGGGAACTACCAAGGTGGAAGGTTCTGTTGATTTACAGCTTCAATCGATAGATTGGCCTGAGCTGTCATCGATTGAATTGGAAGCTGTACGGGTTTCTGCACAGATACGCGCTGAAGGAGCTGTAGTTGCTCGCGATCTTGTGAATGAGGTACCTGGGACACTGAACCCTGATCGTTTTGCGGAATGGATGGCAGAATTTTTCGACCGTGATGATGATGCTTTGAAAGTCCATATCTATCGAGGACAGGAGCTCGTGGAACTTCAGATGAATGGGTTGCTCGCAGTTGGAGCGGGGAGTAAGCACGCTCCAGCCCTAGTTGAAATTCGTTACAAGAGTAACCCTGAATTACCGATGTTAGCACTGGTAGGTAAAGGTGTAACCTTTGACTTAGGCGGCATGAATGTGAAGACGGCTAGCGATATCAGCGATGCACGCATGGATATGGGCGGTGCGGCTGCTGTTATTGGGGCTATGGATATTTTGATACGGAAGCGTGCCAATGTAAATGTGACCGCACTTATTCCAGTCGTTGATAATGTGCCAGATGCTGAGGCGATGTTACCTTCGTCAGTTATCCGCTACCCTAACGGGGTAACTGTTCAGGTTGCGAATACGGATGGCGAGGGTCGACTTATCATAGCGGATGCGCTTATTCATGCCGCGAATATCGGAGCAAACCAAGCTGTTGATATCGCTACCCTAACTGGAAATGTCGGTGCGGCGCTCGGATTAGGCATCGCGGGCATATGGGGCGATGCAGATATAACGCAGAGCCTGGTTGAGATCGGGGAGCGCAATGGAGAACGACTGTGGCCCATGCCGTTAATGGATGAATATGAAGCAGATCTCCGGAGTAATTATGCTGATCTCCGCAATGTTAGTACTTCCCCCTTTGCAGGTGCGATTACAGCAGCCCTGTTTATTCGGCACTTTGTAGCAGAATCGATGAGCTGGGTTCATATTGATATGGCTGGGACAGTACAGTACAAACAGGATATAGGGTACTCAGAAGCTGGAGCGACGGGATATGGTGCACGCCTCCTCGCCGATTATGTCATGAAGCAAGTGCATCATTAACAACTGGAAGAGTGGGTGAAAGTTATGAGATTGGAAATCATCGCTACTTGTATGGATGATGCTCTGACGGCTGAGGCGAATGGCGCAGATCGTCTTGAGCTCATTACTGCCATTACGGAAGGGGGATTAACACCAGGAATAGGGTTGGTGGAGCAGGTAGCCAAATCGGTTAGCATTCCTGTCTTTGTTATGGTCCGTCCGCACAGTCGATCATTCAACTATTCCAAGGATGATATTTTGACCATGGCTGCAGAGATTAGGCAGATTGCAGCCAGCGGTGCTTCGGGAGTCGTTCTTGGCGCATTAACACCGGAAAAAAAGATCGATGAGCGTGCGCTTGAAACATTATTGCCGTTGACAAATGGCTTACAAGTAACCTTCCATCGTGCTTTTGACGAGCTGGAGGACCAAATTGCAGGTTATCGAACGCTTTGTAATTACCCGCAAATCACTCGTATACTTACCTCTGCTGGACCAGGTCCGGCACCTGAAGCCATTCCCGCTATGCGTAGGCTAGTAGAGGAATCAAGAGGTAGTTCGATAAGTATATTGGCTGGAAGTGGTTTGAAGCCAGAAGGTATTACATCGTTTATTCAACAGACCGGAGTCACAGAAGTACATTTTGGATCGGCTGTTCGTCATGGCAAAGACGCTTTGTCGCCAATCGATCCAGTAGCCCTGCGGGCGTTAGCTAAGGATATTCATTCGAACGGCTAATAATAGATAGTGAAAAGGTGAATGGTTATGCATAAGGCTGAGAGCTATGTAGTAGGAATTGATTTAGGCGGAACAAAAATTGCCGCAGCATTATTCGATTCAAAGGGTACCGTGTTGAATCGGGAATTAATGGAGACAGCTGGCGCGCGCACCGCTGAAGAGGTGGTGCAGCGAATGATTGGAATGATCCGCTCTGTATCCGAAGGACGACCGCTGATTGGTGTCGGATTGGCTTCTCCCGGAGCTGTGAATAGCCAGGATGGAATTGTAATTCACGGTACCAATCTTCCTGAATGGGATAATGTTCCACTGAAACATTGGATGGAGTCAGAACTTGGCATAGAAGTGAAAGTGGTAAACGATGCGAACGCAGCGGCTTGGGGTGAGTATGTAAGAGGAGCTGGCAAAGGCTCGAACAACATGGTGTATGTTACCTTCAGCACAGGAATTGGAGCTGGAATTGTCATGGATGGCGAGCTGCTGCTCGGCACGAACTCATTTGCAGGAGAGCTCGGTCATAATATTATCGACCCGAACGGAACAGAATGTAGCTGTGGAAGATATGGATGCTGGGAAGTATTCGCTTCGGGCACAGCGATTCGTGACATGGCACTGCGGAGTATGGAGAGCAGAACGTCGATGATTGCGGAGCTGGCTAGTAGAAGTGGTGAAAAGATTAATTCTCGACATGTCTTTGAAGCGATGGCACTAAAAGATCCGGTGGCTGTCGAGGTGATTGAGCGGACGATTCATTATATGGCGATTGGACTAGCCAATGCGGTACATACGTTTAATCCTGATCGCATTGTAATCGGTGGAGGCGTAAGCAAAGCAGGTGAACTACTGTTTCCGGCGCTGAGAGAGAAAACAGAGGAACTTGTCATGAAGCCGTATAAAGGAACTTATACTATTGAATCAGCAGGTCTGAGGGATGATGTAGGTCTTATAGGCGCTGCAGCATTATTTCATACCGTCTAGACTATCTGAACTATTTATCAAAGCTAGCGAAAACGGAGGGGCTGAAGAGATGGGTACAAGAGAAGAAAGAACGAGATGGTTCTTACAGGATAGATTCGGTATGTTCATTCATTGGGGATTATATTCCATTCCAGCACGAGGTGAGTGGATTCGTGGAAACGAGCGAATGAGTAGAGAGCATTATATGACGTATTTCGATGAATTTGACGCATCTCGATATGACCCGAAGAAGTGGGCCAGCGCAGCAAAAGCAGCGGGGCAGAAGTATGCGGTTCTTACGACCAAACACCACGACGGATTCTGCTTGTTTGATAGCAAGCTAACAGATTTTAAAGCGACTAACACGCCTGCTGGACGTGATCTCGTTCGAGAATATGTAGACGCTTTCCGGGCGGAAGGTATTGCTGTAGGTCTGTATTACTCTATTATTGATTGGCATCATGATGACTACCCTGGATATGGTGATAAAGCGCATCCGGATCGGGATAACGAAGCGGCTAAAGACAAGCCGATTGATTTTGATCGATACTTGGAGTATATGCATGGACAAGTGAAGGAACTGTTGACGAATTACGGCAAAATCGATATCATGTGGTTTGACTTCTCCTACGACAATATGACCGGAGAGAAATGGAAAGCAACGGAGCTAATCCGTATGATTCGCTCTATCCAGCCGGATATTATTATCGACAATCGTTTGGGTGGGAATATCCGCGCGGCCGAGCCAGAAGAATATGCTGGAGATTTCTTTTCTCCAGAGCAGATCATTCCTCCCGGTGGCATTGTTGACGTGAATGGTCAATCCATTCCATGGGAAGCATGCATTACGCTTAATGATAACTGGGGTTACCATTCCGAAGATAAAAATTATAAATCAACCCAGCAGGTCATTCGCTCAATGGTCGAATGTATCAGCAAGAATGGCAACCTCCTCCTTAATGTTGGACCAGATGCTAAGGGTGAAATGACAAGGGAATCACTGGTTATCCTTGACGAAGTTGGGGAGTGGATGCGCCTTAATGGCGATAGTATTTATGGATGCGGGAAGTCTTCGCTGCCTAAGCCAGAGTGGGGACGTTATACGCAAAAGGGCAACAAGTTGTATGCGCACGTCTACGACCGTGGAATTGGCCCGATCTATTTCCAAGGCCTGAAAGGGAAAGTTAAAAAGGCTAGATTACTACGTGATGGTACCGAGCTAAAGGTGGAGGTGCCGTGGATGGCTGAGGAATATTCGGATGTTGACGGTGGAGCGTTTATTACATTAAAAGGGGCTAAGCTTCCCGACGAGATGGATACAGTTATTGAGCTTGAGCTTCTTTAATTAAACCAGATAGAGTGTCCCATAAGTCATGAATGGCTGCTGGGGCACTCTATTGTTTTTTGATTGATTCCTATAATAATTACGACATATACAAAGTACCTATCGGGCACAGATGACTCTAATCGAAGTATTATTGCATTTTTGGGATGTTAACGGACCGTATAGTCACTATTGGTATGAAAAACACCATTTATGAACCTCTTTCAATGGAATAGCTGCGCTGGAGTCCGAAACTCTGTTTGAAAGGCTGGAAATTCGCAAATAACGTCCTCTGGGTCCGTAACACTTAGAGGGTGCTGACTGACACTGTGAAAGCTGTTGAAGCAGGCAGCCAACGAATCAGAATACAAAGCGGCGATTCTCCAAATAACAGGAGAATCGCCGTTCTGTGCATACTAAAGGCGAGCCTTGCGGAAGCCTTCATATATATTGAGAACCGCAACTAAAATCAGGCAAGCAATTCCCCCACCTACTAACCACGTTTCAAACTGGTTAGCTGTAGTGGTTAATAAATTAGACATGTAGTTAATGAATTCTTGGTTAAATACATTCGGATTTATAAGGATAATAGCGAATACAATAAGCACAATGAGCTCGAGGGCCGTATTACATAATGCTAATTCTCTAGTCCATTGTCTCTTGATTAATTTATATATAGTTAATGCGACTTCTAATCCGATCACAATAAGAATAATAGGCCAATAATCAAGTAACACATGCTGATTAAAAGCTGGGGCTACGAAGTTAAGTGCGCCTTCACCGCCTCTATAGACTCTGATCAGGTGTTCAGCATTAAAATAAACAGTAGCCCAAATGGCAGTCCACAGTAAACTTCCGAACACTTCGAAGCTTGTAATTGCTTTTTTCTTATGGACAAGCGCGATATCCTTCAAATCATCAGGAGTCCATTTCCTTAATTTTGTAGTAAGTGGATGACCTTCCTTTCCTTTATCCGCCCGTTCGATAATAGCGAACACAACAGTTATCCAAAAAAAGACTTGGATTCCTACTTCAAGGAAGGTTCCAATTCCTGTACTTATAACTGCAGTAACAATATCCGCAACTGTTTTATCGCCGCTATAGCCAATCAAGTAATCAGCAACCAGAGCGATTAAAGAAACAACTACAGCGATGGGTATAATCATTTTTAATAACGTAACATATAAATCGAAATAGCGTGGGCCGATGAGATACATGGGCTGATCGCGGTACTCACTAGCTAAAATAGCTGGATTGCCCAATTTTGCAAGGACGGCTTTTACCTCTTTTTCGTCATAATCATCCGGTAACATATCCTCGATGGTTGATCGTAATTCTAATGCGATGTCTTCCCGATTTTGTTCCGGTAACCTCCGAGTAACTTCATGAATGTAAATCTCAATCAGCTTCATGGTCATCCTCCCCTTGTAATAGGCCGTAGAGTTCTTTCGAATTCTTAAGCCATTCTTCCTTTAGCTGTAAAAAAATTTCTACGCCATAGTCACTTAGAACATAATACTTACGGGGTCTGCTCTCGGATGTGTCCCAGCTGCTCGTCACTAATTCCTGTTTCTCTAATCGGCGAAGTAATGGATATAGGGTGCTTTGATCGATGATGATGCTGGATTCCTCCAACAATTGAACGAGCGAATATCCATACTGGGGTGTTCGTAATTGACTTAAAACGGCTAGCGTTAACGTACCTCTTCTAAGCTCTGTGATTAAAGAATTTAATAAAGTACTCATTCACCCACCTCATTATTTAAAATATAAGGATTTATAATCTCTTATAAATTGTTCTTATATTTTTGGTTTAAACGCTTGCTGTCCTTGAGAGGACGTCGAAGCCGCTTATACTTACTATGTGTCATACAGTATTCGATCTATACTATGCATCATACACTATTGTTGTTCTAACATCAATTGAATAAAATAATCTTCTAAGAAATAAATAAGAAAATTTTTCTATTTTGTGAAGCAGTTTGATTAAAAGGAGGTTGTGAAATGATTCCATTTTTTAGTGACATCCCGAATGCTTCTACATGGGAGGTAGTTGAACCGGTTCATAAGGGTTGGTCAAAGGGAAGTTACTAATATGCTGAGCCGAGCGGAGAGTGTTCTGGAGTGGTATGATGATTTTCAAACCTATATTCCGAAGTGGTATTTGGCAAGCGTGTAGGATTTCTACTGAGCTTGACTCCTCGTCAGTTTACTAGTATACTCATATTAACAAATCAAATAACACATAAAATAAACAAACGATGGACGTGACCAAATGAGAAACAATGGATTCACTGAAGATAACCAATTAAGCTTATTGATCTGGTTGCGGCTGGTTAGGGTTTATGAGAATAGTAACGATCTTTCCAATGAATTCTTGAAGCAATTTAACTTAACAGTTAATCAATTCGATACCTTGGTACAAATATTATTACATCAGCCTGTAACACAGATGGAAATTGCCGAGCATCTAACCATTACTAAAGGTGGGGTATCCCATATGCTTGGCAGATTAGAGAAGGAAGGATGGATTGAACGCAAACAGGATTGGAAAGTGAAGTACATTACTTTAACGGAAAAGGGCCAAACACTTATTGAGAAGGTACTGCCCTTGCAATCGGATTTCCAAGCCTCGTTATTCGATCCACTGACAGATGAGGAGAAGAAAGTGTTTTACAGCATGCTTAAAAAGATTCATCGCCATAGCCAAGATGAGAATCGACTCCCGCGAGGTGTTCAGTAGTGTCGCAAAAGCTTTATTGATAATAAAGCTTACTTTTTTCCTTATCAGTATACTAGTAAACTTAAATTCGACAAAACTCATTAGGAGGTTTTTAAAATGAAACAACAACCCATAAACGGACAACATCATGTGTCTATGCTTACTAAGGACGCTAAACAAAACTTATGGTTTTATACAGAGGTACTGGGACTGAGACTTGTAAAGAAAACGGTCAATCAAGATGATCCATCCATGTACCATCTATTTTATGGAAATCGTAATGGTGCTCCTGGAACCGAAGTATCTTTCTTTGAAATGCCAAATGCAGGTCAGACCCGCAAAGGGACGAACAGTATTAGCTCTTTCTCTCTTCTTGTTCCTAGCGATGAAGCCTTGTCATATTGGGCTAGTCGATTAGATTCTTTTGAAGTTCCTCATGAAGCGATTGTAAGTATCGGGGAACGTAAGTCGCTTACTTTTTATGATAGAGATGAATTGACGGTCCATTTAGTATCGGCTGAAAAAGATAACGGTATCGAGCTAGTTGAACCGTGGATTACAGAAGACATCCCTCCAAAGTATGCCATCGTTGGGTTAGGACCCGTTGAATTGACTGTACGTGAGGCTGGCCGCACAAAGACGGTTTTGGAAGATATCTTGGGCTATACACAAGTTCGGACAGTACCCTCCATGGGTGATTCCAAGATTATGGTAGATATATATGAAACGGGGAAGGGTGGTTTATACACCGAGCTCCACGTTAAAGAAATAAATGATAAAGATCGGGAGAGACCGGGTAAAGGGAGCATCCATCATGTGGCTATAAGAGTGAAGGATTTCGAAGAACTAACCGAATGGGCCGCCAAGATCACTGCTGCAGGCTTTAAAAATACAGGGGTCATTGATCGTTATTACTTCCATTCCTTGTATTTCCGGGATCCGAACCATATTCTTTTTGAGCTTGCTACAGATGGCCCGGGATTTGAGATTGATGAAACTTTTGACGCGCTAGGAGAGAATTTGACCTTACCTTCATTTCTGGAAGAACGTCGTGAAGAGATTGAATCGAAGCTTCATCCTATCCGCTAAACCTAATACAACTATGAAAAGAGGACATAATCATGATGGAACAATATAGAATCGATGAGAAAAAAGGGTTGGAGCTAGGTTTATACACGTTAGGTGATCACACCACAGACGCCTTAACAGGAAAAGCAATTAGTGAACGACAACGGATTCAAGAGATCGTAGCTGCTGCCAAATTAGCTGAGGATGCTGGATTAGATGTATTTGGGGTAGGCGAGAGTCATCAACCGAAATTCATTACCTCAGCTGCCTCGGTTGTCCTTGGAGCCATTGCAAATGCAACCGAACGTATAAAGCTTGTCAGTTCAGCAACTGTACTAAGTACAGCAGATCCTGTACGTGTATATGAGGACTTTGCAACATTGGATTTGTTATCAGGCGGTAGAGCAGAGATTGTTGCTGGACGTGGATCGCGTCTCGGGGCCTATGAACTTTTTGGTTATGACGTAAGAGATTATGAAGAATTGTTCGAAGAGAAAATTGAATTGCTCATGAAAATAAATGAGTCCGATCGTATAACGTGGGAAGGGAAATTCCGCCCTGCATTAAATGATATGGAAATCTTCCCTAAGCCCTTAAATGGAAAGTTACCAATTTGGCGAGCGGTTGGGGGACCTCCAGCAAGTGCAATTAAGGCGGGAAGAATGGGGATCCCGATGATGCTGACCACCCTTGGTGGACCGTCATCTGCCTTTAAAGGTTCTGTAGACGCGTATCGTATGGTTGCTGCAGAGTCAGGGTTTAATCCAGCAGACCTTCCCATCAGCACAACTTCTTTAATGTATATTGATCCGGACTCACAAAAAGCATTCCGCGATTATTATCCATATATCAATCACTTGATGAAAGAGCTTCGTGGGTCTTACTATCCGAAAGAACAATTTGCGGAAGCGATGAGTGTGAGAAATGCACTGCTCGTGGGAAGCCCGCAACAAATTGTGGAGAAAATCCTCTATCAACATGAGATGTATGGCCATAATCGTTTTCTAGCTCAGATTGATGTCGGTGGGTTACCTTATGCTCAAGTGGAACAAATTATTGAGCTGTTCGCATCTGAAGTAGCACCAGCCGTAAGACGTGCTACAGCTAAGAAATAAGAAAGAGGGGATAGTATGAAGATCATTGGGATTTCAGGATCCATTGTTGGATCGAAGACTAGAATTGCTGTACAGCAAGCACTTAACAACATCATAGAAAAGCATCCGGATTTCGAAGTAGAACTAATTGATCTAGGAGATTATAAGCTGGAATTTAGTGATGGACGCAGCTACATGGATTATACAGGTGATACCAAAGTTGTTCTGGAGAAAATCATGGCCGCCGATGCATATATCATAGGCACCCCAGTTTTTCAAGCTTCGATTCCAGGAACACTTAAGAATCTATTTGATTTACTCCCGGTTAATGGGTTTAAGGATAAAGTTATCGGTATTGTAGTAACTGCAGGTTCTTCAAAACATTACTTAGTGGCAGAACAACAACTGAAACCGATCCTCTCTTATATGAGAGCGGTGGTGGTTCCAAAGTATGTTTTTATTGAAGAGAAACAATATGACCGGAAAGTAATTGTGGATGATGATATTATTTTTAGACTGAATCGACTAGCTAATGAATTGGTGAACACCACGAATGCGATGCAGCAAGTGAAGCAAGCGGAAGAAGAAGCGTTTTTCTTTTAAAAAGAAGGGCTCTGTTTAAGAAAATACCTTCAGCCTGTAATATAAAAGGGTATTTTATCCCTAACGTTGTATTTCGTGCAACAGAATGGATCCAAAAGAAAGGGGATCTGAATTCTGTTGCATTTTTTACAATTAAATATAGGTTAAAACTCTTTTTTGAAGGTTTTCAGCAAATTCTAATGTACGAAGTGCAACAGAAACCTTTTTTGAGGTCTGTATATGATTTTCTATTGCACATTATGCAATGAAATGGAGTTCATATTCTAATTTAATCTCGTATTTCAATAGAATCAATAGTAATATCGACATAGACATGAGCAAGAACTTAATCATTTTGTTAAATAACTGGAAGTATATAATTTGAGGATTCATTTCTGAAAAGGGGGAGTAGTGTGACGAATAACCTTATTGCAAATAGTAGGTTGTATAATCAAATGATTGCAGGCTCTTTACATCACACACCAGAGCAGGTCGTGAAAAAAATGGGGGCTATGCAAGCGCAAGACTATATGCAGGCGGTTTGGGCCATCGGACTACGTTCTCCTGCTACGAAATTAGCTGATATAGAGCGTGCAATCGCTGACCGTAAGATTATTCTTACTTGGACGCTGCGAGGTACGCTTCATTTCGTCCCAGCAGAAGATGTAAAATGGATGCTACAGCTCTCTGCACCACGTTTAGCTTCACAAACGAAGCGGCGAATGGCTGAGCTTGGACTTGATGATCAGACACTGGAGCGCTGTAGAGAAATTATTGTGGATGCTCTAAAGGGCGGGAAGCAAATGGATCGTTCGGTCCTACTTCAGCTAATAGAAGAGGAAGGCATCCACACGGGGAATCAACGCGGTTATCACATGCTCTGGAATATTGCCTATCAAGGACTGATTTGTTTTGGTCCGATGAATGGTAAACAGCAAACGATTGTATTGTTAGAGGAATGGGTGCCAGATTGCCGAGAGCTATCTTACGAACAATCGTTGCAAGAACTCGCATTACGGTATTTTACAGCCCGTGGATTGGCGACCGTTCAGGACTTCGCTTGGTGGGCAGGCATAACCCTTACAGATGCCAGACGAGGGCTAGAATCTGTGAAAAAAGAACTTCAATCGACAGATATAAATGGCAGTGAGTATTGGATGTCTAACCATCGAGTAGTTTCAGCGGATGAAGAGTCAGGTATCTATTTACTTCCAGGTTTCGATGAGTACATTCTTGGTTATAAAGACCGGAGTGCTGTACTTGAACCTGAGACGGCTCCTTTAATTGTTCCTGGCAACAACGGTGTTTTCCTGCCTATGATTGTTGTTGGTGGCCAAGTTATAGGTACATGGAAACGTTCGATTAAGAAAAAAGGAATTGAGATAGTCATTCATCCATTTAGAGAGCTTGGAAATGCTGAAGAAGCTGTGTTTAAAGCTGCTGAAAGATATGCTGCTTTTATTGACCTGCCGATACTGAAAATAAATGTAGTTAGTTAATTAATGTACAAACCTTTCCAAGTGCCGTTTGGAATATCATGTTCTGAGAATCATAAGGTTTTTAGTGCAAATGAAATCCATAAGGTAAGATAAGAATTGATCCGGATAAGTCTTGATTCTGAATATAGAATGCAATCTGTAAGTTGTTGGATTTATGGTGATCAATAAGAATTAATCTATCATCTGTAATAATGAATGCATCACGGATCAACTTAAAGCCCATTTGAATTTCTTCCTGAGGCATAAGATAAGCTCCGTATTGACTCTTTAATTCTGGAATGGTTACCTCTGAATAGTTTCCCAATAAGCCGCCCAAAACATTGCCCATTAAATTC
Source organism: Paenibacillus sp. B2(2019) (assembly GCF_008370385.1). NCBI lineage: Bacteria > Bacillati > Bacillota > Bacilli > Caryophanales > Paenibacillaceae > Paenibacillus > Paenibacillus sp. B2(2019). The sequence goes on from NZ_VTZR01000024.1 coordinate 611,513, forward strand.
CCTCCTGATTGTAGTTCCTAATTGTGGATGTAGGAGAAACTGTATTTAGTAAAAATCAAAAAGACTAACCAGAAAGTCTGGCTAGTCTTTTATGTTGTTCGATCTTTTTATTTCACTTTAATACCCATGGCTTGCGCAACCTTAGTGAATACTTCGGTATTTTCGTATACTCCTGTAAACAACTGAGCGTTTTTGCCCATGGCCGTAATTGGAATATCCACTGCTGTATGACCTGAAGTTGTCCAGTCTACAACGAAATTCTGTTTGGAGTTAGCGATGGCAAACGGACCATCTTCTTTGGAAATGCCGTCACCTGATTCATCTTCAGCGTCTACGGCTTCAATAGAGAATCCACCTGTTTCATGGTCGGCGAGAACTAGGACAAGGGTATCAGGATTCTTTTTAGCGAAATCTTTGGCAATCTGTACGGATTTATCTAACTCTTGCCCCGCTTTAATCGTCATCTTGGCATTGTTTTGGTGTGCAAATTCGTCAGTACCCTCTTCTTCAACCATCAGGAAAAATCCTTTTTTATTTGCTGCAAGCGTGTCTATCGCTTTTTTCGTCATTTCAGGCAGGGATACAACCGGGTTGTAGATATCTCCTTCACCCTCTGGCTTTTGCTGGAACATTTCCTCATTTGCAAATAACCCGAGAAGCTTGCCGCTTTTCGCCTTTTGCATATCGGTTTTGTTCGTTACGTAGGAGTATCCAAGCTGTTTAGCTTTGTCTACAAGGTTCCCTTGCGTTCCTTTGCTCTTCTCTGAAGGATCTTCAGCTGGCTCATCTGCGAACTTACCTGGATTCCCAGCAGGATACCAGAAGTCTTCGCCTCCACCGAGAAGAACGTCAACTTTGCTCTTGGTCAGAAGCTGCAGAGCGATATCACTTTGTTTGGAGCGATCTTCAACATGAGCACCGAAGGCAGCGCCTGTAGCATCAGTAATTTGGCTGGTAGTTACAACGCCTGTAGATTTCCCTGCTGATTTTGCATATTCCATAATGGTTTGTACGGACTTTTTATCTGCATTCATCCCAATGGCACCGTTATAAGTCTTGACTCCGCTGGCATAGGCTGTGGCTGAAGCAGCTGAATCTGTAACAGGGACAGTGGAGCTTGTATGAATTAGTCCAGCATATGGCATAGAATCCATCGCTAGATTTCCTTTTTCACCTACTGTAGCTAGGCGGATGGCATTGCGCTGGGCAGTACCCATTCCGTCACCGACAAACAGAATCACATTTCTTGTGTTTGATGAAGCTGCATTGGCCTGATTTGGTGCTTGTGTAGTGACTACGTTGGAAACGAAGAGAGCAGTTGCTGCAGTCGCTACAATTGCCGTCTTAACGCCGTACTTTTTCGGTGATTTCATAATTTCCCTCCTAATGTATGTTTACAACCTCATACTATAGTAATTACATTAAGAGAATGTTTTCGGATATTGTAAAAAACGTAAATTGTAGCGTGCCTGAAAGGATAGGATTTACAGCAGGTAAGATTTCAAAATAAAATATATCTAGGTGTATTATTACAATATTGAATATATTCATCTCCGAATACAGATTTTAAATGCTGCTCTTCCTGAAGAATAAGTAAATGAATGGCTACTATGTTAAGAAAGAATATAATTAGTGTTAATGAATTTGGATATATAAGATACAATCCAAGAAACATGAGATCAAAACCGACAAATGCGGCATTTCTACTAAATTTATATATACCGTGCGTGATGAGTTTTGTTACAGTAGACTTATCAATCCCAACTCTCCACGAAGTGCGCATGGCAATCATTGCTTGTATGAAAATGGAACATCCGAGGGCTACTACACCAACACCGATAAAGTGAATCGCCGGATGATTAAAATGTTCTCCTACTAGTGTAACTATGTATGACTCCGCTAAGGAAAACGTAAACCACGCTGCTCCCCACACAAAAGTAGTAGTCTTAACGAACAGCTCGGTATAATGGATCATAGATCGTTTTTTTCCTTTAGCTAATACGTTTCCTTTAATGTGGTTCTTTTTGTAAAGTATAAGGAGCTTCAAAAGGTAAGAAATAAGGAATATGGAGAAAAGAATTAGGGATAGGATATTTTTTAGATTACTCATTGTAATTTCCTCCTCACCAATACATATGAATGATTGCTCATATGTTTGCTTATATCTTATTTCCTGATGCTGTGCATGTCAACTAAATATTGATTTAGGGGGATAATGTGAAAACGTCAACGTATAAAAGATGGTGGTTAGGGGTCCTGATTATTGCGGCTATTGCATTAGTAAGTACTGGAATTGGAATGCTGGTCAAGCCATCGGGGTTGTCAACATATACTTCAAAAGAGTATAAGGTCACTTTGAAGTATCCCTCCGAGTGGGTAGTGAAGCCAGAATATGCTGAGAGGTATCAGGGGAACGATGGATTTTTTCAATTATCCGCTATTTCTGGAGAGGGGTTATCCATCGATGAAGTAGCAAACATGGATGCATTTCATCAACTGAAGCCTTATGGCTCCGATCCACAAATCATTGAACTGACACTAGAGGGGCTAAAATCGGAAGAGAAAGCACGATTGATTGTGCCTTCTGCTGATCAGGAAGAGGAATGGAATCATCAGGCTGCTATTATTTTGAAATATCCAGAAGCGGTGAAAATAGGAGATTCTTTGTACAATTATTCTATTTTATGGGCGGATATAAAACATGTGGAGGACATAGGTCAGACTGTTCGATTTACTGGAAAACCGTAAAGTGCTTGCACACGAAGAAAGTCTGCTGGCTTAATTACCGGTATCTCTAAGAAATATTCCAACTGCCATTTTTGTGTTTTTTGAGCTTGACGACTCGTGGGATTATCCCATGGCGGGTACACTCGTAGTGCTCTTTTGCCACCCTCATCTTTATTGGATAATATATCTTGTTTACCTAGCACAGCTTTTGGAAATACAAATTGACCAAAGTGATTCTCATCGCGTGTACTTATAACGAAGAGATCAGCAGTATCTGATATATCATAGGGTTGGATGGGGCCATCTCCAATTCTCTCCCATAACGTGACAAACTGCCCGATCTTTGTAGGTGTGATTTTTGCAACACGGAATCTAATGGATAGCGCGTTTAAATTAAATATATACGCCCCATAATCAGCATTGTGTGGTTCATGAATGAGGTCAGAGCAATCGAGATTGCACGGGTTATATACAAGCTCTTGGGTAGCAAGCAGATCACTATGAATGATACCTGAAAAGCTGTGATTCTTAAATTTCATCTGTTCAAATCTCCCGGTTGAGTTCCTTAGAAACTCCTAATGTTCTCTATCTTAATGCAAGAATAGGGAGTTCACAACCGTGAACAGAGCACCTTTCCCTTGAGACTGGAGGTAGTCGTATGAAATCCATACATAAATTAATTGAAAATTTTAAGCTGAATGTTTTGAATATAGAGTCTGTTCCAGAGTCGTTTAGTTCTGAAGTGTATAAACTTACTCTTAATAATCTAGACAACGTATACGTGAAAATTCCATACAACAGGGATAAACTGGTTCGCGAATTTGAGATGCTTGAAAGACTAAAGGGTGTTATACCTGTTCCAAAAGTATTGGATTTCTGGGACGGAGATAATAGGAGTGTCGGTGCAATGCTTCTCTCCGCTATAGATGGGGTGCCTTGTACGAGTAACATTGATCAGAGTCTGGCGTTTCAAATCGGTAATTATCATGCCATGCTTCATGAAGTTACCATGCCAGCGTATGGATGTTATGGATCCGATGGTTTTCAGATGGTAGAGAACAATAGCTGGAGATTATACCTGAAAAATAATTTTGAAAAGTGGAAAGAACCTTGTAAGGAGCTCCTTCATCCTGATTTATTTGAGAAATGTATTACTCACTTTGATAGCGTATATTCGGCGTTACCTGAACCTGATGGGCCTTGTGTTGTTCATATGGATTTTCGACCAGGCAATATATTAATAAAAGATAATCGAGTCGTTGGTATAATTGATTACGAGAGCGCTCGTGGTGGTTCCACTGAAATTGATTTTACAAAAATAAACCGATACGTCTGGGAAGTGAACCCGCTAACACGGCTCCCTTATGTGCAAGGCTACGAATCGGTTCGTCCTTTACTTGATCTGGAAGCTATAATACCGTTTTATAGTTTTTATGATGCTTTTAGTGCGGTAGTTTGGTGTAAAACCAGAGGGATTGAGAACAATAAGGCATTTCTTCAGGAAAGTATAGAGGTATTGCAAAGATCTATAGAAGGAATGAATTGATGGAAAAAATGTGAAATGACTTTATTGCATGCTGGGAAGTGCTGTGCTTGCTTTATTGAATAATCCTATGCTTGGTAACGCTAGGCTTAGAATGTTCAGAGGCGGTTATGAAGGAAGTATTTGAATTTCAAGGAAAAGAAAAGTAAATAAATAGAAGTGAAATGTTTAATCGTATGGGGGAGTAGAAGCTTTGGAAATAAAAAATAAACAAATTGAACAACGGTATTGTCCTTTATGTAAAGAATTAAATCATTGTGGTGCTAATAGTGGTGATTGTTGGTGTTTTCATACGGAAATTCCTGCAGAACTACTAGAAAGGGTACCTTTGGAACTGAGTGGTAAAGCCTGTATCTGTCAAAGATGCGTAGAGGCGTTTAAAAAACATTAAATAGAAATTTAACTAACTCAAGACGAAACAGTAATTATATTGTGTATACTTAAATAGTAATATAAAAAACATATGGGGGACACAGATGAGAAAGCCTATAATTGCAGTTGATATGGATGACACGATATGCCATCTAGTCAAACGAGCTATATACCATAACAACAATGATTTCCCCACTCATGTACTAAAGTACGAGGAGATGCTTGATTGGAATACGGATCATTTACGTCATCCAGATTGTACACAAGATGTATTCTATGGGCGGCCTGGTTTATATGAGGAGCTTGAATTATTCGACGAGCATGTTGTAGGTGAAATGGAGAAGCTACACTATGCTTATGATGTTATTATTGTTACGGCGGCCCAGCCCAATGCAGTTGTTGAAAAATGGAACTGGCTGCAGAAGCATATGCCGTTTATTCCCATCGAAAATTTCTTCCCATGCAAACGAAAGAATCTTATTAATTATGATCTTCTGATCGATGACGGGGTTCACAACTTGGTTCCTGCATTGCAGGACGGAAGGAAAGTACTCTGTATTCCGCATCCATGGAATTTGAGAGCACGTGAACAATATGGATTTCCATTATTGACCTCCTGGGAAGGTGCGAAAGAGAAGATTGATCAGATTTTTGAAAATTCAAGAGACTAGCTGATTTGAGGAGAGTTGCTCACATAGAGCAATTCTCTTTTTTTATGCTTTTTAGATTTTTTTGCATATTTTTTTCGCAACTACTTCATCTGTCGTAGTAATTATGGTATACTGCAACTACTACGACAGATGAAGTAATCATAGGGGGTACCATTTTTGATCAGCAGTGATGTTATACGTGGTTACAATGATACGATGATCCTCTACATGCTGCTCGATGGGGAATCCTACGGGTACGAGATTTCTAAGAATATCAGGCAGCTGACTCAAGAGAAGTATGTCATGAAGGAGACAACGCTGTATTCCGCCTTTACCCGGCTGGAGAAGAACGGGTACATTGAATCCTTTTATCTGGATGAGAGTCTTGGCAAGCGGCGCACATATTACCGGATTACCCCGCTGGGTCTCGCCTATTACCGAGAAAAATGTGAGGAATGGAAGGTTACGCAGGAAGTTGTAAACCAATTTATCAAGGAGTGGTGATAGTGCATGGAGACGATCATAGTATATCTGGATAATATGTTTGCGGGTCTGCCGAAGACTCCGGAACTGGAGCATTTGAAGCAGGAACTGCTGTCCGGGATGGAAGATAAGTACCTGGAGCTGAAGCGGGATGGCAAGTCTGAGAATGAGGCGATCGGTATCGTTATTTCGGAATTCGGCAATATTGAGGAGCTGACTGCTGAGCTAGGCATCCATCCAGCCGGACAGGAGAAGACTGTGCCCATGCTTAGTGAAGAAGAGGTTTATGCTTATGCGGCTGCCAAACGTAGCTCTGGATTATGGACCGGTCTTGGTGTTTTTCTCTGCGCATGCGGGGTGGCGCTGTTGATTACTCTTAGTACATTGTTTGAAAATAATGCTGATATGGCTGATAAAGGTTCGATGCTGGGGATGGTCGGAATGTTCGTGCTGGTCGCTGTGGCCGTTGGGATGTTTATTCATAGCGGCATGAAACTCGAGCGCTTCGAAAGTCTAGAGCAAGGCTTTCAGCTACCTTATGCGCTCAAAACGGCGCTTCAGCGCAGTCAAGCCCTTTATGCTCCGACTTATCGCCTTGCTTTGATTGTGGGCGTCTGTCTTTGTGTGCTGTCGCCGACCTTTATCTTCGCAACTTCTTATGTCAACGATGACTATGCTCCATATGGAGTCGCTGCTTTTCTGTTTATTGCGGCTGTGGCGGTGTTTCTATTCATCTATTACGGGAATATTCAGGGAACTTATACGAAATTGCTGGAGGAGCCGAACATCACTGCAGAGAAGCAGGAAGAGAACCGATTTGTTGGAGTTGTTGGGGCTGTGTTGTGGCCTTTGGCGACGGCGATTTTTCTGTTTACGGGCTTTGTCTATGGGCGATGGGACGTTAACTGGGCTGTATTCCCAATTGCTGGCATCCTGTCCGGTATGTTCAGCAATGTGTATCATATTCTAAAGCGCAAAAAAGTCTCCTGATTATGCTGACTGCACATTAAGGTAACCTCATCCTTTGGAGGTTACCTTTTTTCTTTTGTCCAATTTGCTGGAACATCATTGACATGATGCATTAAATGTATTTAAATGGAATAGACCGACGGTCGGTCTATAAAAAGGAGGACTCAGAATAAATGAGAATTTCCAAAGAAGCGGAAGAACGCAGAAATGAAATATTAGATAAGGCAGAAATGCTTTTTTTTACGAAAGGTTATGCGAGAACTACAGTGAACGACATCTTGCAGGAGATCGGGATTGCCAAGGGCACGTTCTACTATTATTTCAAGTCGAAGGAGGAGGTTATGGAAGCAGTGGTCACACGATTCATCGATGCTGGAGTAGACGTTGCGAAGATCATTGCTGCTGATTCAAAGCTCTCCGTACATGAAAAGCTACTACAAATCATAATGGCACAGAAACCTGATTCGGAGAGAAAAGGTCACATGATTGAACAGTTTCATCAAGCTGAGAATGCACTAATCCATCAGAAAAGCTTGGCTGAAACTATTATGAAGCTAACACCTGTGTTGACAGAGGTGATTGAGCAGGGAATCGAGGAGAGCTTGTTCCACTGTCCTTATCCTAAAGAAACGATGGAATTTCTGTTGGTTGCCTCACAATTTTTATTGGATGAAGGGATTTTCAAGTGGCAGCCGGAAGAGATCATTCTCAAAATTCAGAGCTTTATTTATATTATGGAGACTACGTTGGGAGCTGAAAAAGGAAGCTTTTCCTACGTAACGCAAATGTTTGAGTAAGGTCCGTGCAGGGAGGATGAATGAGACGTAGGGGAGAGATCGTCAATGCTGCTACAAATTGTGAAAAAAGATTTTCAAAGAAATAAAATCATAACGATCGTCTTATTTATTTTTATGATGTTATCGGCGTTGCTTGCTGCTTGTGCTTCTCAAGTCATTATGGAATTGTCCGGTTCTTTAAGTAATTTGCTGGATAAATCAAAGGCTCCCCATTTTGTTCAAATGCATTCTGGTCCAATAGATAACGCAGGTATTCAAAAATTCGCCTCTACAAATCCACTTGTTAAGAATCAACAGACAGTAGAAATGCTAAGGATAGATGGCTCGCAGATTGTCTTAGGTAACAGCAATAAGTCGGAAGAGAACAGCGTAATGGATATAGGTTTTGTTAAGCAGAACCCATCATTTGATTTGCTGCTGAACTTAGAGAATCAAGTGATTAGGGTAGCTGAAGGAGAAATCGCAGTTCCTATTTATTATATGAAGCAGAATGATCTGAACATTGGTGATCAGGTTACCCTTTCCAATGGACAGTTAGATCAAAAATTTATGGTTACGGATTTTGTTCGAGACATCCAAATGAATCCCGCAATTGTTAGCTCAAAGCGCTTTGTCGTAAATGACACGGATTATAATGTACTTAAGAAGAACCATGGAGAAGTTGAGTACTTAATTGAATTTCAAATCACCGATTTAAGTAGACTTAGCGAGTTCCGGAATATCTATCAATCCTCAGATATGCCCGCTAAAGGACCAATGATAGACTATCCTTTGTTTAAGACGCTGAATGCGCTGACAGATGGGATTATTGCAGTTGTCATTATTTTGGTAAGTATCCTTCTTATGATTATTGCCGTCCTATGTTTAAGGTTTACGATGATCGCGACCTTAGAGGAGGATTATAGAGAGATTGGCGTCATGAAAGCAATTGGGATCTCACAGCGAGATATTAGAAGGATCTATTTGGCAAAATATATGGTGATGGCAGCATGCGCTTCACTGCTAGGATATTTATTATCTTTGGGTGTGGTGCGATTGTTTACAGCGAATATCACATTGTATTTGGGGACTGCTCCGAAAACGATCCTTCAGCCTATTGTTTCAGTCTTAGCGGTCGGTTTGATCTTCGGCATGATTGTGTTCTTTTGCAGAGTTATTCTTAGAAGGTTTAATCGTATAACAGTAGTAGACGCTTTAAGGTCAGGGACTGTGGGAGAGTTGAAAGGCAATAAAAGTAGAGTAGTGCTGAGTAAGCGCAGGCATATAAATGTGAATCTTTTTCTTGGCCTAAAGGATGTTTATGGACGCTTCACCATGTTTGGATTGTTATTCTTCGTATTTGTGATCTGTCTGTTTATCATTCTTGTACCAGTAAATATATTGAATACCCTTCAGTCTCCTCGGTTTATTTCTTATATGGGTATAGGTCAGAGTGACATGAGAATAGATTTGCAGCCATCTGATCAAATAGAGAAGCGATTTAATGAACTGATAACGACGCTAAATAAGGACTTCGAAATAGCTAAATTCTCACCATTAATTACTTCTCGATTTAAAGTGCTAGGCAGCGATGGCGTATGGGAGAATATCAATGTTGAAACAGGAGATTTCTCTATTTTTCCGCTCACCTATATTAACGGAGGAATCCCTGAAAGTGGGGACGAGATTGCCCTTTCTGATCTGAATGCCAAGGAATGGAACAAAAGGGTAGGGGATAGCGTTCTTTTGGAGGTAGATGGCACTTCGAAAAAATTGACGGTTAGCGGGATCTACCAAGATATAACGAATGGAGGTCGAACTGCAAAAGCCCGATTACCTTATGACCCGAAGTCCGTGCTATGGTATATCGTAGCATTAGATGTGAATCCGAATGTTTCCGTTCAGGAGAAAATGGATCAATATGCAAAGTTATTTTATCCAGCCAAAGTTACTCATCTAGATAGCTATTTATCTCAGACGCTCGGGAATACGATTCGCCAATTAAAGCTGGTCACTGGCTTATCCATTGCCATCTCGATATCAATTTCAGTATTGATTACAGCTTTATTTCTAAAAATGCTGCTAGCGAAGGACGTCTCGCAAATTGCAATTTTGAGAAGCATTGGCTTTACGTTAGAAGATATTCGAAAGCAATATCAGGTAAGGCTGCTACTGGTTTCTGGTCTTGGAATCATACTCGGAACCTTTGCAGCTAATACCATCGGTCAAAAATTCACTCAATTACTCGGATCCTTTATGGGAGCATCCCAAATACAGTTTGTAGTTAATCCGGTAATAGCTTATCTTGTTCTCCCTCTTTTTTTCATGCTCATTGTAGCACTCACAACCGTAGTAAGCACGATATCGATGAAGAAATCCAATTTATCTAAACTGATTGTCGAATGAGGGTGAGGTGGTAGTATGTTCATATTAGAGACGAAGGGTTTAAATAAAACCTTTGTAACCGGGCAAGAAACCCCGCAGACGGTATTAAAAGATGTTCATCTACAGGTATCAAAGGGAGAATTCGTAGCTATAATGGGGCCTTCTGGCTCAGGGAAATCAACATTGCTCTATACGATCAGCGGTATGGATCGGATAACTTCAGGAAGTGTTGTTTTTAAAGGGCAGGACATCAGTGGTCTTTCTGAGAGTGAATTAGCTGAACTGCGTTTAAATCAAATGGGATTTATTTTTCAGCAGATGCATCTTTTAAAAAACCTGACTATTCGGGACAATATCATCTTATCCGCTTATCGAGCTAAAATCGTTAGTCGTAGAACCATCAATAACAGAGCCGCTGAGTTAATGAAAAAAACCGGAATCTCCGCACTCGCTGAGCGTGATATTACACAAGTGTCGGGTGGACAACTGCAAAGAGCAGCGATCTGCAGGTCAATCATCAATGAGCCTGATATTCTATTTGGTGATGAGCCAACAGGTGCACTGAACTCTAAAGCTGCTAGTGAAATTATGGAGATATTAATAGATATTAATCAGACGGGTACAACGATTCTACTGGCTACACATGATGCGAAAGTCGCTGCTCAGGCAGAACGTGTCCTGTATATGCTGGATGGCAGCATAGCTTCTGAGCAATGGCTTGGTAAATTCAATCGCATAAATGGGGACTTAAAAGAGCGGGAAGAGAAGTTGTCGGCTTGGTTATTGAAGTTGGGATTCTGATTGATAGGAAAGGGATACATAACATGGGAAATCTGAATTATAACTTAAATTTCGAAATGCTATGTGCAAAATATGGGTTAGGTCATTTAAAAGATGAACCAGAACAGGTAACAGGTGGTCTTCTACACAGAATGTATCGTCTACAAACGGACAAAGCCCTCTATGCAGTGAAAGCTCTAAATCCTCAAATTATGCATCGGGATACAGCCATGAACAACTATACTCTTTCTGAAAAAGTTGCGAATATGGCTTATCAAAATGGAATAAATGCAGTACCGGCCATCGTATCCAAAGATAGTTTTATGCATGAATTCGAGGGTCAATTCTATTTATTATTTCCATGGGTCGAAGGTAAGGCATTGCCATCAGGAGGTATTAATATAGGGTGTTGTAAAAAGATTGGCGAAAACCTTGCTAAAATTCATAAGATCGATTTCGCTACACTTCTTGATCATCATCCTAATGAAAATCTTGAGGCAGTAAATACATCCACTGTTCGTTGGAATGAATATGCACTAAAAGCAAAACAGGATGGTTTGGAATGGTCTAGCTTGCTATTAGATAACCTGAACCAAATAAATCATTGGGAACAACTTGTAGATTCTTCAGCGGAACAATTATTGAATCATATGGTTATCAGCCATCGGGATTTAGATCAAAAAAATGTACTATGGGATGAGCATCAGATACCCATTATTATTGACTGGGAAGCAGCAGGACCTATCCATCCAACCCAAGAGCTAATAGATGTAGCCCTTTATTGGTCAGGCTTTGAATCGGGAAGTGTAAGCAAAGATGCTTTCTGTACGCTTATTAATGCATACCGCGATCATGGCGGCGAGATTTATGCTAACTGGTCCGATGTGCTCAACTATGGTTTTCATGGGAAGCTAGAATGGTTAGCTTATAATGTCAAACGATCACTCGGACTGGAGAGTACAGATGATGCGGAGCGAGAGCTTGGAACCCGTGAAGTAATAAATACAATCACTGCTTTAAATGACTATGATCACTTTATTCCTCAGTGTATCGAATGGTGTAACCAAGACTACTAAAGGAGAACTTATATATGAATGTAGTAAACGCTACTATGGAGGATATAAGAGGATGGCTGGAGCTGGCGGCAGAGGTGGAGTCCCTTTTTGGGCCGATGGTAGATGATCCGAATTTCACTCTAGCGTTAGAAAAAAATATCAGGCGACAAAGCGCTTTTTGTGTACGAGAAAACAATGGTTCGCCAGGTTCAAGATTACTTGGAGCTGTGTTATTCTCTTCATCCAATGCCCCTAATTACAAGATTGGTTGGTTATCTGTTTCAGCCATAGAGAGAAATAAAGGAGTTGCGACAGCCCTTCTTAACAATATTCTCGAAAGTATCGAAACCCCAGCAGAGATATTCGTTACTACATTTGGTGAGGATCATCCAGAGGGTCAACCTGCTAGAAGATTTTATCAGAAGTTTGGTTTCTTTCCTATGCAGGATGGGGTTCCAAATGGCCTCGAAGGTGGCTCAAGACAAAATTTCAAGCTGACGATCGCTCACAAGGATTCATTATGAAAAAAATAATTTATTTATCGGTGATTTCATTTTTCTTGCTAGCGATGTCTTTCAGCCCATTGTTCAACTATATCCGTGAGTATATGATTTCAGATCAAATCAATCAGCGTTATGAGATCAACCATGCTGAGAAAGGGTATAACACGTTAAACGTTCAAGAACTAACGGTTGATGATAAGCATATTAAGATCCAAGAAGAAAATACAGGCAGGAAAGCAGAATTGACCCTTTGGGATGAAGAGGAGAGTGTCCCGCCTGGAGATATTGTGAAAGTTCAGTTTTTATTAAATGGTCAAAAAATCTCAACTCCTGATGAAATATGGTTGTCTAATCGGGAACGAGGAAGCAGATATTTCTCATGGATAGATATCCTTACTGTTACGGATCGAAAGACTGGCGAGAAAGAAATTAATATAGTCCAAAGACTTACAGATGATAGTCAGCCGATGGAAAAGAGAAAATGGAAAATAATCACGATCTCACATGATGGCAGTATAGAAGAAAAGGTGCTGAGTTATGCTCAAAGAAGTGACAATCATCTAGGGGTGAAGCTTATCGAGTTCTCGGGTACATCACTTATAGGTATGGGCTACTATTCGGATATTACTAAAAGTTATCCAAGTGTATTTTTCCCTCTAATTTATCCATTTTTAACAGGTGTCGTGGGAATCTTCTTATTGATCATTATAGTTGTTCAATTACTGATCGAGCTTCATAATAGGCGCGTTATTAGGAAAAACGGGCGATAACGGTCATAAGATATGTTCTAAAATTACTTATAATTTCGAATCACCTTTAACTTGGTCAAGGTTAATAAAGCAAACAGTAGTATCAGGACTCCGATGGAACCCATGACAGGGGCTGGACTGAAGTGATCGGACAGGAATGAAACAGCTGTAAGACCAAGTGAGGGTGCTACACTCATAATGGAGCCTAATACACCGAAGACTCTACCTTGTATATCCTCCGAAACTTCCAGTCTGAGGATTGTATTTATCAGCAATGTACAGAATGAGAACATAAAGCCAATTAGAAGAATGATGGGAATGGCTAAGGCAGCAGTAGTGACGAACGATAGCAGGAGGTACAGGGGACCCAGACATAGCAGTCCAGTCATGATAAAGAAGCCGCGATTCTTTAATTTGGAGCCGAGAAACAAGATCATGCTGGAACCAATCATATAACCTAGAGGAATACAGGCTTCCATGAGTCCAAACTGAAAGGGACTAGAATTCCATACTTTGACGGCCATAACTTGCGTTAGCATCAGTGAAGGCATAAAGAACAAAGTGAGCGTAGGAAGCATGATGATTATTGCTCGGGCGAAGGGGTATCTCCAAATATAACGAACGCCATCCGCAAGATCCTGTGTGAATTTTCTTTCTTCTTTAGGTCCGGTATTCACTCGGTTTGGGAGTGGAAGGGAGCGGACAGCAAGAACTAGTAGAAAGGAAACGAAAAATGTAGCTCCATCAAATAATATGGCATCTGCCGCTCCAAAACTTGCTACAAAAATACCTCCAGCCGAATACCCAATCGTCCTACAGATGTTCTCCGACAAGTTCAGAATCCCGACTGCTTTTTGCACATGTTCTTTGCCAACAACAGTGGTAATTGAAGCTTGATACGCAGGGGATTGGAATAATGCTGAGACTGTCGTAAGTCCCGTTAATATGGCCACGATAATGAATGATGTAGAAGACATGGAAATGGTCAAAGCAAGCGTAACTGCTAGACCGCAGCTTATCAAATCAGTGATTAACATAATGGTTCTGCGATTGATTCTGTCTGCGAGTGTGCCTCCTATCGATCCGAGTAAAGAACTGAGCAATAAATTAATTATCGTAATAATGGCAATCATTTTAGCGCTCCCGGTCGTCTGAAGTACCCATAAACTTAAAGCAATGCTGTGAAAGGTATTTCCAAACAAAGAAATGGAATAGGAGCTGAGTAGCAGCATAAATCTCCGGTTTCCCCAAAGGGTTGGATAGGATTGAGCGGTGGTGGATGCATGTTTTGCTAATACAGGATCTGTCATGGGTAACTCTCCTCTCGACTTAAACGCTTAAGTGAATATCGAAAAAAAATTAATCAACAAAATAACGATTATTCTCTTGTTTGGAGTAGTCAGGACGATGTAATAACTCCTGCATTAGTTCAAAAGCAGTGGCTGATTTATCCCCAGTGAATATGAATTTCTGAACGTCTTCTCCAAGCATTTCTGGGCAATTACAGGTACATAGAACAGAAAGACGTGCGAATACCCCGGATTTTTCAACACAACTTCCGATAAACTCATTAATAACTATGGCCTCTTTGTAGATCCCCTCCGATAAGATTGTATTCAATTCTTCCATATTTTGAACTTTGAATATTGCTTTCTCAGGTAAAGGAAGACTATCTTGGATAAAGTTAGTGAGCAGGGAGTTATTGAAGCTCTCCATAATTAAACAAACCTGTGAAAGATCCTCCGGCATTACCTTTTGTAGAGCTGAACGATAATTGTAAAGAACTTGCTTAAACAGCTTATCTTCAATCATGCTGTCGATCAAAATCAAGGGGATGCCTTCTACAAAATGTTTGGAAATCGAATAGAATGATTCATCGTGCACATCGATCAGAAAGACGGCTTCGAGCTTTCTTTCGACGATGATATTCAGAGAAGGATGGTCAGTACCAAGAGAATATAGCAGCGTATGATATCCGGCATCCGTTAAACGCTGTTCCAAAGCACGAATAAATGTGAATTGGGCATAGAGTTTCCAAGGTGGCATATACGCAGAATTATGGACAAGTACCCCTACTAATCCCGTTTTTTTATTGGCAAGCGAACGGGCTGCTAGATTAGGAATGTAATGAAGTTCTTCGGCAAGTGACAGAATTTGATTGCGGGTCTTCTCAGGAATGGTTTGGTTATCGACGCGGTTCAGAACATAGCTTACAGTCGCAACGGAGACATTAGCTTGTAGCGCGATGTCTTTCATTGTAGTCTTTTTCACCAGTAAACTTCTCCCTTGCTGAGATATTTATTTCCAAATATTATCATTAACACTTGAAAAGAGTCAACGATTGACTTTATACCAAGAAGCAAATGATGCTTGTGTTCATTTTTATAATTTGGGTAAATAGATTTAAGAACCTAAATAAGTCAGCGAGAAGAGGTGTGACTCATGGGAACGAATCTTAATCGGGAAGAGAGCGCGCTGTGAAACCGCTTTAGATACTGACACAAATTTGTGAAATTATTCACTTAATTATTAAGAATTTTAATATATAATTAATTCATAATCAAAATTAGGGGGAATCGAAAATGAGACTATTTAAAATGATTTTAGTGGCTGGGGTTTCGGTAGCAGTATTGGCAGGTTGTGGAGCAAATGAGGATAAAGCAAACAATTCGGCGGCAACTTCAGCTCCGGCTGCTGAGCAGACAGATGCTGTCACTACAGCTTCGATCGTGAATCAAGCAGATGCGTTTACTAAGGCTGTTAGCAAAGATGGAAACTGGATTGTTGCGATTCTAAATGATGTAACGATTCCTGATGAGGTTGTTGTAGCTGGAGAATTCCGTAATAAAGGAGCCGCAGATGGCGATATCTACCGTAAGATTGCCCTTTATTCGCAAGATGCTGATCACAAGATCACTGCTACTTATACACTAACCGTACCAAAGTTTACAGTACAAAGTGAGAATTTGAAAGTTGAAGGCGGAACGATTAAAGGCGATGTTTATGTAGAAGCGAAAGGCTTTACTCTGCCTGAAACCGCCACTATTGATGGTAACCTCTACTTCGCGAGCGAAGATCTGAAAACATCAGCTGTTATTGATGGAAAAGTGACTGGAACAACAGAAGTTAAATAATTTCGTAATCAACTTATACAGTAGAAGCCAATCCATAGACTATGGGTTGGCTTTTTTCTTTTTGTGATTATGTGATCTTCAGTTGATTTTCTTAATATTGAACTTATAATATTACTACCACTACTAGGAGGAACACATATGTCTAAGGAGTATTCACGCACATATATCGAAAGTGTAAAGCTTGAAATGTTAAATAGATTGGGACTTAAGCAAGTGTTCTTTAAGGAGCAAATAGGTGACGGCCTGATTTTTGAAGCGGTTGGTTTTGATAAAGGGAGCAAGCATCGTTTTTGTGTTAGACCGAAGACGAAAACAATTGACGAATTTATTTCAGGAAAATGGATGAAGGTCCGCAGCTTTACAATCAAAAGTGTGGAAATTTAAAATTCAAGTCTAAAAAGGGAACCCCATTTAAATCGGAGTTTCCTTTTTTATTTTTGAGAAGGATTCATTGATAATGTGAAGTATCGCCGTACAGATCGATGGTTGTATTGTTGTCAGTTAGGGTTACTTTACACAATGCTGTAGAGAGAATATCCGGTAGTTCCCCTAATTCCTGCAATGATTTATTGAGAAAATGAGCCATAATTACTTTCAGGGTCATCCGATGCGTGACAATAAGTACCTCATGTCCTTCATTATCGTTAATGATACGCTCAATAGTCGGCGTTACTCTTTGTTCAAGCTGACTATAGGTCTCACCTGGGGCTAGAGGAATAAAAAGATCAGGTCTGGTGAAAAAATGGGTGTACTGTAATGGATATTCTTGTTCAATCTGATCTG
The DNA here is from genome assembly GCF_008370385.1 of Paenibacillus sp. B2(2019). Lineage (NCBI taxonomy): Bacteria > Bacillati > Bacillota > Bacilli > Caryophanales > Paenibacillaceae > Paenibacillus > Paenibacillus sp. B2(2019). Next base: position 628,422 of record NZ_VTZR01000024.1, read on the forward strand.
TGTTCATTCCTTCCCAAATGCCCATGTTAATTTCCATTAATGAAGCTTGCTGTTGAATCGGTAAACTCCGATTTCCTCGTAAAATCTGCGCAGTATGCAATGCTCTTGGACTAGTACTAGAATAAATGGCTCCTAAATTCTCACCTTCCAAACGTTCTCTCAACCATTCCGCTTGCTGTTCACCCAAGGTTGTTAACGCTGAATTTTGATGTCCTTGCATTCTTTTCTGCAAATTCCATTCGGTCTGCCCGTGACGGGTTAAAAATAATACTGTCTCTTTCATTAACGAAACCTCCCTTTTGAATAGTTGTAAGTATAAGAAAAATAATTATAAATAAACAATATATAATAGTTAATATCCATAATGTATAGTTATAGTAAGAAAGCCGAAGGTCCGTTAAACAATGATTTTATTTTATATAGTTAGGAAGAAATCAGGATGAACTATCATGTATTAAAATTGTTTTATTATGTTGCAATAACAGGGAGTGTGACCAAAGCCTCTGAACGTTTGCACATCAGTCAACCCGCTATATCAGCGCAGATTCGCAAATTTGAACGGGAGAATAATATCGTATTATTAGAGGTCATAGGAAAGAGAATGGTGCTAACACCGATTGGGAGAAAACTGATCGAACCACTTGAAAAGTTATTTGCTATGGGTGAACAGGTACAGCAGATTATTGAGGATTATCATAAATTTCCTGCGGGCCATATTCGGATTGCAGGTAATTATCTGGCCACAAGCATACTCATCCCCCGGTGGGCATCATTATACAAACAATCTTTTCCGGAGGTTAAAATTCAGATCTCTACTGCTAATTCTCATGAAGTCATGGAACAATTAAATAACTTTGAAGCAGACGTGGCGATTTATAGTGATATGGCGTTTCCTTCTCATCATACAGGGGTGTTCGAACATCGGGAGTTGTACAAGGACGAGTATGTGTTCGTAGTTTCTTCAAATCATTCTTTAGCCAAGCAGGAGGTTAGCTTTGAGGAAGTGATGGCTGAGGCATTTATTATGAGGGAGGAAGGTAGTGCAGCCAGAGAGAGAATTGTACAATTATGTGAAGAAAGAAAGGTACAACATCCGAAGATCGAACTGCAATTTAATGGAGTAAATGAGGTTATTCAAGCCGTGATTGCCGGTTATGGGATTAGTTTTGTATCTGCGTTGTTAGCAAAGCCTTATCTTGATCAGGGTATGTTAGCCAAGGTCGAAGTGGAAAATGTAGTCTCTAAGCATTCGATATGGATGAGCCACAGAAAGAAAGAGCTTCAAGAAAGCTATATCCAGTCATTTATTAAGCTCGTCATGAAACGATTAAAAGAAGAGGATAATTTATACTCGATTCCAACGCATACACCTTAATTAAAATAACTTATGAATTACGATGTATGCATTGAACTGAGATCAAAGATTGGAATGTAATTGAAGCAACTCAGGTGCACAAATGTCTTCTGCTTCAGAAGATTTAAATTGAATGTTATATAATTGTGAGTATAGCCCATTCATTTCTAATAAAGACTCATGTGTACCTTCCTCAACAATCGAACCCTGATTTAACACGATAATTCTAGATGCTTCACGTATGGTGGATAGTCTGTGTGCAATAACCAATGTGGTTCGATTCTTCATTAACAAATCAAGAGATTGCTGAATCATTCGCTCAGATTCGTTATCGAGTGCGGAAGTTGCTTCATCTAGAAGAAGGAGTGGAGCATCGCGAAGAAAAGCTCTGGCAATGGCTATGCGTTGTCTTTGTCCACCAGATAAAGTCGATCCATGTTCACCTAGGATAGTGTCATAACCATGGGGCATCTTCGTAATAAACTCTTCTGCACCTGCGAGCCGAGCGGCTTCTCGAATATCCTCTTCGCTAGCTGTACTAGAACTGAAGGCGATATTGTCTCGTATAGTTCCTGAGAACAAATAAGGGGTTTGGGGAACATAGGTAATCATTGCACGTGCTTCTTCAAGCTGATCATGTACAGACTTTCCATAAACCGTGATGCTTCCTGCAGTAGGCTCATAAAGTCCATTACATAATCGAACGAGCGTCGTCTTCCCTGACCCGCTTGGCCCGACAACCGCGATAGTTTCTCCATGTTGTATATGAATATTAAGCCCTGTAAATAGGGAGGCTTCATTATCCGTTTTACCCGAATAGTTGTAGTGGACATCCTCTATTTGTAATGCAGCTACCTCTACGGAAGCGAATGTTGATGAGCTGGATTCTGGCAAAGGATGAGTAGCTCCTTCATCAGGTGCATCAAGTATAGCGAATACGCGGTCAGCTGCACCTAAAGCCTCCTGGACACCTCCCCATGTTTGAGACATATGGACAAAAGGCCATTGAACCCTACCCATCAGAATAATAAAAGCGAGTACTTCACCTGCTGATGTTCCGCCACTTAGAGCTGATAACGCAATTAAAGCGGCGCATGTCACCATTACAATATTGTTGATAAAGGCAGAAGATTGCCATAAGAGACCATTTAGAAGCGATTTTTGCAGCTGCATTTTTCTTAACTTCTCACGTTCTAACGCATATTTATTTAAGAGAGTTTCTTCTAGCGAAAAGGCTCTGACAACCTTCATTCCTTGAAGCGTTTCTTGTAAAATTCCTCGTAATTCTGCCTCTTTTGCATATATTTGAGTAGATAATTTACGTAATCTGCGATCAAAGAAACGTCCGGATAGAAAAACAAGGGGGCCCGATCCAAGAGCTAACAGGGCGATCCAGACATCCATTTTAGCCAAATATAGAAAGGAAATGAAACAGAGAAGTAGATTATAGCCTAGATCGTATACGATGCTGTTTATCATCCCCATGGCCATTCCTGCATCCTTAGTGTTACGCGAAGTCAAATCACCTGAATGCATGGACTGAAGGTAACGGAATGGAATTTGGTGACTTTTGTCAAACAGCTTCGCACGAATATCCCATGCCATTCGACTCTGCATAACGAAGCGGAAGTAATGCTGCAGCATAAGACAGCAGATAATGATGACGCAAGCAATGGCACAGATTACAGTTATGCGTGTTAAAGCATCCATATTGGCGTTGTTGATCGTATCAATAAATACTTGCTGAATGGCTGCAAATCCTATGTCCATTACGAGCTTAGCAGAGAGCAGGAGTACAGCCACAATAAATCCAATTCGATAAGGGCTAGCATAAGAGATTAATCTACGCAGAGCATACCCCAATTTTAGATTCTTGGATTCCATCTCATTCATATCTCTACCTCCCTGACCAGAGTAGAAATATCAGCCTTCTTCATTGAGGTCTCAACCATATTGTAATACTGACCTTGTAAAGTCATTAACTCCAGATGAGTCCCAGCTTCAACAATAGAACCCGCCTCCATATAATAAATGTGATCTGCATTTCTGATGGTAGATAGTCTATGCGCGATAACAACCGTCGTACGATCATGCATGAGTTCTTGCAGGGCCTGGCCGACAATCTCCTCATTATGGCTATCAAGTGCAGCTGTGGGTTCATCAAGAAGGAGAAGCTTAGGCGCTCGGACAAACGCTCTGGCAATAGATAGCCGCTGCCTTTCGCCGCCAGATAAGGTATGGCCCCGTTCCCCAATAGAAGTCTGATATTGAAGTGGGGTTCTCATAATAAATTCATGTATCCCCGCACTTTTTGCTGCTTTAATAATTTCTTCAAAGGTTGCGTCAGGTCTTCCCCATGCAATATTTTCATATAGAGTTCCAGTGAACAGATAAGGCTCTTGAGAAACATAAGCCAAATGATTACGCCAAGACTTAGGGGGGATGCTGCTTAACGGCAACTTACCAGATTGGATGACCCCTTCATTAGGTTCATAGGTTGCGAGTATTAAATGAAGGAGGGTGCTTTTCCCACTGCCACTAGGACCGGCAAACGCAGTTACTTTACCTGGTTCTATGGTTAGATTAACGTTAGTTAATACTTGATGATTACCATAATGAAAACTTACATTCTCAAAGGTGATAGGGTACAAGCCACTAATTGCTTGGTTGTTATTCATCGGCGTTTCTTTATGAGAATCTTCCTGATTACATTCACGGCTTGCGTCTTCTTCTGGTAAATCGATGACTTCAAACAATCGTTTACCTTGCGCCAGCGAGGCTTGTAATTCTGTCCATAGATTAGCCAGCTTTGATACAGGGTTTGTAATTTGCTCGAAACAAATCAGAAATGCCGCCACTGCTCCCACATCCAATCTCCCTTGGATAACTAGATATCCGCCGTAGGAGAGAACATATAGCAATCCACTAAGAATAACGGCAAAGGGCATATTATAGCCCACAGCTTCTAAGCGTGTGACAGGTAAATGAATGTTGAAATATTGCCTAACACGTTGTGTGAATTGATTATGCAGCTTAGATGCAAGGGAGAAGGCACGCACAACCTCAGCACCCTGTACCGTATCTTGAATAAACATTTGTTGAGCGGTTTCAATTTGCTGTCTTTGCTCGTGCATGGAACGTAGGCGGGAAGTGAAGGGAATCATCACAAGTGGAACAAGCGAGCAAATCAATATAGTTCCGAGCGTTAAGACATATTGGAGCGAGAGCAGGTAAGTTAGGAGAAATGTAATTTGCATCAGATTACTGAATAGTTCAATGGTCTTCTGATTGATACCTTGCTGAGCAGCTGGGGCAGAATCATTGATACGACTAATGAGATCAGCAGAATGATAACGATCCAAATCTTTCATCTGTACGTTTAATAATCTAGCTAGCAGTGATACCTGAAGCTTGGAGGTCGACTTGAATTCAAGCACACCTGATAAGTAAGTCAATAAGAAGCTGGCTAAAGCATCTACAATAACGATTACTAGAGCAAAGATAGCACCAGACATCAAAAAGGACATGTTCTGATTCGTAGCAGCGTTGATTATACGTCGTAAAGATTCGGCTATCCCAACTGTTGCAAGGGAAACGACGGCAGCTAAGAGACATAATATGAGGTACCAGCCTAAATAGGGTTTTCCAAGTTTCAGTAAACGCATAAAAGTGTTAGAAACTACTTTGGATTTTTTGATCGAGTCTGCTTCTATGTTTGTAGATCCATTCAATTTAGACCCTCCCCACTATGGTTTTAATTTGCTGTGGTTCACTTAAAAGATAGGAGGTTCCTCATCGAGCATGACTTTTGTGGTGACGGCAAGTAATTCTCTCAATTTATCCATTCGAAGATGGTAATATAATCGATGATCGGTTCTTTTTAGTTCGATAAGGTCTAAAAAGAATAGGAAGTTGGCATGATAAGTTACTGCCGCGGGCGTTATGCCAAGTGCTGATGCAATTTCTTGTCCATAGTGAGGGCGATTCCTTAAGAGTAGCAAGAAGTCTAAACGTCGTTTATCCGAGAATGCTTTTAAAAAAAGTTCAGTTTTCTCTCGATCAGCAGCAGGTCCGAATACATGATCATTAAAAATGCCGAATATAACCCAAGCGATACGGGAACTTCCTGCGTAAAAGAAGAGAACATGATTCCCAACTTGTGAGAAAAAGCTGACATGAAAAGTAGTGGGAACATCATAAACTGCAGGTTCATTTTTGTTGATATCACGAATGAATCTTTCAGGATTCGCTAGGAACAAACCTTCATAACGCTGAGAGGCTTGTTCAGACTCCCTTTTTAACTCCTCTTTCCAAAGTGAAAAGACATCCTTGTAGAACTGGTTTAAGAGCTGCATATAACGTAGCTTAGTTTCTTCGGGATAAGCAAGACACTCTAGTAATGGCCCCTGCGCTTCAATCACATCCAGCTGCGGTTTTGTTCTTGCCACAAGCTCAGCCATTAAGCGGGTATCCTTCTTGACGATTTCCCAATCGTTTCCTTCTAGCAACTCATCTAATTTATCGTAATACACACCATATACCATTTCAGCGACTACCTTTTCTGCAGGACTCTTTTCCAGTCGATTTATCCATGCTTCAGCTGTTTGTGGTTCTGGACAAGTGCAAATGGATTCATAGAAAGCAAAATCGAGTGCTTTATGAAAAAAGTTGTACTGGAAAAAAAACTGAAGTTCTCGGTAGGAGTGAGGTGACAACCGTGCTCGTGCATCTTTATGATAAGACAACGCTTGTGGGTCCATTTCAAGTTTGTAATCCTCAGCTGCCTTAAGCAACTGCTCTTCACAAGCAATCATTCCCATAGAAACAATGAATTCCAAAGCTTCGTTGTACGCAAATTTTATGTTCGATAGTAAGGTATCTTTCATGGTATCTTCCATCATAACCTCCGATATTTCTCGTTATAGAATTTAAATGTTGTGATAATACGACTAATATTTAATGATTACTTAATGTTAAAATAAACCATTTGTTTTCTTTTGTAAAGAGATATTTTACAATTCGTACTAACTGCTGGGATTCGGTTGTCGTGCATGGTAAACTATGGATAAAAAATAGGAGGGGCTATGATGGACCCAATCGTGTTCAAACAAATTGAATTTGTACGTAGTGTTACTGTTCGTGCAGTTGAAGTACTTTCCGAGGAACTACTAGATATCATTCCACAGGGCTTTAATAACAACATTAGATGGAACTTGGGACATATTTATTTGGTGCAAGAGAAGTTCGCTTTTCATTCCGTTAGGGAGCTTATGCAATTGCCGGAAAGCTTTGAACGATTATTTGCAAAAGGTACTAAACCTGCAGAGTGGAGCGAGAAACCACCAACACTTGATGTGTTAATTGAGATGCTTTCGGAGCAACCCAAACGTATTCAGGAAGCTATGCACAATCGCTTAAGTGAGCAAGTAACCCCTCTTACAACGGGTAGTGGATTAACCTTAAATACAATCGGAGAATTCATAAATTTCACGCTTTACCATGAAGGGATGCATTTTAATACAATCAAACTATTAAATCGATTTGCTGATAAAAGTCTTTAGAGATCTTTAGTAGACAAAAGTCTAAGGTCAAGGAGGTATTCGATGGAGGTTGGAAGAATTTTAGGTATTGCATATAATGTGATCCCAGTTAAAGACTTGGAGAAATCTGCAGCTTGGTTTGTGAAACATTTTGGTTTTAATATTAGGGATCGAAGAGAAGGCAACCTAAGCTTATTTAGGGAGAATAGACCGATCCTATGTTTAACACAAAGTGATCATGATTCTAGAGCGGTGTTCGAGGTAAGCGATAAGAAAAGATGGGTGATCACTTTCTTTACTAATGATGTCGTATCACTTCATAACAATTTGAGTTGTGAAGATGTGAAAGTCGGAAACATTAGTGACGAAGGTGAGTATGGTAAGTTTTTTGTATTTGAAGATCTGGATGGTAATTTATTTGATGTTTGGGAACACCATGATTGTGAACTGGTTTATTAGCCTCACTAAGGATATCGAGTTCAATCGATATCTTTTGTTATATATTGGAACGAAAAAAGATTTGTAATGAAAACGGTTTTATGATAATCTAATTAATGTAATACATGTAACCGGTTACACATTGGGGGATGAAATGAATGATGATGACGATTAAAGATGTTGCTAAAATAGCTGGAGTATCGGTGGCAACCGTTTCTAGGGTGTTAAATGATTCTGGTTATGTGAATATCGATACTCGAAAAAAGGTTGAGGCAGCAATCAAAGAAATGAATTATACCCCTAATGAGGTTGCAAGGTCTTTGTATAAACGGAAATCCAAATTAATCGGACTTCTATTACCTGACATTACGAACCCATTCTTCCCGCAATTAGCACGTGGGATAGAAGATCAGATGCAGGAACATGGTTATCGGATAATCTTTGGTAATAGTGATGAGAACGAGGAAAAGGAATTGGATTATATTCAAACCTTTATCCAAAATAATGTCATTGGCATGATCTCATCCACTAATTTTCCTGAGAAAGATATTTATTCTAATTTAAAAATTCCGGTTGTATTTCTTGACCGTACTTCTAATGACAGTCCCTCCGTATATGCAGATGGCAGAAAAGGCGGACGCCTTGCTGCTCAAGAAATCATTGCACGGGGAAGCACCAAGATTACAGTCATGCAAGGACCGGCGCATATTAAACCGGCGCAGGATCGATTTCAAGGTGCGATTGAAGTACTTGATGAAATGGGAATCACTTATCAAGTGATCCAGACTTCATCTTTCTCCCACACGGAAGCGGAACAATGGGCTGTAGAGTTATTTGATAAATATATAGACACAGACGGCGTAATTGCAAGTAATGATATCGTGGCGACAGCAGTTATTCATGAAGCACATCGCTTAGGTAAAAGAGTGCCACAGGATCTCCAAATCATTGGATTCGATGATATCCCACTTAGCAGCCTGTTGTCTCCTTCGTTATCCACTATCCGTCAGCCTGCACATGACATGGGCCGTGAAGCGGCTGGTTTACTTATTAAGTTAATTGAGCAAGATAAAGTAGAAGATAAAATCATTCAATTACCCGTCAGCTTTGTGGAGCGGGAAACAACAAGAAGTAAAGAATAGATGACAACATAAGAAAGGTTGATGGACATGGCTAAGATTTGTGTAATTGGAAGTTGTTCAATGGATTTGGTGGTAACCTCATCTAAGCGACCTCACGCAGGAGAAACTGTTCTTGGAGAGAGCTTCGCTACCGTTCCAGGAGGCAAGGGAGCGAATCAGGCCGTAGCTGCTTCGCGTTTAGGGGCAGAAGTTATGATGGTTGGTTGTGTAGGTGAAGATTTCTATGGTACGGAGATCATGGAGAATCTTAAGAGAAATCGGGTTCTTACCACCAATGTGGAACCGGTTACACATACCAAAAGCGGTACTGCTCACATCATTTTAGCAGAAGGTGATAATAGTATTATCGTTGTAAAAGGAGCTAATGATTCAGTTACTCCTGCTTTGGTTGAGCGAGCACTTGATGCTATTAAAGGATCTGATATGGTGCTAATCCAACAAGAAATACCCGAAGAAACGGTGTCTTTTGTAAGCGAACTTTGTCATAAATTTAATATCCCTATGCTGCTTAATCCGGCACCTGCGCGTCCCATCAGTGACGCGATTATAGAAAATGCCGCCTATCTGACACCTAATGAACATGAATGTACGATTTTATTCCCTGGGGTGAGTACTACAGATGCCTTAAGGAAATATCCAAACAAGCTGTTTATCACAGAGGGAAGCAATGGCGTACGATTTTACGATGGAGAACAAGAAGTTCTGGTTCCTACTTACAAAGTTAACGCTATAGATACGACAGGTGCTGGAGATACTTTTAATGCGGCATTTGCAGTTGCTTTAGCTGAAGGCAGCTCCATTCTGGATAGTGTAAAGTTTGCCAATCGAGCGGCTTCCTTATCCGTTACTAAATTTGGTGCACAAGGTGGCATGCCGACAAGAGCAGAAGTGGAGGCGAATCTTTAGTTATGAAGAAACAAGGGATATTAAACAGTCATATTTCCAAAGTGCTTACTGACTTAGGCCACACTGATACAATTGTCATCGCAGATGTGGGGCTTCCAGTTCCACCAGGTGTTCCGAAGATTGATTTGGCGGTTAAACTAGGGGTTCCTAGCTTCCAAGATATCGTTGATATCATTTCGGAGGATATGGTCATCGAAAAGGTGATCGTTGCAGAGGAATTAGAGACTGATAATAAAGTCACCTCTCAATACTTGAATAATAAATTTAAGGAAATACCGATAGAAGCGTATTCACATGAGCAATTTAAGCAGCTGACGATGCAGGCTAAGGTTATTATTCGCACGGGTGAAGCTAAGCCGTATGCAAACTGTATTCTACAAGCTGGGGTCTATTTTGGATAAAAAGGGGGTTCTAAGTGTATGCACATTACGATGAAAGATATTCATAAGTCTTTTGGCGCTAACCGTGTATTGACCGGTGTGGATTTTGAACTTAAGGATGGTGAAGTTCATGCCCTGATGGGTGAGAATGGCGCAGGTAAGTCTACGCTGATGAATATTCTGATCGGTCTGCACCAACGTGACCAAGGCACCATTCGTATAGATGATCAGGAGAAATACTTTACGAATCCCAAAGAGGCAGAACAATATGGAATCGCATTTATCCATCAGGAGCTGAATGTATGGCCAGATATGACGGTTCTGGATAATCTGTTCATTGGCAAGGAACGAACATCCAAATTCGGCCTGTTAAATAGGAAAGAGATGAAAGCGTTAGCAAATGAACAGTTTGCTAAGCTCTCTGTGACCATTCCTTTGAACCAAGAGGCGGGGGAATGTTCAGTAGGTGAAAAACAGATGATTGAGATCGCTAAAGCGCTTATGACTCATGCGAAAGTTATTGTGATGGACGAACCTACCGCTGCATTAACCGAGAGAGAAATACAGAAACTATTTGAAGTCATTGCCTCACTAAAGAAAGAAGGCGTCTCTATCGTCTATATTTCGCATCGGATGGAAGAGATTTTTACGATATGTGATCGAATCACCGTTATGCGAGATGGGAAAACCGTAGACACGAAGCCCATTCCTGAAACTAATTTTGACGATGTAGTTCGGAAGATGGTAGGTCGTGAATTAACGGACCGGTTCCCTGAGCGTACTTCTAAACCCGGAGAAGTGGTTCTTGAAGTTAAGAATGCTTCAAAGAAAGGGCAATTTAAAAATGCTAATTTCTCTGTGCGAGCTGGCGAAATCATAGGATTCTCTGGATTAATGGGATCTGGACGTACAGAGATGATGAGAACCTTATTCGGATTAGAATCATTAGACCAAGGTGAGATTTGGGTGAAGGGACAGAAGATTACCATTCGGAATCCCAATGACGCTATGCAAGCTGGAATCGGCTTTGTTACAGAAGACCGCAAAGATGAGGGGTTAATCCTAGATTTCTCTATTCGAGATAATATGGTACTGACGAATTTATACGACTTCGCCCCTAAGGGTGTAATCAATGCTAAGAAGGAACAAGAATTCGTGGACATGCTTATTAAACGGCTACACATTAAGACACAATCATCATCCACTTTGGTCCGGAATTTATCTGGGGGTAATCAACAAAAAGTAGTTATCGCCAAATGGATTGGTATTGGCCTCAGTGTTCTTATCCTTGATGAGCCTACACGCGGCGTCGATGTTGGGGCAAAACGGGAAATTTATCAGCTTATGAACGAATTAACTGAACGAGGTGTCGCCATTATTATGGTATCCTCAGAACTTCCTGAAGTCTTAGGGATGAGTGACCGCATCGTAGTTGTTCATGAAGGGGAAATCAGTGGAGAACTTTCACAACAGGAAGCTACGCAAGAAAAAATCATGACGTTAGCTACAGGGGGGCAATAGTAATGACTGCTATCAAAGATGAGAGTGTAAAGAAAGGTTTCCAAATTGGGCAAATCACGCAGAAATTAGGGCCATTACTAGGGCTAATCATTCTAATTATTATCGTAACCGTGCTGAACCCAAGCTTTATGGAACCCCTTAATATACTGAACTTGCTTAGACAAGTCGCAATTAATGCGCTTATCGCTTTTGGGATGACTTTTGTTATTCTAACGGGTGGTATCGATTTATCAGTAGGGTCTATTCTAGCTTTATCCAGTGCCTTCACAGCCAACTTGATGTTGTCAGGCTGGGATCCAATCTTAGCTATTGTTGTGGGTTGTTTAGCGGGTGGACTGATGGGGATGGTCAACGGACTGATGATTACGAAAGGCAGAATGGCGCCGTTTATTGCTACACTGGCGACCATGACTATTTTCCGCGGATTAACGCTTGTATACACGGACGGTAATCCGATCACAGGTCTTGGTGACAGCATGACGTTCCAATTGTTTGGTCGTGGATATTTACTAGGAATACCTGTACCTGCTATCACGATGATTATAGTATTCGCTGTGTTGTGGATTGTACTGCATAAAACGCCATTTGGCCGTAAAACGTATGCTATTGGGGGTAATGAGAAAGCTTCCATTATTTCAGGGATCAAAGTAGACCGCATCAAAATAATAATCTATTCCTTAACCGGTATGTTATCAGCATTGGCTGGTGCCATCTTGACCTCTAGATTGAACTCAGCGCAACCAACAGCAGGTACATCCTATGAGTTGGATGCGATCGCGGCAGTAGTATTAGGGGGGACGAGCTTAACAGGTGGCCGTGGACGTATCGTAGGCACATTAATTGGTGCTCTTATTATCGGGATTCTGAACAATGGCTTGAACTTGCTCGGCGTATCATCATTTTACCAAATGGTAGTTAAAGGGATCGTTATTGCGATTGCTGTACTCATAGACCGTAAGAAAGCCGTATAAGGGGGATTCCACATGAAAAAGCTCACATTAATTTTTACTTCCTTACTCTTGATTCTTATGACGGGCTGTTCCTTAGAGCCTCCAGAGTGGGCAAAGCCGAACAGCGGCGGGGGCCCAGGGAATATGAAGATTGGATTATCCATATCTACCTTGAACAATCCGTTCTTTGTATCTGTTAAAGATGGAGTTTTGGCAGAAGCTAAGAAGCTTGGTATGGAGGTTCTCGTTATCGATGCGCAGAATGATTCAGCCAAGCAAAGTAATGACGTTGAAGATTTAATGCAAAAAGGTGTAAATGCGCTGTTAATCAATCCAGTAGACTCTTCAGCGATCTCGACGGTTGTTCAGACAGCTAACAGTCTAGATATTCCAGTCGTTACTTTGGACCGTTCTGCAGATAAGGGAGACATTAAAGCCCTTGTTGCCTCTGATAATGTAAAAGGTGGATCAATGGCAGCTGAATATATTGTAGAGCAGCTTGGAAAAGGTGCAAAGGTTATAGAACTAGAAGGATCACCGGGAGCATCAGCTACCCGTGAACGCGGGAAAGGATTCCATGAAATTGCCGACACGCAGCTTGAGGTGATTGCGAAGCAAACTGCTGATTTTGACCGTACGAAAGGGTTGACCGTTATGGAGAACCTTCTCCAAGGAAATCCAGATGTACAAGCGGTTTTCGCTCATAATGATGAAATGGCTCTTGGTGCTATAGAAGCGATTCAGAGTTCAGGTAAGAATATTCCTGTCATCGGTTTTGATGGAAATGAAGATGCACTTAAATCCATTGAGGCGGGTAAACTCACAGGAACCGTTGCTCAGCAGCCTGCATTAATTGGGCAGTTAGCGATTCAAGCAGCGAAAGACGTATTAGATGGCAAGACGGTTGAGAAGCTGATTGCCGCACCTCTAAAACTGGTCGTAAAAGAATAAGTAAATGACTATAGAAAAACACTGCATTCGCCGATTTGGTGAGTGCAGTGTTTTTGATATATATAAGCTTATTTTTCCTCAATTACTCTATCCGGTAACTGTGTTACATAACTATCTGATAGATGGAGAAGCTCTAAAGCACGATCGAACTCATCCTCGGTCGTTTGTTGCGTGTGGTTACCATCGCCAGATAAGGTATAATGCTGACCATCCTCGAAGCCACTGCCAGATAGGAAGAGCTCTTCATTATTTACGAACGATCCTGTTGGCAAATAATAGCGCTGAGGAAGTAGGTTATAAGTCGATTGATTCAATAAATCTTGTCCGAAATGAATATGATCCGCAAGAGAAACACCTAATAAATTAGATACAGTAGGCAAAATATCCACTTGACCGCCCAACTGTTCTTTTACACTTGGCGTTGTAATCCCCGTCGCTGATAGGATCAATGGAATATTAATTAATTCGCGCTCCGTATATTCATGACCAAGGATTTCCTGTAATAAGACGTGATCGTCCTCTTTTAGAGAGAAGATAGGAAGTCCGCGGTGATCTCCGTACAATGCAATCAAGCTGTTATCCCATACCCCATTTTGTTTGAGCTCATCAATAAAAAGTCCCAGTGCATAGTCAGCATAATTTTGAGCACGAATATAATCCCCGACTAATGTTCCTTCGAATCGTTCTGGAAGGGCCATTTTGTATTTATCCTCAGGGATCGAGAACGGATTATGCGCTGACATCGAAATAACATGGGAGTAGAATGGCTGATCCTTCTGATCCATCCTTGCTAGCTCTGCAGCTGTTTTCTCATACAACACCTCATCAGAAGCTCCATAAAATACCGTATCCTCTTCACCATAATATTCCTTATCGTAATATCGATTAAATCCTAAGGCAGTATAAAGCTCGCCACGGTTCCAAAAGTCGACTTCATTAGTATGGAATGTTGCCGTATCATAACCTTGTGCTTGAAGCAGCTTAGGTAAGCTTGGAAGCTCTTTTGGCGCATACATTTGAGTGGCTGGACCATCAGGTGGAACATAGAAAGAAGTATTTACAATGAATTCGGCGTCAGAAGTATTTCCTTGTCCAACCTGCTGGTAGAAACGCGGAAAGTAATAACTGCTAGCCGCAAGCTTATTCATATTCGGCGTAATTTCTACTCCATCAATCTTTAGATTGATTAAGAAGTTCTGGAAAGACTCCATCTGAAGAATGACCAGGTTCTTTCCTTTGGCGGCTCCAAATTGAACCGAATTTGAGGTTGCTTGAATTCCTTTGGTCTTGTTAATCGCTGCTTGTGTAATCTTAGCGACGTCGATTTGTTCTTCTTCTTGATTGGCTAATAGAGAGTAAGCTTCATAATTGAGAATGCCCATTTGCTCGGCTTTAACGGTTTCGTTCATACTGGCTCGGTTAGGAAAAATATTCATTGCGCAAATGACGATGGAAATACAGAATAAGATCGCAACCGCTTTCCGGTTACTTTTACGCGACATGGCTTTTTTCCAATTAAGTGCCTTCTGTTTTCTCAACATGACCAAACCAATGACAATGATATCCACAAAAATGAGCATATATTGCGGACGCATGACCGAGAAAATACTTTTCTTAACGGCTCCAACTTGCTTGACCTGATCTAATACTTGTGAAGTAGCAATAATGCCAAAATGATTATGATATACAATGAGTGAGAAAAATAGTGTAGTGATCAACACATTGACCAGCATGTAGATGGCAATTTTTCGTTTCGTTGCGAACCATTCAATCAAGCAAAAGACTAGAAGCACAAAAGGGATTTCTTTAAGCCATGTGGTCCACGTAGGCCCGTCTTCAAAGAGAAAATACCAAGCAAAATAACTTTTAACTAGCATAATGAGAGAGAAAAATAATAGGGATCTTTTACTGAGTGTACGAGGTTCTTTAAACGGCATCTCTTATGCCCATCCTTTTCTTTTAGATTAGTTCATTCTATTACTTGAAGTGTTTAAAATCAACTAGATTGGGGTATAGAAGAGACTTATTTTCCTTAATATTACATTTAGGTGAATGAAACCATACATAGTATATAAAAAATTATTTTTATGTGAAATGAACTTTTTAAGTTACTCCTAACTCTTATAGGGGAGAGAGGTGAAGGCATGGACGTTGCTCGTTGGGTGAAAAAAGCCAAAAAGGGGAATAAAGAAGCATTGCTCCACTTAATCATGTCTGAAAAAGACGTTTATTATAGGCTAGCGTTCAGCTATATGGGGAATGCGCATGATGCCATGGATGCCATGGACGAAATGATCGTCACACTTTATGAAAAGATTGGTCAACTAAAGAAAGAGGAAGCATTTTATAGCTGGAGTAAGACGATTTTGGTGAATGGCTGTAAGCGACTCCTTCATAAGCGCGGCAAGCTGGTGCTGTTAGAGGATTGGAGTAAGGTTGACGATAGGGAAATAGGCCAAGTAGTGAGTAGTAATGATCCTTATCGAAGAAGTGAGCAGCAAATGGATATGGAGACCTTGTTGTTACAAGTAAATGAACATCAGAGAGAAGCGATTCAATTAAAGTATTTTCATGATCTCGATTATCAAACGATAGCTGACATTACAAAGGTTTCGATAGGAACGGTTAAATCAAGAATTTACCATGGATTACAAACGCTCAAAAATCAGTACAGAGGTGATGTTGATGAACAATAATGTCGAGCAACAATTAGCTGATGAGAAGACGCGCATAGCATCCATTACCGCACCTGAAGAATTAGAAATGAGATTAAGAAAGGCTTTGAATTCGGCTCCCGCAAAAAGAACGAAAAGAATAGCACCGATTTGGAAGGTTGCGGCGGTTGTTTTATTGGTAACAGTGATCTCTGGACAAAACTACAATGCTTTTGCATATTATGGCAAACAGCTTTTTGGCTTTGATGAATTGCTTAATGGCACAACTTTACAACAGCTAAATGAAAAAGGGTTGGGTCAAAACATCAACAAGAAAACTACGTTACTAGACGGAACAACTCTTACCATTAACGGAATTATGGCGGACGCCAATCAATTCATTATGTATTACACCTTAAATAACCCAAATGGACTAGAGGATATGTCTGTAGACGCTTTTAGACCCTCAAAAATAAGTGGTTTTTTAACCGATTCAAACGTAGTAAGTGGGACTGCGTTAATCAATGAAGGTCATACGGAGATTAAAGGTCAGATGTCGTTTGACAGCGTAAATCCATTTTCAAAAAAACTAACGTTACACTTTTGGCAGCAGCTAGTAGAGAACGGCCAGATGAGCGAAGGAACAGTTACGTTCCCTTATAACCCTAATGAGGCCATGGAAACTCAGATTAAACAATCGATCAATAAAAAGATTAAAGTCGACAAAGGTACGATTACCTTCAAATCAATCACAGCTACACCAACGATGACTGTAGTAAAAGGGAAGCTGGATGTCGATAATTTTGATCGAGTGAAGCTTAGATTACATGGGATACAATTAATTGTCGATGGAACACCTGTTGAGATCCTGGGTAGTGGTAATCAAACCTCATTAGGTGGAAGAACATTTGATATTCGCTTCGACACATTGCCTAAGGAGCTACATTCCATGCAACTAGTCGTTAAAGAGTTTCCTGGATATCAAAAGCTGGACGCAAAGTATTCCCTGACTTCCCTTAGTGATAAGCCATTTATGTTGGGTGATAAAGAATTATGGTTAAAAGATGTCTCCAAAACCTCTCAAGGCATCGAAATAACAATCGCTTCTGACGATGATGTAATGCTGGATGGTGTGTCTATAGTAACGAACAACGAGAGTACACCTTTAAAAACAACGATTAATCAAAAAGAGACAAAGCAAGTGGACGGCAAACTAATGAAAGAACGAACTTTATTATTTGATACACAAGCAGAGCCTGAGTCACTACTAATAGAAGGGATGCACTATTTGAAGACATACAATAAAGTGATTGAGATTCCTGTGAAGTGAAGAAATGTGCAATATCCATTTTTTATAACATATGGTAATCTATATGGACGTGAGAAAAGGAGGGGCACATGGATAATACAGAGGTTTATAGAGTGAGGCGTCCGTCGTTAATACCACTTCTGGTGTATATCAGTCTGCTAATGGGGATTCAATTATTTCAAATTTATAATCTAAACTATCGCTATACAAGTAGTGACAACTTAGTGCTTTCTTGTTTACTTTATGGTCAGGCTATTTTGTGTTTCATTGTTGCAATTGTTTTAGTCTACAGGATATTTACGATCAGAAGAGTTGTTGAAATTCAGATTCAACCGGAATCTATATTAATAGAAGATCTAGGAATAGAAGCAGAGCGGATTAATGACATATATATAAAAGGATATTTTAGTCCTGTAGTTGGGATTAGACCTAAAGTGAATAAATTTGTTCCTTATAAATTATGCTTTAATTTTCTGTCACAAAAAGATGAAGATGAAATAATGAAACAGTTAAAAGCTTGGGCCGAACGAAATCAGATCAAAGTAACTCATAAAAATTTTTCGAGATGGCTATAAGCTCTTCTAGACTAATATACGAAATGAAAGACACTGACTCCTTGTTGGTGTCTTTTTTTTGATTAAACCGTTATGTCATATGACATGTAACAAAGCTAATTGGTGACAGAACGTTTCTAGCTAGAATGACAATCTGTTTGTGATACTCAGAA
This sequence comes from Paenibacillus sp. B2(2019), assembly GCF_008370385.1. Taxonomy (NCBI): domain Bacteria; kingdom Bacillati; phylum Bacillota; class Bacilli; order Caryophanales; family Paenibacillaceae; genus Paenibacillus; species Paenibacillus sp. B2(2019). The sequence continues at coordinate 646,294 of NZ_VTZR01000024.1, forward strand.
CAGGTTCACTAATCACAAATAACCAAATTGAGGAGATTGGATTATGAAGAAAAAGACACGCAGGCTCAGCGTCATCGCACTACTATTATCAACAACTGTATTTACAGCATGTTCAGCTCCAGTCTCCACTAACGCAACAAGTTCGAAAGGATCTTTTAATGGAAAAGAAATCGAGGCTTTCGCGGACCCAATATTTGCGCAGAAAATGAAGGAATACAATGTGAACGGATCCAATTTTGTCGTGGTTAAAGACGGAAAGGTGCTCGTGAATAAAGGGTACGGATATGCGGACAAAGAAAAGAAAACACTTGTCGATAAGAATACCGTCTTTCAGATCGCATCCGTGTCGAAGACATTTACCGCACTAGCAGCTCTGCAGCTAGTGGAACAAGGAAAGATGGATCTTGATCACGATATCAATGCGTATCTTGGAGGTATGAAAGTACCAAATGAAACGGAAACTCCGTTAACCTTAAGAAATATGTTATCTTACACAACGGGCTTTGATTACCCGGATAAAGCTAACTTTGTTGCACCGGAATATGTAGATCAAGACATTCCCATGAAAAAGTTTATGACGGAGCATATGCCGACGGTCGTTCGGACACCTGGTGAAGCGTATACCTATGATAATTTTGCGTTTTTACTTGCGGGCTATGCGATTGAGAACGTAAGTGGCATCCCGTTTTATAAGTATATGGAGAACCAGGTGTTTAAACCTTTAGGAATGAACTCTACTAGTGCTCGATTTACCCCAGAGCTTTTATCTAGAATGGCCACGCATTATGGACCAGATGGTAAACCTCATCCAACCTTTGGGCATGCTCCTACCGATGGGCCCCAGGGCAGCATCCTTTCCACAGGAGAAGATATGGCTAAATATTTAACTCTTTTTCAACAACAAGGTAGTGTGAATGGGAAGCAAATCATTAGTAAAGAAACCACGAAGATGATGCAAACCTACTCTGTATTTGCGAATGAATCGCTTCCGATGACGACGGTTGGAGGATTTGAAGGGTATCGTAATGATCTGATGAATGGCTATCATGTGGTTCTCAAAGGTGGAAATATGCCTGGTCATCAATCACTGATCGTATTATTGCCTGAGGAGAATACCGCTTTCTACATGTCCTATAACAATGACACAATGATGAGCTTAGACATTTATGAAGCCTTGATGGATCACTATTTTCCTGAAAAGAAAGCACCAGAGGCGCCAACGTATCTCCCATTGCCTGCATCAGAAGCTACTAAATATACTGGAACTTATTTGAACACCAGATTCTATTTCTTGAAATCGAACTTCACCTATGCAGATGGCAATCTTATTATGGAGACTGGAACAAGCGGTACACATACGTTACGAATGATTAATCCGCTATTGTTCGAAGATGAATTAGGTAACAAATTGGCTTTTAAAAAAGATCATAAAGATCAGATCGAATACTTTTATTATACGAATCCTAATAGCCCAGACTTTGTTTCAGATGCTCGTAAGGTTCACACGAAGCCAGCATTCGCTGATGTATCTGAGGAGAGCGCTTATAAATCCTACATCGACAATCTGTATTCGCTTGATGTGATAAGTGCTAAATCCGGCAACAATTTCGAACCACAGGGAACGATGACGCAAGGTGAGTTTATGGATGCTCTAATTCTTGCCCATGGATGGTACGGCTTTCCTCATTTAATTGAGGGGAATAAAGAATTAACGAAAAAAGGAATCCCTGGTTTTGATCGTAATGCTGTCATCACAAGACAAGTAGCAGCCGTTATGATTCAAAATCTAAAACAAGCTAAGCAAGCTTCAGAAATTACGCTTAAAGGTGACACAGACTCATGGGCCACGGATTCGATCATAGCATTAGTGTCACAAGGCATTATAGATCCTGATACAAAAGTGAATGATGACGGGACTGTCGATTTTCGTTCTAAAAAGCCTTTGCTTCGCCAAGAAGCGAGTGCATTACTTGATCTTGCTTTTGGATACTATACGTTGCCAATCAAACACTAAGAATTGGACACCTCAGAGAGACTCTTTGGGGTGTTTTTTTAATGATAGGTTTAAGAGGTAAATGAAATTATCGGTAGTATAAGGTTGTTTTAAATGCTAAAATTACCCAAAAGAATTTTCTTACAGCAAGGAGGTATTCTGTTGGATTACAAAGGGTCATCGGTGTATGACAATGAAGATTTTTTCTATAACTATTTATTGAGAAGAAACAGAGCGGATAGCCCAAATAACATTATTGAAAAGCCGGTTATATATGATCTTATGGGCGATGTACTTGGGAAAAAGGTGCTCGATTTAGGATGCGGGGATGCTAAGTTCGGATATGAGTTGCTTGAGCAGGGATGTAACTTTTACGAAGGTGTGGAAGGTTCAAGTAATATGGTCAAAGCGGCAAAAGAACTGTTAAATACATCTAAAAGTGAGATTCACCATGCTACTATGGAGAGTTGGAATTACCCAAAAGAGAAATATGATTTGGTAATCTCTCGGTTGGCTGTTCATTATTTACAAGACCTAGAACCAATCTTTGATAGTAGCCGTAGTGCGCTTATCCCTAATGGTCAGTTTATTTTTAGTGTACAGCATCCGGTTCTAACATCATCCATGAAAAGTGCAACAACTTCAGAAAGAAAGTCGGACTGGATCGTCGATAACTATTTTGAAATGGGTAAGAGAATGGAGTCTTGGATTGGAGAAAGTGTAGTTAAGTACCACAGAACTTTTGAAGAGTATTTTCAGTCACTGAAACATGTTGGATTTAAAATAGAGGATATTAGAGAATGTAAACCAAATCCTCAGTTTTTTAATAGTGAAGGCGAGTATAAGAGAAGGATGAGAATCCCACTTTTTCTCGTGTTTAAATGTATAAAATAGTTTGTTGAAGTAACGCTAGTCTAATGAGCATATGAATGAAAAGAATTGCAATAAGGAGGACTAAGATGAAACGGATGCAGTTTATACGCCCAACCGAGCATTACGATCAAAGAATAACTGATATCGATGAGCAGATTTGTGCATTGATAAAACAACGTAAGGAACGCTCGGATAATAATCCAGGAATCCCATCTTTTGAGTATATTTCAGATTGGGCGGCGAAGTTTGAACTCTACGAGGATTTTTTGAAAACGGTATTTGGGACATTATTTAGTGAAGATCATTTTAAGCCGATGGTCGAGCCAACGGGTTTTAGAAAACATATTGCTGTTCTACAATCTATTGAGGCAGATGAGTTCTTCTATACACTGACCTCTATACGACAATACAGTAATGCAAGTGTTGTCACGCTTAGTATAGATTGGGATATTACCTCTGAATTATATGCCAATAAACTTAACCATTTTGAGCTGTATATAGGAGAAGCGTATGACAGTAGAATGACGAATGGCGGAAGTTCATCAGGACATGCAGCTTATAACTACGTAGTATCTCCGCCCCTCCCCGACGATATCTCCGGTATTAAATTAGAGTTCAGGGAATTTAGTTCACCCTTAAAGAAGGATGGGACAGGTACTGAAATTGTGTTTAAGCTAGAATAACTATACAAAGTATTTTAACAATAGAATCAAGCAGGAAGAGGTACGTATCTATGAATCAAATGATCTGGCTAACTGGACTATCGGGTTCAGGTAAATCTACGCTTGCAGAGGAACTGAAAAATCACATTGAGAATTGCTACATTCTGGATGGTGATACATTGAGGAGAGGTATTAATCAGGATCTTCAATTTAGCGAAGAAGATCGATTGGAAGTTGGTAGAAGAATTGGTGAAATTGGTAAGATTCTGCTTGATGCGAACCTGAATGTGATCGTTGCCTCGATCTCTCCCTACCGCTCTACACGCGATAAGGTCCGTTCTCTCATAGGGGATTCCTACAAGGAAGTTTATGTTCAATGTCCTTTGGAAGTATGTGAGGAGAGAGATCCGAAAGGTCTATATAAACAAGCAAGAGCCGGACAAATCAAGCATTTTACGGGTATTGATTCTCCATATGAGGAGCCCGTTAGCCCGGATGTGATCGTAGAGACAGACAAGTTTTCCTTAGATGAATGTGTGTCGAAAATCCTTCAACACACATCAGCTATGGGGAGGAAATAAAACATTTATTAAATTGATAGAAAGACGAGCAAACCATCAACGGTTGCTCGTCTTTTTTACGTTCCATTGTCAGTAACACTGCTGGAAAATAGTTCTGCGAATATCATTGTAAATGATAATCATTATCATATATGATGGGGGTATAAATCTCTCAACATGGAGTGATAGAGAAGGGGGAGCGCAAGACGGTGACATTGAATGATCAAGCTTTGCTATGGAATCAGGCATTCATCAAGATCATAGATATACGACATACAAGAATGGAACAAGGCGAGGAGCTGCATGCGTACAGAATGCCCTCAAGCGTCTTCTTATATGTGACTAGAGGTAGCGCACATCTCCAACTGGACGGCATAGCACACCGCATCAGCCGGTTTTCCTTGCTCCATGGGGGCAAGGGTCTCTACCTTGATATTACGGCAGATGAGCTGCTGGAATACTATATTATTTTGTATAAAGCGGTACTAGCACTACCATCCCGTCAAGAAACGATCAAGCTGATGGAGAAGCACAATCCGTTTCAAATGCAATATGTATTTAAGCCCCATTATCCGATTTCCGTTTTCCATCATGTCACCTCCATGAGCAAGGAGTGGCATCGTTCAGATCTACTCAATAAGCTTCAAGTTAAAGCGATATTTTATCATATGGTTTATGAAATTCTAGAGCAGATGGAACGCCAGAATATCATAGCCATTAAGCCTGACTTGGTGGCCCAAGCGGTTCGTTATATTCATGAACGCTATCGGGAGCCGATAACGCTTGAGACGCTGCTTGAACATCTTAGTTGCAGCTCCAGACAGCTACTGCACGCCTTTAAGAAGCAAGTGAGAACGAGCCCGATCGATTATTTGATTCAATTGCGGATGAGCAAAGCGAAGCAGTTGCTTCTATCCACAGATTTCACGCTGAAGGAAATTGCCGAGAGTGTAGGCTATACCGACAGCTATTATTTCAGCCGTATCTTCAAGAAATACGAGGGTGTTTCTCCCACCAGCTTTAAAGAAGCAGCGTTGCAACAGGAGCAACGTCGAAATAATCCATCCTTCGTGTTCAGATCTCCCATTGTTGCTAGAAGGCAGCAACGTTATATTGGTAATGAGTTTGAGAATCATTATCAATATAAAAGAGAAGGGGAAATACCGATGTATCGTAAGTCAAGAACAACAATGGCAGCAACCTTATTATTTTGTTTTGTTCTCTTTTTGAGTGCATGCTCGACAGGGGGAACGAATGTCACACCGACAAGCAACAGTGCGTCTACTAATAATGTTGCAACTTCCGCAAGTCCAGCTGCGAGTCCGTCGACGGATGTAAGCAATGACACAAGAGTGATTAAGCATGCGATGGGGGAAGAAACGCTTACCGGCGCCCCTGAACGTGTTGTCATATTGACCAATGAAGGAACAGAGGCACTTTTGGCACTGGGCATCAAACCGGTCGGAGCCGTTCAGTCTTGGATTGGTGACCCTTGGTACGACCATATCAAGAAAGACATGGAAGGCGTTACGGTTGTGGGAGACGAGCTTCAGCCGAATATTGAATTGATCGCGAGCCTCAAGCCGGATCTGATTATCGGTAATAAGGTCAGACAAGAGAAAATCTACGACCAATTAAAGCAGATAGCTCCGACGATATTCTCCGATGACCTGGCAGGAGATTGGAAGATTAATTTCAAGCTCTACTCCGAAGCTTTAAACAAGCAGGAAGAAGGAGCGCAGGCGATGGCGGACTTCGATAAACGAGTTGCGGAAGTCAAGGCGAAGCTCGGTAGCAAAGCAGACACGAAAGTGTCGGTGGTGCGCTTCTCCGCGAAACAAGTGCGTATTTATCAGAAGCAAACGTTCTCCGGCGTGCTCTTGAGCCAATTAGGAATTGCCCGGCCTGAGTCGCAGGATAAAGACTCCTTTATCGAAGTTATGACCAAAGAGACGATTCCTAGCATGGATGGTGATGTGCTCTTCTATTTCGTGTCGGAGACTCCGGGCAAGGACGATGCATCGAAGGTCGTGGAGGAATGGAAAAAAGATCCTTTGTTCCAAAATTTGAGCGTTTCAAAGAACAACAAGGTGATTCAAGTCGATGAAGCGATCTGGAACTCGGCAGGCGGATATGAAGCAGCCAATCTGTTGCTGGACGAACTCGTTAAATACTTTGATGTGAAATAATAAAGGCGGATCGAATCAACAAGCTGGCGCTGTATTCGCGTCAGCTTGTTGACGATTCCGGCAGTTTTGTTGTTAAGACTGCCAATGAATAGGAGGCTCGGTGCAGACGTGAATGGTTCTTTCCGAAGCAAGCGAAAGCTCGCCGGCCTAGTTGTCGGTGCAATTTTGCTTCTAATTAGTATGTTATGCAGTGTATTGTACGGTCTTCATCAATTCAGCTTGAAAGATCTATGGCTGGCTTACAGTCAATTCAACGGTTCCAACGAACATCTTATTCTGACGAAGGTTCGTGTTCCCCGAACCCTGATTGCGGCACTGGTGGGGGCAAGTTTAGCAGTAGCCGGGGCAATTATGCAGGTTCTGACAAGAAATCCGCTGGCTTCGCCCTCTGTTTTCGGTGTAAATGCGGGCGCTGTGCTATTTATTGTCATCGGGCTACTCGTATTCGGTTCCTCGTTAACGATGAGCGGCATGGTCTGGCTTGCTTTCGCAGGTGCGGTCGCAACATCGGTGGTCGTCTATACGCTTGGATTGCAAGGAGGCGGTTTCGAGCCGGTAAAGCTGACCTTGGCCGGCGCTTGTATGGCAGCTTTCGCTTCCTCTATTACATCCGGCATTATTCTAATTAATAAGCAGTCGTTGGAATCTGCCCTATTCTGGATGATTGGCTCTGTAGAAGGAAGAAATCTGGAGCATTTACTGATGGTTCTGCCTTATATGGCAATAGGAATGACGATCTCATTATTACTATCGGGCTCGTTAAATATTATGGCGATTGGAGACGATAGCGCGAAGAGCTTGGGACAACGTCTAACGCTGGTCCGCGTGCTGTCGGCTACGGCAATTGTACTATTGGCGGGAAGCTCGGTAGCAGCAGCTGGTCCAATTGCTTTCATAGGACTTATTGTCCCTCACTTATGCAGATACATCGTTGGGCATGATTTTAGATGGCTGCTTCCTTATACCGCATTAGTTGGGGCGATTCTTTTGGTGACTGCGGATTTAGCATCGCGCTTTATTCTGGAATCCAGAGAAGTTCCGGTTGGTGTCGCAACGGCGATTATCGGAGTTCCCTTTCTGATCCATGTGGCTAGGAGGAAACAGCATGCTTAAAGCGCGTATAGCGAAGCATTCGTTCTTGTTGTTTTTAGGTTTAACTTGTATCGTTGCCGCCTTGTCGCTCCTTAGTTTATCCGTTGGGGGAGTTAGCGTACCATTAAAAGAGGTACTTGCTTCTCTTACGGGGCGAAACGCAGAAGCCAGTAACCTGATCATTATGCAGTTCCGTTTGCCTCGAATAGTAGCCGCTATACTCATTGGCGCAGCATTGGCAGTAGCGGGTGCGCTATTACAGGGCGTCATCCGCAATCCTCTCGCTTCGCCCGATCTGCTGGGTGTAACCGGAGGGGCATCGGTAGCTGTGGTTGCCTTCATGACTTTCGTGACCGGCTACAGTATCCACTGGGTACCGTTCATTGCCATCGGCGGCGCGTTGGTTGCGACAACTATTAATTATGTATTTGCTTGGAAAAAAGGTGTTTCGCCGTTTCGGCTGGTGCTGATCGGTATTGGCATTTCTACCGCAATGGGCGCGCTCACTACGTTTCTGCTAATTAGCGGGCCGGCTTATTTGGCCGCACAAGTGCTGAATTGGATGACGGGAAGCATCTACGGCACCAATTGGAGTTATATTGAAGTGCTGTGGCCGTGGGTAGCGGTATTCATTCCTTTATCGCTACTACTCGCGAAGGAATTAAATGTGCAATCCTTAGGTGAGGATGTCGCTCGCGGGCTTGGAAGCAGGCTTCAGTTAAGCCGGATGATTCTCTTATTTTATAGCGTTGCACTTGCCGGTGCTGCAGTTGGCGTAGCCGGGACGATATCGTTCATCGGATTGATGGCACCGCATATCGCCAGAATGCTTGTTGGAAATTCTTACAAGCTGATCATCCCGGTATCCGCGTTAATAGGTGCAATCATTCTACTGTTGGCGGATTTGGCAGGAAGAATGCTTTTTCAACCGCTAGATGTTCCGGCAGGCGTGTTCACAGCAGGCATTGGAGCTCCTTTTTTCATGTATCTGCTGTTTAAGCGCAAGAAGATTTAGATCTTCTTTCAAGAGGATGAGAACAGAGGGAGGCAAAGAATGGTTCAGAAATTGGAGCTTTTTGACGTAACTATAATCGGTGGAGGACCGGCGGGGTTGTATGCTGCCTTTTACAGTGGAATGCGCGACATGAAGACGAAACTGATTGAGGCGAGAGAGGAACTCGGAGGAAGGACATTAATGTATCCGGAGAAGATCGTCTGGGATGTCGGCGGCATGGCCCCGAATCGCGCAGCACAGCTGACAAAGCTCATGATCCAGCAAGCTCAAACTTTTGATCCGACCATTGTACTGGGGCAACAAATTACCGGGTTGGAAAGATTGGTTGATGGCACGATGCGTATAACATCTGCGACCGGAGAGCAGCATTGGAGCCGGACGCTGATTTTGGCCATAGGCCATGGTGCGCTAAAGCTTGCTAAGCTTAACCTGCCCGGAGCGGAAAATTACGAAAAGGATAATCTCCATTATAACGTTACGGATGTGGCAAGCTTTCGCGGTAAAAGAGTGCTAATCTCCGGAGGCGGTGATTCAGCTGTCGATTGGGCTAATGAACTAGTAGGAATCGCTTCATCGGTTACGCTCGTGCACAGGCGGGAACGATTCAGTGGTATGGAACGGAATGTGAGGCGGATGAAGGCATCGAGCGTTCAAGTTCTTACGCCATATGCCATTAAGGATTTATATGGGAATGGCAATCGCCTTGATGCTGTTTCAATCGCTCCATTAAATGCGGACGGGGAATGGACGGATGAAACAGAACAGGAGCGTCTTGCGGTGGATGCCGTCCTAATTAATCATGGGCTACGCGGGGATTTAGGCCCTATTGTAGATTGGGGGTTAGTGAGAGAGGATTGGAATTTTAATGCGGACGAGAAGCTGGCAACCAATCTTCCGGGAGTGTTCGTGGCTGGAGATACGGCAAATTACGGCAGCAAGCTTTATCTTATTGCCGGAGCTTTTACGGATGCAGCGTTAGCCGTGAACAGCGCCAAGTTGTATATCGAGCCGGATGCGTCAACAAGAGCGCAGGTCTCCTCACATAACAGTAAGTTTGATGAGAAGAACAGGGCGTTAGAACTTGTAGAGGAACGAAGCTGAAGGGATGACTTACAAGCGATGTAAATTCATTAATAGTTTTGGAAAGTTTATCTATGTTTGAAGCAGAATTTCAGCTACTATTGTTAAAGGATAGAACAGTAACTGTTCCTACACTAATTCACATAATTAATAAGACGGTACACTATCTCCCTTATAGATTAGTGATGCTGAATCTGCTTATGTCTATGGATCTCTACCTATCTATCCTTCTAATTTATGATCGGAGATGGTATAGATGAACTCATTGAAAAATAAAATAGCAATCGTTACTGGAGCAAGCAGATCCACAGGAATCGGAACAGCCATATGCCGTTCACTTGCAAGCCAGGGGGCAGATATTTTCTTTACGCATTGGCATCCTTTTGATGAAACGGAAGGGAATGGTGGAGAAAAGGAATAGCCGGAGCAACTTTGTGCAGAACTGAAAAGCTTGGGAGTCAGGGCGAGTCACATGGAAGCAGATTTTTCCAATCCTGAAATCTCAATAAAGATTATGGATCAGGTAGAACAAACTTTAGGAAATGCTTCCATTTTGATTAACAATGCAGCTTATTGCGTGCCCACGAATTATCAGAACCTGAGCATCACTTCGTTAGATCAACACTATGTAGTGAACAATCGTGGCACGGTTTTACTCAGTACTGAATTTGCCAGAAGATTCGAAAAGAATCATTCAAAGGGGACTCCAGGTAGAATTATTTTTATGGTTTCTAAAGGGCCTGACCCTGATAACCTGGCTTATATATTGACAAAGGGTGCATTAATTGGATTAATTGAACCTCTTTCTGTTGGTTTAGCTCCGCTACATATCACAGTTAATGGTTTTGATCCGGGTCCTACGGATTCCGGGTGGATAACGGATGAGATGAAAACTCATTTTTTACCTATGTTTCCAATGGGAAGAATCGGTTTGCCAGAAGATGCAGCTAGAGGCATTAGTTTCTTAGCGAGTGATGATTCGCAGTGGATTACGGGGCAAGTGATTAAGTCTGAAGGTGGATTTCTAGGGAAATAAAAGACATAAGTACTTCATCCTGGCTACCGATTGAACGGTAGCCTTTTTTAGCTAGTGGGCAGACTATCGCTACAAAACATGGAAATTGATGATATAATATCCAAACTCAATAATTTAGATATGAAGGGAGAAGCCCAGCATGATTACTCTCAGAAAGATCACACTAGAAAACCGACGTGCCATTTTCAATTTGGAGGTTTCAGACGATCAACGTCGCTTCGTAGCGTCCAATTTATCAAGCATGGCTTCGTGTTATGTCCTTGTAACCAATGGTGGTCATCCATTTCCGTTTGCCATTTATGCGGATGAAGAGCCGATTGGTTTTGTGATGATGACTTATGGTATTACTGGATATGAAGTGCCATCCTTTGTAAATGATAGCTATTGTATCCTGCGACTAATGATTGATAAACGATACCAGAATCAGGGCTACGGCCGAGAAGCCATGACAAAAATTTTAGAATTTATCCGCACTTTACCGGCAGGCCCCGCACAATATTGCTGGATTTCTTATAAGGCTGATAACTTGCCCGCTAAAAGGCTCTATGAAAGCTTCGGTTTCCGTGACAGCGGCGAAATTATTGAAGAAGAGCTAACAACCGTATTACGACTTTGATTTGCTTTATACTTGGAGATTTCGAACCGTTTCGTGAAATCATCGTTACTTTGAAGCAGTATCAAATCACAATTCACGTATCGGAGATGGAACTGGCTCCCATGTATTGATCGATGTCTCATAGCAATGAGAGAAACCGCTACTCGAAAATGCAAGTAACGGTTTATACTAATTATCTATATTCCAACAGTTCAATTACATTGCCAAACGGATCTACAATGGCGTTATAGATGCCTGGAGGACACTCGCGAGGTTCATCGTATAGCACTTTGATACCAAGCAGCTTATATTGCTGAATAGAAGCGACTAGGTCCTCGACTTGGAGTCCAATTACAACTTGCGATTCTCTTGGATACTGAACTTGAGTATTGAGCTCCACTTGACAGAGTACAATCGGGATAGGTTCGTGCTTCAAGCTAACAAGGCAATCATCATATTGGGTGGAGATTTCGAATCCTAATTTATTACAATAGAAATCAATGGCAACAGTCATATCTGCTATGTTAATAGAAATAACACTGATATTAGGCATACAATTATTCCTCCAATAGGTTAGAATACATGCACAAACAAGGGATAGGAGCATTTATTGACAGCACAATATTCCTTGACCTGCCTCTAACTTGCTCTTAAGACTTGAAAGCATCTGTGCCCAAGCCTGCTCATGCCAGCTTCTAGCGGTTTGTGACGGTTCAGATTCTGTCCATCCCGAATGACATATCGTAACAAGTGTACCATCGGAAAGAGCTTTCAATTTCACCTCAATCTGTGTTAGATTTGCGGGCTTATTCATGACTTCAGTGAACGGATCAGGACCTTTCCATTCAAAGACGAGTGTATGAGGTGCTTCTATCCGAAGTATTTTACAGCCAGCAGTACTCATCGATCGCTTGTTGATAGGATCGAAGTAAAGTTCGTATTTCCCGCCTTCCTTCAATTCGACTAATACTTCTGGTGCAAACCATTCCGATAGACGATCCGCTTCAGTCCATGCCTTCCATACCAATTCTAGATTACTGTTAACGACGATTTGTGATACTAGACTCATCTGGTCACCTCTTATCAGGAAGATTACTGTCAATTTTGATTAAGTATATGTGATTAATCAGCTTGTAAAGTCTTCTAGTTTGCTCGCTTTCGGTTAAATTTCTCAAACAATAACAGCGGCAAATTAACGACGATTGGTGGATCATACGGGAGAGGATCTCTTAAGAGGAGATGTACGTGCAACTTCGTTGTAATATTCACTTCAACAGGTTCATCAAATTTCCCTCGCAAACATGTATCTAACTTAAAATAGTCAACAGGATTACGACTCCATGGAATACCTGCTGCAAGTATGTAATACGTACCAGGTGAGATATCAGTAAATATGCATTCGCGATTGCGCATATTGAGCGCAGTACCGACGATGGGTTTCTGATCGGGAATGGGGCGTGGAAATAAACCTACAAATAATAGACCGCGAAAATCCGGTGGTGTCTCTAGTTGACAGTGAATGCACATTTGTGGTGAGGATGGCAATGTATCAGATGTTAAGGGTGTGTGTTCATATTGATTCATATGGGAGAATAATTCAGACGAAGTGGCTGCAAACTTCTTAGGTGATAGGCCGACGAATTGCTTGAACCGATGATGGAAGGAGCCGGCACTTCGGAAGCCTATCGAGAGCATAATCTTCGTTAGCAACGAAGGTTGTTTCAGCAGAGCTTGTTTACCAGATTCTATCCGCAAGGCGGACAAGTATTGGCGTGGTGAAATTCCTGTTGCCTTCTTAAATATTCTAGTGAAGTGATAGGCGCTATAACCGACTAGATGAGCGAGTTGCTCTGAAGTTACTTCTTCATCAAGATGCTCCTTCATGTATTGAATAGCTAGCTCCGTCGCGTGGATATAGCTATGATGTGGTAGATGAGTAGGCTCTACGTTAACCATCTCCTTCATTATCATAGGGAGTTCATAGTGTGTAATATTAAAAAAATCCTATATATGTAGTATTTTAGGTTTTATTTGAACGCAGTACAATGCTTAGTTGAAAATATGTAATAAGGAAAGCTCGAGGTGTGATATGGACAGAGTAGCGAATATAAGAACTGAAGAGAAGAGATATCATAACTTGTGTTACGATAGTTATAATTTGTTCGAGCCAGGTTCCTGGCTACATAGACCCGTAAAGACGGTAATCGATCTATTAGAAGAATACAGAGATCAAGAATACTTAAGTGTATTAGATTTAGGAGCTGGGATTGGTAGGAATAGTATCCCCATAGCGGAATCCATGAAAAATAGAAATGGGAAGGTAGTTTGTGTTGATTTATTGGAGTCGGCCATAGAAAAATTGGAAGGTTATAGTCGAAAATTTGGAGTCGAACCATTTATTGTAACAAGACTATCTGACATTGAATATTTCATTATCGATCAAGAGGAATATGACATTATCTTAGCTGTATCTGCCTTGGAACATATAAGTTCGGAAAAAGCTCTGGAAAGTAAGCTTAACGAAATGATTATTGGAACTAAAAGAAATGGAATCAATTGCATTATTATCGGATCGAACATACAAGAGGTAAACCTTGAAAATGGACAAGAACTAGACCCGATGTTTGAAGTGAATATACCTACAGTAAGAATGATGGATTTATTAGTTCAGCAGTACACTGAATGGGAAGTTAAACAACGATTTGTAAAACAAATAGAATATGAAATTGATAGAAAAGGCCAACCCGTAAAACTGACAACAGATTGTATAACCTTTGTTGCTAAAAAAATATAATAAACACTAGGAGATTGTTATGCCTTTCACTTTTGCTCATCCTATTTTTGCACTTCCTTTTAAATATGTGAAACCAAAATACTTTAGTGCTACCGGCTTGATTCTAGGAAGTATGTCACCTGATTTTGAATATTTTATTATGCTTGAGCCCCATCAAAGTATAGGGCATTCTATAACAGGATTATTTTTACAGGCAATTCCCCTATGTGTGATTATTGCACTGATTTTCCATTTTTTAGTTAAGGAGATATTAGTATTACATCTTCCTTCGAACTATAATATAGATCAACGAGCGTACAATACCTTGAGCAAGTGGAGATTGACTTCTAAGGGCTGGATAGTGTTCATCATATCTGTGATTATTGGTTTCTTTACTCACGTGTTCATCGATGGTTTTACACATTTCAATGGTTACTTTGTAGAACAATTTCCCCCATTAAGGGATATAGTGATTTATAATTTCACTCTTTATAAAATATTGCAGCATTCGTTTTCCATATTCGGATTACTCATGGTAACTTGGATCATAGTTAGGTCGTTGTATCGACATCGAGAAACGGTAACAATGATACCAACAGTTACAACAATACAAAAAAATATTTTCTGGACATCAGTAGTTGTTGTAGCGATAGCAGTAACTAGTATGAAGTTACTTTTTAGTTCGAGCAGGAATATAATTGGTATTCTTGTGGTTTCGCCTATTACAGGGGGATGTTTAGGAATATTGCTTGTATCGATCGTAATAAGAGGTTTACAAAAGACAAAATAATCATAATTCGATTCGTTAAATAAATTACGAGTAAGAATATCATCGCATCATTAAAGCATCCATTGGATGTTTTTTGAAATAATAGAATTTGTAAAATTTTGAGACTGCGGAGAAATGTGAAACAAATTCAATGGATGGTCCTATATTCAACTGTTGGCCATGGGGAGCCCTGTTTTTTATTAAGCACACGCCTCTTTGGGATGTAGAACGACCGAGTGGACCTTTTATCCTCCGAAATGCATGTTTTAGTCGAGCTTACGGACAAATGTATACGAAAAACCGAATACAATGTGCCGCCGGTAACGTAAACGATCTAAATGTATACGAAAAATCGAATACAATGTGCCGCCGGTAACGTAACGAGCTAAATGTATGCGAAAAACCGAATACAATGTGCCGCTGGTAACGTAAACGATCTAAATGTATGCGAAAAACCGAATACAATGTGCCGCCGGTAACGTAAACGAGCCAAATGTATGCGAAAAACCGAATACAATGTGCCGCTGGTAACGTAAACGAGCCAGTGCCGTTATTCGCCCTGATTCACCCGGAATGGGATTGTTATTAGGGAATAAGTGCAATATGGTCCGTCCCTAATATATGTGCTTATTTCATCGAAATAAAGGCTATACGGTTGGTAAGCGGAACCTCACACGGATACGAGTATGGAATTACGGATGTACTCAGCTTGTAACTTTACCTCCAAGGACGCCGTCAGGTGCTTTTTTTTATTATTTGAAAAATGGTTGAGAAATACATAGTTAATAAGGGGAACATTACTTATAATATTACTTTAGCGTATTTTTCCAGTACGCTGTCTTTTAAGCAACACTAGGCTGAAAGGAAGTTATCCCTTGTTTGAGACTTTGCTTTTGAATTTTTTGTTTTTATTGTTTCCAATCTTAATTTTTCTACTTTTCTTTGAGAATCGTGCTTTTGCTTATAATAGTAAGATTCTAGTTCTACTGTCGGCAGTGACCATGTGTCTCTGTATAGCCAAACCTTTTAAACTCGATATGGGCTTTATTTTTGATTTGAGATATATCCCGTTTATCATTGTGGCTCTTTTTGGTGGATACAAGAACGTTCTACCGCTATATATCCTTTTAAATATCTATCGATTCTATGTGGGGGGAGAGGGTACGTTACAATCCTTTCTTTTCGCCACTTCAATCCTAATCCTGGTTCCTCTATATAGTAAAAGGTTCTTAAAGCTAGATTCGAAAAGTCGCATCATCGCGGCAACAATAATTTCTTTTCTGACGATGGGATTTTACCTAATTATATTAGGTTTTACACAGGGGAGTTTAAATAGGGAATATTGGTTTCTCACCTTAAATGCCTTTACGACGCATGTCGGGGTGATGTGTATCAATATGATCTTAATAGAAAAGATTATTACTAATATTAAGAATCGCGACCGAATTATGCAATCTGAAAGATTAAATGTCGTGAGCGAGCTAGCGGCAAGTGTATCACATGAAATCAGAAACCCGCTTACAGTGACCAGCGGTTTTTTGCAGCTGTTGAATAAATCTAAGACGATCACAAGGGAGGAGAAACAGTACGTAGAGTTATCTCTATTAGAATTACAGAGGGCTGAAAAAATCGTGAGTGACTATCTTTCATTTGCTAAGCCGCAATCCGATAATATGGTTTATTCCAACATGCAGGAGGAGTCAGAATATACTAAGAATATCATCATGCCTTATGCCACTATGCACAAAGTAGAGGTCAAATTTAATTTTAATAATTCGCTATTCAAAAATTATGATCGGAACCAAATACAGCAATGTCTTATTAATCTATATAAAAATGGAATCGAAGCCATGAAGGAAAAGGACGGTGGTACGCTGTTCATCGATATTTCGGAAAAAAAACAAAATATTATTATCAGTATTCGCGATACTGGCATTGGAATGACAAAGGAAGAAATATCGCGTCTCGGTAAACCGTATTATTCGACCAAAGCTGAAGGCACGGGACTGGGGATGCTTATGGTCTACAGTACCATTGATAAAGTGAAAGGCATTGTTGAAGTTGATAGTGAAAAAGGCAAAGGCACAACGTTCCTTATCACCATTCCAACATAAGGGCAAGTTGCAGAGCGTCTCGTTTGCTGTTTATCCCCCACTAGGAGTGTGTAATACCTTTCATGAATGGATTTCGTGTCATAAGGGCAACGACCCTGTGCGAAGTCCCAGCTGGAGGTGCAGCAATGGAGATATTTGTAACTATAGGTGTCAAACTGATCATTAGTTTCTTTGGTTTGTGGATCATTACCTTTATTACTGGCCGCAAGACGCTTAGTCAATTGACGCCACTTGATTTCCTGTCATCATTGATTTTAAGTGAGATTGTAGGGAATACGATATATGATAATGAGGTGAAGATCTGGCATCTGCTGTTTGCGCTTTTCATCTGGACCGCTTTGTCTTATTTGTTTGAAAAGGCAACGACCCATTTTGTGAAGTTCGGGAACATGGCGGAAGGCCGGACGGTGTTGCTTATTGACGATGGTAAAGTGAATCAGGATTTGATGGAAAAATACGATATTGAGTTTACCCAACTGCTGTTTATGCTGCGGCAGCAAAATATTTTTTCTCTAAGTGAAGTAAAGTATGCTCTGCTCGAAACGAATGGCTCACTGTCGATTATGCGCAAGTCTGAAGAGGAGCAATCGGAGCAGTCTTCCTCCTTTTCCATTACAGTTATTGATAAAGGTAGGCTGCTAGAAGATTCGATGCGTGGCAGAACTATGAATAAGATACAGATCCAGGAATGGATCAAGGAGCATGGCTATCAATGCGTTGAGGACATTGCTTATGCTGAATACAAGGAAGACGGATCACTCTATATCATACCTAAAAACAAACCATAAACCTTATTGATAGTAATATATTTTAATGGAGGTACATCTTTATGGGGATTTCTTTATATAAAGCAGACGTAAGTGATGCGGAATTTATTCATTAAATGCAAGTCAAAGCCTTTATGCCATTACTGGAGAAATATAAGGATTATGAAACCAGCCCTGCCAATGAGTCCGTAGAAAAAATGATAGATCGAATTAATCAGTCTTTTACAGATTATTTTATGATTAAGACTTCTGATATTGCTGTGGGCGGTGTCCGAATCGTTAAAAAGGAAAACAATACTTACCGTGTCAGCCCCATATTTATTATGCCAGAATACCAGGGGATGGGGATCGCCCAGCAGGTTTTTGCAATCATTGAACAGAGATATAATGACGCGAAAAAATGGGAGCTGGATAGTATTGAGCAAGAGCAGAGGAACTGTTATTTATATGAAAAGGTAGGATATAAACGAACAGAAGAAACAAAGCGAATAAACGATAAATTAACTTTAGTATTTTATGAAAAAACTATTGATTAAAATATAGACAGCGGACAGCTCGTGTCCACTGTCTTTTTTGATTAAAATTAATAAACTCTAATACGCTTCACAAATAACGATAAAATTAATCCGATAACTGCAATCGCTGCGATAAATAAGTATGCATGTGTAATTCCTGCGGTTAAAATTTCAGGCTGTGCAGCAGTTGGATGTGTATTAGCGAATCGTGTTTGTCCGCTAGACATTAGCGTAACAGCGAATGTTGTACCAAGAGCACCTGCGATTTGTTGAAGTGTGTTCATAACAGCAGCCCCATCCGGATAGTATTTCACGGGTAACTGATTTAAGCCATTGGTTTGAGCGGGCATAATGACCATAGCTAATCCGATAAACATAGCGCAGTGTATTAAAATAAAGGTCAGGTTACTGGTTTCAGTAGAATTGCTTGTAAATAGAAAACCTGCAATGGTTGCGATGGAGAATCCAAGCGGCAGCAATAATTTCGGACCGAATTTATCAAATATTCTACCCGTAACTGGAGCCATAGCTCCGTTAATCACACTGCCTGGAAGGAGTAGAATTCCTGCAGCTGTAGCTGATAATAATAAACCTCCTTTTAAATATAACGGTAATAAAATGGCAGAGGATAAGATGATCATCATTCCTAAAAAGACCATTATCAGACCTATTGTAAACATAGGATATTTAAACACTCGTAAATTTAGCATCGGCGTTTCCAACTTAAACTGTCTTAATACAAACAGGATTAAGCTGATGACACCAACGATAAGAGGCAGATAGACAATGATTTCACTTAAAGCATGATCAGCGATGTTGCTAAATCCAAATACGATGCCACCAAATCCGAAAGTAGAAAGTAGAATGGATAAAATATCTATTTTAGGTTTAGAGATTTTGGCTACATTTTCGATAAATGTTAATCCGAATCCAAATGTAAATAATAATAAAGGTAAACTTGTCCAAAAGATAAACTCCCAGCCCAAATGATCCACGATCAAACCAGACAAAGTTGGCCCGATGGCCGGTGCACACATAATAACAAGTCCCATCATCCCCATGACAGTTCCACGTTTATGTGCAGGGAAAATTATTAGAATAATGTTCGTCATTAGGGGCAGCAATAAACCAGTTCCCAAGGCTTGCACTAAACGCGCAATTAATAAGGAGGTGAAATTGGGGGAGAGGGCAGCAATTAAAGTACCAATGATAGATAATAACAAGGATGCTGTGAATAATTGTCTAGTGGTAAACCATTGCATTAATAGGGCGGATATCGGAACGAGGATACCTAATACAAGTAAATATCCTGTGGTTAGCCATTGAACCGTTGAGGCGTTGATTGAAAATTCATCCATTAAGTTGGTAAAAGCCATATTTAAGGCGGTTTCACTAAATAGTCCGACGAATGCTCCTAGCATAAGGGAGAAGGCCATTAGGGCGGGACGTTTAACTTGAACAGCTGCTGTTGATTCCATGATAGGGATAAACCTCTTTTCAGAATTGATTCGTGTTATTTTTGAAGAATAGATGATATGTCAACTATAGAGCGGAGGATATGCATTTATGCCTCACTTACATTATTCTGCACACGAGTTAACAAAGTTGTTAGCGCTGAGTACTCCGCAGGAGAGAATCCTGTCGCTATAATTTCGTTTAATTTGATTGTCACCTCATTGATTGTAGTCTCTAATTTCCTGCCTTCGTCTGTGACAAAAACATTTACCGAACGACGGTCTTGCGTACTTGGTACTTTATGAATGTACCCCTTGTTCTCTAAGCTAGCGATCATTCGGGCAACACTGGCTTTATCCTTCCCAAGTTTATTAGCAATCTCGTTCTGAGATAGACCTTCTTTCTCAAGCAACAAAGCCATAAGTAAATGTTGTTCAGGCGCAAGCCGAACGGGTGCAAGCAATTTTGTTAAATAATTGGCTATTTCTAAGTGTAAATCTCGAATAACTAACCCTAGCGGGTCTTTGAAATCCATGTGATCTCTCCTAATTAGAAAAATAGATGATATATCAACGTTCATGATTTGTTTATATTAACATAAAGTAACACATGCATGTCAAGTCAAAGAGAAATCAAGTACATAGGGTTAACAAAATTTATAGTAGAATTATAGACTTTGGTACAAGCGTGAAGACCTCTTCCACAATATATTGTTGTAAATACATTGTAGGAGGGCAAATCATGAAGCAAAGAATATCTTCAATAAGAAGAGTCAAAAGTTCTTTGAGTAAAGGAATAAAAACGAAACGTAGTCCCGTAACGAAAAGAGTAGGGAAGTCAAGGATTCATATTAGACAAGCTAACGCATTTGAATTGCAAGTTTTTAGATTAGTCAACGAAGAACGGACGAGTAGAGGAATCGCTGCCTTAACTCTAAATACGCGGCTAACTGATCTTGCGGTTTTGAAATCAAGAGATATGAGGGATAATAACTATTTTAGTCATACCTCTCCAACTTATGGCACCCCCTCTCAAATGCTAGATCGATTTGGAGTGGAGTGGCGTGCTTATGCAGAAAATATCGCGGCGGGCCAAGCAACACCTGAAGCAGTAATGAGAACGTGGATGAACAGTACTGGTCATAGAGCTAATATTTTGGATCCTCGCTTTACGGATATTGGGGTTGGTTATGTAGGGGGAACTGCTACTAGTCAATATCAACATTATTGGACACAACTGTTTATTCAGAAACCATAAGAGATTACAGAGAAGCCACTCTATAATGAAATACGCCTCTGATTGTGTGTCTAACCATTGAGGTGAAGTTCATTTACGGGGTGGTTTGTTTTGTGTTTTTGAACTGCTTTACAGAAACCTTTCTGGAAGAATGTCGTCTAACAAGATATGGAATTTTGAGGAGGGGAACTATGCGTAAAAAATGGATACTTATAGGCGTCTTGCTGCTTATGGCAATCACTCCATTGATTGATGTCACAAAGGTACAAGCCGCAAAAGTATTGTTTGACGGAACTAGTAGTGCGGAGCAACTAAAAGCACTAGCTTCGATTAATAAAATTCGGCAACAAATGGGGTTGGATGAAGTGAAACTTGATCCTGCTCTCGTTAAGGCGGCGATTAATCATGCTCGCTACGCTAATGCTAATTTTACGATAAAGTCTGAAGGCGATTTATCTATAGAAGTGAAAGGTCGTGAGTTCTTTACCCAACAAACGCCTAAAGAGAGAGTGTTAACTTCGGGTTTTAGCGGAGAAGTACCGGAAATTATGGAAACCGTATATATGAAAGAGCGGGCCTATGATGAATTTGATATGGCTTCAGAGATTAACGAGCTAGCAGTTATGCATGATCGCAGGGAAGTGATGCTGACCCCGGCAGTTGCTTCTATTGGCATTGCACGAGTGGGTAAGTCTACCGTGATTGTTGGTGCTTTGAAGTCAGAAGGCGTAATGACTACACCAGCGACTGCGAGCGTATTTCCTTATGATGGAATGACGCGAGTGTGGTCAGGCAACATTTACAAAATGAATGCACAGCAGTTAATTCAAGGAGAAGCTACAACACTTACGGTTTTTAGTAGTCTACGGGATGTAGCGGACATTAAGGCTGAACTGAGCACACAAGCAGGTAATAGGCACATTAGTATCCCGCTTAAGGTTAAGAAACTCAATTCTGGTTACGGGTATGTACTAACAGCGCAGCGTCAATTGAGGGGGGATCGGGAGTATACGGCGGAGGTTTCATTTCAATCTGGTGGCGAAACGCTAGTGAAAAAGTGGACCTTTAAGACAAGCCCATTCCTGTATCAGTTGAACATTGATGATATGCCACTTCTATCAGCACCACCGCTAAACATTGTGAATGGCATTTCAGAAGTGCCTATGCGTTATCTCTTTGAGTTATTTGGAGCCAGGGTAGAATGGAACAAGGCAACTCGCACGATTACCGCTGAAAAAAATGGACTTTCTCTGAAGATGACCATCGACGATCATACAGCCTACATTAATGGACAAGCTGTGCAGATGAATAGCCCACCTCATCTATACGGCTACGCGACCTATGTTCCCCTCCGATTTATATCCGAAACGTTCGGATATGATGTAGAATACGATCCGATCGAACGTTCGGTGGACATTTGGACAGGTCTTTTATGAATATAAGTAATTTGTTTTTTCACATTCTGTATTGTAATTACAGATACTTCAATGAGCCCAGGAGAAATTCGAGTAAGATCGTTCGAACCCTTCAGCATCATGAGCTCCTCTTAGTGACTGGTGGGAAGAGTAGTTTTATGATCGATCGAAAACGACATTTGTTTAAAGCTGGGATGTTATTCTACATTTGTCCAGATGTTAAGCATTCTATAGAAATAGATGCAGAAGATCCTTTATGTTTTCTGTCCGTTCATTTCAACTATGCAAAGGTGAGTATGAACGAGGGGGATTGGGGAATTAATGGCAAGGTAGAAACACTCCATCTTCAAGCTATAACTGAATTGAAGGATTATTATCAGGTGGAAGATATCTTCGGGAGGATGATTCAGAGCTGGAATACTAAACTGCCAGGATATGAATTTGTAGCGAAGACCTTGTTACAACAGTTAATCATTGCGATTGCTCAAAATACACAAAAACAAAGTCAAAATTACTCCACTTCATTAAAAGTAGAAAAAATCATTAATTATATGCATCAAAAGATTAATGAGAAAGTTAGCTTGAACGAATTGTCAGATTTGGTGCAACTATCACCTGCTTATTTGTCGAGAGCATTCAAAGACATTACAGGTTATTCCATTATTGTGTTCTTTAATAAAATGAAAATCGATAAAGCGAAAGAGCTGATTCTTGAAGGGGACATAAAAATCAAAGCGGTTGCGCAAACCCTTGGATTTACGGATGAATTTTATTTCAGCAGAATTTTTAAAAGAATGACAGGCATCAGCCCTTCGGAATTTCAGAGCAAAAATGTCCATGGAGTTTAGAATAATGCATGGTATAGAGCCAATCTGACTGTTAATATGAGGTTGTTATTGTTAGCAGAAAGAAGGCTTTTTTATGTCCATGTGGAAAAGGAATTTGATCGTTTGCTGGTTTGGTATGTTTGTAACGGGTGTAGGTATGAGCCAGATTGCGCCAGTATTGCCACTTTACATTAAGCATCTTGGCGTGGATAATGCCGATTCCGTTGCTCAGTTTTCTGGCATTGCTTTTGGGATTACCTTTATCGTTTCAGCCATATTTTCACCCATTTGGGGACTGGCGGCAGACAGGTTCGGACGGAAACCAATGCTTTTGCGGGCAAGTCTTGGGATGGCGATTGTGATCAGCTGTATGGGTTTTGCGCCTAATGTGTATGTATTAATTGCATTAAGATTATTACAGGGCACAATAACGGGTTATAGTACAGCTTGTACTACATTAATCGCGACTCAGACGGATAAGGAACATGCAGGATATGCTTTAGGAACTCTTTCAACAGCCAGTATTGCTGGAGCTTTACTTGGCCCAACGATTGGTGGTTTCATTGCAGAGAGCATGGGTTTACAAAGTTCATTTTTTGTTACGGGTGGACTGATGCTGGTTGCCTTCATTACAACGGCTTTGTTCGTGAAGGAATCTTTTCATCGTGAAGATAAAAAGACGCTAAGTATCAAGGAGGTCTGGAGCAGTGTTCCAGAGAAAAGCCTAACGCTAACCTTGTTTGTAACCTTCTTTATTCTAACTGTTGCTTTATACTCTGTAGAACCAATCATTACGGTATATGTTACTCAGCTCTCCAAGAGTGCTAGTCATGTGGCTCTGCTTGCAGGGATGACCTTCTCAGCTTCAGGGCTGGCTAACATCATTGCTGCTCCAAGGCTTGGCAAGTTGTCTGACCGAATAGGTGCTCAAAAAGTTATACTAGTTGCGCTTATAGCGGCAGGACTTCTGTTTATCCCACAAGCGTTTGTTCAGAATCCTTGGCAGTTAATGGGTCTGCGTTTTCTACTAGGATTAGCGGCAGGTGGGTTAATACCTTCTGTGAATATCCTCGTTAAGAAAATAACACCAGATGCGCTTACAGGCAGAGTGTTTGGATTTAACATGTCGGCAGGTTATCTTGGCACATTTGCGGGTTCGGTTCTAGGTGGGCAAGTGGCAGCCTGGTTTGGGATCCGAGATGTATTCTTTATTACGAGTGTTTTGCTATTGATAAATGCAGGCTGGGTTTATTTTAAAGTATATAAAAAACTAAGCTTAAATGGGAGAGAAGACAATGGAAGACTTAAAGAGATCAGAAACTGAATGTATTGATGCAAAGAAAACGGCGCTGGTTGTAATCGACTTGCAAAATGGAATTGTTAACATGCCGAATAAGGCTCCATATACAGGTGAGCAGGTGGTTCAGAAGGGATGCAGTTTAGTTCAAGCCTTCACGGAAAAGGGGGCGTTTGTAGTACTTGTAAGAGTATCCTCGATAGATGGACAGGATATGTTAAGACCTCAAACAGATCTGAAGATGAATGCAGGATCCATTCCAGAAGGTTGGGATACCTTGGTACCTGAATTATCAGACTTCAAAAACGCACATGTGATATCTAAACGTCAGTGGGGGGCATTCTTCGGAACGGATCTTGATTTACAGCTACGGCGTCGTGGTATAGATACAATTGTCTTGTGTGGTATTTCTACATCCATAGGTGTGGATACGACAGCTAGAGAAGCTTATCAGCTTGGTTACAACCAAGTTTTTGTGGAAGATGCAATGACTGCTTCGACGAAAGAAGAGCATGACTATGTGTGTAAAACCATTTTCCCTAGGATCGGCAAGATTCGGTCGAGTGGTGAAGTAATATCCCTGTTAAAATAGGATGAAAAGCCCTCATGCTCTCTGTAATCCCAGAGATTGTCATGAGGGCTTTTGTTTGAAATCATGTACTTACATGAAGATAAGGAGTAGTATCCCAGCCAAGAAGCAGTAATAAGAGAAGTACTTCAAATTACCTTTAGCCATAATCCCCATAAACCAGCGCATAGAAAAATACGTAACGATTAGTGTAGTGATAAATGCAATTAAGTATGGAATTGCTAGTTGCGCTCGGTTCGGGTCACTGGCAATATCAGATGCCCCCATAACAAGTCCGCCCAGACTGATTGGAATATACAGCATAAAAGAAAAGCGTAAAGCAGTTTCTTGCTTCATTCCCACAGCAATGGAAGAGATGACCGTTGCGCCTGAGCGACTTATCCCAGGAATAAGAGCTACAGCTTGGGCAAGTCCGACTATGACTGCATCCTTCGCTTTTAAATCCCCATCTTGTTTACGACCGCGAAGATTACGAATTAACCATAAAGCAACCCCGGTTACCAGCAAGGCGATGGACACGGTGTGTACTGACGAGAAGATCTCCTCAATTTGGTCCTTAAAGAACAAGGCTACGATAACCGCAGGCATGGTGCCAATGATAATGTACAAAGAGAACATAAAATCTGACTTATATTCCTCTTTGCGGGTCAGAATAAATTGAACGAATCCAGTGATCAATCTTCCGATATCTTTGCGGAAAATAAAGCAAATCGCAATTAGAGAAGCCGTATTTGTCAGGATTTCAAATGATAGCCCATTCTGTTTTAAGCCTAGCAATTTCTGCGCGATGATTAAATGGCCGCTCGAGGAAACGGGGATTGGCTCAGTTGCCCCTTGAACAAACCCTAGAAACAAGTATTTAAGCCACAGTATAATATCTTCCATTTTTCCTCCCAGTATTTTTGTAATCTTTTTAATCATATCTCATTCAATGAAGAATTGACAATAGAACCATCGTGCCATATCGAGTTCATCGCCTTAAATGAGGGCTTGACTGAACCAGTTATAATATTCTTGAATGGCTTGTTCACTAACCGAGCCTATCGCGAAAGTAAACTAAATGAGGTGGAACTATTTGTAGTTCATTAATTAAAATTCATCGGCAGGGCATTCCGAAAGCCGCCAGCGTTCTGGCAGAAGCCTTCGCAAAGGATGATCCATTGTATCAGCATATTTTGCCTGATGAAACAACCAGACTCCGCGTATTAAACATTTTTTTTCATCGTTATATTGAGATGTTGTATCCTTATTCGGATTTACTAACGACGTCAACAAATTATGAAGCTGTCGCCTTGGTGTTCCATTCGGAGCGTCAGAGCGGGACATTAATTTCGAACGTCAACTATATGAAACAAATTGGGATAGCGATTCTCAAGTGTTTACCGATTTGCCGAATCATTGGTGTGCGAGGATTTATTCGAGGACTAACTACTTTGCGCAGTATGAGTTCCTTATGGCTATCGATGTTTGGTGATCAGAAGTATATGCATTTGGATATGCTTGTAGTGCAAGAACGTTACCGTGGGCAAGGATATGTATCAAAAATTATGATGCCGCTGCTCGCCGAGTGCCGCGAGAAGAATGCATTATGCACGTTAGAGACACAGACGCCAAGCAATCTACCTATCTATGAGCATTTTCAGTTCCGCACAGTTAAGGTTATCCCCTTACCCAACAGTACATTAGAGCAGTATTGCATGGCATGTACTCCAGATTCTGCAGAGTAGAAATGCGTGGATAGAATCTATTATTTTGTTTAACAATAAATAGCATAACCTTCGATGAATTGATATAATAGAAACATATATTCGCGTACTTCAGAACCCTATACGGATGTATACGGGTTTTATTTTTATTTGGTGAGGATGGCAGAAAGATGAATTGGTCGGATTTTGGCGAACGAAATAAACGATTGAATCCCCTATGGAATCTGGGGGCTGGGATGAACCTTGGCGAAATCCAACCGTACAAAGAAATGGTATCTTTAAGCATCTTGTTGCAAGTCTATTATTTGGAGCTAGAATCCAATGAGAGAAGATCCAAGGAAGATATAATAGCGTTGGCTTGGACTGCATTGGAACGGTTCAATATAGCGAATCTCGGGACTACCGAATCCGTAGAACGTTTAGTAGACGGCCTGCTCTGGAGCGGAAATGGTGGGGATTTCGAATCCTATTATTATGATGATGCAGCTCGGCAAATGTCTGTGCAGAAATATAAGTATTTCATGGTGGATGAGGATGCGACCCGCAGTAGCTGGGAAGAGAGCGGCAGAACAATCTATCGTCTCTCCGAATATGCCATGGAGCTTATTTTTATGAGTCATGAGATTATTGAAGAGTTCCAGATCAGCATCAAGCTGCTCGAGATTCAGATGCATATTAAGCATGGACGTGTAACTCGGGCGCTTCAGGATGTGAATGAGCTTATCTCCCGGGTTAGGAAGATGACTCAGCAACAGCAGGAATACCGGAATGCATTGCGCCGTAACCCGAAGCATATTTTTAGTGAATTCGGAGTGGCTCGGCATCAGCGACTCGAAGAAATTCATCTGCAGTTCGATGAGGAACGCAAGCATTTTGATAATATTCATCGTTCTCTGGCCCGGCTAGCCAATGATGAGAAGGATGTGATCGACTTTAATGAGATCCGTATTCTTTCTGAACGAGTTGAGCTCTCACGGCGTGTACACGATGAGCTGGCTGAGATAGTCTTGAATATTTTCGAGGTGGAGACCAACTTAAGATTGAACTTTCCTGAACTATTCTGGGGAGCCGCCGGCTTTAATTTTCGTACGCATGTATGGGAGGAATGGGTTAAAGAAGAGGGTCTGCCAAGCGGTGACAGTCTTGATCTGCTGTTAAGTGGATTGTTCGCTCCGAATCAGGATTTTGTCTATCCACTTCCTTGGGCTTGGGAGGAACAAGAGGTTGGTTTTATCCCGGATATAGTAATAGATGAACTTGAAGATGAGCTCTATGCTGAGAATGCTCAATATATTCCTAAAGGTATTCCATGGGGGGAAGTCGTTGAACTGTGGAAGCCTGTGTTCAGTGCGCTAGTCGAGCGGGGAAGCTTTACGTTTACTGAGGAGGCTTTTACCGCAGAGGAATTAACTCGATGGGCACTCACACCGGATGCTATTGATCTATGGGTGCAGTTTTTTCATTCAGAGATTGTAGTACAGGAACAGGCTCCGGAGAACAGCAACGGATCTGATGAATGCCAGCTGCTAATCAGGTACGTACTAGCGGATGATCCTCAACTGGAGAGCTTGCACGGCAAGCTGTTGCGGACGAGCATTGCGCAAGAATCAGCCCTAAGGGTACGCTGGTCTGGTCTAGACATGAGCCCATATACTATTACGATCGTGGAGAGGTGAGAAGTTACTAGCATGAGTTATACATTAGAACAGGTACAGCAAGCTTCACGACTATTTTTTGAATTACTTCGTAAAAAAGTAATCCCTCTCGATGATCCTGCGGCAGCGGAATGCCTGCAGGATGCAGGAACATATGATGCGCTTCAATATGTTGCCAAGGAGGCAGGCTGTCGAGTGATGAATTCGGGACACCGTCTCCATTTGTTGGTCAATCCACTCGGGTCAGTGTTCGCCACCAACTTTACCCAGTTGAAGAATAAATACTCACGAATTGAGCGCAAAACTCATTTACATATCATTAATATCATCATCCTTGTGTTTCTGGCCGAGATGGATCAGGACGAGACTCACTTTAAGTCCGGGCAGGACAGTATGTCCTATATACAGATATCCGATCAGGTGTCTTCACTTTTCCAAGCATGGATGCAGATGGATGATGAAGGTAGGTTTAGTCAGCAGTGGCGCTTGGATATCCAAGCGATGTCGAAGGTGTGGACTAACCTCTATATGCAAACTAAGAGTCAGGAAGAGAGCGATCTTCTGACAAGAGGCGCAGGCTCACGAATTGGGCTGATTCATGAAGGCATGAAGCTCCTGGAAGAGGAGAAGCTCGTGTTCATCTCGGAGTCAGAGAAGCGGATATTCCCTCGGGAAGAGCTTTATGAGAGAATGCGGTATTTATATCATGATGTTGACCGGTATCAGGAATTGAAGAAACTCATCGGACGAACTTTAGCTGAGAAAGACGGTGCTATTAATGCCGCGGATTGAACGCATACGGATTACAGGACTTAAATATGAGAAAATGCTCAAGAAATATGATGATATGATTCTGGACCTCTGTAACGAAGAGGGGCCGAGCAATACGCTTATTACGCTTATGAATGGTGGCGGGAAGGGCGTACTGCTGCAATCCATATTTCAGTTATTAATGCCCAAAACGCCATGGGGAAAAGACAGTGAGAACCAGGTGGAAGCATTTTTTCATAATCATAAAAAACAACTTAAACCTTATACCTTTCATGTAGCTATCGAATGGCATCTGGACAACAATGAGCGTAATGAATATATGACGACTGGTATTGCTATGACGGCACATAACTCACTGGATCAGCAGGATATTAAAGTGGATTACCTTCTATACGCACTTACCGATTATGGCGATGCGTCTGAACTCACCCTTTCGACGTTGCCACTCTTCGATGAAGAGACTGCTGAACCTACGAGTTTTGAAACGATCCAGCAATTTATACGAGATCGGCGGGGAGAAATTGTACCTTTCGGTAGCCATAGCTCGGATTTAAAAAGATATTATGATTTCCTGGCTACCCGGGATATCCATATCGCCGAGTGGCGCAATATGCGGCGGATTAATGGGGAAGAGGGTGGTATTAAAGGTTATTTTAAAAAGAATGACGCCTTTACCAACCATAACTTATTCGAAAAGCTAATTATCCCTGAGATCGGCTCCAGTCTAAATGAGGGACCCAAAGAAGAAGACAATACGCTGCAGCGGATGTTTATTGACACGGCGACAGTAGCTCAACGTCTACCGATGCTTGAACAGCGGGAACAGGTCTATACAGAGTTTCTTGGCATGGCTGCACCTTTATACGAGCTGGTGAAGCTAGGAGTAGAGGCAGAGAGTGTTGTTCAAGAAACGGAACTTCGTGGGCGTCAGATCTTTACGGTTATTCATGAAGAACAGAGAAATGCGGAAGAAGAGCGAAGTAAGGTTGGTAATGAACTGGCGGGGCATTATCAGGATGCGAAGCAATTGCGATTTGAGACAGACAATCTAAAGTATTTGCGCAGCAAGGAAGAAATGGAACTGAAACAAGAAGAGTTCAAAAAGCTTAGTGATGATCAGAGACGTGCACGTGGACGGCTGGACGATTCCAAGACTCAGGAGAAAAAGCTTGAAGTGGCTCATTTCTTAGCTAAACGTATGCTCCACACACGACAAATTGAGCAATGGCAGAAAGAAATTCAAGCGATCGAAGGATCTCTGGAGATGAAAGAACGTCAAGAGGTCATTCAGACGGCTAAAGAAAAGCTTCGTAAACAATGGGATGTGGTCTCAAGCCTCTGGCAACAAACGATCAGAGGATTTGGAAACGCTGAGCGAGCACTGGCGACTGAAGAAAAAGGTCTGCGCAAGGAGCGGGAAAGCTTCCTGTTGGAGTTAGCAGGCCTGGATATCCAGATTAATGAATTGACGCTATCTATCCGTCAATATACAGAAGAACTGGGAACATTCGCAGCTCAGCATGGTCAGGACGCTGCACATGCTCCGGTGGCGGCGCTTCAACGTACGATTTCAGCTGCCAAAACGATACTTCTGGATATGGAAGTGCTAGAGGAACAGCATAAAGAGGCAGAGAACCGAAAGCTGGCACTGCATAAGAATCATGCCGAGCTCAGCGAGAAGCATCGCTCTTATGAACGAGAGGTAGACGAGCTCGGGGCACTGCTTGATTCGCAGACCTATAAAGAATCACAATTATGGTCACAGATTGTTGTTCTACTGGAAATGTTTGATGAACATAATCGGTTGGGAGCTACTGGCCTTTTTGAAGAGCAGGATACGATTCAACTACGATTTATCCGAAAAATGGATGAAGTGGAGCAGCAGACAAAACGTTCCAGACGAGAGTACTACAATCAGCTTATGGACGTGGAACTTCAGAAGCAATCCTACTGGCTGCCGAATTCAGATATTCTCGCGGTCAAGGATACACTCGATTCGCTCAAGATTCAATCTACACCGGGCAGTTCCTATTTAAATGATCGTCCATACCTTGAACGTGAGGAAGAACTAGAGCGCTATCCACTCCTTCCTTATAGTCTGATTGTTACCCGGCGCGAAGCTGATAAAATCAAACCGGATTTGCTGAAGGACACACTGCTCAAATCAGCGGTGCCTATCTTTATCCGTGAAGAGATGGTAGCTTCAGATCCAGTATCTTTTAAGCTTCTAGCTAACCAAGGCCCACAAATGGTACTGGAGCCAGATCGGTTCTTAAACTTTAAGAGCGGTATTCAGGCGAAGCTTAAGGAGCAAGAACAAGTGCTTCAGGACGCGGAGGCTTATTTATCGAAGTTGAAATCTGTGCGTCAGGAATATGAGCGGTTATATCAAACAGAGAACACTGTGACGATTACAGCCAAACGCAATACCCTTATGAAACTGCAAAGTGAACTTCAGCAGAGCATTATCAGTCTGAGCAGCGAGATTAATGAGAACGAGAGCACGCTTGCTCGGATCGGTCGGGAACTTATCGAGAATAAAGCGCTTAGTGCAGAGCATGAGCAGAGAGCAGCAGCGTTGCAAGGTTGGATTGAACGTTCGAAGAAACATGAGCAGGATCAAAAGGAGAAGAAAAAGTATACAGATCGTAAGAGTCTAGTGAGCAAAGAGCTTGCGAGTAAGGACCAGGAACTCGAGCATCTTGAAGCGCAAATGGTAAGCCTTGGCGGAGAGCGTGAGAAATGGATGGGAGATGCCAAGTATGCTCTGTTTCCTAGACTGCAGCATTGGTTCCCTGAAATTGTATTTCCGACATATCATCAACTTTCGGATGATATGGAACCCACACCAATAGATCCCGTAGAGCAGAACCTTCTGTTGCAGCAGCTCAGTACCGTTGAAAGTCTGCAGCAATCGCTGACGGAGAATGAGCTTGAAATTCGAACAAGAGCCGCCCAGATTAAAGCGGCGAGCGAGAATCTAACGGAGCTTGAAGCCAGCCTGAATCAAGTGGATGAGAATTGGCGGAAGGTAACAGAGCCTGCTGAATCTACTGAATCCATTATGGCTGCAAGAAACCGTCAAAAGTCGGAAACTGCTTCACTGGAAGAAGACTATCAGATGGTTCACGATTCTTTCATCCGTTGCCAGACCGAATTGGAGAATTTGCAGAAGGAATTGCGTAAGGTAGAAAAAGGAATCAAAGAGAAACATGAGCGTGCCGTGGAAATTTGGAATGAGCAACTCGAGCAAAAAGAGGCGGACATTCAGGAGCGTTTCCAAGAGAATGAGCTCATGCTTAACCAGTGTAAACGATCTTTGGAACGAATGGATGCGCTTATTCAGACGTTATCCAATCAAATCAAGATCATGAATGCACATATTGAGGATCGGGTCAATCTACGGACTGTGCCAGAAAAATTAATGCTGAGCGTAAGAGAAGGCTGTGAGTCACTGGTTGCTGACTGGCTTCTTCGTATTAAGGATAGCCGAGTTAGACGGGACGAGGTTTCCAGAAAGGTGAAGGAAGAGAAAAATTCATTAACCGGAAAACTTGCCAAAAACGAACGGAATTCTGAACTGGAGACCAAGATTCTAGATCGTTTAAATACGGTTCATTGGGATAACTTCGCTATTGCTCAGCAAGTTCTAGATTCGATGTTACGTAGTTCACGCGATCAGATTGAGAGCATTCAAAGCGATAAGGAGGATATGGATCTGTCCCGTAAGATGTGGGTAGCCCGGGCTTCTTATCGTGTAGTACAAATCATTGATATTATGAAGCGAATGGAACGTCGGATGATTATTCATAATGAGAATAATTATGCCTTCCCGCTGGTACGCCTGAATTATAAGAATATCAATATACCGAGATCTAGCGATGAGGTAGAGCCGATGGTCAGCGACTATTTCAATCGTTGTATCCATGAATTGCTCTCAAAATATCCAAAGATTGAACAAGTGCCAACACTTATAATCAAAGAGGTTATTAATGACGGACGAATCGTCTATGCGGCGCTTCAGAATCGCTTCCCGATTCTTCAGGTATATAAACCAGTAACGGAAAATTACTTCCTCTACGCCGCTCCGGAAGACTACCATTATTCCGACTGGGAAATCATCAATCGGGGTGCGCTGGATGAGGCTGTCGGCAGTGGTGGACAGCGCCAATCTGTGCAGCTGCTGGTAGCCATGATGATCATGACGCATAAACGTGTGAATCGTGAGAACAAAGGGTGGACGGTCTTTTTATATGACAATCCTTTTGGAGAAATGGTTTCTAATAACGTGCTTGATCCCGTATTTGAAATTTCTAAGGCTCTTAAATTTCAGTGGCTGATTGTAACGCCACCGGAGCTAGTGAAGAATGACGTTAGCGTTCGCTTTGGTGTGTACTGGCAGCTCTATTTCGGAGGTGTTAAAGGGGATATGTTAGAATCCACCCTAGTCAAGGGAGGAAGAAAGCTCATTCCTGTTTCGCTTTTTTGATCAGCAGCGTTTACCAGCGTCCATAATGAAAGGGGCGTACCGAAGTAGCATTAAGCTACTCCGGTACGCCCCTTTTTTCGCGTTTAGGATGAATTAGGGAATTTTCCCTAATTAGTTTTTAGATCCACTCCATATATTGGAATAGCTTCGTATTTTAATCCTAGGAGATGAATGATTATTTCGGTTTGCGTTCAGAAATATATGAACCGGTTAGCGTCAAAAAGGTTCCCAGCAAAGTTGCCCAGGTGATCTTTTCATTCAGGATAAGGGCAGAGGCTGCCACCGTAACTACAGGCACAATATATATGTACACACTTGTTTTTACGGCTCCTAAGATTCCTACAGCCCGATTCCAGGTGACAAAACATAAAGCAGAGGCTCCCAGTCCTAAAAAGAGGATGTTAGTAATATTTTGGATGTCTTTGAATCTACTTAGATCTAAATGAAAATCAAAGATAAATAAAGCTGGCAGCATAAATAGGATTCCATAAAAAAATACTTTACGGGTAGCCCCAATCGTATGAACCTGTAAATCGCTTATTTTTCGCATTAATACAGAGTAAATGGCCCAAACCATAGGGGCTATGAAAGCCAAGAGGTCTCCGATCGGGTTCAGTTTTAGAAGAAAACTTCCATTTAGCCCGATTAAAATAATTCCTGACAGCGCAATTACAAATCCTAGTATAAACTGACGATGAAATTTCTCTTCCTCCAAAAAGAAGTGAGCAATCACAGCTGTGAAGAATGGAGCAATTGAGACAATCACGCCTACATTGGAAGCAAGGGTGTAGACTAGGGCAATGTTCTCTAGAAGAAAATATAAAGTAATTCCACATAATCCTGCTGAAATAAATAGTAATTCTTCCTTAAAGGATTTCGTTCGCACTGGACGTGAATAGATCAGCAACAATACAAAGTAACCCAAAAGAAAGCGGAAGAACAGAATTTCAACAGGCGTAAAATCCGTTAATAGTATTTTTGAAGAGATAAAGGTTGTTCCCCAGATGATAATCGTAATTAGTGCCAGCAGATGTCCCGTATTGGTCTTGCGTTGATCCATCATATCATGCGTTCCGTTGATCGCGTTTGTCCCGGCTGCTGATTAAATATACGCATGTATTGCTTAGGGGTTAAGCCAATCAATTTTTTGAAAAAATTTGTGAAATGGCTCTGATCGCTGAATCCGGTTAGTGAGGCCACTTCTATGGGGAGTACTCCTTGTTCTAAAAGTCGTTTGGCCTGATTAATCCGAATAGTTTCCAAGTATCGATAAGGAGATATCCCTTTTTGTCTGGTAAATAAACGCAGTAAATGATATTTGCTTAAGCTTGTCAATTCACTTAATTGATTGAGGGTAATATTCTGCGCATAATGAGTCTCTATGTATTCGCAAATGGTTTTGATTTCAGAGGTAAGGTCTTGTGAAGAATAGAAGGGCTCTGCATCGGAATATTCCCTCAGAAGCTGCTCCAGGAGAAACAGAAACAATTCTTCTTTTTGAAAATCAGTTTGATCCTCTAATATCATTAGATGTAGATCATGTAATGAGGTTGCCAGTTCACTTTGGTATAGCGCATTATGTGTGAACCGAGGCAAGTAGTCCATGCCGGTAATTTCAAGCACATACTTACGCATTATCTCAGGCTGAATATTGAAGGCGCGGTAATCAAAGGAGTTTCCGTCCATCGGTTCACAGGTGTGGGTATCCTGCGGATTAAAGATGATAACATCTCCGCTGTTAAGGATATGTTCTTCATTGTTACAAATCATAAGTCTTTTGCCTTGTTCAATAAAACCTATAACGTAATAGTCATGAAAATGGTTAGGGAATTTCTGCATGATCCCTTCAAAGCGATACGCCTCAAAATTCAAGCCGCTATCGAAGACGATGGTCCGAACTTCACGAGTCACTGCTGCACCTTCTTTTCCAGTTATGTATAAGCATTATAATGTGAAAATCAGGTGCATTCTTGCACGATGTTGCGATCCGGAACTTCTTATGTTATATGACAGCTTCCTCTGGCTCTAAAATTTTTGGAATGGTTACCGTAAATGTTGTGCCTTGCTCAGGGACACTTTCTACAGTGATCGCTCCGCCATGATTATGTACAATATTCTGCGTGATCATAAATCCAAGGCCTGTTCCTGTTTCTTTTGTCGTATAAAATGGTTTACCAAGTGCTTTAATCTGTTCCTCTGTCATCCCGCAACCTTCATCTTGCACGCTGATTCGGGCTTCGCTTTCATTTGTAAGCACATGAATATATATATTTCCTCCACTATTCATGGCTTCCATCGCATTTTTAAGTAAATTAATAAATACCTGTTTCAGCTGATAAGCCTCACCATGGATCCATATGGAGTGATCTGTACAGACAGGGAGGATCTGAAGGTTTTTCAGTGCAGCTTGTCCATTCATTAATGTGGTGACTTGTTCTAGTAACGATAATAAATCCACTGGTTTACTGACATGCGTCGTTTGTGGCTTGGATAAAACCAGCAGCTCGTTGACGATAAATTCGATGCGTTTCAATTCTGACTCAATAATGAAAAAAAATTTATCATTCATGCGCTCGGAAGAGCGAAGCAGCTTCATAAAGCCGTTAATGGCGGTAAGCGGATTTCTGATTTCATGCGCGATTCCAGCTGCTAATTGCCCTGCGGTAGATAATTTCTCGGATTGGATTAGCCGTTCTTCTTCCAGCATTTGCTGAGAGACATCTTTAAATATTCCGATAAATGCCATGTTTCCATTGAAGATAATCGGTAATGTGAATCCATCCACAAATTTCTGCTGACCATTTAAGCAATTAATTAAATAGCAAACAGAGCCAATCGTGTCACCACTATAATATCTTTCCCTTCGTTCTTGGAGGATTGCATGATTGGTAAGGTCTACAATATTAGTAGTAGATGTACCCATCAATTGATTCAGGCTCTCCGCATGGATTAACTGTAAGCCCGCTGAATTCACATACTGAATAATCCCTTTTGCTGTAATAACAACGGTCAGAGGTAATCCCTCCAGGAGTTGCAGGAATGCTTTATCTTTTTCTAGTAGACTGCTTTCCGCTTCTTGCAGCTGAGTTTCTATATGCCTGATCAAGGTCTTGTTCTCAAATTGAGTAAAATAATATAGGGGTGCACCATTAGCATCCGAAACGATAGATATGGAGATCTCTATTGATAACAGCTGTCCGGTTGGTAGGTAGTAGTCGTGTTGGAATCGATGCGGATGGATGTTCATAGAGGAAAGAGACCTTCCAAGCTCAGCAATTTCATGGATCTGACTTAGAAGGGTTCGGACGGATGGTGAAGGTGTTATTAACTCGTTATGATCATATCCCAATAGGGTACTTAGGGCTGAATTCCATTTTAGGAACGTTCCATCTAACGAAACTAGAGCCATTCCAATTACAGCATGTGTAAAAGAAAAATCAAAACTTTGGAATTCATTGGACCGCACTGCTATTCACCTCTCATATTGTTTCCACTATATGTAATAATCATAGTATAAAACATATAATCAAATAAAATATATAAATTTTTATGTGATCGAGAATCGTTCGAAATAACTATGTGTTGTTGTGAAAATAAGGGTGCAAGAGTCAAACGATTTCAGTTAGAATTAAAGGATATGTTGTATTTTTAGAAAGTGGAGGCGTTGTGCCGTGCAATCAGTCGTTGGTGAAATCAGAGAAATTAATCGCTATCCAGTCAAGTCATTTGCAGGTGAACGATTGGAAACCTGTGTAATAGAACCGTATGGAATGTTAGGGGATCGCTTCTGTGCCTTTTATGATGAGTCAAAAGAGGGCTGGTGGCGGTATTTTACGGCTAGAAATAATCCTAAAATGCTTACCTACCAAGCGCAATTTATCAATGGAGAAATTCATGTAAGGGCTTCGGATGGACGAACCTTTGGGTGGGATGAGCATTTATTGGAAGAAATCCAAAGCCAAACTAAAACGCGAATTACCATGTCTAGTATAAAAGCTTCACATCCACAGCCAGAGCACCCGCAATTGTTATCGGTGGATGGCGCCAGTATTTTACTCATTACGGATGCTAGTTTGAAGAAGCTAGAGGCTGCGTGGGGACATTCCTTAGATCAGCGCCGGTTTCGTGGGAACTTTGTTATAGCTCTAAGCGATGAATCTCTTTTCGAAGGGGATTGGATCGGCCGGCAGCTCTCCATAGGAGATGTTCAGCTACAGGTAGATAGTTTTTGTGAGAGATGTATGGTTATCACGATGGACCCGGATAGTCAGGAAAGAGACCCTAAATTATTGAAAAAACTAAACCAAGAATTTGAACTACACTTCGGAGTGTACGCTTCTGTAGTTAAGACAGGGGAAATCAGAATCGGAG
This sequence comes from Paenibacillus sp. B2(2019), assembly GCF_008370385.1. Classification (NCBI taxonomy): domain Bacteria; kingdom Bacillati; phylum Bacillota; class Bacilli; order Caryophanales; family Paenibacillaceae; genus Paenibacillus; species Paenibacillus sp. B2(2019). The sequence goes on from NZ_VTZR01000024.1 coordinate 684,138, forward strand.
ACAAAGTAGAATTAATGGATTAGATAATGATATAAACGTCCTTTACATTCTCATATGGATAATTTACCCTTTAAAGGAATGGAAAATTCATAGCGGGAGGGAATGTATGAAGAAGAAAATAATATCCCTGTTGATGGTATCTTTACTTTTAGTAGTTTATCTTCCTACGAATGCATTAGCAGCGGATAGCAGCAAAACGCAAACATATGTGAACACTCAGAAGGTCGCGGCAGAGAAGGCAGCATTCTTAACGGAAAAGATAGGAACGACAAGTCTCCAATATGCTCTTATCGATGGCGATAATATCGTTATGAGCGGCACAGCTGGATACAGCCATGTGGAGAGCAAGACAGCACCAAGCACTACAACGATGTATGGAATTGGCTCGACGAGTAAAATGTATACGACCGCTTCTATTATGAAGCTCGTTGATCAAGGAAAGGTAGATTTGGATGCACCTGTCGTATCGTATCTGAATAATTTTACGATGGAAGATTCACGCTATAAGCAAATCACCGTACGAATGCTGCTGAATCATTCATCAGGTCTTGGGGGTTCGAACTTATCAAACTCTTTCTTATTCAATGATTCTGATTCTATCGCCAAAGATAATTTGCTGGCGACTTTGACAACTCAACGCCTAAAGGCAGATCCAGGAGCCTACTCAGTATATTGTAATGATGGATTTACGCTGGCGGAGTTGATTGTTGAGAAAGTCAGTGGAATGGACTTCACTACATTCATCCATCAGAATTTTACAGGTCCTTTAGGGCTTGGGCATACGAAAACGCCAGTAGATTCTGTGGATTCTAGACAACTGGCAAGTGTATACAATGCTACCTACCCTGCCGCTTTACCCCAAGAGACGATTAACGTGATTGGAACAGGGGGCATCTATTCTACGGCTGAAGATTTGGTGCGATTTGCAACTATTTTCACTGGAGGATCGAAAGAACTTCTGTCAGAAAAATCAGTAAAAGCGATGGAGCAAGAGGAGTACAAGCGTGGAATGTGGCCAAAAGGAAAAGATAATTCGTTTGCGTATGGATTGGGCTGGGACAGTGTAAATTTATATCCATTCAATCAGTACGAGATCAAAGCTCTGACAAAGGGTGGGGATACAACTCTGTATCATACTTCACTTGTTGTATTGCCTGATCAGCAGATGGCAGCAGCTGTGGTATCTTCTGGTGGGGATAGCACAACCGATCAGATGCTTGCTAACGAAATATTGCTCAGTGCGCTACAAGAAAAGGGAGTTATCAAGGAATTAAAACCTACACCTACATTTAAAGCTTCGAACAAAGAGGTTATGCCGCAGGAATTGCTGGATTATGCTGGTGTCTATGCTGATTCTACACAACTGATGAAGATTGAGATTAGTAAAGCTGGGGAATTGAGTATATCTTCGATTATGGCACCTACATTTCCAGCTCAGAAATTTTCGTATAATACAAACGGTGAATTCTTAGATGCAACGGGTACTAATAAAGTCAGCTTTGTGAAGGAAAGCAATGGTCGTGTCTACCTTTGGATTCAAGGGTACGGGGTCATTCCAGGGCTTGGTGAGACTGCTCTTTCTCAATATTCAGCTGAAAAGCTAGAGGCAAACGCTTTATCCAATGAGGTCTTGTCAGCTTGGCAGCAGCGTCAAGGGAAATTGTATTTTGATGTCAGTGAGAAGTATAGCTCACAATTTTACATGAGTATGCCAGTAGCTGGAATTGCTATGTTCCCTGATGCACCGGGCTATATGGGCTCAAATAAAATAACTGGGCCGAATAAAGCTGAAATGACCGTGCAAATTCCAACTTTAGGTGGGCGCGATCTTGCGGATATTGTTTTTGAAAATAAAGAGGGCGTGGAGTATCTCAAGATTGGAAACCAATTATTTATAACGCAGGATGCCATTAAACCTATCTATGCCGGCCCGCAATCATTGGTAACCATTCAAGCAGATGGATATGCGAGATGGTATGAAGTACCTGAGACAGCATCAGGCAAGTTGATGACAGTAGGGCTACCACCTAAAGGTTCCTTTGCTGTCTATGATGCGAATGGTGTGTGTGTAAATTTCTCTACTGTCAGTGGTCTTACGCAAGTTAAACTTCCGAATAACGGGAAGATTGTATTTGTAAGCGATGTGGGTGCGAAGTTTGAATTGACAATCAAGTAGTAATAAACCATTTAAGTATATTTTATTAAAAAAGATCCTGTTATCCAGATAATATATCTGGATAACAGGATCTTTATTAGAAAATTCTATATTCCCTATTTAAAATTCTTAGAAAACTCTTTTATTTTATCTACAAAAATCCCCTTGAGCTGATCAGTACCCTCTTTGGGAGCCTTATAGGCTTTATAACCGCCAAAGGATTCGATGCAAACCGCAGCTTGTTTTAGATCATTCGGAAAATTCTTCTCAATTAACTCCTCAGTAGTCTTTGGTTTTTCGTTACAAATATAGTAGCCCATCTTCTTATTTAGTAACTCATCTTTATTTTTTTTGATAAAATCACGAATCGCTTTATATATTTTCTCGTCTCTTACTCCAGCACCTAAAATAATGCTATCAAATGCCTCAAGACTTGGCTTCTCTATTTCAATATTACAGATCTTACTCTGAGGAAGCTCTTCTGATAATACCTTTGCGCATTGCTCTGTTGCCCCTGATTTTGTAGCGTATAGAATAAGTACTGCCATTGTGGTCCCTCTTTTCAGTTTAAATTGTTCAAGTTTCAAAATACCCTCGCAAATCGAATATCTTGATAATCGAGATATTATCTATACTATCGAAAATGCAGATCTTTTGTCAAGTTAGCAACAAGTTCTCATGCGTTAATCAAACACCCTTATTATGGTATCATAGGGATAATTACGCTATCACTAACTACATCTTTTAAGAATCAAACGATAAAGAGGGGAGTGGAGATAAGTTGAGTATTATCGTAATGCTAGTCATCTATTGTTTGCTTGGAGTATTCGTGATTAAATTAGGCATCGATAACTCTAGAAGTACGCAAATATCAAAAGAAATATTAAATGAGTTAAGAGAAATCAAAGAACTAATGATAAGAAATAAATATGAATAACTTCTTAGAAGGAGGGCAACAGGATTGATCATTCCATTTTTATTATTAATTATTGCTTTTTCTGGTTTTTTTCTAAGGATATGGATTGTTGGCCCGGATAAAGAAAAACTTTCTGACGACGGTAATGAGCTAAATATAAAAGGTAAATTAATACTCGGACTTATTGGATTAATTTCGGTAATTGTCATAATGATAGCTGATGGCGTACAGGGGATGGGAATGAAGTGGTTTTGGATTGTATTCATAATTATTTCCCTAGGATTTCAGTCATTTATTGATTGGAAATTTTTAAAGCATACGAAACAACATATCGTTTCACTGATTTTGTTAGTTGAAGGTGTGGTGTTAGTTTATTTCCTTTTCTAATCGTTTGTACCATAAAGCCTAATCTCCTGTCAGCGTGCACAAGGGATTAGGCTTTTTTTGCTTATTGTAGGATAAACGATCCTTTTGATGTATTGATCACTTTTTCACATAAGAGGAGGGTTAAAATCTACCCTAGTTTTAGTTATTATTCGCCTATCCGAATTCATGAATGGAGCTTTATAATCTCAAATGTAAGCGTTTCCTAAATGGCTATAAAGGGGATGAGGAGATGACGACAAAAGGGACAAAACGTTTTATATGGGGATTTCTTATAGTATGGGTCATGTTAATGACGATCTTTACGTTTAATGATCTGAATCTATCCAAAGCTCTGTATAACGAACATGAATCGCGGTTTGGTTGGTTTTTTGAGGTATATGGAGAACATCCAGCTTTTCTAGTGTTATTCGCAGCTGGAAGTATTCTATTTAGTACGGTTAGAAATGAACGGTTGATAAAGAAGATTATGGTCCGTCTGGTGTCCGGATTATTCATCCTACTTAGTGGATTTGGTATTATAACGATTACTTTAACTCGTGGGTATGGGCTGGATGGAGATCATGTTATGATCAACAGTTTAATTATAACCGTACTATTTGCAACGTTGTGTCAATGGCTATTGAACCGTATAACTGTTCAAACGCTAAGACAGTATAATCGTGCTGCTTGGGCAGCTATCGTGATCGTATTCGCGGAGATTCTGCTTGTAAATGTCCTCAAAATCTTTTGGGGCAGGATGCGTTTTCGTAATATGGAGGGCGATTATTCTCTATTTACAAGCTGGTTTCTCCCCCAAGGCATTCAAGAGAACGGCGTCACAACGGAAGCATACAAATCCTTTCCTTCGGGTCACTCTGCCAATGGCTGGACCATGATGCTGTGGATGATGTTTATGCCTTTCGCTAATAAATGGCGCAATATCATGCTTGTCTGTGCGGTAGTGTGGGGAATCAGCACCTCGACTAGCCGCGTCATTATGGGAGATCATTTTGCAACGGATGTATTATTTGGAGCGTTTATTACAATTACTTGTATGCTGCTGTTCTGTAAGCTCTTTAAGGTTGATCTGTATCCTAATAGTCAGCCTAACGCTACCGCTCTGTTAAAAGATAAAAATGCCCCCTATTTTCGTTAAAATACGGACAGTTTAAAAGAATCAGCTTCAGTACAATGCAATTAAGAAAGCGCTAACAAAATGCGGCGCAGGGGAGATGGTAGTATGAATGAAAATCAAATGCCATGGAGAGAGCGAATTAGTTATGGGCTAGGCGATACCGCGTCAAATCTGATTTTCCAGATGACAACACTTTACCTCATGTACTTCTATACGGATGTGTTTGGTCTGAACCCTGGTGCGGTAGCTGTGGTATTTCTTGTTGCACGGGTAATCGACGCGATCGTCGAGCCGTTCATTGGTGTCATGATTGACCGCACGCAAACAAAGTGGGGGAAATGCAGACCCTATTTTCTTTGGCTTGCTGTTCCTTTCAGCTTGACTGCAGTACTTATGTTTTTGACGCCGGATTTTGGTGATACGGGCAAACTTGTATACGCATACATTTCGTACACCGTGCTCGGTATTATGTATTCCGGTATTAATCTACCACTGTCTGCAATCCTGCCAAGTCTGACTAGTAATTCTAATGAACGTACAGTGATCAATACGGTTCGTATGATATTCGCCGTGATTGGGGTTGTTACAGTTAGTGCTGGAACGATGCCGCTTGTGAAAGCTTTTGGTGGTGGCGATCAAGCAAAGGGTTTTCTGGTCACCATGATCTTGTTCTCAAGCATTGCACTGCTGCTGTTTCTAAACATGTTTGCGAACACTAAAGAACGCGTAAAAGCCATTGATGAAAAACCGCTTCCGATGCGAGAAGGTGTTAAAGCGCTCAAAGGCAATGTACCTTGGTTGATCATGCTTCTGATGAGCTTGTTCTTGTGGATCACAACATCGATACAAGGACAGACCAGCATTTATTATATGACCTATTATATGAAAAAGCCTGAACTCATTCCTATCGTGAATTCCATGCAATTATTGATGATATTTTCGATGGTGATCGCTCCTTTTGTAGTGAAGAAAATTGGGAAAAGGAACACAATTATTATGGGATCAGTGGTTTCTATCATTGGCTACCTTATTGCAATTACTGGGGGGAATGCCCTTTCTGTTCCGGTGCTGTTGGCAGGGCTTCTTATAAGCGGGCTTGGCATGGGAGTAGGAGCAGGTCTGATTTTTGCAATGATGGCCGACACGGTTGATTATGGGGAGTGGAAATCAGGTGTTCGGGCACAAGGCCTACTTTATTCAGCTGCTAGTTTTGGTGTTAAGGTGGGGATGGGACTCGGTGGAGCACTTGGTGGGGTGATATTGTCGATGGGTGGTTATGTAGCTAACTCCACGGCGCAGTCAGAATCCGCATTAGCTGCGATTTCATTTAACTATTTGTGGGCACCGATTATTGGCCAAATTATTATGATTACTTTGCTGTTGTTCTATCGTCTTGACAAGGATCAACCCGTTATGATGCGTGAACTCGAGGAACGTCGCAATTCTTCTATCGCTATGTAAAGAAACTAGTCATTCATAAGGAGTGAAATGAACATGGTACTTAACATTCAAGAAATTATTGCACAAATGACTTTAGAGGAAAAAGCAGGTCTTTGCTCAGGACTAGATTTCTGGCAGACAAAAGCCGTCGAACGACTAGGTATTCCATCCATCATGATGACAGATGGTCCACATGGTCTGCGTAAGCAAAAAGCTGGGAATGATCATTTGGGTATATTCGATAGTGTCCCTTCTACTTGTTTTCCGGCAGGAGCTGGAATGGCTTGCTCTTGGGACCGGGAGCTAATCAAGCAGGTAGGCGCAGCCATTGGGGAAGAGTGTCAGGCAGAAGATGTCTCTATTTTACTGGGGCCTGGAGCTAATATTAAACGTTCACCCTTATGCGGCCGCAATTTTGAATATTTCTCTGAAGATCCGTATTTATCCTCCGAGATGGCAATAGGCCATATTGAAGGCGTTCAGAGCCAAGGCGTAGGAACTTCGTTAAAACACTTTGCTGCAAATAATCAAGAGCATCGGCGTATGTCTGTAGATGCAATTGTAGATGAGCGTACACTAAGGGAAATCTATTTGGCGAGCTTCGAAAGCGTGGTGAAAAAAGCGCAGCCATGGACCGTTATGTGCTCCTACAATCAGGTGAACGGTGAGTATGCTTCAGAGAATCCGTATTTACTCACGGATATATTAAAAGAAGAATGGGGACATGAAGGGTTCGTAGTTTCTGACTGGGGTGCGGTGAATGAGCGAGCTAAAGGCTTAGCTGCAGGTTTGGAGCTAGAAATGCCATCAAGTAATGGTGCAGGTGATCAGAAGATTATCGATGCGGTTCAGAGCGGAACATTATCTGAAGCAGCACTGGATCGTGCGGTGGGTCGCTTGCTTTCTATTATTTTCAAAGCTGTTGAGAATGACAAAGAAAATGCTTCTTATGATCCTGAGGCACATCACCAATTAGCTAGAGTTGCTGCCAGAGAAAGTATGGTGCTACTCAAAAATGAGGATGGTCTTCTTCCTCTGAAACGTGAAGGCTCCTATGCTGTGATCGGTGATTTTGCCCGTAATCCACGTTACCAAGGTGGTGGAAGCTCACATATCAAGCCAACTAGGTTGGATGATATATATTACAGCCTTCTAGAAGAAGCGGGTTCATATGCGAAATTGAGTTATTCTCAAGGTTACGTTTCTGATAGCGATGAGCCGAGTCTGGAACTTATTGGGCAAGCCATAGAAGCCGCTTCACAAGCAGATACGGCGATTGTGTTCGTCGGATTGCCAGAGCGCTATGAGTCTGAAGGCTACGACCGGACTCATCTTCGTATTCCAGAGAGTCAGATCCGCTTGATCGAAGCAGTCGCTGATGTTCAGCCTAACACTGTCGTTGTGCTGAGTAACGGATCGGCCATTGAAATGCCTTGGATCAGCAACGTCAAAGCTGTGCTTGAGGGTTATCTAGGTGGGCAAGCGCTTGGTGGTGCCATCTCCGATCTGTTATTCGGAAACGTAAGCCCATCAGGTAAGCTGGCAGAGACCTTCCCTTTGCAGCTGGAACATAATCCTTCCTACTTAAATTTCTCTGGCGAAGGAGATACCGTTGAATACAAGGAAGGATTGTTTGTAGGATACCGCTACTACGATGCTAAGCGAATTTCACCTTTATTCCCGTTTGGTTATGGTCTCAGCTATACAACATTTGCATACTCTGATCTTTCGGTAAGTTCGCACTCTTTGAAAGATACTGACACGCTGCAAGTAAGCGTGAAAGTTACCAATACTGGCGCTATGCAAGGCAAAGAAGTTGTACAGCTATATGTCAAAGACGTACTCAGTAATGTGGTGCGGCCAGAGAAGGAGTTAAAGGGCTTCGCGAAGGTAGATCTGCAGCCTGGGGAAACGAAGCAGGTAAGCTTTACGCTTGATAGCAGAGCGTTTGCTTATTATAACGTGAAGCTGAAAGATTGGCATGTGGAAACCGGTGAATTTGAAATTTTGGTGGGAGCCTCCTCCCAAGAGATCCTGCTTGTTGAGTCTGTGGTTGTTGAATCAACTGTATCCCTCGCTAAATCCTATACCCGTAATTCAACTATAGGTGATCTTATGAGAGATCCACAGGCTGCTGCTATTATTCAAGCCATGCTGTCACAAGCTGGTGAGATGATGCCCATGCTTCAAGATGGCTCGGATATGATGATCGAGATGATGCGCAACATGCCGATTCGTGCAATGGTTATGTTCAGTCAAGGTGCTATGACGGAACAAGGGTTAGATGAGCTGATTAAACTATTGAATTCCAATAAATAAATCTGGGAGAGTGAGATAAAAGACATGATAGATTTGAAAGCTAAACCGTTTCATCTAGATGATAAGGGAATTAAATGGGTAGAACAAACCTTAGCCTCTCTGGATTTGGCGGGCAAGGTCGGGCAGTTATTTTGCCCGATCGGGTTCACCGATGATAAGACGCAGCTGGCACTTTTGACACAAGGGATTAAGATTGGCGGGATTATGTTCCGTCCCGGTCCAGGAGAGATGGTGCAAGAAACACATCGCTACTTGCAGGATACATCGGATATTCCGCTGCTAATTGCAGCTAATCTTGAAGCAGGAGGTAATGGTTCTGCGGCAGAGGGTACTTTCTTCGGCAAGCAGCTGCAAGTGGCGGCGACGGATAATACCGAAATGGCTCGTAAACTTGGTATCATTGCCGCGCGGGAGGGTGGTGCTGTAGGCTGTAACTGGGCTTTCGCACCCATTCTCGATATCGACTATAATTTCCGTAATCCGATAACCAATGTTAGAACATTCGGTTCTGATCCGCAGAGAGTAGCTCGCATGAGCAAGGCTTATACCGAAACGATTCAAGATCATGGCATGGCGGTATCTATTAAACACTTCCCTGGAGATGGCGTTGACGAAAGGGACCAGCATTTGTTGACCTCTATTAACTCACTTTCAGTGGAAGAGTGGGATGCAACCTTTGGGAAGGTATATGCGGATTGTATAGAAGCTGGCGCACATACGGTTATGGTAGGGCATATCGCTCATCCCGCCTATTCTAGAGAATTACGTCCGGGGATTACAGATTTGGAGATTATGCCTGCAACGTTAGCTCCTGAGCTTTTAAATGATTTATTGCGTAACAAGCTCGGCTTTAATGGATTAATTACTACAGATGCTACGCCAATGGCGGGATTCACGATGGCAATGAAGCGGGAGCTAGCGGTTCCGACATCCATCGCTGCGGGTTGTGATATGTTCCTCTTTAACAAGAGTTTAGAAGAAGACTTTGCCTATATGATGAAAGGAATTGAGACCGGCATTCTGACGGAGGAGCGCGTGAACGAAGCAGTGACTCGTATTCTTGCAGTGAAAGCTGCGCTGGGACTTCATAAGAAGAAACAACAAGGCACGCTCGTTCCAGAAAAAGAAGCCCTTTCCGTCCTTGCTTGCGAAGAGCATGTGCGTTGGGCTCAGGAATGTGCAGATGAGTCAGTTACATTAGTGAAGGATACACAGGAGATGCTCCCCATTAGTCCTGAGAGTCACAAACGTCTACTGGTATTCACACTAGGAGGCGAGGAAGGATTATTCGGAGGGGCAGATATTGCACCGTACTTCATTTCCAAGCTAAAAGAGGAAGGATTCGAGGTAACGCTCTTTAATAAGAGTGAAGTTGATTTCAGTGCCATGTTCGGAGGTGTAAAAGCGTTAACGGATCACTATGATGCTGCGGTCTATATCTCAAATCTGGAGACACACAGTAATCAAACCGTTGTACGGATTAATTGGGCACCTCCATTTGGGGCAGACATGCCATGGTTTATTCAAGAAATGCCAACGATGTTCATTTCTGTAGCAAATCCTTATCATTTGATCGACGTCCCGCGTATACCAACGTTCATTAATGCCTATTCACCAAGTAATTATGTGGTAGATGCACTGATTGAGAAGCTTGTGGGGCGTTCCTCCTTTAAAGGAGTTAATCCTGTGGATCCGTTTTGTGGCTATTGGGATACACAACTATAATTAGAATTCATAGAGATCTGTAATAGTATCAAGCGATTGAATAGGATAGTTCTATTCAATCGCTTTTTTTATAATATAATAGGACATAAGACATATATTGAGAGAGTGAGAGGAGGGTGCTAGTTGCAAAGCTACACCTACGAAAATATTGAGATGGATGATCATCTTCCGGTCCACATGTTTTTGCACAGTACCCATCAGGTCCCGAATCATTGGCATGATAGCATTGAAATATTATTCGTACTCAAGGGGAAACTTGAACTTTTCACAAAAGACAGATTTAGAGAGTTAAATGAAGAAGATTTGTTCTTGATTAATGCTAATGAAATTCATGCGATTAAAGCTGAAGAGAATAATTTGGTGCTAGCGCTGCAAATTCCAGTTTCTTATTTACTTCTGATTGAACCTCAGATCGAAAGAATGTTATTCGATTGTAATTCTGCGGCTGCTAGCTATGAAGAACAATCTAAGTTTGATGAACTTCGTACATTGCTGGCTGAGATGATGCTGCTCCACAATAAGCGCCCACAAGGGTATCATCTACGCATACAGTCCTGTCTTCTTAATTTAACTTATTTACTTATGCAAGGATTTCGTGAACAAGACCAAAGTCCTGAGAAACATGATGATAAGCATCGTGAACGGCTATTGCGAATTACCTCTTATGTCAAAGAGAACTACAATCGGGCAATTAACATCCAGCAGTTGGCCCTTCAGGAGTATTTGACCGTTCCGTATTTGTCGCGTTTTTTCAAAGAGTATATGGGTACTTCCTTTACCAAATATGTGAATGCGGTGCGTTTGGATAAAGCTGTAAAAGATTTGACGCTTACCAATCTATCTATCACACAGATCGCTCATGATCATGGGTTTCCCAACCTGAAATCCTTTAATGCGGTGTTTAAAGAGTTCTATCGACAGACGCCTGGAGAATACCGGAAGACCGTCTTGGACGGACGCAGTTCATTTCAGAAAAGCAGTGTGGCCCAGTTTAACTACTTTGACATGAATCCCACACAGGCGTTTGAGTCGCTATTCAAATATCTGCCTAACAAGAATTTATCAGCTACTTCCAATCTACCAGTTGCCCTTCATATACATAAGCAGACCCATGAGATTTCGGTAAAGTCTAACCAAAGCAAGGAGCTTGCGCATACTTGGAAGAAGCTCATGACGGTGGGAAAGGCCAAAGAGGTATTGTTTGCAGAGGTACAAAGACATATCAAGCAAATGCAACAGGAGATTGGGTTTCAGTATATACGGTTTCACGGTATTTTTGATGATGAGATGATGATTTATGGCGAGAATGAGCGGGGAGAAGTGAGCTTAAACTTTGCTTATAGCGATTCATTATTTGATTTTTTACTGTGCTCTGGATTGAAACCGTTTTTAGAGCTTTCTTTTTTACCACGCCAGCTTGCGGGAGAGGGAGCTACTTCTGTTTTTTATAAAAAGAGCTTGGTGGGTAGTCCTAAGGACCTCGGTAAGTGGAATCAGATGATTCATCAGTTTATTACGCATTACATCCATAGATATGGCATTCATGAAGTGAGGCAGTGGTATTTCGAGGTGTGGAACGAACCGGAAATCCATATTTTTTGGCCAGATACTTATGAAGCTTACTGTGAGCTGTTCATATCAACATTTCAAACCATCAAATCCATAGATTCTGAGCTACGTGTAGGGGGGCCAGGTGTTTTATCTCTTACGTTAATGCAGTCAGATTGGCTGACAAGGTTTATGAATGATGTGTGCAGACGAGGCGTAAAGCCTGATTTTATATCCTTTCACAGTTATCCGTATGATGAATCGTTAAGATCAACTCAAGTGATTCAGGTGGATTATGAAGAGAATCCGGATGTGTGGTTTCAGACAATAGAGCTTTCAGCGGATACAGAATATTTATCGCGAGTCATTATTAAATTGAAGAAAACCGTATCGGAAGCTATGGGAAGTGATGTTCCTGAACTGCATATGACAGAATGGAATGCCACAGGCTCTCACCGTGATTTAGTGAATGATACATGCTTTAAGGCAGCCTATATCGTGAAAAATGTACTGAAAAATATGGATGGTCTCCATAGTTTTGGTTATTGGACGGCTACGGATTTGCTAGAGGAGTTCAAAATGTCGTCGGAAACGTTTCATGGAGGTTTGGGGCTGATGACATATAACGGGATACCAAAGCCATCCTTCTACGCGTTTAAACTGCTTGCAAAATTAGGCCGCCAATTCATTCATCAAGGGAAAGGATATTACATTACTAGTAGTGATATGGGGCTGCAGGTGTTGATGTATGCTTACGCGCATATCGATTCATTGTACCAAAAAGGTGATGCCTCGCTCATTAATCGCACGAATAGATACGATGTGTTCGAAGAAGTTGGAGACATAGAGTTGACGTTGGAGCTTACAGATATTCATCCAGGCTCGTATACGATCAAAAGACATACAATTAACAGACGAAATGGAAGCGTTTTCGACCTGTGGGTACGAATGGGGGCGCCTCATCCTATAGATGCTGACACCCTTAATTATTTGAAGCAAGCGAGCTGCCCGCAACTGACCTTTGAACAAGTCGAAATAACGAGCACCTATTCGTTAATTAGTAAGTTGTCTCCACATGAGGTGCAGTTGGTGGAATTGATGCGCTTATGATGGGGTTATTTACAACTGGACAGAATCCAGGGTTCGTTAGACAAAGTTCCTCGGAGTATTGCGGTTGAAGCTTGGAGAGCTCTGTGAAATAGTAGCTGATCATATGATTACCACTTGCCGATCCATTCTGAAATGACAGTGATAAAAAAGTGTGGACATGACTGTAATAGTACTTCGTTTCCCGTTTAGGTAGCCTGTATACATGTGGAGGCGCGTAGGTAACAACATCAAAGAGATTGGCATAACGGTAACTCTTGCGGACATATTGTTTAAAAGCATTAACGAAGTTCGGATCGCCTACACGTGGTGAACCATAGGTGAACAGAATAGGTGAGATGTGCGAGGTGTTGGCCGCAAGATCAATAGCACATAAAGTGGCGAGTGCTCCGCCAAGACTGTGACCAGTAATGTATAAGGTCTTATCGGGAGATAACTTAGCGAGTGTAGAGATAATCCCATCGCGCGCTGATGAGTAGATATTCGTGAAACCGCGGTGGGTAAGGGTATCTTCTTTAATGTAATTGAATCTCTCTTGTGAGGCCATAATGTTTGACATCCAATCGGTTGTGGAGCTGGTTCCTCGGAAGGCAATGATAATCTCTTGTGGAGATTCCAAAATAAATCCAAAGCGTTCCCACACCTCGCTGATGGATCTTGCTTCAATCGTATCCACGATCTGATAATCTAATGGAACGACGAACGAACCATCTTTATTTGAGAACTGCGCATAGGTCTGTCCGCAGATAGCAGCTAGAAAGATAGCCCTTTGCTCTTGATCATTTTTGGTACCCATGTGCATCCCGCCCTTCTTCCTAAACTATATTAGGGGGACGAGGGAGAGATTCCTATATCATGCGAGACCCTGTACTAATGTGAAAGGGCTAAATTCTACACCGTTGAATACTTACTTCAGATTATCTGTTATTAGGAGGTTTAACGATGTGAATCTAACTTTAGTGTACGTAAATGATTAATTTAAGTGTATTAATGAAGTGAAATGCCATGGTTTTAAAATCATTTGCCTTGAATGCGGGTTTTGAATAAAACCTCAACCTGTGATTCGCTACTCGCCAAAACGGAGTGAGTAAAATGCTGAAATACAGGAGTATCTACATTTCCATCGAGATATTTGTTGAACGTGGAAATAACTTCATTAAGTATAGGCATTAAATTTTTTCCTCCAAAGAGATATTGATAACCAATTAGGAGGTATTCAGTAGGTTATAAGGTCGATGGGGTGATTGATACGGTAGGCGCCGGGGATGGTTTTGCCGTTGGCGGCATAAGCGGACTGCTGGAAAAGCTTACTGTAGCTGAGACCGTCAAGCGCGGCAATGCGATCAGGGCATTGACGGTGATGACTCCCGGCGACATGGATGGCCTGGCCTGCCAACCCGTGAGAGCTTGGAGAAGTTTATGAATCGGAAAGCGTAGTAAGTAATGTCATGGCTATTTCTATTGAAAAAAAAGATACCATTCCATAGTAACTGTGAACGGTATCTTTTTTTTGGGTTCGGGCAGATTAAACAGCCGAATGCGGCGCCCTTTTGTAAGCTTGGGCGAACTCAGGAGATATTATTTGCTCAAAGTCTATAAATATATTATAAAGAGAGCTGACGGTTCCGACCACCTGCTCTCTTTATCGAACTAAAAATCAGGTATTAATCTCAGTCGCTGTTAATGTTCCTTCGTTAATTGTAATGGTAATATTACCTTCTCCAGGAATCGTTCCTGTTGCTCTTAAGGTGTAACTATGTTGCCCAACAGGAGGTCCCATATCACAGCATGTCAGTGCCGTTGTAATCGGGCTGTTGGCAGATACGGGAGTGTCACTTGCTGTACACAATAGAGTCACGCCATCCCGAAGGATAGTAAATGAAATGGTAGGACTAGCAGCAGACGGAGTCCACGTGGCATAGGCGGTAAGCCAGACAATGTTGCCGGGTTTATCTACAGTTATATTAACTGTGGCCAAATCGGCTACTGGGGCAGCAGTGGTAAGAACGATTCCAGCGAACTCAGCACAAGCAAATTCAATAAAGAGTCCTGGCGTTCCAGCCGGGCCTTGTGGTCCTGTAGGTCCAATAGGGCCTTGCACCCCTGCTGGTCCTTGCGGTCCTGTGGCCCCAATGGCACCTTGCTGTCCTGCGGGTCCTTGCGGTCCTGCGGCACCTTGCGGTCCTGTAGGTCCTTGCGGTCCTGGAGGTCCTTGCGGTCCTGCGGGTCCTTGCGGTCCTGCGGGTCCTTGCGGTCCTGCGGGTCCTTGCGGTCCTGCGGCACCTTGCTGTCCTGCGGCACCTTGCGGTCCTGGAGGTCCCTGCTTTCCTGTAGGCCCAATGGGTCCTTGCACTCCTGCAGGACCTTGTGGTCCTTGTGGCCCTGGTGGTCCTGGTGGTCCTGGTAATCTTCCCATAACACACACTCCTTTGAATAGTGGGTATATCTCACCCTGCCTACAATGTATTCCGTAAAAATAGATGTGTGTCAGTAGTCAAATGACTTGATAATATTGCCTACTATGTTGATGTCCCATGCATATTAGCTGAATTCACATATCCTACATCAAGGAAACCATTTCATGCAGAAAGGGGATCAAGATGAAGAATGTTGAAACACTAGGTATTATGGTTACTAACGCCAGGCAACGGAAGGTGACTTTAAAAAATTACATGAAGAATCATCATTTTTCAAAATTAAGGATGTTCAGTTTTTCCCCAACTGATATTGATTGGGAGCATAGATGTATTAGAGGCCTTCATCTTCGTAATATGAAGTGGGAAACGGGTAGCTTTTCATTTCCGAAGGTGATTTATAACCGTTGTTACAATTCAGAGATGGAGACTATTGATCGGTTGGAGCAGATTATTGGAAGGAACAAGTGTTTCAATCAAATTAACCAATTTGACAAGTTGGAGATTCATCAGGCTATAAATCGTTGGCTAAGTCCTCATGTCCCCGATACATTGCCTTACAGTAACGATAACTTGGAACAAATGATTCACCTTCATAAATTGGTTTTTTTGAAGCCCTGCCACGGCCATATGGGAAAAGGCGTTTATCGAATCGAACAGCGTGATACTGGAGAACTGCATATTTCTAACCACTATGTTATGCCCAGCATTATCGTAGGATCTATAAGTCAGTTACTTACCGAATCCGAACGGTTTGTAGGTCAAGTCCCCCATTTAATTCAAAAGGGGATATTTACCAATAATCTTAACAACCGCACTTTTGATATCAGGGTGCTTGTACAAAAAAATAAAAATGGTCTTTGGTCCACTACTAATGTTATCAGTCGAGTATCATACGCAGGCTGTTTCAATACAAGCATATACGAAAGAGCCTGCCTAACGATGGATGTGTTGAAGAAGCTATACCCGGCAAAATCCGTTAGGGATATGATGAATACCTTCTATAACTTAAGTTTACGAACAGCAGAGATCCTTGAGTTGGATTCCGGCATCCATCTATGTGAGGTTAGTGTAGATTTGGTCATTGACTTGGAAGGACATATTTGGATCATTGAAGTTAACGGTATGCCACAAAAGAGCCTTTATGATGGGCTTCCTATATCCCGAAGAGCCATATACTCTCGTCCACTTGAATACGGCTATTACCTAAGTAAACGATAATTTTTTAGATGATCCAGCATATGCGGAATTACTTGTATAGGTTCTTGCCTTTGTAATGGCTAATGAAGTTCAATATTCAAGACAGTTGTGTTTTGTTGGTTTCTTTCGCTTCGGAAGTGCCTCGTTATGCATGCGCTGTACGGTGCTGGCCGAGGTTTGCTGCAGGCAGGCACAGTGCGAGCCGTTGCCCAAGCGCTTGTTCGAAGGACCGTTTTAACATGAGAAAGCAGGTATAACAAAAGCACCTGCGACTTGGGACGAATTCAGTTTAGTGGGAAACGGTTAGTTGATTTAATGTTTATCTCGGCATTATCTGTTCCGGGGCTACTAATCTCGATTCCATTGTTTTCGTTATTTTATTCATTGAATCGACATCCAATAGCATTAGCTCATCAATCCATCGTAGTAGGATATACGAATACTGGTAATTACTCGGGTATTTTTGCTGCATCACTTCTGGTGTTTCTGCCCACGTTTATACTTTATCTTCTTGTGTCCAGAAAGATCGTTGCTGGAATTACAATCGGTTCTGTAAAAGGTTGAGGTAATAACCACCTAATAATATAGGTGGTTATTTGCGCACCCATAAGGATTCCTTCGGAAACTTAACTTGCGACAAGGAAACCCATACAGTACACTTTCTTTAACTAGTACAAACCTAAGATAGCTTGGGAAAGAACTTTGAAAAGGGAAGTGTTAAATAGTGGATTTAGAGATGGTCATGCAGGAGCTGGAAGCGCTTGGCAAGGAACGAACCAAGAAAATATATATGTCTAATGGAGCAAAGGAACCGTTATTTGGCGTGGCTACCGGAGCAATGAAACCAATCTTCAAGAAAACCAAAATAAATCAGCCATTGGCTGAGGAACTTTACGCGACAGGGAACTATGATGCCATGTATTTTGCCGGCATCATTGCTGATCCCAATGCAATGACGGAAGCGGATTATGACCGATGGATGGATGCGGCTTATTTTTATATGCTGTCCGACTTTGTAGTGGCAGTAACCTTGGCAGAAGCGGATATTGCACAACAAGTTGCCGATAAATGGATCGCGAGTGGTGAAGAGCTGAGAATGTCAGCGGGCTGGAGCTGTTACTGCTGGCTGCTTGGCAGTCGGCCGGATGTTGAGTTTTCCGAAAGCAAGCTTGCTGGTATGCTTGAGATGGTGGAAAATACGATTCATGATTCTCCAGAACGTACCCAATACGCAATGAACAACTTCATGTACACAGTGGCCGTATCTTATTTGCCACTTCATGATAAGGCCAGTGAAACCGCAAGAACTGTAGGGCCAATTGAAGTTGACAAGAATAAGGCAAAGAGTAAATTGATTCACGCGTACGCAAATATTCAAAAAGCAGTCGACAAAGCTCGGCTTGGTTTTAAACGCAAGCATGTAAGATGTTGATCTAGCAGAAGCTTCTAGAGAAGAAAAAGGAAAAAGGATTCCCTGAAACTTCACTCTGCGTTACTATATAGAAATGACTCCAAGTGGGAGAGAGAAGGGGGAAAAGCATACATGGGCAACTTATTGGAAATTTTGCACAAGGAAGTCGTACCGGCAGAAGGCTGCACAGAGCCGATCGCAGTTGCGTATGCCGTCTCCTTGGCGGCAGAGCTTCTCGAGGAAGAAATAACGGGGATTCAGCTGCATCTCAGTGGTAATATTATTAAAAATGCAATGGGAGTGGGTATCCCTGGAACAGGCCAGACAGGTCTGCCTATCGCAGCAGCCCTTGGTGCGGTGGTCGGACGTTCGCACAAGGAGCTGGAAATCCTATCAGGCCTGACTCAGGATGAGCTAAAGCTGGCAAATGACCTGCTTGATCGAAAGCTGCTAAAAGTGGAGATAATGGACACTCCTGAGAAATTATATATTGAAGCACAGGTGAAGACAGAGAATCATACAGCGACTGCCATCCTTGCTAAAGAACACACTAATATAGAATATCTGGCTCTGGACGGGAAAAAAGTGACACCTAAGAAGTCTAAAGCAGATTGTGGCAAGCCTGGACTTTCTGATACTGAAGCTTATGAAGGCTCTGTAGATCGGATATTCGAGTTTATAACTACGGCTCCATTTTCAGACCTTAGCTTCCTCTTGGAAGGCGCTCGGATGAATAAAGCGATTTCCGAAGAGGGACTCCGAGGCGATTATGGGTTGCAAGTAGGGAAGAAGATGAATCAGCAATCTGCTGTGAATTTGTTCGGCAATGATGTAGCGAACAAAATAATAGCGGCTACTGCTGCGGCTTCAGATGCTCGTATGGATGGCAGTGCAATGCCTGTGATGACAACAGCGGGCAGCGGTAATCAAGGCATCGCCTGTACGCTTCCAGTTATATCATTGGCGGAATTACTCGGCAAGGATGAAGAGACGCTAGCTCGGGCGCTTGCACTAAGTAATCTGGTCACTGTGCATATCAAGCATTATATCGGTCGGTTGTCGCCTTTATGTGGTTCAGGAATTGCAGGTGGAGTTGGAGCGAATAGCGGGATCATTTATCTCATGGATGGCACTCTTGAGCAGATCAAGCATGGGATACAGAATACGATAGCCTCTTTATCAGGTATGATTTGCGACGGTGCAAATTCAACCTGTGCGCTGAAGATATCTACCTCCACCAATACGGCGATTCAGGCAGCCACACTGGCTATGAACAATATTGCTCCTACGACCAAGGATGGAGTTATTTTCGAAGAGGTGGAAGACACTATCCGCAACATGGAGCGGCTGGTTCAGGAAGGTCTGGCGGATACTGACAAGACCATCTTAAATATCATGCTCTCCAAAGGCGGAGCGAATTAGCTTCCTTTAAGGTAATAACAGGTTAGAACATCATAATTTAAGACCGTCCGGTTCCCTACATGAATGGCAGGAGACTGGGCGGTCTTTTTATCTATTCAGTAAGGGTATTTGTCATTGCGAAGATTTGCATTAAATTTTAACATAACTTATTCTGAGATCATAAAGGCATAGACTGATGGTATAAAAAGGAGATATTATGACGGAGAAGATAGATATAGGATGGAACTTTGAGAACAGTTATGCTCATCTGCCGGAATCCATGTTTACAAGGATCAAACCAACTCCTGTGCATAAGCCGGAGTTAGTTATTTTAAATGAACCATTGGCTACTACCTTAGGGCTGAATAGCACAGCACTACATAGTAAGGAGGGTGTTCAGAATCTTACAGGCAATGAAGTCCCTGAAGGTACTGTAACGCTTGCTCAAGCGTATGCTGGACATCAATTCGGACATTTTACCATGTTAGGTGACGGCCGAGCTGCGCTGATTGGTGAGCAGATCACACCCCAAGGTGAACGCGTAGACATTCAGCTTAAGGGCGCGGGAAGAACACCATATTCTCGTGGTGGCGATGGCCGAGCCGGACTTGGACCGATGCTTCGTGAATATATCATCAGCGAAGCCATGCATGGTTTGGGTATTCCTACCACTCGCAGCTTGGCAGTGGTAACTACTGGAGAAACGATCATTCGAGAAACAGAGCAGCCTGGTGCTATTCTGACCCGAGTTGCTGCAAGTCATCTACGGGTGGGCACCTTTCAATATGTTGCAGCGTGGGGTACTGTTGAGGATGTCCGTACTCTGGCAGATTACACATTACAAAGACATTATCCGGAAGCTATTTCTCAGGAGAATCGTTATCTTTTCCTGCTTCGGGAAGTGATTGGACGTCAGGCTGAATTAATTGCCAAGTGGCAGCTGGTAGGATTTATTCACGGAGTAATGAACACCGACAACATGGCGCTTAGCGGAGAAACGATTGATTATGGTCCTTGCGCCTTCATGGATGTGTATCATCCAGAAACGGTATTCAGTTCCATTGACCAGCAGGGTCGTTATGCCTATGGCAATCAACCGGGTATTGCCTCTTGGAATCTCGCGAGATTCGCGGAGACTCTCCTGCCATTGCTGGCTGATGATCAAGAACAGGCGATTCAGCTCGCTGAAGAGGAAATTGCAGATTTTAAAGAGCGGTCTTACCATCACTGGCTCTCAGGTATGAGGGCGAAGCTCGGAATCTTCAACGAAGAGGTAGAGGATGTAGCGCTAATTGAGGATCTGCTAGATTTGATGCAGAAATATCGGGCAGACTATACCAATACCTTCCGTGCCCTAACTTTAGAGAAGCTGGAAGAAATTGCTCTGTTTGGTGCAGCGGAATTTACGAAGTGGCATGAGTTATGGCAGGCTAGACTTAGCAGACAGCTGCAATCGAAAGAGGTTTCGCTGCAGCTAATGCGCAATAGTAATCCTGCGATCATTCCGCGGAACCACAGGGTAGAAGAAGCACTCCAAGCGGCAGTACAACAGGAAGATTACAGTGTGATGGAGCGATTGCTTAAAGCTCTTTCCAATCCTTACGCTTATTCCCCTGAACAGGATGAATACTCGGCACTACCTGAGGAATCAGCACGTCCATATCGAACCTTCTGCGGCACTTGATTTGCTGATAATGATCTAAATAATGAGGTGAAGTAAGAATGTTTCATGCATATGATGTTCTGGCTAACCAGTTGCTAGCTAATGCGAATGATCCAAGTTGGTATGTGCCCTTTGAGGTAGCCGTAAAAGACTTAAGCGAAGAAGAAGCATTTTGGAAAGTAACGGAAGAAAGCAATAGTATTGCTGAGATAGTGCAGCATCTGCTCTACTGGAATGAAACTTGGCAAACAAGGTATAAAGAAAAGAGTGTCCATGCGGTTCCTTCAGTGGATAACAATAATACCTTTGTCGTTGCAGAAGGAGTAACGTTCCAAGAGCTTCAACAACAACTCTTAGAAGTTCTTTTATGTTGGCAGGAACTGATTACAAAGGAACAATTGGATGCCAATGTTCAAGAATTCCAAGGCAGTCAGTGGTGGGAAGTAATAGGCAATGTGACAACACATAACGCGTATCACGTAGGGCAAATCGTTTTTATTCGAAAGATCCAAAAGAGTTGGAATCGCACTATGAAGTGAATTGAAGGACGTTAACGGATGTACATTCATCTGGCTAACGTCTTTTTTGCGAATATCAATGAAGATAAGTTGCGAAAAATACTTACATATACTTATAATTACTTATTTAATACTTGCAAATACTTACTTAATAACTTATGATGACTTTAGGAGGTGCATACATGATGTTTCAAGAGGAGAGATTGTTAAAAATACTCGAATATTTGAAACAACACCAATCGATGAGTGTTCAAGAGATCTGTACGCAATTTGATGTATCCAGAGATACCGCACGTAGGGATATTGTTAGATTAGTACAAGAAGGTGTTGTGATCCGAACGCATGGAGGGGTATCGTTACCTGAGTTACAAAAAGAATTGTTATCTTATCAGGATCGATTGATCGATGAATCTGAGAGTAAGCAGAGGATAGGGAAGGCTGCAGCGCAGCTTATCCAAGATCATGAGACTGTGATTTTAGATGTATCTACCACCGTGCAATTTGTAGCAGAACAGATCAGTGCGAAGGATATTACGGTTGTTACGCACTCGATTGATAACGTAGGGATCTTGTCACAGCGGGAGGATCTGCAAATTTATGTTCTTGGTGGTTACTTGAATGTGAAAAACCGCCTGTTATATGGCCCTTCTATTATCGATAAACTTAGTGAAATCCGTGCTGATAAAGCCTTTATTGGAGCATCCGCGATCCGTGCTGATGGACTCTACTATCCATATGAAGAAGATGTGCGGGTGAAGAGAGAAATGGCCCGAAGATCAGATCAAGTCATCTTAGTGGCTGATCACACCAAATTTATTGGAAAATCATTTTTCCGTCTAGACTTTGAGTTCGTTGACATTCTAATTACCGATCGGGAACTCCCAAGTGAGATCAGAGAAATTCTAGATCAGAAGAACATCACAGTAATTGAATGTCCAGAAGAAACTGAAGAGGCTCGAGAGCAAGACTGATAACGAAACAGAGGAGGATATTTATGTCTTATATTCTGCAAAATGTACAAGTGGCGCTTCAGAATCGTATTGTCCCAGCGGCTAATGTATGGATTTCTGAAGGGAAAATCATAAAGATAGATACAGAGGATCTTTCGATTCCAGAGGGACAATATGAACGGATCGATGGTGGTGGCCATTTATTAGTACCCGGGATGATAGATGTTCATATTCATGGCGCCAATGGCTTCGATATGATGGACGGTACGGAAAAGAGTATTCAAGAGGTCTCAAGTGCTTGTGCTTCATCTGGCTGTACCTCATTTTTGGCTACCTCTGTGAGTTCCACGCTAGAAGATCTTTTAGAAATGATTCGTAGTGTCAAGCGTGTGATCGGACATGAAGTGGGCGCAAAGATCGCAGGTATTCATTTAGAAGGACCTTACTTGAACCCGAAGCGAAAAGGAATGCAAAACGAAAAGTATCTACGCCATCCCAACTTAGAGGAAATGAACCTGATTTTTGAAGAAGCGGGTTCACTCATTAAGATGGTTACAATCGCTCCGGAGTTGCCGGGAGGGATGGAGCTCATTTCCTTTTTGAAAGAAAAGGGTGTAGTTATAGCCATCGCTCATTCGGATGCCACATATGAAGAAGCTAAAAGAGCCTTTGCGTCGGGGGCAAGTCATGTTACGCATTGTTTTAATGGCATGCGTCCTATCCATCATCGAGATCCAGGGGTAATTGTGGCTGCTTTTGAAGAGAAGCATGTAAGTCTTCAAGCGATTGTGGACAACGTCCATCTGCACCCTGCAATTATTCGATTAATGCATACCTTGAAAGGACCAGAAGGAATGGTCTTGATTACAGATGCACTGCAAGCTATGGGATTAGGTGATGGGGATTATATGTTTGGAGGCCATCATGTTACGGTATCCGAGGGGGTAGCGAGACTGAAGGATGGAACGCTAGCTTCAAGCACAGTGACTATGAATGAAGCTTTACGTTATACTGTCGAAACTGGAATTCCATTGATAGACGCCGTAAAGATGGCTTCAACTACGCCGGCCAATATTCTTGGACTTCAACAAAAGGGGACAATAACATCCGGCTTTGATGCTGATCTGGTCCTCTTGGATGATGAATTTAAAGTGTGCTGGACAATGGTGAATGGTCAAATTTCATAAATCATGATGAATACAGGTTACTTCTGCTCAATGCAGTTGTAACCTGTATTCATGTGCGGTTATGCCAAACACGCTTTTAAAATGCCGGTTCAAATGAGTTAAATCCACAAATCCACAATCTACTACAGCGGCATAGATATCCTTAGTTTTCTCAATGGATTGCTTGGCATGCTCTACCTTGCAATTTAAGAAAAATTGATAAGGTGATATTCCTGTATGTGTCTTAAACTCTCGGATAAATTGATATTTGGAAAGTCCAAACTCTTTACAGAGATCATCTAGTTTCAGGACATGTTCTAAACTGCAGTACATCATTTCCTTTGCTTTTTTGACAAATTTATTATTTATCCTGTGCTCTGTAACTAGTTCAGTATTAGATACTAGATGAACCAGGTTTAACAACAGCTCATTGCACAAGGACTCCTCTTTGCCATTCTGGATGGCATGACTTAGCGCTAATATGCACTGTGCCAATTTGTCATCGTATAGGATGGGAGAGGCGAAGCGGAGTTCTTTTTTTCCAAGGATCTCTTGTATCAAGGTTGGCTTGATATATAGCATGACATAATCAATACCTGCTTTATCATATGAATTGCCGTCATGCGTTTGCTCGGGATTAAATAGCATTACGCCATTTTTATGAGAGGATTGCAAGCTACCATCAAGGTTATATTGCTGAATGCCACGTAAGGTGACACCGATTGCGTATTCCTCATGGCAATGTTTTTTATAAGTGAAATCACTCATGCTAGCTGACAATGTTAGGATATCTGCTGACTTTTTATAGTTGAATTTCTCCACGCTCTTAACCTCCACGACTTATAGGATTCCCGATATCATAATGGCAGAGTATACTAAAAATAGTGCCATCAGAGTATTTAGAACTTTTTGGTGATTTTGCAGAAATGCTCTGAAGATTGCCCCAAATACAACCCATGTCGTAAAAGCAAAAAATCCGATCACAGTTATAATTATAACAAACATAAATAAGGTGAGAGAAGAAGTATAGAATGGCATTACATAGCTGGGAATGACTGTTAAAGTAAATAAGAGCACTTTAGGATTCACAAGTTGCATAAGTAAACCCGACCGAAAATTGGCATTTGGATTAGGCTGATCTTCCATAGCACCCATTTTAAAGATTTTATAAGCAAGATAGAGCATATATATACTTCCGACGACTTGCATAATGATCAGGATATTTGGGATGACCTCCACCAGAACACGATTCATCAAGGTAGAAAGGATAAGCAATAGACCAAAAGCCATCGTAGCCCCGTATACATACCGCATGGTTTTCTTAGCCCCTGAATGTTGCACGGAAGAAAGAATAACAATATTGGCAGGACCGGGTGAACATGTAACTACAATGCAATAGAGAAAAAAGGAAATTATATTCATGATGACCTCCAGTAAAAGTTGTCTTATGAATATAAACCTCATAACTTGATTGTTTATAGTACATTATTGCAGAGGAGATCAACATAATGAATGAGACAAAACATTTAACTATTAGTACACTCACTGAGGGCGATTATGTATCTACATGCCGGGTATTTGAAGAATCAATATCGGATGCCTTTAACAAAGAAGGATTAGGTCACTTACTAGAGGATATACAAAGTGAAACCGATCATAAAAAGCAAAAGGCGCTATCTTCACTGGAACAGGCAAACTCGGATATTTATTTCTTTATCGCTAAAATCAATGGGAAGGTTGTGGGTACGATTTCCTATGGTCCCTGTGGTGAGACTATTCAAATCTGTGCAGAACATCAGTTGGATCATTTGGGGGAATTGGGGAGTTTATACGTGTTGCCAAGCTATCAGGGGCAAGGGATTGGTTCGGCATTAATTAAGAAAATGATGAAATTTCTAAACGAACAAGGGATCGAGCAATTTTGTTTGGACAGTGGCTATAAACGCGCACAAATCAAGTGGCAGCGTAAATTTGGGGAGCCTTATAAGGTAGTAAAAGATTATTGGGGACCCGATTCCGATCATATGGTTTGGTTGTGTAATGTAAGAAGTGATTAAATGGAAATTGTACATCATATGAAACGAACGTGTCGTAATATTATATATTAGATGTCGCATTTTCCTACTAATAAAGGGTTTTGTTCTGTGATATTTTATTAGTAGATGTCAGAATAACATATATACGGGAGGCACAAGCAAATGACGATTAGAATTGGTAAGATTAGCTATTGGCATGTACATGCTTGGGACTATACGAAGCAAGCTCAAGAACATGAGGATACTGTATTGGCTGCAGTTTGGGATGAAGATGCAGAGCGTGGGAAAAAAGCTGCCGAAAGCTTAAATGTTCCTTTTTTCGAATCACTGGATGACCTGCTTGCGCAAGAGGATATAGATGCCGTCATAGTGGATGCGCCGACCAATGTGCACAGAGATGTAATTGTTGCTGCGGCTAAAGCGGGCAAACATATTTTTACGGAAAAAGTAATTGCCCCCACACATAAAGAAGTTGAAGAGATCATAAGCACAGTGGAAGAGAACGAGGTGAAGCTGACCGTATCCTTGCCACGTCTAAATGATGGATACGCATTAACGATTCAAGAAGTTCTAAGTCAAGAACTGCTCGGAGAGATTACTTACGTTAGAGTTCGCTTATCTCATAATGGGGCTACAGAAAACTGGCTTCCCGATCATTTCTATAGCTTGGAACAATGTGGTGGCGGAGCTTTGATTGATCTGGGCTGTCATCCTATGTATTTGACGAAGCTTTTCTTAGGTCAAGATGTGACCGGTGTAAGTGCTAATTTTGGTTATGTAACGGGCAAGGAAGTAGAAGATAATGCAGTGGTAACATTATTTACGGATTCAGGAGCAATTGGTGTGGTCGAGGCTGGTTTCGTGAATAGTCATTCGCCGTTTACCATCGAGGTACATGGAACCGAGGGAACTCTTCTTTACGGAACACCAGAGGATAAGCTTCTTCTTAGAAGTAACAAATCCGCTGACAAAGAGGAAGGATGGAAAGAAGTAGCACTACATGCTAATCGTGAAAGCGCATTCCATCAGTGGGTTAATCATATCCAAAAGGATACTTTCGCCACCGAGAATGTTCAAATTGCTGTGGAGCTTACGAGATTAATGGAAGCGGCGAATCGTTCTGCTAAAGAAGCTCGTATGATTCGGTTAGCAGATCTAGACGCTTAACCGGTCTCCACCTGTTAGGAGGATTTAACATTGAGTAACTTTCCATATGAGATGATGTTTGAGAAGCATGATATGCTCGAAAGATTGGATATTTCAATCCAATGGGGACATTACGAGATAACAGTTCTTAGATTTCATTTGACCTCTTTTCCGCCGGGAAGAGTCATAGATTTCCATAATCATTCTGAATTCGAATTTCATTTTATTCCAAGAGGAAAGGGAGAAGTGACTCTTGGCGATTTAAAATACCCCTTGTCTGAGGGAATGTTTTATTTAACCGGACCGGGTGTCATGCACCGCCAAGAGGCGGATCCAGATGATTCTATGGAAGAACTGTGTCTACATGTGGACATCAAAGA
Source organism: Paenibacillus sp. B2(2019) (assembly GCF_008370385.1). NCBI lineage: Bacteria > Bacillati > Bacillota > Bacilli > Caryophanales > Paenibacillaceae > Paenibacillus > Paenibacillus sp. B2(2019). The sequence goes on from NZ_VTZR01000024.1 coordinate 711,134, forward strand.
GAAGATCAGAGAGGAGGTTGATCCTTGGGAGGTTGCGGAGGCTGAGACCTGTGTTCAGAAGCTAAAGCAGCTACCACTAGTTCCAGCGCAAGATTATCACAGCGTTATGAAATGTTTTCTTGAAGCCTATGAAGCTTGTGAAGGTAAACTAACGGGATATTACACTTCCATTAAACATCTCGTAATCAGCATTTTATTAAAGGCAGTAAGAGCGTATGATGCAGGTGGAATTCGAACAGAAGCACCTGTTAGAGATATGTCAACTTATCGGTACCAATACGCCATTCAATATATGGAAGCTAATTATTCAGGAGCTGTTACCTTGGAGAATGTTGCTGAGAAGCTGAATATTAGTTCAAGGCAGCTGCAGCGAGTGTTTAAACAAGTTAACGCCGATCAATCTTTCAGTAGGGCGCTTGAGGATATAAGGTTGAAAGCGGTCTGCCGTAAGCTTGAAGAAAGCAATTGTCCGATCGAACAAATCGCTCAAACGGAAGGGTTTACGAATGCTACATATTTGCATATTGTCTTCCGCAAGCGGTTAGGCATGACTCCAGCAACTTATCGAAATACAAAACAAACTAATTAGAAGTGAGGGTGAAAGATATGAGTAAAGTGTTTCGCGTAGGAATTATTGGATGTGGTGGAATTGCGAATGGCAAGCATCTTCCAAGTTTGAGCAAGCAAAGTAAAGTGGAGATCGTAGCTTTTTGTGACATTATTAAAGAACGTGCTGAAGAAGCAGCGGAGAAATACGGTACTAGCGAAGCTGCTGTATATACGGATTACACAGAACTATTAAAAGATCATTCGATTGATATTATTCATGTGCTTACGCCGAATGATGCTCATGCAGAAATTTCAATTGCAGCCCTTGAAGCAGGAAAACATGTTATGTGCGAAAAACCAATGGCCAAAACGGCAGCAGATGCCAAACGAATGGTGGAAGCAGCGAAACGTACAGGCAAGAAACTAACCATTGGATATGACAACCGCTACAGAGAAGACAGCTTATATTTGAAAAAAGCATGTGAGTCCGGGGAGCTTGGTCATATCTATTTTGCAAAAGCACATGCCATCAGACGGAGAGCGGTACCGACATGGGGAGTATTCCTCGATGAAGAGAAGCAAGGTGGAGGACCTCTGATCGATATCGGAACCCATGCGCTGGATCTAACGCTGTGGATGATGGATAACTATAAACCAAAAGTCGTGCTGGGCACTAAATATCACGAACTGTCTCAAAAAGAAGAGGCCGCCAACGCTTGGGGACCTTGGGACCCTAAAAAGTTCACCGTAGAGGACTCAGCCTTTGGGATGGTCGTAATGGAGAATGGCGCCACAATTATGCTGGAAGCGAGCTGGGCACTCAATTCTCTGGATGTGCATGAAGCGAAATGCAGCTTGAGCGGGACTGAAGCAGGCGCAGATATGAAGGACGGACTTAGAATTAATGGAGAGAAATTCAGCAAGCTGTACACCAATAAAATTGAGCTTGGGGCAGGCGGCGTTGCTTACTATGAAGGAAAAGCAGAAAGTGCACCTGACATCGAATTAAGAAAGTGGATCGAGGCTATTGAACAGGATAAAGACCCGGTTGTAACACCTGAACAGGCTTATGTTGTTTCGCAAATATTAGAAGCGATTTATGAATCTGCACAAACGGGTAAGGCTGTGTATTTGGATTAGATTTTTGACAAGCATAGCGATATAGAGTAATATCCACTTGTGATTTAATTACAGGGATCTGAGACAAGACTCTCTCTTTACTGGGAGAGTTTTTTTGTTTTTTTTTTGCATGTTTGAATACTGGGTTATAGGGGTGAAGAGCATGAACACTGTAGAACGCAATCAAGTACTTATTGTGGAAGATGACGATAATATTAGACGGTTTATAGCTATCAATTTAACGAATAATGGGTTTGTGGTTAGTGAGGCTGCTTGTGGAGAAGCAGCATTGCAGAGCTTTGAGACGAACCGGCCAGATGTTATTGTTCTGGACATCATGTTGCCGGATTTAAATGGGTTTGAGATCTGCCGGAAGCTAAGAGAGCAGGACCCTGGGGTCATTATCATTTTTTTAACAGCACGAGGACAAGATCTGGATAAAATCAATGGCCTTGAAATTGGTGCCGACGATTACATTGTGAAACCTTTTAATCCATTAGAACTGGTGGCACGGATCAAAGCGATATTGCGTCGTACAGAAACAGCTTTAAAACCGCAAAAAACTATCCTTCAAGCTGGACCGATTCGCCTGGATTTGAACTCGAACAAGATGTTTAAGCACGATGACATTATTGAATTAACCCCGAAGGAATTCCAGTTGATGAAGACCTTTTTAGAGCATCCGGATACAGCACTATCTAGGAATGAATTAATGAACCTGGTCTGGGGTGAGGATTTTATTGGTGATCCAAAGACAGTAGATGTTCACGTGCGTAAGCTAAGAGAGAAGATTGAAGAGGACGCCTCTAACCCGCATTGGATTGAGACTGTATGGGGGCTCGGATACCGCTTTAGAAAGGATGGTTGAAGAATGGGTATTCAGAAAAGATTAGTAGGAAGCTATTTTGTAGTGATCTGTCTTACTGTGCTCATTCTTGAGATTATTCTTAATTTATCTGTACGTTATTATTATTTTCATAATATAGAGCAAACCCTGATGAATCAAGCAGAACTGTCGGCTTCTTTTTATCAGCAATATTTTAGCGACGAGGATTTAGAGACACAATCGGATAGGTTGTTAAAGGGCTTTGCCAGCCATTCCGATGCACAGGTACAGATTATTAATGCTGAAGGTCGGCTGTTGCAGGATTCTAATGGAATCCAAGGCGATTTTACGATGACAGATAATATGGATGTGCAAGCAGCCATAAAAGGGCAGCCCGGCAGTTGGAAGGGTGAGGACCCTGTAACCGAGGAAGCTATTTTTACGGTATCCTATCCTTTACAAGCCAAAGGCAACATCGTTGGGGAAGTAAGATTTATTACCTCCTTAACGGAAACGATACATACAGTTAATCAAATTGCGGTTTTGCTGATCGGGGTAGGTTTGCTCGTGATTGGTATTGTCACCTTGCTTGGATTATTACTATCTTGGACCATAACCAGATCCATTAAAGATCTGAAACAGGCAGCAGACCAAATGTCCGAAGGAGATTTCAGCATAAGAGTACAAAAGCGTTATCAAGACGAGCTTGGTTCCTTGGCAGATACATTGAATATGATGGCCAGTCGAATCTCGAAAAGTGAACAGCTTAAGAATGATTTTATCGCATCCGTATCCCATGAACTGCGTACGCCATTGACCTCGATCAAAGGCTGGGTAATCACCTTGAAGGCGGGTGGGGAGAGTAACCAGGCTCTGTTTCATGATGGGCTTGATATCATTGAATCTGAAAGTGACAGGTTAACTCATATGGTGGATGAATTATTGGATTTCTCCAAATTGGATAACGGAAGAATCGCAATTCACCTCACGACTGTGGATCTAACAGTGCTGTTGCAGCATATTGGCAGACAACTCACCCCTAGAGCAACCCGACAAGGCATCTTGCTCGAAGTGAAAATAGAAGAGAATCTGCCTGTCATTCAAGCTGACGAGAATCGTGTGAAGCAAGTTATGATTAATCTCATTGATAATTCGCTCAAATTTACTAGTTCCTCAGGTCGAATTCTTATTACTGCCCATCCGGTTCAAGGGAAAGTTGTAATTACAATTGAAGATACTGGGTCAGGCATCGCAGAAGCGGATTTAGAGAATGTGCGGCGAAAATTCTACAAAGGGGATCAACAGGCGTCAGGCAGCGGTTTAGGACTGTCCATCTCGGAACAGATCATTACATTGCATCATGGCGAGCTGCGAATAAGCAGTATTTTAGGCAAGGGGACGATTGTCCAATTTGACTTGCCGATATAAATAGAGCTCAAATTTAACTATTTCATAACCACTTTCATCTCTTTCACAGATAAAATACTATATATGCGGACAAGCGAGGAGTCGATGATCCAAATGCCGAGCAAATTCATAACAATAGGTGCTATGTTAACAACGATACTTTTGCTCGGAGGATGCGGAGTGCCGGCGACACCAGGAGAGCTCATTAAGCCTCCATCATCAGAAGCAAGCCTGCAGCGAGACAAAACGAGCCAGGAATTTATCAAATGGCTTCCCGACAAAGCTCAATTGATAACTCCGTTGGATGGACAAGAGGATAATGCTATCTCTTTTGGGGATATGGATGGAGACGGTATCGACGAAGCAGTAGTTGTATATGAGTACAGCAAAAACAAAGGTTCTTCTATAAAAGCAATGCTGCTTAGGCAGGAAAATGAAGCGTGGCAAAAGATTTCGGAGGTTGAGGGGTTTGGGTATGGTCTGGATTATGCCGGATTCTATGATGTCGATGATGATGGCCATAACGAACTCGCTCTGGGCTGGTCATTGGGCGAGGCGGGGAACGGACTGGATATTTATACGCTGAGTGAAGATAAATTAAAGCTGTTATCGAAGAAGGCGTATCAGGACAAATTTGATCTGAGATAATCATTCCACTTTATGATCCACTGCACTTCAGCTTCATCTTGAAACAAGATGTATTAGTGCTCAGGCGGATTATTTATGATGCTCATTTTACAACAAGAAAAATACAGAAATTAAATAGAGGTTGTATCATGTTTCTCACCACCAAAATTGCAAAGCTGGACAGATCTGTACTTTTTCTCGTAACATGCCTAGTTGGTATTGGTACTGTTGCTATTTATGGCGCGACTACGGATACACGGTTAGATGGTCTTTACATCAGTTCGTTGTATTTATTTGCTTTATTTTGTATACCCATGTTATTCATCGCATTGGTAGATTATAAGATTCTATTAGGCTGGTTAGCATATCTCTTTTATAGCGTAGGTATTGGTCTACTTGTGCTAGTCAAGCTGGTTGGGGAAAACCTCAATGGCGCCGTGCGTTGGTTAAGTATTGGAAGCTTTCAGCTCCAGCCCTCCGAACTGGCAAAAATATGTACGGTGCTGCTCATTGCTCATCTAATGGGTAAACGAGAAGGACAGCAACTTCGCTTTTTTCAAGATTTAGTGCCGGTTTGTTTCGTTTTTTTAATTCCTTTTATTTTGATCATGGATCAACCCGATTTGGGTACAGCGCTCGTTTTTGCGGGCATATTGCTTAGTATGCTTTGGATAGGTAACATCCGTGCTCTATATATGATCTTGATCCTCGGTGCGGTGATTATTTCGATTGGCACGATACTATGGCTCTATTATGCCAACTTCGATTTGTTATCTAAGATTGTCGAGCCCCATCAATTATCACGAATTCAGGCTTTTTTGGACCCGCAGAGTGATCCCGATAAATCTTGGCATGTCAAAAACGCAATGATAGCCATTGGCTCCGGTGGATTATCGGGTAGTGAAGGTATTTTTTTGCGAAAAGGATATATTCCATACGCGTATTCCGATTCGATCTATGTAGTCATCGGTGCAAAATACGGTTTTATAGGTTCATCCATTTTGCTGATGCTATATTTATTGCTCGTCTATCGAATGATCTTTATCGCACTCGAAAGCAGGGATCGTGCAGGGGCATATGTTGTCACCGGGTTTATCGCCATGATTATCTTTCAAGTTTCTGTTAACCTCGGAATGCATCTTGGATTGCTGCCCCTGACGGGGATATCCTTGCCGTTTATTAGTTATGGAGGTAGCTCGTTACTTACTAATATGATTGCGATTGGCATAGTGCTAAGTGTGAAAGTCCATAAGGATGAAAGCACGGATTGAAAAAGCTACTGGAACTGAGTGGAGGGAATTATGACTAACAAACGCAAATGGACAACAACTCGTAAAATTCTGACGAGCATCGGACTTATCTTAGGCGCAACGATTATCGGAATTGGAGTATATGCAGGGTATTTATACAAAAAGACGGATAACGCGATAGAGCGCATGGCTGCTCCAGTCAACGTCCAGCCAACCGCTGCCCCAGAGGAAAAAAAGGAAACGGTATCGGTTGAACCTATGATTTTTCTGCTTGCCGGGGTAGATAGTCGGGACGGTGGTGGTGGGGTAATGAATACGGATGTTCTAATGCTTGTCAGCTTCAATCCTGACACGAAGTCGACGAGTTTCTTATCTATACCGAGGGATTTGTTGCTAAAACCTAAATCGTTGCCCTCTCGCAAAGCTAATTATTATTATGCTTACCATTACATAAAAGATAAAACTGAAGCTATCCCTAATACAAAAGAGTTTTTCAGCAATTTATTAGGTCTGCCAATTGATCACATGGTTGTGGTGAATTTTGATGTGCTGAAGGAGACGGTGGACTTGCTTGGCGGGCTAACCATTGATGTCGATATGGATATGAAATATATCGATTCGGCAGACGGGACGAACATCGACTTAAAGAAGGGCTTGCAGAAGCTGGATGGCAAACATGTGCTTGATTTTGTGCGTTACCGCAAATCGAATCAAGGAACGGCTGAATCCTCCGATTTTCAGCGCAATGATCGACAGCAGCAAGTAATTAAGCAGATTCTGGATAAGCTAGGGAATTTCCAAGGCGTGTCCCAATGGGGGAATGTATTGGACATCATCGGTGAAAATGTGAAGACTGATATTCCACAAGCAGATCTCCAGCAATGGTTGTTGAACTTCCCTAAACTCAAACCAGATCATATCAATTCCTTACATGTGGAATCTCTTTGGAAGAGTCCATACGTGTATGTGAATAAAGAGGATCTTAAACAAGCACTTACTACTCTGAGTACGGAAGCGGGCGTTAGCTCCGAAAGTTCATTGCACTTGGAGAATATTGGGACGGTAGATTAAAAGGCTATCACTTAAACTGCTCTTAGGAGCAGTTTTTTTGTGTTCAACTAATAATCCCGATAACCAGTAAAGTAATCCGCCAACGGGTAGAGGTCTGACTTCCAAGCATAGTACCATGAACACAGCGATTATGAATCGTATATTGTTTAGGTTTACTTGAGAGGAGAAGGGAATTTCATGAAATACAGACTGAGTATTATGTTTCTAATCGTACTTACAGGGATGATATCGATAGCCGCATTTAATCCGATTATTGGCCCGCTTGCTCGGAATTTGGGACTTAGTGATTTTCAATCAGGATGTTTGGTATCGGTAGCGGGACTTTGCTGGCTGCTCGGAGGATATTTCTGGGAAAAACAAACATTCATGAGCCGAAAATGGCTGCTCGCTTCGATTATGTTCGTCTACATGGCAACACTAGTCATTTTTGCACTGCTGGCTGATTATGCAGTACATGCTGAGAGTAAAACAAGCCTATTTTGGAGTTTCTTTATACTTCGCGCAATCGCCGGTTTTTTCTTTGGAGGTATTCCGGCATTAGCACAAGCTTATGTTATGGGCTGGAGTACAAAAGAGACCCGTACTCAGGGAATGGCATTATTCGGTGCAGCCAATGGACTTGGCTTCGTAGTAGGACCTGCAATGAGCGGAGGAATGGCTTCGCTGGGACTCACCTCACCAATGTACGCCGCAGCCATATTATTATTCACCTTGGCTATTTTATTTCTAGTGTTTATTCCTAAAGAAAAGAATATCGAGATCGAACGGCAGGCGATTTCACTTTCACCCAATGACAAACGGATACGCCTCTATCTATGGATTGGACTATTGCTATCATTTGCTCTGAATATCGTGCAGGTTACTATCGGATTTTTTGTGCAAGACAGCCTTGGATACAGTACTCAGCAAGCCACTCAGTTAATTGGAACGGGTCTGGCTATCTCGGGAGTAATGGTGGTGCTCTCGCAAATTGTGATCAGCAAATATCTCAAATGGCATCCTAAAAAAGTGCTGCTCGTAGGGCTATTATTTGTGGCTTTGGGTCTGCTAGGCTTATTATTGTTTATCAGATTTGCTTATGTGGACTTTACATTCTTGGGAATTGGCATCGGCTTTACATTGCTTGGCTACAGTGCGGGTGCTTCAATGGCGGTTCACGACCATGAGCAAAGAAGCGTTGCTTCCTTTATTGCGGCCCTTCAAGGTGGAGGATCATTCATAGGTCCAGTTATAGGCACAGCTTTATACAGCGCTAATATGGCACTTCCTTATTCTTTCTGCGTGTTGTTGATTGGTATTGTAGGTATCGCGAATTTGAAAAACAGATCAGCGGATCGTGTGGAGAGTTGTTAAATAGAACTGCTCATAGAGTAGATTCGAAGCTGTCGAGGGAGTCTCGACAGCTTTTTTACTCTGCAGCTTTCTGCTGGCAGTGGCTTTATGTAGAAAATAAGGAGAAAGAGTTTTTTACCTCGTAACAGCCTTCCAATTAATAGTATAATAAGAACTCGTAGGAGTTATTTGAATAAAGTTGTAGGGATGTTATCCAGAATAGCTTTGTACGATTACATACTCTATTTGAGGGAGAAGGAGCTGAGAGCATGACTGTTAAGACTACAGCGGAACAAATCCGCATTATAGAATATGATCCTTCTTACGCTAAGGCGGTTGCAGAAATGTGGAACCGTAGCAACGAAAGCTGGGGTGGAGGCACCAATCAGAGAACAGAGGATACAGTGCGCCGCGAGATGGAAATCTCGTCCAATCTGAATGTGTTTCTCGCTGTTGATGGTGAGGAAGTGGTCGGCTTCTGCAGTTTTGCTCATTACCGTCAAGACGAAGGAGCTTTGTATGTCCCACTGTTGAATGTACGACCTGATTATCACGGATACAAGGTAGGTCGTAATCTGATTTTGAACGCTGTTCGCACAACAATTGAAGCGGGCTGGCCACGTCTTGATCTGTTTACTTGGGCAGGCAATACGAAGGCCGTACCGATGTATAAGAAATGTGGATTCTTTTGGGAAAAAAATGAGGATTACGTTCATCTGATGAACTTTATTCCGACGGTTCTGCAAACGGAAGCACTCGCTCCTTATTTTGAACAGCTGGATTGGTATGCAGATAGTACCCGTGAACTGCCCATTCAGCCGGATGGTCGCCGGGAGCGTGGTTTTGATTTCTTCGATTACACTTGGCAAAAGGGAGAACTCTCCTTACGTGCAGAATTCGAGAAGACCGGTCGCGGCCTGACGGCTCTTGATACACCTGACTATGAAATCTCCACGGAGATTGACGATCACGATCTTGTATTCGGTTCCACCTACAAGATTCGCTATCACATCAAGAATCGTTCGGCGTCTGATCTGGCTATTGAGATCAAAGGCCAAAATGACAAAAATATTCGTTTTGCCTTGTCTGCTGCACCAACACTCGCGCCAGGAGAAACACTTATCGTAGAAGGTGAGTTCGAGCTTGATCCGATTCGTGAAGAGCAAAACGACAAGAAGACTCACCCCGTGGTTATGAGCAAATGGATCATCGGTGGCAAGCGCGCTGAGTTCCGCATAGGTGTTGCTCCTAAATTCCCGCTGAAAATGATGATGGAGTTGCCAACACGTGAGCTGTATCCGGGTCTTCCCGCTGAGCTATATTTGAATGTTGAGAATAATTTTGCAGCGGAAGCGGAATTTTCTTTTGATTTGCCAGAGGAAGAATTTTTGACGTGGGCGGATCGGACAGTAAGCTTCTCGGTTCCAGCTAAAAGTAAGGCTTCCATCCGAGTACCCTTTACCCTAAATTCATATGGCCTTTATTCACGGAATATTGAGGTGACGGCCGTTCCGGTTGGAGAGAAGGCAGTGTCCTTCATCAGCAAATTATCTGTGCTAATGAAAGGAACACATGGCCGCTTTGGTGGGGAAAACGGGGATCAGTGGGTGGCTGTAAACGGCACCTACTCCGTACATCTTAATAATAACGACAATGGGATGTGGATTGAATATCCCGGCTCGAGCCATAATTTCTGGTTGACCCATCCGAAGTTAGGTAAACCATTCGCCGAAGAATTCTCGAAGAAACAGGCTAAAGAAGTAAAGATCTATTCCGAAGGAGAGGGCCAAATTCTAGAGACTCTTTATGAATCGGATGAATTCCCAGGTCTGGAGATAAAAAGAGTGGCTAAGCTCTTTGCAAACGGAATCGCTGAGTTTTATAGCGAGGTACGCAATACTAGTAACCAAACGTTAGAAGAGGATATGTATCTGCTAACGAATTTCGGATTTTTTGGCAAACGGCTCATCCTGCCTTATCAGGGTCATTACGTAGATATGGGCGATGCTTATTCGGGTGATCCGAGTTATTGGGACAGCGCTCAAATTACGGAAAATTGGTTGTTTAGCAAGGAAGAAAATGTCACATGCGGCGTTTGCTGGGACCCTTCGCTGAAGCTGCTTCGTCCGGAGTATCCACTTGGACTGGAGCATAATCTTGGTCAAATCTCTGCTGGAGATATCGTACGAACAAAGACGCTGGTGTTCGCTTTAAACACTTTCCTGAAGTGGTCGGATTTCCGCACCTTTGCACGGAAGCAGCTTGATCCGATCACACCGGTGTTGGATGATCATCTTGAATTAACGCTCGGCGGTGGAAATCCGTTTGCGGCGGGGGCGCTTCATGCGGAGTTAATCGAACGAAAGATGACTCCGCTTAATGGAAGCCTCGAGCTGTATGTACTAACGGATACAGGAGAGGAGCAGAAAGTCGCTGAGATGGAGCTGCAAAGAGAGCAGAATCTGCACTCTGCGGGCTTTGAGCTCTCACCTGAGGAAGCAGAATCTTCTTCAGAACACAACCAATCAGGACAGAAGGTTCGAGTCGTCTATCGTGGAGAGGATCGTATTCAAGAGCGAACCGGCCTCTGGTTCCCTCAAACGGAAACAGCAGCTGTTGTCTGTGGCACAGAAGAGGGACCAGCGGGTCCTATTTACACTGTGAGCAACGGAGTTCTTTCTATTGCAGCTGCTCCTGATTTCGGCAGTGTTGTGCATTCCCTGAAGCACCATGGAGAAGAATGGCTGGATAGCTCCTACCCGGAAGCAGCACCACGTTCCTGGTGGAATCCTTGGCATGGTGGACTCGGTGTAGGTATTTCAGGCATAGGTGGATTTAGTCGTTTGGAGGAGCCAAGAAGCGCAGCTTGGACCGAGCAAATGGATGTTCAGGGCAATGTATGGAAAGGATTACGTATCACTACTTCGATCGAGAAGCAGGAAAAGAACCGAGGGATTGTTGTTAATCAGCATTACCTTATGCTCCCCGGCGTCCCTGTGCTCTGTGTGTTGCATTCGGTGACTAATGACAGCGGAATGACCTTGCCGAATTATTCGTTGTCGGAGGAGAATTATATCAAACCTTCGCCAGTCTATGCCGAAGGATGGATGGAATTCTCCAAGGAGGGCAAGTTCTTATTAGGAACGGTTGAGACCTATCTTGAGGCCAAGGGACTATTGCGAATTGGTGCATCTTCGCGTAAGGATATGCTGCATATGGTGAGCAGTCATCCGAATCAGAGTGCCTCGGCGTATGTGAACAATAAGGTATTTAATCACGGGGTGCATCATCATCTTCCGCTTCTAAATGGAGAAACCGTTTGGACACAGCCGTCCTTCCTGATCATGGGAGAACTCGCTCTGAATTCAGAGGATATCCGCAGTCTTTTGAAGCTGACCTTTGCTAGACCTACTGACGAAAAGGAGATCTTAAATGCCGATCATTGATATTCACATTCATCTGTCGGACATCGACAGCTTTCATCAAACAGCACTGGATCTCTCTAAAGTTGATTACACTGCTGCCGGGCTCAAAGCGGAGTTTGATAAGAACGACGTTGTTCTCGGCATTGGAATGGGGGTCACGGAACAGACGAAGGGAGCTTTCCCTGACTCTACTTCCCCTAATCCGATGAGCCTTGACTTGGAGGATACTGTACCGCCTTTCTTAATGGAATGCGTGGGGATCAATCCGAACATGCTCGGAGGAAAGGATGCACAAGAGGAACTGGATCGAATTGAGGCACGGCTGCAAGCGCCCGAGGTAGCTGGTATTAAGCTCTACGCCGGGTACTATCATCATTACGTTTATGACAAAATCTATTCGCCGATCTATGAACTGGCAGCAAAGTATGGCACGCCTGTGGTCATTCATACCGGTGATACGTACTCGATGAATGGATTGCTAAAGTATGCACATCCACTTACCGTGGACGAATTAGCGTTTCAACGACGTGATGTGAATTTTATGATCTGCCATCTTGGCGATCCGTGGGTGATGGATGCCGCTGAAGTGGTGGCCAAAAATCCAAACGTTTATGCCGATTTGTCCGGTCTTGTGGTCGGTGATCGGCCTCATTTTGAACGGTTCATGAATGAACCTCTGTTCATGGATCATTTTCGCCGGGCGCTGGTGTATTCCGACCACTATGAGAAAATGTTGTTCGGCACGGATTGGCCACTCGCTCCTATTGACCTGTATGCGGAATTTGTCCGCCGACTTGTCCCTGAGCAGCACCACGAAAAAGTATTTTACGAGAATGCCTTCGCCTTATTTCCACGCATCCAGCAGCGGATTGCGGCGCTTTAAGCATTATGAACAAGCCATCCTTTAGTTCTTCTAAAGGATGGCTTTTTTTTTGTGAAAGGATATTAGCTCATCTAGCAACCCTATCATAGAGAACGTGATCCCAAGGCTCAAGTGCTTGGGACTTTTTTGCTAAGAGGGATAGTATAAAATCATGCTTAACCGGGTCATTGTTTGTCCTGGATTATGATATACATGGGGTTTGTCTGCGAGGAATGTGATAGAATCACCCGATTTCAAGAGGTATTCATTGTTATTGACACGGAAAGACAATTCTCCGTCAAACACGGTGATTAATTCTTCGGTACCTTCCATATGAGAATTGGCATCAAGGTATCCACCCTTGTCTATCTCCACGGTATAACCTTCAAACCGTTTACTTTCTTCAAATGGAAAAGATAGATACACTCGATATTTTCCGTTATCTTCAAGCAGTGGCTGAATGTCACTTCTTAAGATTACTCTTGTGTCAGGCTTTGGGTAATCTATCAGCGCAGAAAATGAAATTTTTAAGCCATTGGCGATTTTCCAAAGGGTTGTAATGGTTGGTGTCGATTCGCCTCTTTCGATTTGACCAATCATTGTTTTGCTGACTCCTGTTAATTCCGCAACCTTTTCCAGGCTTAACTCTTTACTTTTTCTTATCTTTTTTATATTTTCCGCAATAATAATATTTATTTCTTCCACGGTAATTACTCCTGTCTCCATTTACTTTATAACGATCGTGATATACAATAAAACGCACGAATGTACGTTATAACGTCTGATTGATACATTATAGCATACAAGTTGGAAGGGGAGATATCATTTAGTGTTTATTTCTTTGTTTTTATATGCATTTGTTGCAAGTTTTACTCCGGGACCCAATAATATTATGGCAATGGGTTTTGCAAACCAAGTTGGGCTCAAAAAATCAATGAAATTTTGTTTAGGAGTGGGTACAGGATTTTTTATAATCATATTGTTATGCTCCTACTTTAATCTACTTTTGAATAATCTTCTTCCACAAATTAAATCTATTATGGCTGTAATAGGCGGAGTCTACATGCTGTATTTAGCAGTTAAAATGATTACAAGTAAACAACCAGAAAGTGATGCAGCTGGAGATAAACACAATAGCTTTATTGCGGGAATGCTTTTACAATTTATCAATCCAAAAGGGATATTATATGGAATCACTGTTACATCAACATTTATCCTTACCTATCCTTCTTCCTCTTTTAGATTATTGAGTTATTCTCTAATTCTTGCTTTCATCGGTTATATGGGCACTTTTTGTTGGTGTTTGTGTGGTTCTCTTTTCAAAAAAATGATATCTAAATATAGAAGTCAATTTAATGTATTGATGGGACTGTTGTTAGTGTATTGTGCAGTTTCGATAGTGTTGGGATGAAGGATTATTAAGGGAAAATCATTATTCGAACAATACTTTTTTATCTATTTATCTTTTACTTCTAAAGCTTATGATATTGATGTATTGTGAATAGATACGAGGACAAAGGAGATGCAATATGCTACCATCACTCACATTTCTTAAACTTCAATTAGAGGGAGTTCTGCGTAATAAATTCGAGCAGGGGCATCAAACCTCCGGTTATTTAGCTAAGTTGGAAAAGCTCCCTGCAAGCTATGATGCCTATCTAGAATTCGCCCATAGCTTGGCTGTTATTCCAATGAGGGACAACTGGCCTTACTATGAGCCAAACGATTTAGATGAGATATGGCGGGAATGTGATCCGGCTCGACCCCTAGGTCAGGTCGGGATTTTGAATCTGAAGGATAGCTCCAAACGTGTAGAAGCAGGTTTTCTTGCTTCAGTCTGTGGCTCTATGCTGGGCAAACCGATAGAGGTAAATCCCAGCTTGTCGGAATTACGTCAAGCGTTAACTTCTGTAGGCGAATGGCCACTGAATGATTACATTTCTGAAGAAATTCTCCATGCGCTGGATCGTCGTCATTGGTCTTGGTTTGAGACGACTCGAGGGCGAATTCGGTATGTAGCACCTGATGATGATATCAATTACACATTAATGGGAATGATGGTGCTAGAACAATTCGGTGATGGTTTTACGAAAAGAAATTTAAGGGATTTATGGTTAAATCACCTTCCGATAAGTACAACTTGGGGGCCGGAAAGGGCTATTTTGATGCGATCAGGGATTAGCTATTTGGAACATGATAAGGAACTATTCAATCATTCTGAAATAGAGGCTTGGCCTGATTTTATGGTGCAGGGAACAGAACTATGCGGTGCAGCGATTCGTGCAGATGCTTACGGATATGCCTGTCCTGGTCAACCTGCTCTGGCTGCTGAGCTAGCTTGGCGGGATGCAAGTTTTACTCATCGCCGGACCGGCATTTACTCCACGATGTTCATTGCTGCTGCGATTGCTGTTGCTCACGTGCAGCGCGATCCCATTGAAATCATCAATACGGCTCTGCAATTCGTACCTAAAAGAAGCCGATTCTACGAGATTACTAAAGATTGCCTTGAGATGGTAGCGAATGCAGATGACTGGCTGGAAGCGTATCAGAGCATTAACCATAAGTATGCGAATTATTGTCACTGTGATGTTTATCAGGAAATAGGCACCTTAATTAATACCCTGCGATTTGCAGACAATGTTGGTGATGGAATATGCAAGCAGGTGATGCAAGGCAACGATACGGATAGCTTCGGAGCAACGGCGGGCTCTCTGCTTGGGGTTTATTTCGGCCCTGATCACTTGGAATCAAGGTGGCTTAAACCTTTTCAAGATCGGATTCATACGGGGCTTTCTAATTTTCATGAGCAAAGTCTTTCTTGTTTAGCGGAACGGATGGGGCGTTTACCAGAGCTGCTGCAAACCGGTCGATATCAAGTTCAGCCTAGTGAGCTCTATGTGAGCAAGAATACCGATCTCGATACATAATAAGCTTACAGAAAGTCCACAGCAACAAATGTTGCTGGTGGATTTTTTTGCTTTTTATTTTTTTGAATTAGAGATGAATAATTCAATCGTGCTTTACAAAAACTTTATTCGATTAAGTCACTACTTTGCCAAATCAGGAGGGGTCGTTATTAAACCATTTATCGTAATAGTAGCGCTATTGCTCGTTACAGCTTGTTCGGGTAATCAATCTGCCAACAACCAAATGACTACTCAACAAACGAAGGTTGGACATCATGCTGGAAAAACAGCTACAACAACAACCTTAACTCAAGCGTCTTCTATTTCCACAGAGAATGCTGGGAAATCAACGATTAAGGCTAAACAAGTACCCGGCGATGTAACGAAATGGCTGGATGGGTTTATCCGCACTACTCCACCTACAGGTGGTACAACAGGGGGTCAAACCGCTTATCCGCAAACTTCCGCTAAGCCACAGTATACTGCTAAT
This sequence comes from Paenibacillus sp. B2(2019), assembly GCF_008370385.1. Lineage (NCBI taxonomy): Bacteria > Bacillati > Bacillota > Bacilli > Caryophanales > Paenibacillaceae > Paenibacillus > Paenibacillus sp. B2(2019). Next base: position 727,001 of record NZ_VTZR01000024.1, read on the forward strand.
CCGCAACAATCGGCCAACCCACAATATTCTGCTAATCCGCAAACCTCCACCAATGCATCGGCATCTGTGCAGAAAGTGTTGGAACTGGTAAACAAAGAAAGAACAAACGCAGGCTTGAAACCCCTTAGTTTGAATAGTGAGCTGTCGAAAATGGCTTTGGCCAAAGCGCAGGATATGTCCGACAACAATTATTTTGACCATCAGTCACCAACCTACGGATCTCCGTTCGACATGATGAAGGCATTTGGGATCTCCTATAATACAGCAGGGGAAAATATCGCCAAAGGCCAGTCGAGCCCGGAAGAAGTAATGAATCAATGGATGAACAGCCCTGGTCACCGTGCCAACATCCTGAATAGTTCCTTTACTGAAATTGGAATAGGTTACTACAACAGTGAGTGGGTTCAAGAATTTATTGGTTAGTGTGATCAGCAATCTAAACGTCACATATTAGAAGCTAATTTTAAAACCCATGTCATCAGACATGGGTTTTATTTTTATAGAGGAGGGTAGTTAATTCCACATATGGCTGGAAGATCGAAATCCATGTTGATGATCACTATTTCGTCTTCGTTTTGTCGATATGCTCGGAGGGTTGACCTTGCGATGATGGAGATTGCTGTGGCAGCCATTTTTGTACCAGTGGCCACATTAAATAAGTTATTGTGCCTACAATCAAGAAATTAAAGATAATGAGTTCTGAGGTACTCATGACGCGAAAAGAAGCCATTAGATTACGAAATGTTTCTTGTATGCTAAAGAGTGAAATGAAGTCAAGCAGAAAGATCAGTGCTATTACTAAGATTAATAAGAGTACAGTTACGACGAATATTTTCATACCACTTCCCTGCTTTCATTGTTAATCTTCCAATAATATTTGCTGTTAATGGGTAGAATAATCACGCAATGAGCAGCAAATAATGGAGAGAAAGGTGAAGGGCATGGCAGAGGATGGCAATGCAAGTAGCAAAAGTGCTGGAAGCAATCCACAATGGACCGTCCCTTCAATTCCGATTGATTCAACAGAATTAAGAGTCAATCTAGAGCAGATTCGCCAAAAGACAGGGAATAGTGGAGATATAATTATTCGAGAATTTACGATTGGGGGCTCGGAGGAGGAGCTTCAAGCCGCAATTATTTATGTGGATGGCATTGTTAACAATACAACCATTAATCAATTTGTCATGGAAGTCTTGCTGAACGTCATGCTGAGTAATGAACAAAGGACATTAAATGATCTGGTCCAAGTAATCACTGATAAAATTGTTCCAATCGGTGGTCTGAAGACGCTTGTTCAATGGGATGAACTCTATGATGCTCTGTTGTGGGGGCAGACCATTTTATTAATTGATGGATCGAATGAAGCCCTAGCGATTGCTACATCGGGCGGTGAAGTCCGCGCCATAGATGAGCCCGGTACGGATACTTCTATTCGAGGATCTCGTGAAGGGTTTGTTGAAAGCTTAACGACAAATATTTCGATGGTTCGGCGTCGCATAAGAAATCCTAATTTATGGCTGGAATCGATGACGTTAGGACAAGTTACACATACCAGGATAGGGATCATGTACATAAATGGGATCGCGGATGATAGCATTGTTGAAGAGGCGAAGCGACGTCTCCGCAAGATCAAATTGGATAGCATTCTGGAATCAGGATACATTGAGAAAATGATAGAAGATCAGAGTTTTACTCCGTTTCCAACGATCCTACCTACAGAACGCCCAGATACCGTCGCTGCTAATCTTTTAGAAGGAAAAATTGCAATTATGGTGGATGGAACCCCCTTTATGCTAATCATCCCAGCCGTTTTTAATCAATTCTTTCAAATTACAGAGGATTCTTATCATCGGTATGATATCAGTGTTGCATTGCGGCTGTTACGAATCGTAATGTTCATCATTTCGATGATTGGGCCTTCTTTTTACATTGCAGCAACAACCTTTCATCAAGAAATGATACCAACGCAGTTAGTGATTTCGCTTGTTTCACAGCTAGAAGCAACGCCATTTACCGCGTTTGTAGAGGCGCTATTAATGGAGGTTATTTTTGAAATTCTGCGTGAAGCGGGTGTTCGTATGCCAAAAGCAATTGGATCAGCAGTATCCATCGTTGGAGCACTTGTCATTGGGCAGGCGGCTGTACAAGCAGGTTTAGTGTCAACGGCAATGGTTATTGTTGTTTCACTTACAGCTATATCTAGTCTAGCGACGCCTGTTTTCTCGATTGCTGTATCCGCGAGATTGTTACGTTTTCTCCTCATGATCAGTGCAGCAACGTTCGGTTTTTTTGGAATGATTCTTACTTTGATTATGATCATTGCACATATGTGTAGTTTACGTTCATTTGGTGTACCTTACATGGCTCCTTATAGTCCAATGATGCATGTAAAGAATAGTCAGGTTCATGCACCTTTACCGATTTGGATGAGACATTTGGTTCCCAAATTGATGAAGAAGCCTACAACAGAGCAAGTGGGTGATCAAGATGGGACGTAGAATGGCACGGCTTTGTTTGTCGATGGTTATGATTGCTCTCCTTACGGGTTGCTGGGATAGTCGAGAGTTAACGGATATCGGTTTTGTGGTCGCGATGGCGATTGATAAAGGAGAAACAAAGAACATTAGGGTTACGGTTCAGATCGTGAATCCAATAAATGTCTCAAGTACACAAGGAGGAGGTAGCCCTGCTCCGTTACCTCCAACCACATATTCAGCAGAAGGAAATAATGTATTTGACGCCACCCGCGTTCTTTCGAGAAAACTTTCTAGGCAATTGCATTATGGTCATGCGGTAGTTCTCTTGGTAGGTGAAGAATTAGCTACAACACAAGGGATAAAGAAGCTTTTTGACGGCATTGAGCGGGATAGTGAGTTTCGTCCTTCCGCTACAATGGTTATCGCGAGGGGAACGACGGGAGAAGAAATCATTAAACAACGAACGAGTCTCGATAATTCACCTGCCATTAAAATTAAGAAAATGGTAGCTGAAACCGAGAAAGCCTTTGGTGAAAATATCGATGAGAAAATATACCAAGTCATTCAAGCCATCGTCTCATCTGGTAAAGAACCTACGATTACTGGCATTCAACTCGATTCTACAAATAAAGAAGACAAATTAATGGCTAATGGGATTGCTACTTTTAAAGATGGAAAATTAATGAGGTGGTTAGACGGAAATGAAAGCCGTGGATTCTTATGGGTGTTAGGCAGAGTTAATTCGACATTGTTAACCATGGATTGGAATGATCAGCCACATACAATCGGGATCGAGAATATACGAACCAAATCATCATTTCATTCAAGCTTTGATAAATCCGGTAAACCAATTATTGAGGTGAAGATTGGCGCGGATGCAAATATTGGTGAGGTTGATGTCCCAATTGATATAACTAACCCGAGATTGTTTTTGCAAATTGAGCGCCTGTACATGCAAGCCGTTCATGATGAAGCGGTAGCCACGATTAAATTAATGCAACAGCAAAAGTCGGACATTTTTGGATTTGGAGAAGTGGTGCATCGTGATCACCCTAAGCAATGGAGAACGTTAAAGCGGGATTGGAACGATGTGACCTTTCCCACGATTGAAGTAAAAGTGAAAGTGGAGGCTTATTTGCGTAATACTGGGTTGCGTAATAGAACCATAATGGAAAGTATCGATAATAGCTGATAAATGAATTGTTCATAGAGAGAAGGAGTGACATTGGAAAAAGCAAAGATCAGTCCCCGTCAATTGCTTATCCTTGTATTGATGTTTGAAATCGTGAGCGCGATTATCTCCGGATTTGGTGCGGAAGCCAAGCAAGATGCATGGATCACCGCAATCCTCGGAATGCTCGGGGGAATTTGTTTATTTCTAATCTATCATCGATTGTCTTTATTTTATCCGGATCTTCCGCTCACGGAATATGCGAAAAAAATATTAGGGCCCGTTGTGGGTCGTATCGTCGCCTTGTTATATGTCGTCTATTTCTTGTTTAATGGGAGTTTTGTAGTCCGTGAATTCGCCTCAATGGCTGTATCCTTTGTTTTTACACAGACTCCCTTTCTCGTTATTATTGCTTTGATGCTACTTTCGGTTATGTATGTCATTGGAAAAGGTATTGAGGTGTTGTCGAGGACAGCGGAGCTCTTTTTTTCTGTGTTACTTCTTGTTACTGTAACCGGTCTAATTTCGATTGTTACATCTGGGAATGTAAATCTTCAAAATTTAAGACCTGTACTTGAAGAGGGATGGTTAACCGTACTGAGGCAATCGATTCCAAGCACCGTTGTATTTCCTTTTGGAGAGATTATAGTGTTCTTGATGTTGTTTCCCTATGTGAATAAACCGCAACAAGTGAAGAAAACAGTGATTACAGGATTATTGATCAGCGGATCTTTTATCGCGTTTGTTACGATGCTAAATGTGTCTGTCCTCGGTGCGGATCTATTTACAAGAACACAATACCCATTGCTGACAACCTCGGAGTTGATTGAGGGAAGAGCTTTACTAGAACGATTGGATGTATTGTTTCTCGTCACGGCTATTGTCGGTGGTTTTTTCCGGATCGGCATTTATTTATATGCGACGTTAATCGGTGCGGCAACATTGTTCGGTATTCCCTCCTATCGCAAATTAATGATCCCTGTGACTATGGTTATGTTTATTTGTTCCATTGCGATGGCGGGAAACTATGTAGAATTTATCTATACAGGATTACGTGTCGTCCGGTTCTATGTCCAGATTCCGATGTTGTTTATCATTCCACTAATACTTCTAGTGATGGGCTGGTTTCAAGAGAAGAAGAAGCTGAAATCTGCGAAATAAGGAGCTTATATTCTAGCGTTGCATTTATTAGCCTTTACAATTATACTCGTCATAGCAACTATAATCATGTCTATTATCTGGAGGCTATACCATTGGAATTAGAAAAATACATAGGCGTAATTGTACACCGGGCAGATTTAAAGCTGAATAACTATTATCAAAAAGTGGTAAATCCCTTTGATATTACGGTGGACCAATGGGAGATCCTCGTTATTCTTTGGGAGAGTGAAGGGATTACTCAAAAGGATATTGCTGAAAGACTCTATAAAGATCAAACTAACATTGCGCGTATGCTCTTCAAGCTTGAAAAGAAAGGCTTTGTTCATCGTGTAACCCATGAGACGGATAGAAGATCTTTACGTGTATATCTAACCTCTAAAGGGCGTGAAATAAAAGATGAGATTCTTGCTCCCTCTCTTGAAGCGTATAGAAAGACCATTGAAGGGTTAACTGAGGAAGAGGTTGAAACCTTTAGAAGGCTACTTTCTGTCATTCATAATAATGTAAAGGATTTATAGTAGATTTTGTTTGTAAAAAGAGAAGCTCTTCACGCCAATTAGTTGCTATGACGATTATCGTCAAGACCATTTGTTTTGAATCGTTTGTTTTTTTTATTACTTAATACTTGCTATAGCAACTAATGCTTCGACAATTATAAGGGGGATACAAAGATGAGAACCAGCAATGATAAAATCGGGATTTTTGATGCCCAGTACAGAGCGTTGACTATCGGTATTATTCTGGCAGTCACAACAGTAGCATTTGAAGGATTGGGGGTTACGACGATTGCACCAAAGGTGGCGCAAAGTTTGAATGCGATCCATTATTATGGTTGGATTTTTAGTGCATTTCTTTTATCCCAAATCATTGGCACAATGGTCATTGGACAGCAGATTGATAAGAATGGTGTATATAAATCATTTGTAGTTTCTATTCTAATCTTTGTTACGGGTATCGTCATTGCAGCAACTTCCTTCAATATTTACATGTTGATCGGCGGAAGAGCTTTTCAAGGTTTCGGAGCAGGTGCACTTTTAACTTGTGTATACTCCAGCATTACTTTAAGTTACCCTGACAGTCTAAGAACAAAAATACTTGCAGCTTTCTCTAGTGCTTATATTCTTCCAGCATTAATTGGTCCTTATATCGCAGGGCTTTTAGCCGAAAATCTTTCGTGGAGGTTTGTGTTCTGGCTTGTTCTGCCGTTCATTGTTCTATCTGTATGCTTAACGCTCCCATTATTTCGTAAGTTACAAGCTGAAAATAATAATGCTTCATCGACGAAAAGAGGGACGTATAAAGAAATATACGCAATTTTATTAACATTAGGAACAGGGCTGCTATTAGCAGGATTAGGATTTTTACCTTCTTGGAAAGGGATTGTGATTTCAATTGCAGGGGGCTTGATTATGATTCAACCTTTACGGAAACTGCTGCCAGAGGGTGCTTTAGTAGTTAGAAAAGGTTTGCCGGCAACCATTGTTACTAGAGGGCTGTTTGTTGCATGCTACTATGCTGTTGAAAGCTATGTTGTGCTAGCTCTAACAAATGTTAAAGGGTTATCGGCAGATATTGCGGGCTTAATCGTTGCTGCCGGGGCTATAAGTTGGTCAATAGCAGCGTGGATGCAATCCAAGCTTGATGAACAAGACCATGGGAGTGGCCGTAGACAACGGGTGACGATTGGCGTTGCTTTTATGATAGTCGGAGTTGCGCTGGTCATAACCGTGATAGGCATTTCAGGTAATGGAATTGTGCTCGCAGTGTTCTCACAAATACTTACCGGTTTTGGAATAGGGCTGGCACATCCAACCACGGGAGCCATTGCGCTCCAGCATGCCGAAGATGGCGATGCAGGTTCAATTTCAGCGAATATTCAATTTATTGATGCGTTTAGTCCTGCACTTAGCATCGGATTAGGCGGTGCCCTAATTACCATTAGTGAATCCTTTGGATGGGGCGTAATGAGAGGAATCCTCTTGGCCTTATCGATCCAGCTTCTTTTCGTAATTTTAAGCTTTTTAGCTACTTTCCGAATTGCGAAGAAGGCAAGCTGAAGCAGATATAATATATGACTGTGAAAGCGAGGGGGAAGACAAGGCTGTACTGACTGGAGCCTATTTAAACATCTCATATCCCATCTTTATGGGATTGGTCCTGGCAATGGATCTACTTATAATTGTTAGTAATTCTTAGACAAATATGAGTGGGGACGGGATCAGTATGAATGTTGCAAAAAATACAGAGCTAGCGGGCACCCGCAGGCGGCGGTTGGGTATGATGGCGGCTATTTGTATGGGAGCTTTTATTTCCCATTTTACAGCCGGAATTATGAATGTATCGCTTCCTTTTTTTATAAATCATTTTCAGACGGAGCTTGCAAAGGGTTTATGGATCACAACAGGGTACCTACTAGTGATTACTGCGCTTCTCCCTGTGATGGGAAAACTGGGTGATCGTTATGGGTTTCGCCGCATTCATAATCTCGGATATGTGATTTTTACAGTTGGTTCGATCTTGGTCGCTTTTTCACCTAATCTGCCAATATTGCTTACGCTTAGAGTTGTGCAGGGTATAGGTGCTGCGATGTTCCAAGCAACGAATATTGCGCTCATCACCATCCATATGCCGAAAGAGAAAAGAGGACATGCACTCGGAATTCTGAGTACGGCTGTCGCACTGGGCGGGATGACAGGCCCTATTGCGGGAGGGTTGATTGCGGAGTGGCTTAGCTGGCAGTGGCTATTTTTGATCCATGTTCCTGTGGCGATTGTGGCTACAGTTATGGCATACCGGTACATTCCGAGCCGTGTGCAAGATCGTAAATCGGGAACTGTCAGCATCGTGGGGGCTAGCTTGTTCATGGTATGGATCACCTTGCTTCTTCTCGTGATAACAAATGGGAGCAAGTGGGGGTGGGTGTCTACGCAGACGACGGCGAGTTTGATGGGGTTTATCCTGCTGTTGGTCACGTTTCTATTATGGGAACGGAGGCAAAAGACACCTTTTCTACCTCTTCGGGCGCTGAGAATTCCTTCTGTGGCGGGTGGCTTGATCGTTAGCTGTGCCTCTTTTATTCTTTCTAATACCTTGCTTGTCCTTATTCCATTTTATTTGATGGGAGCAGCGGTTCAGTTTTCGTCCTCCACGACCGGTTACATTATGGCGGCTTATCCCATTGCATTGGCTTTTGCAGGTCCTCTTGCAGGCTACTGGTCCGATCGTTATGGTTCTCGTCGGCTGATGCTTATGGGGCTGAGTGCTATGGGAGGCGGGTTCGTCCTGTTGCTAGTATTTTTAGAGAATATCCCGGTCTATGGAATCGCTGCGATTTTATGTCTTATTGGACTTGGGATGGGGCTCATTGCTTCTCCGAATAATAGCTATATTATGCAGCAGACGCCTAAGGAACACGTAGGTTCAATTGGAGGAATAATTGCCTTAACACGAAATGCGGGGATGGTGTTTGGCTCAGCACTTGGACTTGGGATGGTGAGTGGAGAGATAGGGCAGGAAGATCAGCTACAGGCGTTCAAAATGGTTTTTGGGATTAATATTTTCATTTGTATAGGCGTTATTATAATGATGGTTGTTATCAATAGACGGCTATTTAAATCTGCTTGATCTAAAAAAATGTGTGTGTAATCACAACTCAAGGTTTGGTGTTCTGTTACGTTGAGAGTAACGAAAGATTATCTAAATATGGAGGATAACGATATGTTTTGTTACCAGTGTGAACAGACACCGACTGGCGGTTGCACCGTTGTTGGAGTATGCGGCAAAAATGAAACCATTGCGAGTTTACAGGACACGATGATTTTTGCCTTAAAAGGAATTGCAGCTTATGCAACACATGCTCGGCAGCTAGGATATAGCGATCCTGAGGTGGATCGTATTACCCACGAAGCTTTGTACATGACCTTGACCAATTCCAACTTTAATACGCAGGAGCATTTGGAAATGGCGATGAAGGTTGGAGATGCGGCGGTTCGCGTCATGGATCTGCTAGATCGTGCGCATACGGATCGCTTCGGGATTCCACAACCAATCACAGTCAGCCAGAATAAAATTGAAGGTCAATGTATTGTGGTGACAGGGCATAACCTGTATGCACTCGAGGAATTGCTGCAGCAGACGGAAGGAAAGGGCATCAACATCTATACCCACTCGGAAATGCTACCTGCCCATGGCTATCCTGCGCTCAAGAAGTATAAACATCTGAAAGGCAACATCGGCAAAGCTTGGTACGATCAACGCAGACTTTTCGAGCAGTTTCCTGGTGCGATTCTTGCAACTACAAACTGTGTGATGCCGATTAAGGGTACGTATGCAGACCGCTTTTTCTCATATGAAGTAGCAGGACTAGAAGGTGTAGCGAAAATCACGAATGACGATTTCTCCCCCCTGATTAATCGTGCATTGTCATTACCTGCGGCTGATGTAGAGTCAGATCTGGTACTTACGACAGGATATCATCATGAAACAGTAATCGGGCTGGCACCAGAGATCATTCAGGCTGTCAAAGATGGGCATATCCGCCGGTTTTTCGTCATTGCAGGCTGTGACGCGCCAGGTAAAGGTGGGAATTACTACCGCGAGTTGGCGACCTCCTTACCGAACGATACCGTCATTTTAACCACTTCTTGCGGAAAATTCCGCTTTAATGACGTAGATTATGGAACTGTTGGAGACACAGGCATTCCGCGTTATATTGACCTTGGGCAATGTAATAATTCTGGTTCTACGGTGAAGATTGCTTTAGCTCTGGCTGAGGCATTTGATTGTACGGTGAACGAGCTGCCTGTCAGCATCGTGCTGTCCTGGTTTGAGCAAAAAGCGGTAGCCATTCTGCTTGGTTTGTTCAGTCTTGGTATTCAGGATATTCGTATCGGACCGAAACCGCCTGAGTTTATCTCGGATGGGGTGTTGGATGTGTTGGTAGAGCTTTTTGGATTAAAGCTGATTACTACTGCCGAGGAAGATATGAACGCGATGTTGGCGTTGTCCTAGGTTAATATGGGTGCTTAACACTTGAGACATATGGAGTGCTGTGTGTCATTGGTTAGGGCACAACATTTAATATTGTAAGACTAAGCTCAAGCTGAGAAAAAAGCTTGGGCTTTTCTTGCGTTTTGAAGACAAGCTAACATACAAACACACGTTACGACTGGGGGGATCGCTTTCCCAGGGTTATTGTCTACAGTTATGAACTGTATATTTTTATATTGTTTCGTAGCTGAGCTAAAAATTTATTTGCTGCATTAGAAAACACTTGATGTTTTTTCCAGATAATATTTAAATTAGCCTCTAATTTGGGGTTTAAAGGTTTAAAGCAAAGCTTGCTATCTCCTGATGTATTAATAAGTTTATCCAAGCACAATGCATATCCAATATTTTCCTCTACCATTCGTGCAGCATTGTAAAGTAGATTATAAGTTGCGACAATATTGAGATCCTCAATATTCGCTCCAAACCATCCTGTGAATTCGTTACTGACAGCAGTTTGACGTGAAATTAACAGTGGTTTATCTATTAAATCTATTGGCTGGATGAACTGCTTGTACGCTAGAGGACTATCTTTGCGCATTAAAACACCCCAAACATCAGTAGCAGGTAATTTTATATAATCATATTTTTGTTTATCTGTGGGTTCTATGACAATGCCGAAGTCTAATAATCCACTGTCTAACCTGCTAGTAATATCGTCAGCATTACCACTGTATAAATCAAATCGAATACTTGGATAATGTTCAAGTAATTCTTTTGATGCTTTGGCAATGAAATTCATAGCTTCTGTTTCACCACCACCAATATAAATTTCTCCGCTAATCAGTTCTTTTGATTCTTTAAAACTGGCTTCGGTTTTATCTACTAGCGCAACGATTTCCTTCGCTTTTTTAAATAAGTACTTCCCTTCATCTGTTAAAGTAATTTTCCGATTACCTCTTTCAAATAAAGTTGCTCCTAATTCCATTTCAAGGTCTTTTAATTGTCTTGATAATGTAGGTTGAGACAAATGCAGCTGTTTTGAAGCAGCCGATATATTCTCTTCATTCGCTACAGCAATGAAATAGCGTAATACACGAATTTCCATAACAGTCTCCTTATTATATCTATGCTTAAAAAGCATAAGAGTGTATTTGGTATAAGTATTAGTCATTTGAATCATATCAACTTATGATGTGAATGAAAAGGGATGTGAGCAAGGCCGCTAACATATGAATCGCATTATCAGAAGTATAATTAAAATGGGCTGGTGATTTTAAAAATGGAGATGAAAGAATTTATTGATTTTTGTAAGAAGGGAAATTCAATTTCGGGTGAGGATAAAGAATTGCATGGATTATTAACTCAATGCAGTTATCAAGCTCAAAAGATCACCATGGAATTGAATACATCCTATCATTCAAAAGAAGAAATAGTGGAGATTTTTAGTGAACTTACAGGCAATAAAGTTGATTCGTCGTTTATGTGTTTTCCGCCGTTTTATACAGACTTTGGGAAAAATATCACTGTAGGGAAGAATGTGTTTTTCAACACAGGCTGTTCCTTCCAAGATAGAGGTGGAATTAATATAGGGGACGGTACAATGATTGGTATGAATGTCACGATTGCTACTCTTAATCATGGGTTACCTTTAGAAACGAGAAATGTAACCTATCCCTCTCCAGTTATCATTGGAGACAATGTATGGATTGGGTCAAACGCTACCATACTGCCCGGGGTGAAGATTGGAGATAACTCTGTTGTTGCGGCAGGAGCAGTTGTCACTAAAGATGTTCCAGCGAATACTGTCGTTGCAGGAGTACCGGCAAAAGAGCTTAAAAAAATTATTAACAATTTGTAATACATCTTAAAAACTCAAGCGTAATGCCGCTTGAGTTTTTTCATGCATGCATATGGCATTTCGTTGGTAGGTAATCCAGGCACACAAGCCAAATCGATCATAAAAAAGATTCCCATCAGTGATTACTGGCGGGGCATTGTTATATGATCATCCCCATTTCACGTAGTCTATCTTTAATTTTCTTTAAACGAGCTTCTTTTTCGGTAGCTTCACTTAATACCTCCACAGATGTTTCGTTATACTTCTTTATAATCCTCTTTAAAGTTAATTCTTTCATTTCCTTTTTACTCTGCATTGTAACACGAGGGACAATGGTATGGTTTTCTATGGTCTTGGGATCTGCAGAAATTCGTTCTAGTAAATGAAGTAGAAGCATCAGTCTTTTGTGTCCCAACCTCGGAACTTGGTATAGTTTTTTCCATGTGGAATTTAGTAGATGATCAAGGTTTGTATATCCCTTGGAGTATAGAGCGTTTATGAGGCCTGTTAAATTTGGTCCCTGCTCTTCTGCATAAGCAACAATTACAATACAAGCAATATCCTTACTATAAAGATGCGCTGGAAGTGGGAAAAATTGTATTAATGCCTCATTTCCATCGATGATGTCATTCATGATGATTTACCTCCATTAAAATATTTGGTCATTATTCACGTATAGAATTCTGGTGAAGGTTGTGCAAAATATTAATACACTCTGTATTATTAAAACCCAAGCTACTGATCATTTTCTGAACATCAGCAAAACCCATTGCATGAGCTTGTACAATATTCAGAAGATTTTACTATTTAATAAGTAACAATCGACTCCAATATTCGCTGCTGCGTTTCATAATCAACGCTAAGTAATGGTATGATGTAGGCATCAATTTTATGGGGTGCACTATGATGGATATTCGAATCAAAGAACTGCTTGATGCCACACAGCAAAAATATGGGTTGGACAACTACTACTTACACTCTCATGAAATTTATCGCGACGTTACGATGCTGGGAGAGACCAACTATTTTCTTAGTATGGAATGGTTTCCTGCTCATATTAAGGAATGGAAGGGCGATTACAATCCTGAAGGAACTGCCGTCATCACGATTGACCTACAATCCCGCAACTATAAAAGTGTGATTTTTGTTGGCGGGAAATCTTATGCGAATGAGACACCATTCCAAAATATAGATTTTAACGGAGTCATCCGGTGGATTGAAGCTGAGGCAAGGGTGGTATACGGTAAACACTTCCACTTAGAGAAGAAACAGAATGGTGAATATCATTTTATTGAAAAAATAGGTAGCATACCAGTCACTCCTGGTGGACGGATCGAGCTTCGCTTCGATGCGGAAGGCAGGCTTGTTTTTTACAGTGTATATGGCCAGTTTCCTTCCAGCTCCCTTGTGCACAAAGAGAACTATACTCTCACACTTCAAACGATAGAGCCACAGGCGAGGAAACAACTACAGCTTATAGAATATCCGGTGTACGAGACGAAGCAACTGCTGCCGATCTATGGGATAGAAGAAATCTACATTTCAAATGACGGAACAACCACCATCCCATTTGAGTTTATATCAGGTACGAGAGCACGACTGAATATTGATCAAGTAATACATTGGGAGCAACAGAATACGGAGCTGGAGCCGTTCGAAAGGACGGAGATACGTCTACTTGAGGTAGTTTCCATTGAGCAGGCAATAGCTAGTGAGCCGCATCCGGACTCATTTCCTATCACAGACGCAGAACAAGCCGAATGTATAGCCGCAGTTGAAGCTGGTTTAAGCCAGCTCTATCCGGATGAATCCGGAGAATGGATATTGAAGACCTTACAACGGGAAAGAGGACATATTCAGGCAACACTGAGGATGAAGGCGCCAAGTAATCGTATATTCCAGCGTAAGATCCTCCTGTTCATCGATGTGCAGAATTATAAGGTTATAAATTATATGGATAACAAGCCAATGCTCGATATGTTTGATGAGTTCAAGAGCGAAGAGGGGATTTCTGTAAGCCATGACGAAGCTCATGACAAGCTCAAGGGATGGTTCGAATTAAAACCCGTCTATGTGTATGATCCTGGGCAGAAGAAGTATGTGCTGTGCGGGAAGTTAGATTGTAATTATGCTGTGAAGGCCACTAGTGGAGATGTGGTGGAGTTGAGTAGTTTGGAATGATGGTGCAAGCTTTCTTATACTGAGTAGGACGAATAAAGGTAATGAAGTATAGTAAAATGATGCAAATATAATAAAATGATTAGAACTTACTAATTTTGTGAGTTACTTTGGGAGTTGAAAATATGTTGACAGCTACAGGAACCAAGGAAAATCCTTGGAGGTTAAAGACACCACCGCAAACATCCGAGTATGAAATGTATAAGGTCGAAAAAGACGGTAAAGAAATTATAGTTTGCACTGTAGGGAAAACGGTTTTGCATTATGACTACCGCTGTATTGAAGATCTGCACGCCATGCTTATACAAAATGGTGATTGGATGGAGTTAGGAAGTGCTGATGAGCAAAAACCAGCAAAAGAAGGTACCGTTGAAGCATGGGGGCGTTCACCTGAAAACCCTGTCGGCGGTTGGTATGGATTAAAGAAGGGACTTCGGGGGCGATTCGGAATGTATATCCCACCGTTGCTCGAAGAATTGGGTCTTGCGGAAGTAGAGCATAATCCAAGAAACAATCGGATGAAAGCGATCTTGTAAACGAAGGAGAGCCTAAAGGCTCTTCTTTTTTTGAGCCATGCCCCTAACCGGCGGTCTTTCGTACACATTGCAGTGATTAATTTAGTTACAAAACGTTTTTTTTAGTTACATAAACTTTCAAGAGCAGGGCCTTTGCCGTTAAGCTGATTGTAAAAATATTCACAAGGGGGCAAAGCTATAACATGAATAAAAAAGTAACCACTGCTCTTATTCTCGTTCTCTCAGTCATGCTTGTTATCACAGGATGTGGCAACAGCAACAGCAGCAATGGAAACGGGAACAAGAACACCAGCAAGAACACCAGCAAGAACACCAGCAAGATCAACGAGACAAAGGAAACTGAAGCCGTTTCGGGAGCATCCAAAGCTAGCTATACACCGTACGATCAACTAAAAGATAAATATGACATCATCATTATCGGTGCAGGCGGTGCCGGAATGTCTGCTGCACTTGAGGCGAGAGCAAAAGGTATGAACCCGGTTATTTTTGAAAAAATGCCGGTTGCCGGCGGGAATACAACAAAATCATCTTCGGGAATGAATGCTTCTGAAACGAAATTCCAAAAAGAGCAAGGCATTGAAGACAGCAATGATCTCTTTTATGAAGAGACCTTAAAAGGTGGCCACGATACGAACGATAAAGAGATGCTTCGTTTCTTCGTAGACCATTCCGCAAGTGCGATTGATTGGCTGGATTCTATCGGGATTAGATTGAATAATATCACGATTACAGGCGGGATGAACGAAAAACGTACACACCGTCCTGAAGATGGCTCTGCAGTAGGACAATACCTTGTCAAAGGTTTGGTGGAAAACGTACAAGAACAAGGCATTCCCCTTTTTGTTAACGCCAATGTCAAAGAAATTACCGAAAAAGACGGTAAGGTCAATGGCGTCAAAGTCATCTTTGACCAAAGTGAGGAGAAAACGATTACAGCGTCTGCTGTCGTGGTGACAACCGGCGGTTTCGGCGCTAATCTAGACATGATTTCAGGAGTCAGATCTGATTTGGAGGGGTACGTTACCACCAACCAGCCGGGCAGCACCGGTGACGGTATCAAGATGATTGAGAAGCTCGGCGGTACCACAGTCGATATGGATCAAATCCAAGTTCACCCGACTGTGCAGCAGGAAAAATCCTATCTCATTGGGGAGGCTGTTCGTGGGGAAGGAGCGATTCTGGTTTCAAGTGTGGGCAAACGTTTCACAAACGAACTGGATACAAGAGATAATGTTACCGCTGCAATCAATAAGCTTCCTGAGAAATCTGCGTTTCTTGTATTTGATTCCGGCGTAAAGTCTCGCGCTAAAGCGATTGAACAATATGAAAAAATGGGCTTCGTTATCCAAGGAGATTCGATCGAGGCTTTGGCAACAAAAATGGACGTACCGGCAGATCAGTTGAAAACTACACTGGACAGCTGGAATAGCGCGGTGACGAATAAACAGGATGCCAACTTCGGCAGAACAACCGGAATGGACAATGACTTGTCCGGCGCGCCATATTATGCAATTAAAATCGGCCCGGGAATTCACTACACGATGGGAGGCGTGAAAATCAACACCAACACAGAAGTTTTAAATAAAGACGGACAACCGATTCCAGGCCTTTTTGCAGCAGGCGAAGTTACCGGAGGCTTGCATGGTCAAAACCGGATCGGTGGTAACTCTGTTGCGGAAATCATTATTTTCGGCCGCCAAACGGGTATAAAATCCGCTGAATTCGTAAAAGCACATTAAGTTATCCCCCTGCCTCTTTTCGGCTAGGCAAACAAACGCTTGGGCTCATCTTAGCCATGCGTTTGTTGTTTTATTATAACGGTGTACCGTATAAGGTCATAGCCATCCTTGCGTGTATACGTTAGAATGAAGAAAAATTCCCGGAGGGACAGCTGATGAAAATTGGCAAACACACACTTCGGCTGCAAACTACAATTACTTTGATGATTGGTGCAGTTCTTATCATAATGCTGCTAGTGGTCTATGTGCTATTTAGTATAAAGGTTTCCTCACAAACAAAATCCTCGTTGGAACAAAAGGCTGTGATCATTTCCCGTACGTTATCGCGTAACCCTCTAATTATTGAAGCGTTAAACAAATCACGCAGCTCGTCTGAATTGCAAAGCTACACTGAGGAAATCCGATTGTTGAACAATGTGGAATTTGTTGTGGTCATGGATATGAATGCGATCCGATATTCCCATCCGGACAAGGACAAAATTGGTAAGCATTTTATCGGTGGCGACGAAGCCGCAGTCTTGCAGGGGCAGGAAAGCATTTCGGAAGCCGAGGGTTCTTTGGGCCCATCTGTAAGAGCGTTTTCACCTGTCTTCTCTGCAAGCGGGAAACAATTAGGAGCGGTGGCAGTAGGGATATCACTGGGAAACATCAGACTTGCCATAAGAGAGAACGTGGGAATCCTTTATTGGGGATTGCTTATAGGCAGTCTAATAGGGGCTGCGGGAGCATTTCTGCTGGCACGTATTATCAAAAAAATGATGTTTGGCATGGAACCGGCCGCTATTGCTAAGCTTTTGGAAGAGCGCAACTCCATGCTACAGTCAGTTAGGGAGGGAGTCATTGCCGTTGATAAAGAGTCACGTATTACTTTGATTAACACTGAAGCCAGGCGTTTGCTTGCAGCCATTGGCATGCAGGATGATCCCTTGAACCAGTCGGTGGAGAGCTTTTGGCCATCACTGCGGATGAATACAGTGCTCAAAACCGGTGAAGCCAGCCAGGACTTGGAGGTGGAGCATAGCGGTGTTACGTTATTGGCAAACGTGGTTCCTATTCATGTAAAGGGAGCAGTAGAAGGTGCAATTGCCACATTCCGTGATAAGACGGAGATCAGCATACTTATGGAAAGGTTATCTGGCATCTCCTTATATGCCGAGGCATTGCGTGCCCAGGCGCATGAGTTTATGAACAAGCTGCATGTAATATTAGGATTAACACATATGAAAAGGTATGATCGGTTGGAGGCTTATATAACAAGTACTGTCACAACAACACAGGCAGAGATGGGAACGGTGGTGAGACAAGTGAAGGACCCTGTGATGGCCGGATTTCTATTGGGTAAGCTGAGCCGGGCCAGAGAAGCCGGAGTTCGGCTGGTGCTTCTGGAGGATGGGGTTCTGCCGGAGCCTAGCGATCCGGAACGCTCCTGCCAACTCATTACGATAGTCGGTAATCTTTTGGATAATGCAATGGAAGCGCCGGAAGGTAGAGGCAGTAAATATATTCATTTCAGCTTTCAATATCAGGATAAGACGCTGATAGTTACGGTTAGCGATAATGGAAGCGGTATCCCAGATGAGAAATTGCCGTATATTTTTCAACAGGGGTATTCGACAAAAGGAAATGACCGAGGCATCGGCTTGTATCTGGTTGAGCGGAGCCTTAAAGCTATGGGAGGTAAGATTGTTTGTGAAACAGGAAAGGGAGAAGGGACCCGATTTACGGTTAGTTTACCCTATCGAGCAAAGAGTGATGGTCAATGATTAGTGTATTGATTGTAGAAGATGATCCGATGGTAGCCGAGATGAATAAATTCTATCTGGAGCAAGTGGAAGGTTTTCAGTGTAAAGGCTGGGCAAAATCAGTGGGTGAAGCTCTCCTCAAATTGGCAGATGAGTCTTTCGAGCTGATTCTGCTGGATATTTACATGAAAGAGAGCAATGGATTGGAACTGCTGTCCGCTCTCCGTCGAGGCAGCAAACGAATAGATGTGATTATCATTTCGGCTGCGAGCGATAAGGACAGTATCCGAGACGCGCTTCAGAACGGTGCAGTCGATTACCTTATCAAACCGTTTGAGTTTCAACGCTTTCTCGCAGCCCTTTCCGCCTACAAGGAGCAGCATTTTCTGTTCCGCAATCAGGATTCCCTGGATCAGTCTGAACTAGATAAGCTAACCGGGTATAGGAAAGAGCCCTCGGCCGTTCAGGATTTATCCAAGGGTTTTACCCGGCATACATTGCGGACGGTCTGGAAAGCGGTGGAGACCCATAATGCAAATTCCTTTAGCACTGAAGAGATTGCAGTTAGTTCCGGAATCTCGCGGGTTTCGGTCGGGAAATATCTTGCTGTCCTCGCAGATATGGGAGCGCTGAACAGTGAATTGACCTATGGCACCATAGGAAGACCTGTACAGCGCTATCGCATGTCTTCCCGCGGCAGTTCTGTGATTTCTAAATTCATATAATTTTTTGGAGTGGGCCGCCGGTTCCGTGTTTTATAAGGAATCGGCGGTTTTTGATTGTCTATTTTTGATAGCGCTTACTTTAATAATTTTTATAATTCAATCAATAATTACGTAAAAACAAAAGCGCTTTCATTTCCGCTACTATAAGGCTAGAAAAGAGTTTAGGAGGAAATGAAAAATGCAAAATACGATTCCATCACCTGTTTCCAAAGGAAAGGAAGGTTCCCTGCCAGAAAAGGCTGCCTTCATTCAAAAATGTAAGCAATTTAAGGTGGGTGTCTTTCCGCTCCCTGTGTATCTAGCTCTGGCAGTGGTCATTCTTCTTGCAAGTGTGGCGGGGAAGCTACCGAATGACATGATTGGAGGGTTCGCTGTCATTATGGTTCTGGGTATTCTGCTGAGTGATATCGGTATGAAGCTTCCCTTGTTGAAAAATATAGGCGGCCCCGCAATCATGGCCCTTATGATCCCATCCCTGCTGATTTACTTGAATTTGTTCAACTCTACTGTGACAGACGCTGTCACCACATTGATGAAAGAGGCCAACTTCCTGTACTTGTACATCTCCATCCTGGTGAGTGGCAGTATGCTCGGCATGCACCGCAAAACATTGGTAGCGGGTATTACGCGGATCTTCATCCCGCTGATCGTCGGGACGATTGCAGCGGTTCTCGGCGGACTACTGGTAGGAACACTCACAGGTTATAGCATGTATCATACTTTCTTCTTTATTATCGTACCGATCCTTGGCGGTGGAATCGGTGAAGGGATTCTTCCTCTCTCGATTGCATACTCAAGCATTCTGGGTGGACACGAAGCGGGTTATTACGTATCGCAGATGATCCCGTCGGCAATTATCGGCAACGTATTCGCCATCATTGTGGCGGGCTTCCTGAAACGTCTGGGCGAGAAAAAGCCCCATCTAAGCGGCAACGGTACACTAGTCAAATCCGGTGACGATCTACAGCATGAGAATCCGGATAACAAACCTAAAGATTTCATGATGATGGGTGCGGGACTTCTGATCGCATGCAGTTTCTTCATTGTTGGGGCATTGCTTGCAGATTATGTAGGGATACCCGGACCGATTGTCATGATTCTGATGGCTGTACTGATCAAATGTGTCAAGGCGCTTCCCGAAAGATTCGAAAATGGGGCTTACCAGTTGTATAAGTTCGTTGCTGGTAACCTGACATGGCCGCTCATGGTAGGTTTGGGCATGCTATACGTTCCTCTGAAGGATGTAGCTGCCATTATCTCTCTACCTTATGTGCTGACCTGCCTCGCTATCGTCTTCAGCATGGTGGTTTCCGGCTATTTTGTGGGAAGAAAAATCAATATGTACCCTGTCGATGCGGCAATTGTAACCGTCTGCCATAGCGGCTTGGGTGGAACCGGAGATGTAGCTATTCTCTCTGCCTCCAATCGTATGCAGCTCATGCCATTTGCCCAGATCTCCACCAGGATCGGCGGCGTCAGCACTGTTATTGTGGCAACTATTCTATTGCGGTTTTGGAGCTGATTAGGATGTCAAGCATACATCCAGAAAGCTTATAGAGAAAAATATATTGCAATTAACAGGAGGAACAGTAATGAAAATAATGGATGAAGTAATGAAGATGCATGTTGGCGGCAAGCTGGAGACCGGCTTGAAGAACCCTATTCGAAGCATGGAGGATTTATCCAAGGTATATACACCCGGAGTAGCTAAAGTGTGTCAGGCTATCGCCGCAGACCAAGATAAAGCATACGAATATACGATTAAGAAAAATTCGGTGGCGGTCGTTAGTGACGGAACAGCTGTACTTGGACTTGGCGATATCGGTCCCAAAGCAGCCATGCCGGTCATGGAAGGCAAAGCAGCGTTGTTCAAACAGTTTGCAGATGTGGACGCTTTCCCAATCTGCCTGGATACAAAAGATACCGAAGAAATTATCGCGATTGTCAAAGCGATCGCCCCTACCTTCGGAGGCATTAATCTCGAAGATATTTCTTCGCCTCGTTGCTTTGAAATTGAAGCGAGACTTAAGCAGGAGCTCGATATTCCAGTCTTCCACGACGATCAGCATGGAACGGCGATTGTGGTACTGGCTGGAGTTTTGAATGCGTTAAGAGTATGCAACAAGGACATTAAGAATGTAAAGATAGTGGTGAACGGTATTGGAGCCGCCGGTATCGCCGTATCCAAGATACTCCTGCATGCCGGTGCTGTAAATTTGATCGGTGTGGACCGCCAGGGTGCAATTAACCGTGCTGTCCATTACGATAAATCGCATTGGAGCGAGTTTGCACTAATTACGAATCCTCATCTGGAGATAGGTTCCTTATCTGAAGTTATTCAGGGTGCCGATGTATTTATCGGACTATCCGCCCCCGGTGCCTTAAAGCTAGGTGATGTAAAAAGAATGGCTGCTGATCCGATTGTATTTGCCATGGCCAATCCTACTCCGGAGATTGATCCTGAAATTGCCGCGCCTTACGTCAAGGTTATGGCGACAGGGCGCTCCGATTTTCCTAACCAAATCAATAATGTTCTCTGTTTTCCCGGTATTTTTCGTGGAGCCCTTGACTGTGGCGCCACTGAAATCAATGAAGATATGAAACTGGCTGCTGCAGAGGCGATATCTTCAGTAATTGACGCCAGTGATCTTCATGAAACTTATATTATGCCGAATGCGTTTGATCCACGGGTAGTGGAGCGTATCCGGGAAGCGGTTATTCGAGCGGCGCTCAAGAGTGGTGTGGCAAGAATAGGTACGTTAATGGAAAGCAATTAAAGCTGCATAAACATCCGATCCGGATTATTCATAAATTAGTTTTTCGGAGTTCTGTGCATATCTCGAATACATGATGTTAGGTAACTCTGCCTTATGCTCGTTTCTCCATTCGCGGGAAGAATATCCAAACGTGTCGGCGTAGGTATAACGCTTCGCGGTGGATTGCTGCTAGCGATCATTGGTTTGGGGTCTATGGGGATGATTTCTAATCTGCCACTTCTTATTGTGATGAGCATCCTTTTTGTGGCGGGGATCGCACTAGCCGTTCCTTCACTTGTTTCGCTTGTTGGGCAAGTGGGCGGCAAGATGCGCGGGATAGCTGTATCTGTATATACTTTTATATTGTTTACAGGCACAAGCTTTGGTCCGATTATCTCTCTTCAATTGATGAATCATGCAAGTTATTTAATTACGTTTCTTCTATTGGCATGTATTTTGTGCATTGGGTTGATAGCAGCATGTCTTATTCATCATGAGGAAGCAGGGGAGCTAAACAGCCAGTAAATTTGTGATCAATAAACAAAAGACGATGAAATGACATCATAACGATTGTTTATTCAAGGTAACTTCTTTTGAAGTTACCTTTTTACTTTGAAGTCATGTGGGCCCGTAATGTGGTCTGGAGAAGCTTATGTCCTAATGAAAATAGTTGTATAAAAATTTGATATACGCGCAGAGAAATTCCGGTGAATAGCGTCAAATAGAAGTAGACGTTAAAAAGATTTAATTTGGTTCATTATGTTCCTTGTTGCAGTCGAACAGTTCTTAAGCTTTTTGTAAGAATCGGATAAGAAAAAAGAAAGTTCCTTTATGTACAATGTATGAAAAGAGAGACTATAACCTTATTAAGGATGGTGGATGAGTTGGGTTTCAAAATACGTAAAACCACAGTGCAATCCGTCTGGATGATGTGGGAAAAAGCTTTTGCGTTGCTTTCACATTTTCGCGGATCGCATAAGTCGAGTTTTGGTATATGTACCGTGATGCTAAAAAAACACCGGGGACAGCCAATTGTATGCCAGGACGCCACGGTCATCAACCAGGGTGAGTGGGTGGGAGAGCTCCACCTCGATAATGGAAGCATTCTGAAGTTGATCCAGTCCGAAGGATCGGATCGTGCTGCACTCCAAACGGCTCGCATGCTGCGTAAATCAATGCAGCAAATCAATGAAGCCTTCGAATCGCAGTCCGAGTTCAGGCAGGTCAAGGCTTTATTGGGTATTACACTGCTCCATCGGGGATTAACACACGGTCTTGGTTTTGAACAGCAAAATATAAAGTCCGGTGTTTTTGAACGCATCACCACCATTTATCTTCGATTGTTGCTGTCTGCTATGCATCCGGAAGGGAGACAAAGAATCAGTCGGCGAACCGAACAACTGGTCCCGATGTTACTGATTCATTCACGGGCCTCACTGAAGAATAGGTTCTCACCCGGACAGAACTACTCTGGATAAGTCTTAAGCTTGTTATATGGAGGTGTAATTATTCTTACATATTTAATAGGAGGGATACTATGTACCGCCACTCTTTACATGTTTATTCCGAGTTTGATTACGCGAGTGAGCGGCTTTGGTGTCTTTCGCAAAGGAACGGTAAAAAAACAGGTGGCATTCACTTTTGACGATGGGCCACATCCGAAATATACGCCGATATTGCTGGATTTATTGAAGTTGCATCAAGTGAAGGCTACTTTTTTCGTGCTAGGATCGAGAGCGGAGCAGTATCCAGACCTGATCAGAAGAATGGATCGGGAAGGCCATCAGATTGGCATCCATAATTATTGTCATACCTCTAACTGGCTGATGCTGCCCCGTACTATTAGGCGAGAACATCTGGACCGCTCCGCTGATATTATAGAATCTATTGTGGGAACCCGACCCAATCATTACCGTCCACCCTGGGGATTAATCAATCTATTTGATTTCTTTCGTTACAAGCAGTATCGAATTGTTCTGTGGTCGCTGAAGGCAGGCGACTGGAACACCCGGGTCTGTCAAACCCGGATGCAGGCCACTCTGTTAGGTGGAATCACCGATGGCTCCGTTGTCTTACTTCACGACAGCGGTGAGACTGTGGGCGCGGACCGGCATGCTCCTTATTTTATGCTGCAAACATTAGAGGAAGTGCTAAACCAACTACAGGCAAGAAACCTGCAATTTGTTCGCCTTGACGAAATGTCTTGACGTATTCCAGTGTTTTTGCTGTTAAGTCTTGAATTGTTTGCGGAAGCAGAGCGGCGAGATACCCATCATTAATTTGAAGGTTCGTCCAAAATGGGAGGTGTTATCAAACCCAACCATTCCCGCAATTTCAGTCACATTAAAAGAAGAGCCAACCAGCAAATCACGCGCTTCTTTAATGCGGATGTTATTGATATATTCAATGAAGCTGAACCCGGTAGCTTCTTTAAAAGTTCGGCATAAGTAGGAAGAGCTTATGTCGAATTTCTGTGAAATCTCACAGAGCTTAAGCGGTTCCATATAATGTTGATTTACATAATTAACGATGTCCAGGACTTTCTTATGTGTACGATTGGATTCCACCAATGGGGCTACACGGCTGTCAAATAGTTTACGATTAAGATAGAGAAGCAACTCCACCAATATTATTTGTTGGTACTGTACATATCCGCGAGCTTGCTTCTTTCCCTCCTGGATCATCTTCTGAAAAAGCTGTTCGATGAAATACTGGTCCTTCCCGTTCATCTTCAAAGCGCGGTAATCACTTTTGAATAACTCGAGCAGTTCCTCACATTGACCGCCGGTGCAGAAATGCTGCAGGAATTCTTTTTTAAACAGCAGTGTAACCCGTTCATACATATTGCATCCAGAATTGACCAGTTTGTGCATTTCATGAATATCCATAAATAGCAACGTACCGCCCGCAACCTGATAGGTTCTGTCCCCTATAAAATAATAAAAATCCCCGGATATTAAATACAGAATCTCATATGCATCATGATAGTGTCTTGAAGGCATGCTGGTGTATACCTGTTTCTTGCGGCTGATCTCAAAAAGAGTAGACTCATAAAATACCGGTTTCATTCAGCACCTCCTAAGAGGATTGTAGACTTAATTTAGGGTTTGTAGCAACATATGTATAAAATTTAATAATTACAAGAAAATACGTGCTGTTTGTACAAACTTTTTGAGATAAGCTTGAATTGAATTACCAAGTGTTGGAAAAAGGAGGGCTGTCATGCTCAGATAGGTTGGGGATAAGGTTCGCTGCCACTAAAAGTTAAAGCGCTTAAACTATTTAATTAAAGGAGAGATTGCGGTGCTTAATTCAACGAATAGTAAGGTTTCCAAGAAGATGAAATTTTCATTGTTGATCCTGCTCAGTTTTTCAATGATTTTTTCTTATGGCTATCTGTCCAATGCATCTCAACAGAAAAGTTATGCGGCAGGGAACCCTGATTCTAATTTCTCACCGGCAACACTTCAATTCTTGCGCGACAACACAGGTCTGGATGGTGAGCAGTGGAACAATATTATGATGCTTGTCAACAAACCGGAGCAGGACGATCTGAACTGGATCAATTTTTACGGATATTGTGAAGATATTGATGATGACCGCGGGTATACGATTGGAATATTCGGTGCGACTACAGGCGGCTCAAATGATACCGGTCCCGACGGTCCGGATCTGTTCAAGGCATATGATGCTGCCAAAGGCGCGAGTAATCCTTCGGTTAAAGGCGCATTGGCCCGGATCGGTGTCAAGGGTTCGATGAAAGGGAAGATCCTCGAAATCAATGAAAGCGAAGAGAGCTTCTGCAGAAAAATCGGCAATTTGCAAAATGATCCCGAGTGGAGAGAGGCTATGTGGAAAACGTTCTACAATATCTACATTAAATACAGTGTGGAGCAGGCCCGCAATCGCGGCTTTAACTCGGCATTAACTATTGGTTCCTTCGTGGATGCAGCGCTGAACCATGGAGCTACCGGCGGTTCCGAGACTCTTCAAGGGCTTTTGGGTAAATCAGGAAGCAGCACGGATGAGAAGACTTTCATGACCAAGTTCTATAAAGAACGGACCAAGATTGTAGATACTAATGAGTATAACGATCCGCCAAACGGCAAGAACCGTGTGAAGCAGTGGAGCAATTTACTGAACATGGGTGAGACAGACCTGAAGAATGCAGATTCGGCAATCCTTCAAGTCACCGACTGGGAACTTCAATAAGAGGATTGTAAGGGTAGACAGAACCGCCGTTCTTCTCGGTGACGGCGGTTCGATGATAAGTGAGATTAATGAAGAGGGAGATGGGTCGAATGGATAACCACCAATCTTATCTCAAAAACAGATTTCCCAAGGTAATCAGTCTAATGGTTATAGGTTTGCTGCTTGCCATGGAGTTGACCGGTTTTGTTTCAGCAGGAAGGGAGGGAAATGAGGAAGATCTTGCAAGCGAAGTAACTGCAGTTCAGGAAACGATTGCCCAGTGGATTTTTAAAGACAAAGGCGAGAACGGAGTATTTCCGGCTACAGGCGGGGTATATCAAACGGCTTCATCCATTCGTGATGTAGGGACAAATACGGATGCATACACCTATGAGCCCAGTGAGAACAGCGTACGCAACCAGGGCTGGCATGAAGGAACGGGCACTAAATACTGGCTTGCCACGCTTTCTACCCAAGGCTTCGAAGGTATCTTCCTCTCTTCACAGCAAACTTCTTCAAGTACAGGACCTAGGGATTTTAAGGTGCAATACAGTATAGATCAGCAGGAATGGACAGATGTTGCGGGCGGCAACCTTGTTCTAGCCCAGAACAATTTTAATTGTTCCAATAATTCCTGCAAATTAACGAACCTCGTTTTGCCTGCGGGAACTAACAATCAAAATGTACTCTATATCCGCTGGGTGGTTAACTCTACGAAAAGCGTAAGCGGGGGAACAGTGTCCAGCTCAGGCTCAAGTAGAATCAAAGATGTAGTAATTAAAGGAACACGTAGCAGCGGCGAACCTGGGGACACTCCCACACTTGAGGTAAGCAAAACTCCCGCTTCAGGGGCTGCAGATGTTTCCCTTAATGCCGAGATCACTGTGAAGTTTAATAAAGCCATCAGTCTCGACAGTGGTTATCAAGTTGAAATCACAGAAAACAATGTTCCTTTTAACAACATCTCTGCCTCGCTTCTCGGTCAAGACTCGGTCAAAGTCAGCCACCCTAATTTTACTGCCGGCAAAACTTACAAGGTGACCATCCCTAAAGAGCTTGTTAAGGGGACTACGGATGGCCGGTCACTGGAGAACGATATTACCTGGAGCTTTAAGACGAAGTCTCCGGATACCGGCAACAAAACACCAACGCTGCTGAACATGACTTTTAATGGGGACCCAAAGACAAGTATCGCCTTTGACTGGTATACAGCCGAAACCGTCAGAGGTACAGTAGTGCAAGTGGTGGAGGCCTCCAATGCGGGAGGAAGCGAGTTCCCGGAACAACTGGCAACTTCTTATGAGGGCAGCTCAACAGTTATTGAAACCTTAATGACATCAGGAGACAGAAGTTCCAAGAAGTATAAAAAGTTCGCCAGCCACAAGCTTATTGCAAGCGGTCTTATGCCTGGAACTAAGTATATCTACCGGGCCGGTAACGGTGATGCAGACGGTTGGAGCGAGGCGGGTTCTTTTACCACGGACAAGGCGGATAATCAGGATTTCCATTTCCTCTACGTAACCGACACCCAAGGCTCAAGTAAATCGAATTTCGATCTGTGGCAGGATACTTTTAAGAGAGCTATTGAGAAACCGGTAGATCCCAAGTTTGTTCTTCTTACAGGGGATCTAACGGATGACGGTGATCTGGAGCAGCTGTGGCAGTGGTTCTTGGGTGTGCCGAAAAAAGAATTTGCCAATGTGCCATTTGCACCGATTATCGGCAACCATGAGATAGAGGATTATCCGAATAACAACTTCTATAACCATTTTAATCTTCCAAAAGATGTCGGGACAGGCGCTCATGACGGGTCGGTATATGCTTTCGAATACGGTGATGCCCTGTTTATGCAAATCAATTCCCAGTACGAAGGGGAGGTCAAGCCGTACAAAGCGGATATTCAGTTCACGAAGCAATTGGAATGGATGCGGAATCAGGTGGCAAAGACCGACAAGAAGTGGAAATTCGTCTCTATGCATAAGGGAGCGTATTCTTCAGGGGATAATGCTTCGGCAGAAAGCGACCGGGTAGAGTTTTACCGGAAATATCTGATTCCCGTATTTGATGAGCTGGGTGTGGATATGGTGTTTGAAGGACATGACCATATGTATATGAGGTCTTTTCAAATGCTGAACAACGTTCCGATTAAGAATGTCATTACCGATGAGCAAGGAAATGTGCTGAATCCCAAAGGGACTGTGTATCTAATGGGCAACTCGGCCGCTTCGAAATTCTATGCTATTAATCCAGACGCAGACACTTTTTTTGCAGCAAAAAACGATCAGCCCAACAAGAAAATGTTCGTGGATGTTTCCATTACAAACGATGTGCTGAAATTTACATCCTACACAGCAGTTAAAGATAAACCCCTTGCCGTCTATGATGCTTACAGTATTAAGCGGACTGACGTCAAACCCGGCATTGTCGAAAATCCAAGCGCAGTAAGACAGTCAGGGAACCGTGCAGTTCTTTCGTGGAAAGCACCAACAAATAGCCCTGACCCGGTGCGAGGTTACCGAATTTATGAGAAAAATGATAAAGTCAGCACAAATTGGAGCGTGTATGTGCCGACGGTAAGTGGTCAGACGAGTTATAGTTATACATTAAATGGCATAGATTCTGCTAAAGCCTACAATTTCGTGATTAAAGCAGTGGGGACAAGAAATAATTCGCTTCCAGCAGAGGTAGGAATACAATGAATCCTCAATAAACAAAATGACTACCCGAAATATACTCTGGTTAAAAGACACTAGCCCACGCTAGTGTCTTTTTCCTTCCAAGGGCAAAGTCCTATAAATATTGCACCATATGTATATTTTATCTGTGTTTCGGAATTTTAATCCCCTTTATAATAAGGTATGTAACAGGGTTGGTAGGCCGGCCGAGCTTTACAAAACGAAAAAGAAGAGGAAGCTACAATGTCAAATGAAGCAGGGAAAAAAATAAAGCTTTCACGAATTGGAAATTCGCTAAGGCAACAGAAATATCTTCAACTTATGGTGCTACCTGGTCTTATATGGCTAATTGTTTTTTGCTACATCCCTATGGTCGGACTTTTTGCAGCATTTTTTGATTATAATCCTTTTCTGGGAATTCTAAAGAGTCCATTTGTAGGCTTCGCGCACTTTAAAGAACTGTTTCACGATGAGTTGTTCTGGAATTCGGTAAGAAACATGTTCGGGTTAAGTTTAACGAAGACGGTTTTTGCCATCATCATGCCGATTTTATTTGCCTTAATGCTTAACGAAATCAAGAATATGACCCTGAAAAAAATCGTTCAGACGGCGAGTTATCTTCCGCACTTTATCTCGTGGGTAGTTGTTGCAGGACTGTTTATTATGTGGCTCAACACCGATGGTATTGTCAATCATGTACTGATGTCGCTTGGTTTCACCAATGAGCCCCAAGCTCATCTGAATTCTCCCGGAGGCTTCTGGATCTGGATGGCAATTATTGACACCTGGAAAGAGACCGGGTGGTGGGCGATTATATATCTCGCTGCCATTGCTGCGATTCCTGTAGAACAATATGAATCTGCTGTGGTGGATGGAGCAAGTCGCATCAGAAGAATGATTAGCATCACTATTCCGTCCATTAAATCCACAATTATGATGGTAGTTATCCTTAGTATTGGAAGCATGATTTACGGAGGACTCTCCGGATCAAATCTGCAGCAATCTCTACTCTTTGGGAATTCGCTCAATTATGACAATTCCATGATTTTGGAAACCTATATCGTAAATATGGGGCTTTCCCAAGGTCGCTTCTCTTATGCTATTGCAGCAGGGTTAATCTTATCAATGTTATCGTTTGTGCTGTTCAGTGGAGCAAATGCAGTCAGCCGTAAGTTAACAAACACCAGTTTATATTAACAAGCAAATTCCCGTATAAAGTGAACCGTCAGGAGCGAAGGAAATGAAGGGAAATACAGAAGACAAAGTCATCAACATAGTTCTGTTTATTCTTATGTCGATCGTCACCCTGGTAACGTTGTATCCATTGTACTACTCATTCATCATATCCTTGAATGAAGCCAATGACATCGCCGAAAAAGGCTTCATCTATTTATTTCCAAGGAAATTCACACTTGAGAATTTCAAGATTGTTTTTACAGAGAGCAAGTTAGCCCATTCATTCCTAATTACAGGGGCGAGAACGATTTTGGGTACAATTGCAAGCGTATTGTTTACTGCTTGCGTGTCTTACCCCTTATCTAAAAAATACTTGGCCCTTAGAAGCTTCTATATCCGTACGGGTGTAATCACCATGTATTTTTTTGGTGGAATCATTCCAACCTATCTGCTGCTCAACTCACTTGGATTAATTGATACCTTCATGGTGTATATCATACCTTCCCTGTATTCATTTTTTAATGCCATTTTGTTTATTAACTTTTTTTCCTCCATTCCCGATGCGTTAGAGGAATCAGCCAAGATAGACGGTGCAAATGATTGGCGTGTTTTCTGGAAAATATTCCTTCCGTTGTCTGCGCCAATTCTTGCCACCGTGTCGTTATTCTATGGAGTACAGCAATGGAATTCATGGTTTGATGCAGCCTACTACACCAATTCACCAGATCTGGCCACCCTGCAACTGGTTCTATATCAGATCATCAGTCAAGCGGAAGGAGCCTCGATTGCTGCAAATTATCTCGGAGCCGGTAAGCAGAATATTAACATTATTGATTCCATGAAGTATGCAACTATGGTTGTGTCCGTCGTTCCGGTAGCTCTCGCGTATCCATTCCTGCAGAAATATTTTGTCCAGGGCATGATGGTGGGCTCTGT
The DNA here is from genome assembly GCF_008370385.1 of Paenibacillus sp. B2(2019). Lineage (NCBI taxonomy): Bacteria > Bacillati > Bacillota > Bacilli > Caryophanales > Paenibacillaceae > Paenibacillus > Paenibacillus sp. B2(2019). Next base: position 757,290 of record NZ_VTZR01000024.1, read on the forward strand.
AAAAGGATAATGCTCGATATCTAGGTCACTTGCCTTGATATACACACAAAAATAGGGGGAAAGAAGATGAGTAAGGGAAAAAGGATTGTGTCAATCTTTATGGCAGTAATGATGACTGTTATTTTTAGCGGGTGTCAATCGAATAATGATAAAGAGAGTTCAAGTCAGCCAGCAACGGGTACAGAAGCAACTGCGGGTTCGGAAGAATTGGCGCTGGAACCTCTAGTTATCAAGCATTTCTATAATTATGACTGGTTCAATGTCGATTGGACAAGTTCGCCCTCCGGTCAGGAAATTCAAAAGCAGGCCAATGTAAAGATAGAATTAAGCAAAGCAACTTCTGGTGATAATACCAAGCTAAATATGATGGTTGCTTCCGGTGACATTCCAGATTTGATTACAACCAACAAGGATGATCCCACCATCGATTTAATGATCAAGAATGGCATGGTTTTGCCGATTTCTGATTTTATTGATCAATATGCGCCTGAGATTAGGGAGCAGAGTGAACCAGAGGTCTTTAAATACTACAACTATAAGGATGGAAAGCAATATTTCTTCCCGTCGTTTCTCGTTACCCCATATGACCTTCAACAATCAGATTATAATACGGTTAGCGGAGGTGATGGAGTAAGCGCTATCAGAAGTGATGTTTATGAGGCAATCGGAAAACCAGATATGTCAACGCCTGACGGATTCTTTAATGCAGTGAAAGCAGCAAAGGAAAAGTTTCCTAAGCTTACCGGCTGGTATTTCGGGGCTTTCAACAAAGATCTGACCTTCTTTAAAGCAGGTGAATTTCAAGGTTATATGTTCCCTGCTACCCAATTCGGCATCCATGTATATGATGTAAACGCGGATGGGAAGCTCACATCGGGTGTGCGTAATCCGAAATTCACTGAATTTGTAAAGTTTATGAATAAAATGTATACCAATGGGTTGATGTCCTCTGAATCTTTTGTGGATGCACAAGATATTAAAGAAGCAAAGAAACAAAAAGGTGATACCATTGTATTCTCAGGGATAGTTAATGATTTCAATGAAACGGTTAAAACCCAGGATAATCCCGATGCAGGTTGGGTGCCTCTGCCCTATTTTCCTGACGGCAATTATTTCAAGGATGGTTCCGGTTGGACAGCTACGCTGGTCTCCAAGAAAGTGGCTGACCCTGAACGGCTGGCTAAATTCATCTCTTTTATGACTTCTCAAACAGGTAGAGAGCTTGATGCCTATGGGGTAAAGGGCGTTCATTGGGAGATGAAGGAGATCGATGGGAAGCAAGTACCAAGACGGACTCCGGAATTCCAGACCTTATACGAAACCGACGGAAGCAAATATCAGAAGGAAACAGGGTTATCCACCTACTTTGCTTTCTCGGATGACTATATCCATGGCAGAATGGCTGCACTTACCGATTCCGAGAAGACAGATTACAGAAAGAACTTGGAGAGCATTGTCAAGCCGCATAAAGTAGCGGATATCGCATTGGGTCTTATTCACCCGCTGTCTTCATCCGATGAAGGGATCATCCAAGTTAAACTGAATGAGCTTTCAAAAACTTATTATCCTAAGATGGTTATGGCCAAAAATGAGGCTGCGGCTTTAGATGCCTATAATGAGTTTTTGAAGAAGGCAGAAGACACCGGTTTGGCCAAACTGGAGGCTGCTTGGACCACTAAGTATGCGGAGTTTAAATAAGTCAGCTTAGCAATAAAATAATGTTAATCAAAGAAGTGGATGAGTGTGACGAGAATCAGGCTCATCCTTCTTCTTTTAGCAAGGAAAACTCTTAAATCCACTACAAATCCGCGTTATACTTATATTCGGGGGATACAATGAAGGAAACCATTAAAATCTGCAAAAAAGGGTATGACATTGTCATCGAGAAAGATTCTGGCTGCATCAGGGAATTGTATGACAATAAAGATGCTAACCGGGTGAACCTTGTTGACCGCAACAGGCGGTTCGGAAGCTTGGCCGCAACCTTTAAAGACAAGAAATCATACCATACAGAAATAAGCCATGTCGCAGACGCCAAGAAACACATCGTTATAGATGACCAACTCATCACCCATTCTTTTTCTTATCTGAGAGGTTCCTGTGCCGGTTTTACCAATTTCGAATATAACTCCACCTTAAAATACGAATTTATGGACGAGTTTTTTATCCTTTCCATTGAAGCTGCAGACACGAATATCAGCCAATTCGGCATGAACCTTGATTTCAATTTTTTAGGGAAGTTAGGCACAGGATATGAGGATCAGGTGATCCCGACATCTCCCTATACCTCAGGAGACGGCAAAGCCTCCTATTATCTAATGACAAGACCTAACGGCAGATGGGTTCTGGTTACCTCACCTCAACCCCTGGCTGGGTGGCGACTGGAGTATTCTCCCAATAATTTTGGACATTTTATTCTCGGATTGAAGATGTTTGAGAGCTTTGATGATGTTTTTGTTTCAGATTCAGGCACAAAACAAAAACATACGATAGCCCTTAGGATCGACTTTCCCGACACGTACAGGGAGGCCATGTCGCTTGCGAGCTCCGCCTTGGGATCGCCTGTTCCCTATTTTCCGGTTGCAGGGGGAACATTGGGGACAGAGCTTCCCGTGACTATTGAAGGAGTATATAACAAAATTATCCTTCATTCACCATCAGGTAACAGTACGGATATTACAGAGCATGTAGTAGAAGATAGCGGCAGATATCAGGTTTCAATTAGGCTTTGTGAAGAGGGATTCTACAGGGTTGAAGCATTTGGAAATTCCCTGAACAGCCTGGACTGTGTATTATTCAGCTTCAGCGGCTGGAACGAGCTGTTCCGCAAGGCGAGCAGTACTATCGAACAACCCTATCACTGTGATGAGAATCTTGCTGAGGGAGGGGTGTGGTGCTGGGCTCTGTGTGAACATATCAAACGGTTTGGGGTGGACCCGCAATTGGCGGACAGGGTTTTAGAACATATTGATCATAAAATATTGAATCTGTCCGGAGTCTCCCCTACGCCAGGATGCTCCATCGTACCTTATCCGCACAGGTTTGAGGGTCGGGAATATGGTCCTTACCATATCTTCGAGTCAACCCGAATACAAGAGCAGTTTTTTGGGGTGTCCATTCTTCTATCTGCTTATCAAGCATTTGGCAATTCAAGCTATCTGGAGTATGCGATTGATACCTTGCTGAACCTGCTCCATGAGCATATTGCCGAGAATGGGGCCATCCTGTGTTATGAGAAAGGAAGAGAGATCGATTATACCACCGTATGCGCCCCGGTAATTGCAGTGGTGGATATGGCGAAGGTGCTTGGGGAGAGGAGAGATCCCAGAGAGGCTGTCTTTCAAGCAGCAGCCGTGAAAATTGCGGATTATCTGCTGCAACGGGGATTTCATTTCCCTACGGAGGGGGATCAGGAATACTCACAGGCGGAGATGGAGGACGGCTCGATCTCCTGCACGGCATTATCCGTTCTGTATGTTTGTTTTCACATTGAATTCAAGCATGAATACATTCGATTTGTCGAAAGTATTCTACGGCTTCATGATGCCTGGAAGATGTACACGCCGGATGCCCGGATGTACCAGTCATCCTTCAGATGGTGGGAGACCATCTGGGAAGGCGATCAGGACGGCCCGTGCATCAATGCAGGACATGCCTGGACGATCTGGCGGGGAGAAGCCGATTTCTATTACTCACTCCTCACAGGGGATATGAACAGGCTGCTCTCTTCCTACAATGCTTATCTAACCAATCTCAGCAAGATTCAACAGGATGGCACAGTATATGCCTGTTATATTCCGGATTATATTCCTTATAGCACGGAACCTGGGGTGCTGGTCCACCGATACCCACTGAAGCCAGACCATTCTCTCTCCAGGTATGTGTGGCCGCGGGCAGTGGACACCTGGTTTAAATCGAGCGGCATTCACAGCCAGAAGGGTAAGCCGATTGCTTTGAATGGTGAAGTTACGTTTCATGAAAATTGCCTGGTTTTTATGAGCACGGCTCCCGAGTTTAGTTATTTTTTTGTTGGTGATATAAGGGGAAGAATCAGGCTTGCTACAGAGAAAAGAATCACAATCATAACTCAAACAGAGTATTTGTCAGTATACCAGGGGCGTATTGAGGCTACTCAGGGAATCCGCCGCGAGATTACACCGGAGAACAAATGGATTGAAATTGAATTAGGGTAATCTCCCATACAAGAGGGTAGTAAAGCTCAAAAAATGTTTTTTTGTCGATTTCAATAGGTATTGATATAATAATACGGTTGCGGCAGTGGATACTGAGAGACAGAGAGGGACGAGTTATGTTAAGAATGCTTCGGGGACCCGTAAACACCAGCTATACCTGGAAGATCATGATTTCCTTTGTGCTTGTCCTTCTCATACCCGTAACCTTGTCGGCTGTTTATATCTACATTCGGTCTGTCCAATATGTGGAGGATCAGTCTAAGACCGCCCTCAAGGAAGCCTTGGCAAAAGAAAAAGAGAATGTGAATCAAATTTTTAACGATTACCGAAAACTCGGGAGCCAAATTGCGCAATACCCTTTGCTGATTTCATATTTTGATGATTTATATATGTCCGATACCAACAAGATTGATTTTTCCTATCATTACCTCAATTCTTTTATGGATTGGGTCCGCAGCCTGGAGACTACGGAGTATCACTTCCGGTTCTTTACTGCGAATGACAACACCTTTCAGAATGAATGGATTTACCATTCTAAGCCTTACCGTAACGAAGCATGGTTTGAAGAAGCGATCCAGGCGACTTACAGCGCTCCATACTGGGAGAATCTCCACAAAGCCCGTATTTTGGATTATGACAAAGTCAAAAACCCAGCGATTCGCGATCAGGAAATCTCCTTGTTCGTGCCTATGTTATCCTATACAACCAACGATAGAAACACGCTGCTGGAAATTTTTATTGCACCTGACGCTATTTTTGGTGGTCTCGGCAAGATGGAGGAGTTCAAACAGGGAGCCGTGTTCGTATATGATAGCGTAGGTCAACTGGTCTATGAATCCAATCATCACCCGGCAGGTGTTCTCTCACAGCTATCCTCCCAATTAAACAAGGCCGAACAAAGTACATCCAATTTCGTTATGAAGGTGGGAAGCCAGTCCTTTCTGACGGAAATCCAGACTTTAGAGAATCCTAACTACAGAATTATTGGAATGTTTCCTCAGAATCTGGTTATCCAAGAAACCACGAAAGCACGAAACACGTTCGTAGTTTGTCTCGTAGCCGCACTTATCTTGATGATTCTCATCTCCTATGTTTTTTCCAGAAAACTGATGAAGAAAATAAAAAGGCTCGTAAAGGTCATGAGGAGCGTCCAGAAGGGCAACCTGAATACCCAAGTGGTAATTGAAGGAAATGATGAAATTGACGAGCTCGGCAAGGATTTTAATAGAATGCTTAACAGGATAAATGAACTGATCGAGACGGTATACAAAACGGAAATTCTTCAGAAGGATGCGCTGTTGAAAGCGCTTGAGAACCAGGTGAATCCCCACTTTCTGTATAATACGCTGGAGACCATCAAGATGATGGCCGAGATCAACAGGGAAAGGGAAATCTCCGATGCGTTAACCTCATTGGGCGCTATGGTCCGCTACAATTTGACAAAAGACAACAGGCTGGTCCTGATAACGGAAGAAATCGAACAAATCAGGAGCTATTGCAGTTTGCAGAATTTGATGATGAACGGCCGATTGGAGCTGGTATGCTCGATTGCAGAGCAGATATATTCGTTAAAGATGCTGAAGCTGATCCTTCAGCCGATCGTAGAGAATGCAATCCTTCACGGGTTTCGCAACTTTGATGGTCAATGTGTCATCAAAATTTCGGCCGAGGTATACCAAAATAATATCCGATTCACAATTTGCGATAATGGGAACGGCATTGAGCCCGGGAAGCTCAGAGCCTTGAGAGAACGGTTGGATAACAACCATAAAAACAGGTTATCCCCAGGTGAGAACGGAATCGGTCTGTCCAATGTCAATGACCGGCTTAAGCTGGCGTATGGAAGCTGCTATGGTATAGAGATTGATAGTGAAATGAGGGAAGGAACCCGAATTTATATCAGCATTCCGGTTATTGATTAACCAAGGAGGGATGAACGTGTATTCATTATTGATCGTAGATGATGAGAACATCATTAGAAAAGGGTTGCGAGTGATTATCGACGATCTTGGGTTCTCGTTCAGGGAAGTGGTGGAAGCCGAAAATGGAGTCCAAGCTTTGGCAATATATGAGAAACACAAGCCGGATATCATTATAGTCGATATTCAAATGCCTCATATGGACGGTATTGAATTTCTTAAAAAAATAAGGGATATAGGTGCTGATAGCCGGGTTATTATTTTCAGCGGCTACAGTGAATTTGAATATGCCAGGGAAGCTATTCGTTTTAAGGTCACCGAGTATTTGCTCAAACCGATCAAGAGACAGGATCTGGAGGCTGCCCTGAAGAGGGCTTTGGACGATCTGGACCAGGAGAAGGGAACGGAAGAACTGCCTCCTGGGAGCCTCTCCGAGACAGATGGGAATATGCTTAAAGATATGCTGCTAAGCGCTGGTGGGAGCGATGAGGTCTTTCAAATGTTTTTATCCGAACGAAGGATTGAAATGCCTTGCCCGCATTTCATCATTTTATATGCACAGTTTACCCACCTGCAACTTTTTTTAGATGCCGGACAGGGAAGTATTCTCCCTGCAACTATGCTCGGCAGTAAGCTGGTGGCAGTGTTTCCTCAGGTACTGTCTGTTTCGCATGTGAAAAACAGTGTGATCTCTATTATCAACATAAAAAAAGGAGACGGTTTGAGAGAACTTCGAGCCTCCTTAACCGAAATAAATGAATATCTCCGGGAAAAAGGGCTTCGAGTAAACTGGGGAGTCAGCGGTATTAGCAGTAAATCGGTGCCTCTGTACACGCTGTTTAGGCAGGCCAAAGCCGCCTTCATGGAAAAATTGGTATACGGCGAAGGGAATATTTATTTTGCAGATGAACTGCCTAAACTCGCTAACACGTTGCACTTTAACGAATTTGATATTACCCAAATGATATCCATGCTCAGAATGATGGATACCGGGAGGCTGGAAGTCTTCATCAATCAGAGGTGCAATGAGACAAGTATAAAAGGAATCGTAACGGTGAAGGAATACCAGGACAAGCTTTGCAGCTTGCTTATACAGGTGGGGTCCGGTATAAACGGTTCCGAAAAGGCCGGTGTTTTTATGGCTAATAACATCTATCAATTCGTGGAGGAACTGGAGGAATGTACTTCTTTACCGGCCGCCAATAAGCGCTTTATTGATACTTTAGTATTGATAAGTACCTATGACCATAAAGAAGGAACAAAATCAGGAGACAATAAATCAATTGCGCTTGTCAAACTATTCATCCAGAAGAATTTCCACAAGGTAATCAATCTCGATATGCTGGCAAATCAGGTTTCCATGAATCCTTCCTACTTCAGTGTATTGTTCAAAAAGGAGGAGGGCATATCCCTAACCGATTATATTGTGAATGTCAGAATAAACAAGGCAATGGAATACCTAAGAGATCCCCAGTTCAAAGTGTACGAGGTCGCAACCAAAACCGGATTCAATGATGAGAAGTATTTCAGCAAGGTATTTAAGAAAAATGTGGGAATTACACCTAAGGAATATAAAGAAAAAAGCATATTCCACATGTAGGTTTATTTTTAACAACAATAAATGCGATTTCAATAAATATGGCACGCTTTCTTGAAATTTTCCATTCTTTTTTACGGGCAGTGTTGCTAATATTCAGATTGTGGTCCCCTACAACACAAGTTTAGAGGAGGAGAAAAAATGACTCGGGCTAAGAATAGGTTTTATTGGATGTTTTTTTTATCTTTTTTGGTAGCGTTTACAGTCGGTTATGTCCGGCATGCCGAAGCAGCAGGAACTAGTACAGTCTATCCGTTTCCGGCAAGTCTCGCTTCAAACAGCGATTTTCAGGTGTGGGTCGAAAACACTTCATCACCCGTATGGACTGCACCGGGAATGGCTGCTACCCCCAAAGCAGTTACCAGCTTCGCATTCACGGGTACGGTGACTGTTAAGGTACAGTACAAGTCCAATTTCACATCAGCTAATATTATGCCTTCCCAATACGGAATAACGTATACTAAACCGGCGGCCGACCAGCTTCAGTTCACGTTAAACGATTATAAAAAAAGCAAAATTATTATTCAGATCGACAACGATCCGAATAAAGAGCTTTTCTTGTTCGGGGATCCGCCTGTAGCGACGCCTCCTGCCGGTGCAACCGTCTATCAAGCAGGGGCGCATTATCCCGCTAATAATGAACTCACGATGCAGGACAATCAGACGATTTTCCTCATGCCGGGAGCTGTTCTGCATGCCAGAATTGATACCGCTAACAATTCCAACCTAAAAATTCTGGGCCCAGGAATCGTTGTTGCCTATGATACAGGTGTGAATCCGAATGAATCAGAGTTTGAAAACAACATGGTATTCTATAAATCCAACAATGTCGAGTTGCGGGATTTCATCCTGGTACGAAATTTTAACGACAATCTGATCCATCAACTGGTTGTACGCAATACGGACAATGTGTCCATAGACAATGTTAAAGTTATTAGCGATGCTAGATGCTCCGACGGTTTATCGCTTGGTGGAAATAATGGGGTAGATGTTAAGAATTTCTTCAGTGTATCCGGTGATAATAATCTTGTCATTGGCTGGTGGGGCAAAACCGATAATGTAACGATCGATAATTACATTGCTTATTTCCCCGAACATGCCGGCATTGCTCAAACTTCAGCCATCTTCGCTCAGGGAATTGAGGGAACTAAGCCGGGCGAGGATACCAGCTCGATTGGAACTGTTCGCATTACTAACTTCTATGCCATAAAGCAAACAAATGTACTGGGAAGCATATGGGGTAAAATTCAGGACAATATCGATAATTTTACGATCGAAAATCTCTATACCGAGCCGGGTTCGACTAGGGACAACTTGCTGTATTTTGACCTGAATGTATCCTCCAATAAAAATTTCAACCTGAAGAATGTATACTTTGATAAAACCACTGGAGGCTATCTTAGTGATAAATATTATGTAAGATTTGACAACGTATATTATAAAGGCAATTTGGTCGCCAATACTTCCGCTGCTAATGTTACAGGCTCTGGGAAAGTTCAAGTGTTGAATGGGACATCCGGGAAGCACTATGAATTTGAAAATGGTCAATTGAATGGGCCAATTGCCGCCAATAAGAATTATGCATCCTTTGGAAAAGCTGTGGCCGTTATGAACAGTGTAGGGAGTTTCGCGGAAGTTACAATAGATGTGCCTGTAGCCGGAGACTATATACTGGATATTGCCTATGCGAACGGATCGGGGGCGGATGCCGCCCAAAGCGTCTATGTAAATGGAATTTACAAGTTCCAGGCCTCATTCCCCAAGACAAATGCTGGATGGGACCAGTCTGCCTCCTCATGGAAGAAAGTATCTGGCGTCGGAACGGTAAACCTGCAAGCGGGGACCAACAAAATTAAAATCCAAAAGGATTCCAATGACATCTACACAGCAGACCTTGACTATCTTGAGGTAACTTTAAAGCCTATCCATGTGGAGATGGAAACCGGAACCGTTGAACCGTTGGTGGAGGCGCGCTGATTGTAAACAAGTACTATGCCTCCGGATTGAAGGCTGTAGGGGTTATGGATGCTGTAGGAAGCTATGTCAATCTCACCGTAACCGTTCCGAGTGCAGGCAACTACAAGGTAGATTTCCGATATGCAAACGGAACAGCCACGAACGCAACCAAAAATGTTTACGCTAACGGGGGATTCCAATTCAGTGCGAATCTCCCGACAACCGGGTCATGGGATACAGCCACATCTTGGGTAAATCTGACCCATGCTGGCACGCTTGCTTTGCAAGCAGGAACTAACACCATCCGGATCCAGACTGATGCAAGCAATGTATCTACTTCTGATTTTGATTATTTGGAACTGCATCTCTAAAGACTAAAATTTCTAAAGAATTGTACAATTGAATACGATGATTTTTGCATTAAAAGGCATTGCGGCCTATACGACACATGCCCGGCAGCTTGGATGCAGTGATCCCGAGGTAGATCGTATCACCCACGCAGCCTTGTGTATGGAGTATTACTCATATGAGAGATTTACTATTCCGCTTGAAAGAGGAGAAAAGGAACTAATAATGGATTTCTATTTACCTTGCAAATAGCCGTTTTGTTTAATTATCTGTTTTTAGGGGAAACAAATAAGCAGGGGCCTAAGGCCTCCTGCTTATTTAACATTTGCTCTAGACTTTAATCATATATTCCTTGCCTTCCTTACGTTTTTTAGCATATTCAGCTGTTGCTGTAAAAAGTACGTCGGAGGATGAATTAAGTGCTGTTTCAAAAGAATCCTGCAAAACACCTATGATGAAACCTACACCAACGACCTGAATCGCAATATCATTCGGAATGCCGAATATGCTGCACGCCAGCGGAATGAGTAAAAGCGAACCGCCGGTAACACCTGAGGCACCTGCAGCAGATACAGCGGATAGAATGCTAAGAATAAGCGCCGTACCAAAATCTACTTCAATGCCAAGCGTATGAACAGCTGCGAGAGTTAAGACAGAAATCGTAACCGCTGCACCCGCCATATTAATCGTCGCACCTAATGGAATGGATACCGAATACGTATCTGTATCCAGTTCCATTTTTTCACATAATCTCATGTTGATAGGAATGTTTGCAGCTGAACTTCGAGTAAAGAATGCGGTAATCCCACTTTCCTTCAGGCAGCTAAAAACAAGTGGATATGGATTTCTGCGAATATTCAGGTATACGATCAAAGGATTGACAATAAACGCTATAAATAGCATACATCCAATAAGAACGAGAAGTAATTTTCCGTAATCGAGCAAGGAAGAAAGCCCGTTTGTTGTAATGGTATCAAAAACAAGTCCCATGATTCCTAACGGTGCCAAATTGATTACCCATTTGACGATTTGTGATAGAGCATCTGAAAAATTAGCAAGCAAGTTTTTTGTACTGTCATGGGCATTTCTTAAAGCAACGCCAAGAAGGATAGCCCAAGTCAGGATGCCGATATAGTTGGCATTCATCAGGGCGTTTACCGGGTTGTCGACAACATTAAACAGTAAGGACTTAAGTACTTCTACAATCCCATCAGGTGGAGTCAGATCTTCAGCACCCTTTACAAGTGACAAACTTACCGGAAATATAAAACTTGCAATAACTGCTGTCAGCCCCGCCAAAAAAGTACTTAAACCATAGAGGGCAAGAATCGATTTCATATTCGTTTGATGGCCTTTTTTATGTTTAGAGATGGCAGTCATTACTAGGAGCAAGACCAGTAAGGGCGCAACCGCCTTTAATGAGAATACAAATAAGGAACCGAAAATGGTGATCCCTGTTGCATTAGGAATCGATAAAGCCAAGATAATCCCCACTATAATCCCCATAAGTATTTGTTTTACCAGGCTCAATTGGTTCCATTTGAGTATAAATGTTTTCATGTATTCCCTCCGATTTCAATATGGAAATATTACTAAGCCCAGCCAGCAGTTGTAATGAGGTAAGTTAATATTTAACGTTAGTTTATCATGAAAATTGTCGGCCGTGTACGAGTGCCAAAATTTGTGAAAAGGTAATTGAACGATATGATCGAAACAGTAAAAAACCACGAAGTACAGTTTCACTGTATCTCGTGGTTTTTTAAGATTTAGGTATTCGATGTTTTTATTACATCATTACTTCAACAACCATAGCGCCGGGGAATTGGCAGGCTCCCAACTGGTTAGCGATGTATGGGCTTGACGACATTCATACACAGAACCATTATAGGTTACCAACGCACCGACTGTGTAAGAGGTATTAGGTGCCCAAGCTGGGGTTGTAGACGCTGTCGCGGTTGTTCCATTGATGGTGCTGGACACTGATTGATTGTCTGCGGCGTCGAAGGCATATACACTGAACGTATATGTTGTGCCTGCACTAAGACCTGTTACTGTATAATCCGTTGTGGAGCCAGGTACAGTGGTGATTAATGTCGTTCCTCTATAAATACGGTAGCCTGTAACACTAACATTATCCGTTGACGGAGTCCACATTAACTGAATGCTGGATGATGTTGGGGTCCCCATAACATGTAAACCGCCGGGGGCTGTCGGTGCTTGCGTGTCATTACCGACGGGTGCATTGGTAGTAACACTGACGGAATTGCTTCCATTTGAGACATTGCCAGCAGCGTCTCTTGCCTTGACACTAAAGGTATAGGCAGTATTCGCGGTTAATCCCGAAACGGTGTAATTTAATGTTGTGCCGGATACGGCAGCGACCAAAGAAGATCCGTTAAATACTTGGTACTCTGTCACACCGGTATTGTCAGTGGATGCGGTCCAGGCTAAGGAAACGCTGCTGGATGTTTTTGTAGTTGACGTCAAAGCTGCTGGCGCGGAAGGCGCTTGGGTATCTACAGGGTTGCTGCCGCTAAAGTTGACATCAATGACATTATAGAAGGCGTTCGGAGTATCTGCGACTTCCCACACAGCCAAGATGACGTGATATCCACTACGTTCTGGAACGTTACAAGTGTCTGAGTAAGTGAAGGGTGGCTGAACACCTCCATAGTTCACCGAACAGAAAGGAGTAAGGTCGAATGAATCCCGAGTAAGAGCGGAGTTAGGATTCCAGTTGGGCTTTGTAATGTAGTATTTCCAGCTTGCCGTCGAATGAGCGGCAGTCAGTTTCCAAGTGAATGTATTTTGTCCAGCAGATATGTTGACTTTAGACCAGCGTGTAGCCGATTGTTCATCAAGATTAGGAAAAGCTCCGTTAGCACTTGCAATCTTCCCGTCTGCTGGCCCTGCAGCAGGGAACCCCTTAGGAGCCTCTAGACTTTGGGGCTCATAAACAATCGGGCCACAATCTGTATTTTGTCCGGATTTACAGAGTGCAGCCCGGCTAGCAGGTCCTTCAATATAGCCGTGAGAAAAGGACCTTTCCGGGAATAACATTACAACCAATGAAATAATCAACATGATACTCCCATAAGCTAGAAACTTTACCGAAGGTGAATGAGAAATACGAATAAATGACATTTTATTCCTCCTTTTTTAAAAATATCCACTGCGAACGAATGATGCATTCAGACCCGAACGTCTTGTCTCAATTACAACTCCTTTCTTTGTTGAACGTATTTATATAAACTCACAAAGAGCTCATATATCGACATGAAAGGTAAGAGAAAAAGGTGTACAGGGCTAAATTCATTGAATGATAACAATTGTTATAACACCATAGTGATTATATGCAAATAAATGGTATTTGTCTACCAGAATTAGAAGTAAATGAGAAAAAAACAAGCTGTTTTAGTATGAAATGACTTCCTCGGAACCTGATCTACATTCCCCTATCTTTCCATATAATTCTTGGAATTTGAAAGATTCATTTTAAATTATGATCAAACGATTAATATACCATTTTCTTAATTTATCTCTCTCTTTATTCTTTTTTCTTCTTTTTTCGTGATGTGAAATGAAAACTAATGTATGTAAAATAAAGAGGGGAACTATATATTATTCAGAAAATTACAATAACAACGCTTTCAAAGGTTGCTATTTTTGGTTTTATTTACTATTATTAGTTGGAATTACTAACAAACAATGTAAGTGATTGAAATTATTGTGGGATTAATTGCCTGGAGAGCAGTTTAATTCATAGATTTATAAGCTTTAGATAGATAAAAAGGAGTGAGGAGATGCAATACGTTTTTTATTTGTCAACCTTCATTTTTATTGGGTTTCAAACTCTTTACACAGTCATCCCTTTATTTTTCAGTAAAGTTAAGGAATTGAACAACGATTGTGATGAAAAATCGATTTCCGTTTTAGTTCCTGCTTATAACGAGGAGCTCACTATTAAGAATTGCATAGATGCAATGGAGGGCCTAAATTATTGTAATTATGAAGTCATCATTATTAATGATGGTTCGAAGGATCAGACGTTTCAAAAATTAAATGAGCTTTTGGACTTATCGATAAGTGACAGAGAAGCAGAGGGTAAGCTTACATATGGCGCTATTAAAGGAATTTATTATTCGGAGAAATATGAAAACATATTTGTAATTGATAAATTCAATGGCGGAAAGGCAGATTCTCTCAACGCCGGCATCGATTGTGCGAGTTCTGATATTGTTATTACGCTGGATGCGGATAGCATGCTGGAAATAAACTCGCTTAAATATGTAAGTCAATATTTTCAAGATGATAAGATCATCGCTTTAGGTGGTACGGTGAAGATCGTACAGGGCGCTGAGAAAAGGAACGGAGTTATTCAAGATAAATTTACTGGGAAAGGTATTATAAAAAGCCAAGTCATCAGTTACATCCATGGATTTTATGTTAGAAAACTAACACAATCGGTTTTTAATTCAATTGTCGTTATTTCAGGCGCATTTGGTGCTTTTTATAAGAGTATATTGGTGGATGTTAATGGGTTTAGAAGTACCGTAGGCGAAGATATTGATATTACCTTAAAAATTCACGAGTTCATTAAAGCAAATAACTTGAATAAGAAGCTCGTCTACGCGCCAGAAGCCGTATGCTACACGGAATGCCCAGAAAACTTAAGTAACTTCTATAAACAAAGAATACGCTGGCAAAAAGCTTTTATAGATTGCATATTAATCTATTGGTCTAAATTATCGCGAAAGTTTAGCGTTGGCGTCAGTCTCTTTTTTGCTATTGATGGTTTTGTTCTAGGTACACTAACAGCATTTACAAGCGTTTTTTATCTCATACAATCGCTCTTTCAAGGTACAAATTTATTGAAGGCAGTTATTCTCTTGTTGTCTGTTATTGTCATTAATGCACTGCAAATCGGGATTTCTCTCTATTTATGCAATAAATATGGGAGCAATTATTCAGTTAAAGATTATATTAGGATGTTTTTGTTTAGCCAATTTGAATTACTAACCTATCGAAATCTGCTGCTTTATATGAATATCGTAGGCACGTTTAAATACTTTGATAATGACGAGGGCTGGGGATTCGTTGAGAGAAAAGGTGTATCAAGTATCAGCTAGTCTCCAACTGAAACTATCAGCATACTACTCATCAGGAGGTATTTATGAATCATATATTGAAAGATAAACGAATCATATTTATAGATGTATTAAGAATAATGTCCATCATAGCCGTCATCATTCTACACTACACTGCAGACTTACTTACAAGGACAAATGATTTCAATACAACCTCTTGGTGGATTAGCAACTTTTTTAATTCGATATCCAGATTTGCTGTGCCAGTGTTTTTTATGATAAGTGGTGCAATGATCCTTAGAGTGGAAGTAAAATCATATCGGCAGTTTTATATAAAAAAAGTACTTCCTTTAATCATTTCTTTAGTTAGCTGGTCACTCATTTATGCCGTTTACACCCAATATTTTATTCAAAAAAGCAGCATGGGCGTTTATGATTTTTTCATTCATTTTTCGTACGGTTTAATCTTTGATAAAAATTATATACATTTATGGTTTCTATACGCGATTATTGCGATCTATATAACAGTTCCATTAATTAGTAAGTTGGTAAAAGTGTGCAGTGAAAAGGATTTAAAATATTATCTGCTGATCTGGTTCCTGATAAGTGTGG
Organism: Paenibacillus sp. B2(2019); assembly: GCF_008370385.1. Classification (NCBI taxonomy): domain Bacteria; kingdom Bacillati; phylum Bacillota; class Bacilli; order Caryophanales; family Paenibacillaceae; genus Paenibacillus; species Paenibacillus sp. B2(2019). The sequence continues at coordinate 773,002 of NZ_VTZR01000024.1, forward strand.
TTTATAAATTCATCTCCGATCTTGTATTCAGATTGACCTCCGAATATATCAATATTCCTATAACCAATATCCCTTTGTTTATGGGTTATCTAGGATACTTTATCCTGGGATATTATCTCTTTAACTATACGATATCGATGAAAGCCAAAAATCTTTTCTTTAATTTAGGCATTATATCCTTTTTTGTAACGCCATTAGCGACCTATTTTTCTTCCTTGTACAGTGGTGTGCTAGATGAAATGTTCTATGGAAACTATTCACTCACGACATTTTTTATGGCTATTGGAACGTTTATCTATTTTAAAGAAAAAGAAACCGCCATTAGCGAAAAGTTAAATTACAAAGTCAAAAAAATAATTAGTTCCGTTTCCAAAGCTAGCTTTAGTATCTACTTAATTCACTTGTTGGTTGAAATATTGGTATCCAGAAGAGCAGAAATACAAGCTACTCTACTCCAATCTATAGGCAACCTTACTTTTAATGTCATTATTATATTCTTAATCAGCTATTTCACGGTTAAAGTCTTAAATCTAAATAGATACATTACACATGTCTTATTTGGGGGAAGAAGTTAATATGATGAAAATAAGTCTATATACAAAAGTCTTCCTGGCTATATTAGCTATAGGCATGGGATTCTACTACTACAATCTCAATGCTTCAGACAAAAAAATAACCTCCGTGTACATACCGTTATGGAAAGACTTTAAAGATCTTAACCTCCATGACAAAAACATTGATATCGCTATTCTCGCCTTTGCCAAAATCGATAAAACGAATGTGTATTTTGATCTGGACCCTGCTAAAAATGAGATCATTAAAGAAAATATAAAGAAACTGCAAGCAAATAATAAAAAAACGAGTTTCATACTTGGTGTTGGCGGCTATAAAGCGGACGGATTCTCCGATGCTTCATTGGATGGAAACCGGTACAACTTTACTGAGAGTATGATCGCAATGGTTAAGGAGTTAGATTTAGATGGGATCGATATAGACTGGGAATATCCAGCTTTTGATTCCTGGAATACGACTAAAGCCCGACCTGAGGATACCAAGAACTTTACTAGTTTAATGAAGGAACTTGATGAAAAATTGGATAGACTCCCGCGTAAAAATAAAAATTACTATTTAACCTTTGCTGCAGGGAATGAAGAGTGGTTCTTCAAAAACGTTGAAGTTAAAAAAGTAGAAAAATATGTGGATTTCATTAATGTCATGAGTTATGACTTGACTGGAGCTTGGTCAGATACGACAGGGTATAATTCGAATTTATTTATAGATAAGCATAAAAAAAGCAAAACCAGCGTGGATCGTATTATTCGTTTATATTTAGATCGTGATGTTGATCCGAGCAAGCTTATCCTAGGTATTCCAGCTTATTCCTACGGATGGGAAAAGGTTAAAAGTGATGCGAATAAGGACGCCTCATTTTCTCTGGGTAAACCTATCAATATCGACAAAGTAGATTTAAGCTACAAGTCGATAAAAGAAAAATATCTGGACCAAAATGGATTTAAACGTTACTTTGACGAAACAGCGAAGACGGCCTATTTATATGATGGTGATACTTTTATTTCGTATGAAGATAAAGAGGCCTTGCAGGCAAAAGTTAAATATATCAAAGATAAAAAACTGGCTGGTGTCATGGTGTGGGAGTATTCTCAAGACTCTGACGACGGCATTGTTAAGTACTTATCTGATAATTTGAATAAGTAGCAAGTGCTAAATAGAAGAGGAATAGTCTGAAAAAGGCTTATTCCTCTTTTTTGTGTTTTCTTTCTTTAGCTATCCTAAAGCTGATTTGAAGGCCGAATACAAAAAAGGGCGTAAGCGGCATCCCATATTATTAGTATATGGACAATAATGTAGTTGGCGTGACTTCTGTTCCTTTTAACGGCATAGCCTCTGCATTTGTACCTTCAAAGTATAATGGCAGTCCTTCTGCAAGAATAGGTAAAAGGGTTTGGGTTGGGTCTTGGCGCTGATGATGAATATGCAGGTGGGGTTCTGATGTGGAACCACTATTTCCTACATGTCCAAGCACTTCACCGGTATTGACGTGATCTCCAACTGCAACGGTAACACTATCTTGTTTGAGGTGGTTAAGTAATAAGTAGGTTCCCGTCGCATCAATTCTGAGATAAACGTGATTTCCTTCCATGGAAATGAAGTTTTCGGTACCTGGCACAATATCAGATTCATCGTCAAAAGCTGCAATAACCGTTCCAGATACCGGTGATAGGACCTTTTGCTTCCAAATTCCGTAATCTTCCAGATTAGTACTTCCTGTATTATAGGGTTCCATGACTAAATCATAGGCCCAACGTTCCGAAGGCCAAGTGGCATGAGGCAGATTATTGTCGGTGGAATCACCACCCCAGCCAACAACTGTTTGCTCAGAAAATGGCCATTTAACTGTGACTGAAGGGTGGACGTTGATTATACGTACAGGATATGCCAACTGTATAATATTCATGGTCAAGAGGAAATGTGAAGCTAATACAGTACATAAAACGAGAGGCATCCATTTATCGGAAATTCTTTTCTTCTTGATAATAGAAACTAATATTAAAAAGATATTTAATAATACTCCTACGAAACCTAGAATTGGGATGATAAATTTAAGTGCCATCCATGCATAGACACCAGGCAAGCCATTAATCAAAAATACGCAGATCCATGACAGTAATGCTGCAGCTAAAATTGTACTACCTAAATACCCGAATGCTTGAATTATTCTTTTCATATTCGCTCCTAACGTAAAAGAAAGTATATAGTAGTTAGACGAATATAACTGGAAAATCACTTCGACTGCTATTTTGGATAATATCACCGCAGGGAAATCTGAAAAACAAACATTTGTACAACTATATTTGTCTTGTACCGTTCTTTGAAGTTGGTAATAGAATATATCAATCTCAGAGAAGGAGTTGATTTAGTTGGCCAACAGTGATGTACGTCTTGCTCTATGGTCGGGTACTAATTTTACCAATCGCCGGATTCGATTCAGACGTGGAGGAGTTGCGGTTCGTGATCTTGGAGCGTTTCGGTTTAACAACGTTCTTTCGAGTTTCCGACTCAGAAATGTTGTGGAGAGCTCTCAAGTAACGCTTGTTCTATTTTCACGCATTAACTTTCAGGGATCGTTCCGTGTGTTCCGTGGCAGCCAAAACGTAGCGAACTTGAATAATTTTAACTTTAACAATGTCACATCTTCGTTTATATTGGTAGGCCGTATCCTTACAAGCTCCGAAATTTCCCAAATTCAAAGCACTGGTAGAGCGCCTCGAGATATCCTCGTAATAAGACAATAATAATGCAAAGGGTGCCCTAGGGCGCCCTTTTTTTTGCAATTATCAGTAGCACAGGTCAAGACAAAATATGCATAGAATTTAATATATAACAAGAGAATAGGTGCTGTCCCGCAAACAATCCTCCTTTAAACTAGTAACGTACTTAACAAAATCTGCTAGAGGAGGATTCAAATGCGCAAAAAGGTTATCGGGAGAATTTGCAGTACCGTTATGGTTTGTAGTCTGCTTGCAGCAGGCAACGGAACGACCTACGCCAGTGGCGCCAATAACTCTGATGCTCCTACCAACAAATCGGTCAAGAACGTGATCCTGTTTATTACGGATGGGATGAGCTTATCCGATGTGAACTTGGCCAGATGGTATCAGGGAGGGCAGGCGCTTGCGATGGATAAGTATTTCAGCGGGCTGGTGAGAACTTATTCTACGGATTCACTGACCACAGATTCCGCTGCGGGAGCTACGGCTTATGCCACAGGACATAAGGTTAAGAGTGAGACCGTATCCATACTTCCCGACCGAATAACGATGCCGTTCGTGGGTGCAGTTAAGCCAGAGGACGTGAACAAACCTCTGCCTACCATTATGGATGCAGCGAGAATGGCAGGGAAAAGTACAGGAACGGTATTTACTTGTGAATTAACAGATGCGACGCCGGCTACATTTTTAAGTCATGCATACACGCGTGACAATGCGCAGTCTATTGCAGAACAGATGGTCTACAGTGGTGTAGATGTTCTACTTGGGGGCGGTTCCGGATATTTGGTACCCGGCAAAGATGATATTAACCGCAAGGACGGAGAAGATTTAACCAAAATCCTGAAATCAAACGGGTATGAATACGTAACGGATAAAGCTGGTTTAATGAATTCCAAAACGAATAAAATCTGGGGTCTGTTCAACCCCGAAGCACTGGATGCTGATTTTGACCTGAACCCGCAAAAGCAACCGAGCCTTGCTGAAATGACCAAAGTAGCGATAGAGAAGTTGTCACAGAACGAGAACGGTTTTATTCTGATGGTCGAAGCAAGCCAGATTGACTGGTATGGTCATGATAATGATCCAGTGGGTATTATGAGTGAGACATTAGCGTTTGATAAAGCCTTTAAAGCCGCTGTTGACTTTGCAGAAAAAGATGGAAATACAGCAGTCTTATCGGTTTCGGATCATGCTACCGGCGGGCTCAATATGACGAACTATGATTCCACCAAAGACCTAGTCTCCGTGATGAAGAAAGCGAAGCATACCAGTTATTACATTGAAGGCAGTATTAATGAGAACAATTTCAAAAAGGTCCTGGCGGATAATTATGGACTTAGTGATCTAACCAAAGAAGAAGCGAATCAAGTCAGATTGGGAATGAAAGATAATCTTTCGCCGGTCATCGGTAAAATCTTGGGGAATAAGATAGGTGTAACCTTCTCTACGGATGATCACACATCCGAGGAAGTTGGATTGTTCGCCTACCATCCGGCCAATTTTAAACCGACCGATTTCGTGAACAGCGGTGTAATCCAGAATACGGATGTGAATAAGTATATTCAAGAAGTAACCGGACTCAATCTGGCGCAGCTTCAGGATACACTGTACGTATCAAGTGATAAATTCAAGGCCAAAGGAGCTACGATTACCCTAGATAAGACCGATAAGACTAATCCGGTAGTTGTAGTGAAAAAAGCAGGCCAAGTTCTCAAGCTGCCTATAGATAAAAACATCGCCATTCAGGATGGAAAAACAACGAAACTAAAAATGCTGACGGTAATGATTAAAGATAAAGTGTGGATTTCGCAGGATGCTTTGGACTTGATTCTCTGATTCTTAAAGTTCATGTTGTGATCTGTCGCCTAAAAGTTAAAGCGCTTAAACTTGGGAACCCCTTTTTATAAGGGGTTTTTGAGTTGAGAAAATTTCGACTTGAATTGAGAGGAGGAAAGCGAAGCTTTTATCGTTTTATTGCAGGCTTCGTTCCATATGTCATCAAGCGCCAAACCTTTTCTAAGGGTCCCATGGAAAAGAATTTGAACCAAATTGTGCTAAAAATGATTTGAATAAAATAAATCAGAACTGCGATGTAGAGAATATCTTTTGGTGTAACGACTTCGAGACCTATAATTGAAATGATTATCGTCCCTATGATGCTTTGTGCTACATAATTTGTAAACGCCATTTGACCCACCCGTGATATGGGTTTCAGGAATTTCACGATTTTTTTATTTTCTAATATTAGAAATAATGTTGTTAAGTAAAACAAAGTGGTTGGGAGAGATCCTAAGGCCGTAACTGAATCTACATTGCTGTTCCCACTTTGAGAAGTGTCCCATATCCATAGTGAGAAACCAAGGAACAACAGAAATGACACCATTTGAATCCCTCTAATTGGTTTTGACAATTCTTAGGAGGGATTCATTAATAGTTCTCCTTTGAAAATAATTTTATTTCTAGGAGTCAGTATAAGTTGCGAACCTTACATTAAATTGATGCCAACATTACAGGATCCTTAAATAGGATAAAATGTTCCAATTACAGTTGAATTAGAATCAGCTTTATGGTAAAAATAAATACTAAATAAATTTAGTGTGTAATAGGGGCGGAATATCAAAGTTCCTATAGAAGGAGGGAGAAACAATGTCAGCATATACTCAACCAATCTTTGTGGCAGCGATCTTTTTTGTTGTTGTAGCGTTTGCCTTATTTATCCCATGGCTCGTTTATACATATAGAAAATATAATTATCTGCCATTTTCCACCACGTTAATTTCGTTTTCATTTATCTTTTATTTTCTAGCAGCGTTATTTTTAGTTTTGTTGCCGTTGCCAGAAATACGCAATACTTGTTCGCTACAAAAACCGGGTACACAACATTATTCACTTATGCCATTTCAATTTATAGTGAACACCTTTGGGAATAGTGGTATCGTTTTATCACAGCCTGCAACTTATAGACTGTTATTTAGCCAACCCTCATTCTATCAAGCTTTTTTTAATTTCTTGCTATTATTACCTTTTGGTGTTTATTTGCGATATTTTTTTCAAGACAAGAAACACTGGAAAAAAGCGCTAGCAATCACGTTCTTATTAACATTATTTTATGAGATAACACAGGTAACAGGTATTTACGGGATTTATAATTGCCCTTATCGTATTTTTGATGTGGACGATTTATTGTTGAATACTACCGGCGGGGTACTGGGCTTCTTTATTGCTCCAGCCGTGTTGGCGTTATTCCCATCAAAAAAGAAAATTAATGAGAAAGCAGATAGATTATTGGCTCTTGATGAAGTAAGAGGGATGTCTGTGTTGCTGGCTGTTATTATTGATATATTTATCAGCAACATAGTAGTTAAAGTTGTGCTGAGTATGACCAACGTTAATATGGTTAGTGAATTTATTGTGAGCACAATTACACTTTCTGTAACCTTGTTTATTATTCCATGGATTTGGAATGGATCGACAATCGGTACGAAAATAATGCGTTATCGTTATGATAGTAAAATAAGTCGAGTGGAAACGAACAAGCGGTTATTTAAACGCTTTGGTGCCATTTACGCGATGTACTTCATAACAGTCATTGCGAATACTTTGAATAACGTGGAACTATCAATGGATTCTCCATTTTACAAGGCATCTATATTCTTAACGTTAGGTGCAGCATTGACCTCTATCATTTTAACGATCGTGTTGTTCATTCATGTTATATTAGTCGTGTTTGGCAAACAAAAACGCCGCTTTTATTTTGATGAAGCTTCTGATTTATATACAACGAGAAAAAAATGAATTCTTTTCAATCGTAAAGGGGTACTCCGTAGTCTTAAATGGCTACTGGGTACCTCTTTTTTTTGGATTTAAGCTTATTGTAAGGTTGGCATGAATTTGCTGTAAGGTTCACAGCCTATAGTATAAGTATCAGCAAATTATGAGGTGAAATGAATGGAACCATTATTAAAAGTAGAAAACATAAAAAAAGTATACGGGAAGTTAAGTGCTGCTTACACAGCCTTAGAAAACGTGTCTTTTGACATTCATGAAGGTGAGTTTGTAGGGATTATGGGACCTTCGGGCGCTGGAAAATCAACCTTGCTAAATTTGTTAGCAACTATTGATTCCCCAACTGAAGGGAAGATTTATATGAAGAACAAGAGTATTCATGATATGAAGGAAGCAGCCTTGTCAGACTTCAGACGTGAACATCTCGGCTTCATCTTCCAAGATTACAATTTACTCGATTCCTTGACTGTAAAGGAGAACATATTGCTTCCTCTGGCGATTGCTAAAATTCCAGCGAAGAAAATCAATCACCTCGTGACTCAGATTTCTAAAGTATTTGGGATTGAAGATTTACTGGCAAAATATCCTTACCAAATCTCTGGTGGTCAAAAGCAAAGAACCGCTGCGGCTAGAGCGCTCGTGACAGAGCCTGCACTGATTTTGGCTGATGAACCAACAGGTGCGCTTGACTCTAAATCAGCAACAGATTTATTGGAAAGCTTAAGCACTTTAAATGAAAATAACAACTCGACCATTATGATGGTGACTCATGATGCCTTTGCCGCAAGCTTCTGCCGCCGGATTATTTTCATCAAGGATGGTTCATTTTCAACAGAAATATTTCGTCGTGATCAGACACGCAAAGCCTTCTTCCAAGAGATCTTAGATGTTCATGCGACCATTGGGGGTGAGGTAGATGACGTTATTTAGTCTAGCAAGAAAAAATATAGCCCGAAACTTTTCGCAATATTTTTTATACATTGCATCGATGGTGTTTAGTATCATCATTTACTTTACATTTGTGACCTTAAAATATAGCGATACGATAGCAGAACAGACGGCTTCATCCCAAAAACTTGGTTCACTAATGAGTGGGGCGGCAGTCATTCTCATCTTTTTCGTGTTCATATTTATTGCTTATTCCAATTCATTTTTTATGAAAAAACGTAAAAAAGAAGTCGCATTGTATGCGTTGCTAGGGGTACGTAATCGTCAAATAGGCTTTATGCTCTTTTTCGAAAATTTATTGTTAGGATTATTTTCTTTAATAGTAGGGATTGTACTTGGGTTCCTATGTTCAAAAGGATTTATGACGATTTTAATTCATTTAATGGGTTATGACGTTGTAGCACCCTTTACATTTTCAACGGCGGCAGCGATGAACACGGCTATCGTATTTCTAGTTATATTCTTAGTAACATCGTTTCAAGGCTATCGCTTGATCTATCAATTTAAGCTGATTGATTTATTTCATGCTTCCAAAAAGGGAGAAGTGGCGCCTAAACCATCTATGATAGTAGCTGTTCTTGGAGTGTTACTCATTGTCATGGGCTATTGGCTTGCAATGCAGGACCTTTTCACTTCTAAGGTATGGGAAAAAATTGGATTCCCCATGACTGTATTAATTATTTTAACAACGGTTATTTTGGGTACATTTTTATTGTTCCACAGTGTGACTGGCTTTGTGTTAGCAATGATTAAGAAAAATGAAAGGTGGCTTTGGAAAGGCCTTCATGTCATAACTATTTCGCAGCTGCTCTATCGTATTCGTGGGAACGCACGTACATTAACTGTGATTGCCGTGTTGAGTGCTACGACAGTAACTGCCGGTGGAGCGGTCTATGGCCTTTATTACAATACGAATGACTCGGCGAAAACGATTAATCCGAATACCTTTATGTATCAATCCACAGATGCAGAAATGGACAAGCAAGTGAGTGCTGTAGTATCAGATACAAAATACGATAAAAATATTGAAGCACTATCCATTACGTTTCATACGAAAGAGTTAAACTCGCCATCAACATTCGATAGCTCTGATAAAAGAGAATATACAGTTATCGATGAAAAAACATACAACCAATTAGCAAGTCTACAACATAAAGAAAAATTAGATGTAAAGGACAGCTACGCGGTTATTTTAGATATCGGATATGACAAAAGGTTCTCACCAATATATACAGGGAAAACTATAACAACAGGCAACGGCCATCCTCTCACATTCCAAAGCTTTAAAACGCAAAGCGTATTGAATGTAGGTACAGCAGGTATAACCGTGGTAGTCTCGGAGGATCAGTATAAAGTGTTGCAAAATGATGGGGAAGTGCTGCACTATCGTGTTCTTGGGGTAGATGATGCTTCTGTGGATTTATCTAAAAAAATTGCAAACCAATTACCTGAAGAAGCGCTATTTTCAAGTGGTCCACAAGATTACCAAACAAGTTTGGAAGGTGTGGGTTCTCTACTGTTTATCGGAAGTTTCCTTGGTCTAGTATTTCTGGCTGCTACAGGCAGTATCATTTATTTTAAGGTTTTAACAGAGGCAGAAGAGGATAAATCACAGTACAATATGCTGCATAAAATGGGTGTCAGTGCAAAAGAAATGCGAAAATCAATTGCGTCACAGGTATTCGTTATCTTTGTTGTACCGCTTGTAGTAGGGTTATTGCATAGTGTAGTGGCTTTAAAAGGATTCTCTAGTCTACTGATGATAGATTTAGCAAAACCTGTGTTGCTCTGGATGATTGCTTATACCGTAATTTACGGGTTGTATTATTTCTTAACCGTAGCTTCTTACAATCGTATTATCACACTAAATAATAGAACAGAAGGATGATTGAGATGAAAAAATTTCTAATTACTATGGGTATTTTGTTTGTTATTGGAGTTGTAGGGGTCTTTGCTATAGCCAAGATTGATTTCAATCGCTTCAATGCCGAAAATTACTACTTACAAATCACTGAGGATGGGGAACCCCATGAATATAAACTGAGCGATGGTTCGGTCATGACCTCTTATTCTTATACACTAGAGGCTACAAATGCCAAAGGTACTACAATTCCACTGGAATTTAATGCACAAAAAAATCTTCGTAAAGGCGCCTACTTGAAAATGTATGTAAAAAAAGGTGATCAAGTCTCCTCATACGATGAAGTGAAATTAGAGGATATTCCGCTAAAGGCACTAAAAAACTAATAAATTGAAGAAGGGCTGTCTCCAATAAAGTAAGTGGAGAGCAGCCCTTTTCTTTGCCTAATAAGGAAGTCATTTTGAATTATAAAAGTATAGTAATGGTGGTACCGGTATTTTCAACGCTCGTCAAATCGAGTTTCCCCTCATGAGCCCAAATAATGTCTCTTGCGATGGCCATTCCTAACCCAGTACCATGCTTGCTCGTTGTGTTTGTACCCCGATAGTAGCGTTCGAAAACCTGTTCCAGATCTTTAGCCGGAATACCCTGGCCATTATCAGAAATTGTAATTTGGGTATGCGGACTAATGGTTTCCACTCGAATCTTCACCACGACATTTTCATCGTTATGCACCAGCGCGTTGTAGATAAAGTTAAGGATCGCTCGTTTTAGTAATTTTTTATCTACTTTATGTACGGCTTTAACCACATTTGCCTCAAACTCTATCTGCCTTTCACCAAAGGTCGGGTCATTTAAAAGTTCAATCGTCATTTCTCGTAGAAACTGAACGAGATTCACCTCTTCAAATTGCAGGGATAGCTGGTGATTACGCAAACGCGTCGTTAAATTGAGGTCATCTAACAAATCTTTCATATACATCGATTTACTCTTGATAATTGACGTGTATTCCTGTAATTCTTGGGCTGTTAAATCTGTAGCACTGTCGTTAATAAATTCTGCATAACCTTGAATAGAAGCAAGTGGTGTTTTCATGTCATGTGAAACATTGCTAATCCATTCCTCACGCATTTGGTCGAGATGCTTACGTTCCTCTTCATGTCGATCGAGCTTTTCAGATAGTTCATTCATGTTTCGAAAAACTTCTTCATAAACACCTTTGGGAGTAGGCATTTTCTTAAAACGTCGTTCCCTGAGCTGTTGAATACCCTCTATTAATGTATGAAGGGGTGCAGTTAACTTTTTCCCAAATAGAAATCCAATGAGGATTACAATAAGCACATCAACGATTAAAAAAATGGAAAGAAAAACATTAACATCTTTGAAAATTTTAGCGTAGTCATAGGTCATTACGTACCGGCCTATTTTAGGATTATTAATCCCTAAAAAGTAACTGAAATTTTGGGCTTCGCTGACAAAAACCGTCGTGCGTGCATCTAATTCTTTATATTTATACATTTGTACAATTTCAATAGGAGAATACTCTATTTGCAATTCTTCAGGGGTATAAAAGGCTGCTACTTGCTCCCCTTGGTCATTCAAGAATTGTACCCAGGCGCTCATTTCTTGTAGTTTTTTGAGGCCATCTTCGTTGACAACAGGTCTGCCGGATTGAAGTTCAACATATTGTGAAAAGGTCCGGCTAAAGGTTTCTGCAGACGCTTCTTCAGTGCCAAAATTATTGTTTTTTAGCTGTAAAAAGAATAGAAAAAGAAATAAAATCGCATTTACAATACCAACGATCACAACAATAGTCATAACCGATCTTAAAAAACGGAGTGTCAATTTCCATTTCAACTTGTCTCACCCCTTGGTATGTAATTTATAACCTAACCCTTTAACCGTTAATAAAAAGGTTGGCTTTGAAGGGTCTACCTCAATTTTTTCGCGTAAGCGCCGAATATGTACCATCACTGTATTATCGGAACCAAAAAAATCTTCACCCCATACCTGTTCAAACAAGGTTTCTTTGCTTATGATCTGATTCGGATGATGCATGAAACAGCTCATTAAACCGACTTCTTTGGCGGTAAGCACAAGGGGTTCGCCATTCTTTTTTAATTCTGTCTCATTGGCACTAAGCTCAAAGGGGCCAACTTGCAAACTTTTCGGAGCCTTTTTTTCCTCTGTAAAGCCAGCTCTTCTCAGTTGTGCCTTTACCCGATAAGCAACTTCTTTGGGACTGAACGGTTTAGTAATATAATCATCGCCACCTATCGCCAGTCCTAACAGCTTATTAATTTCCTCATCCTTTGCAGACATAAATAAGATCGGTGCATTTGATGTTTCCCGAATTTTTCTGCATAAGTCATATCCTTCTCCATCTGGCAGCATAATATCTAGCAAGATAAGTTCAGGATTATACTCCTGAAACTTGTCCCATCCCTCTGCAACTGTCCCGGCAGTTACAACGTCTGCAATACCTTCTTTATGTAAAACTGCCTTCATCAGACGAGCTAAATCATCTTCATCGTCTATGATTAATACCCATTTATGACTTGCCATTTGTTTACCTCCAAATCCGTCTTTATGTACATTATTACATTATAAAGGACTCTTTATTTCTTGCGCAAAAAAATCGCAAAAGAAAGGCTTGCATGAAGATGGGTATTACTTAGACGAACATAGCAAAGCAATATTCGGTGATTTATTAAAATTCATTCTAGATATAGCCAAATCAGGTAAGGAGGAGAAATTGTTACGCCCCCTGCCTTCCATGGCATTGATCTGCACTGTATATGGCCCTTTGAAGATGTTCGCTAAAATGATGGAAAGGTGAGTTACTGTATTCGCTTGAGCTCGAAGAAGAACTTGCAGACAGCTTTTGGAATGCCATTAGATGGCAGCGACTTGCAAGGAGTGCAAGCAGCCTTAACAGGAACAACTGCAACCAATGCTGATTTGCAGAATATTTCACAGGATGACTTTGTACGTACAGCCGTGATTATGCTGGTCGGAATCATAATTGTGCTAATAGTCATTACGCGCTCTGTGTCCAGTTCTCTGTTCATTATTGCTTCCTTGGTGCTAGTGTACTTACTTCTCTTGGAATCAGTGAAATCTTGAACTGGATCGTTCCATTTTTCAGCTTCATTATGATTGCAGCCCTGGGCGTTGATTACAGCATATTCCTGATGATGCGGTATAACGAGCTTGAAGGGGATGTTGGATCACCTGCGCCGCGTTGATTCCTTCGGACGTAATGACACTTATACAGGTAGCATTCGTATTAATCATTGCACTATTATTACTAAGTGTAGCGGCCATGCCGGTGTTCTTGACTGCATTAAAGCAGCTTGCTAGCAAATTAAATGGTTCAAGCAACGGTGCTACATCAAAGAATGTAGTTGACAAATCGAGTCATATTTAGACGGCAGTAAAATTTAAAAATACATGCGTTATACGTATGCTGAGAACAATAGAAAGAATCTTCGGGGACCTTTGTGGTCCCTTGTTTCACCATATCAGAAAGTATATAATTATCGACTATACCTTACAACTTTATTACGCTATAATCAACGTAAAGTCACCAGATGACCTAAGAGTAGGATGATTTTAATAGATTAATTAATATTAGCTTTTGATATGCCAAAACGTATTTTGTTATTGAAATAGGTTGTTTATATTGTTTATGATATTATTAAAGGTGTTAATTAAATCTAGAGTAGGTAGATTATGAGTCTAAATGACAACGTATTAATTAAAATTCGTGAGATGCGAGAGAGTTTTACACCAGTTGAACGATTGGTCGGAGATTACATTTTAGAAAATACGGAAGAGATCCCTCATTTGTCGATTAAGGAATTGGCTCAATCGAGTAAGACAAGCGATGCATCTGTCCTTCGTTTCTGTAAGACGATGGGTTACAGCGGATACCGCAATTTTATTGTGAGTATATCGGCATCTTTGGGTTCTCGTGATGAGGATTCAAAGGCTCAATATACAGATATTCAGCCAGGTGATGATCTCTCGACAATTATATCAAATATTTCATTGAATAATTGCAAGTCCATTGAGGATACGCTTAGTGTTATTGATCGAAAAGAAATTACAAGAGCTGTAGAATTACTATGTCATAGTAAGCGAATTGTTTTCTTTGGAATAGGTGCTTCGGGACTCGTTTGTATGGACGGGGAACAGAAGTTCTCGCGAATTAATAAGATGTGTCATGCCTATACAGATGGTCATAGTCAGCTCACGGCAGCAACTTTACTTGAGAAAGATGATGTTGCCATTTTCATTTCTAACTCTGGAGCAACTAGTGATATTATTGATGCACTGGAAATTGCCCAAAAGAATAGAGCGAAATGTATTGCGATTACGAAGTACAATAAAAGTGAGCTTGCGGAGCGGGCGGATATTGTACTGAGCATATCCACACCTGAAATAACAATCCGCAGTGGGGCTATGGGCTCGCGTATTGCGATGCTTACGATCATCGACATATTATTTGCTGGTGTCGCAAGTGCAGAATATGAAGAAGTAAAAACCTACTTAACAAAAACGCATAATATATTAAAGAAAAAACTTAGAAATTAGGTTCTGATAGAATAAATGTGGAGGAAAGCATTGATCATGGATCAATGCTTTCTTTTTTTTTTTGTATTTCATTCACTTCGTATACTTAAATATACTATTTATCAATCCATGTCAGATTATCTACATGATGAATACGTTGATCTAATGAATATAATAAGTAGTTTAATTCAATAATTAATAGCTTGGCACACAATTATGAGGAAGGAAATGAATGGAATCGAAGACGAAACATCATCCGGTTGAACACGGATGATGTAACTTTATGTTTCGTTTGGAGCGACAATCAGCAAATAATACATTTTTTTAAATCGATTTAACCTTAGAGCCATAGCGATCAAAGCAATTGGTAAAAATTTAAATTGCATCTTGTAAGCGCTTTATAAATGTGGTATAACATAGTGTGTAAGGAATGAAATAAAACATCAGAATTTATTTTCTTTATGAAATTATATTTCAAAATCTATTGACGAAGCGATGGTGTTGTATTAGTATAAGAACATAATAATTGTAAGTTAATCTAACGCGTTTTGTTAATTACATGACAGATTAAGGCTGGGAAGAAGGAGGATGGCTATGAATGACTACCTTGCGGGATTGACAACAGAGGCTGTGAATCCAGACACATTAATGATTGATGAATGTACTACGGAAGAAATGATCCAGTTAATGAATCAACAAGATGCACTGGTCCCCAGAGCTATAGCTGAGGAGATTCCGCAGATTGCAAAGGCGGTAGATATTCTACATCATAGGTTGTCTAATGGTGGAAGAATGTTTTACATAGGAGCTGGCTCATCAGGAAGATTAGGTGTTCTGGATGCTTCCGAATGTCCTCCTACCTTTGGTACAGATCCTTCCTTGGTGCAGGGCTATATTGCTGGTGGTGATATTGCTTTGCGTACTGCGGTTGAAGGCTGTGAAGACGATATGGATGAAGGGATCGCATTAATCGAAAGCATTGGTGTAACAAACAAAGATGTACTTATTGGGATTTCGGCAAGCGGTAGTGCAAACTACGTTATTGCAGCTTTAGCGAAAGCAAAGGAACTTGGAGCAGCCACTATCGGTGTTTGTAACAACAGAGGCTCAAAGTTCGAACCCATTGTAGATGTTTGTATAACACCTGTTGTAGGACCGGAGGTCATTAGCGGTTCGACTCGATTAAAGGCAGGAACTGCTCAGAAGTTGGTGCTTAATATGCTGACAACATGCACAATGGTCAAGTTAGGAAAAACGTACAACAACTTGATGGTTGATCTGAAGGCTAGTAATTTTAAGCTCGTAGATCGCTCGATTCGTATCATCATGAACACGACTGGTGTAGATACATCAACCGCCGCAGAAACACTTGAAAAAGCATCTATGAACTGTAAGCTGGCAATTATGATGATTAAATCGGGGTTAGATGCAAAAGAAGCAGAACAAGTACTTAACGCAAACGGAGGACGCTTGAAACAGGCAATCGCATCATTGGTTTAGGTGTGAAAAGTGGAATAACAGGATGGATGCTATTAATAATTGAGGAGGCTGTTTTCGATGAAAAAAAGATCACGTGGATTAACTCTGTTTTTGTCAGGAATCATGATGGTATCACTATTATCGGCTTGCGGAGGAAACGGAAATAACGCTCCAGCTTCTACAGATTCCGGTAACACAGGAACTAGTAACGGTGGTTCTGAGCCTAAAAAGGATACGATTACAGCACTTTTACCTCCGATATCAGCGAACTATCAAACACGTTTTGCTGATATGGAAAAAGAATTTAATACACTACATCCTAACTTGACTTTGAAAATCGAGCCAGCGAGCTGGGAAGATATGACGCAAAAACTTGATACTCAAGTAAATGCAGGTTCTCCTCCAGATATTGCTTTTATCGGTGCTTCAGGAATTTCGAAATATGCAGCACTTAATGTACTAATCGACCTTAACGGTGCCCTTTCTGATGAAGCCAAGGCAGATTATGACGAAGTTCCATTGAAATATTTCCAACTAGGTGACGCTCAATACGGCCTACCAGCGTATATGGAAATCCACACTATCGGTGGTAACAAACAATTCCTTGAAGAAGCCGGAATTGATTGGAAAAGCATTCAACAAAACGGTTGGACTTATGAAGAGTTCCGTAATGCAATTTCTAAAGGCGTAGTGAAAAATGATAAAGGTGAAACTACTCGTTATGGTTTCGTGTTCGCAACATCTGGTGTAGCATCTAAAGACTATCTAGCTATTCTTGCTAAAACTGCAGGTTTACCAGATTACTTCGATAAAGATCTTAAATATACGTATACAAGCAAAAACTTCTTGGGTCTACTTACATCTATTCGCGAAATGATCAACGATGGTTCTATGCCTAAAGAGCTAAGCTCTATCGATGCTGGTAAACGGTGGAACATGTTCCTAACGGGTCAAACGATGATCACAGGTAAAGGTTTATCTGCATTTGAAAACTCTGCTCGTCTAAACAATGAGAAGATTAAAGCGAACGATGGTTCAGCTGTTGCAGATTCTATTGAAGTTGATTATATTTCACTTCCAGTCCCAACATTCAACGGTGCCGATTATGTCCCTACTTCAATCGTTGATGGTTATATCGCACTTCGTGGTAAAAAAGCTCCATCTGAAGAGCACATCAAAAATATTGCCCTAGCAACGAATTTCTTGTCTTCTGGTTCAATTGCTGCTAACTACAGTAATGAGCTGTTCTTATCACCAATTACTGAATCTGCACGTAATGCAGAAGTACTTGAAAAATTCCCTCGTAACGAAGATAACGTTGCTGCAGGTAAAGCTATGATGGCAAAAGCGCTTCCGGCTCGTACAGATATTCCTACTGATCTGGCTGCTGAAGCATTAAAAATTGAAACAGAAGTTATTATTCCTAAACTACAAGCCTTACTTGCAAATGAGATTGCTCCACAAGAAATGTATGATGCAGTTAAAGCAGCTGCAATTAAATCTTTCGGTAAAGATGGTATTGTAGTTGACTAGTCTGTCTTAGGCTGACATGTGAAAGCTGTGCGTAGCTAGAACGTACAGCTTTCCTTCTAAATTAGCTAGAGCTTGTACTGTTTTTAGAAGAGAGGTGCGACCCAATGAATCAAACGTTGACAAAAAGAAAAAAATTGAAACTCGAAAGTGACTCAGGTTGGGGATACGCGTTTATCGCAGTAGCACTTATTGCGTTTTCTTTATTTACCGCATATCCAGTCATCAATGCTTTTATTATCAGCTTACAAAAATATGGTCCATTAGGATCCACTTTTGTCGGCATGGATAACTTCGTTAACTCGTTTTCAGATGAACTTTTCTGGAAAGCGCTGAAAAACACGTTAGTATATACGCTATTAACTGTTCCGTTTAATATTCTTCTATCATTTTTAATTTCAATTTTGATTATTCCTTTCAAGAAAAAAACACAAACGATCTTTAAAGCACTATATTACTTGCCAGCCGTAGCATCTGGTGTAGCGCTTTCTGTTGTGTGGCTGTGGATCTTCGATCCGTTAAAATCAGGTATTGCCAATAAGCTCGTGAGTTTTTTAGGTATTGAAAATCAAAACTGGCTTGGTTCCAGTGCAACTGCAATGTTCTCACTTGTGTTAATGTCATGGTTATCAAGTCATGGTACAGCAATTATTATTTATATAGCCGCATTACTCGCTATTGATAACAGCTATTATGAAGCAGCTGAAATTGACGGCGCGTCTTTCCTGCAAAAGCTTTGGTTTATCGTTGTCCCTTTCCTTAAGCCAACAACGCTATTCCTACTTGTTACTGGTGTTATCGGTTCCTTCCAAGTATTCCAAAACGCTTATCTTATGACAGGCGGTGGACCAGACCATGCAACAACAATGGTAGGTTTGTTAATCTTTAACAATGCGTTCACATATTTTGAGTTTGGTGAGGCAGCGGCACAATCATTAGTTCTAGCAGCGATTATCGGATTTATATCATTCCTTCAATTCAAGTTTATAGGTAAAGATGTAGAATACTAGGAAAAGGAGCAGAATACTATGGGTTTGTACAACAATAGCTTAAGAAGCAAAGGGTATCTGTTTATACGTAATGGTGCAAACATTACGTTCCTTATCCTATTTGCCGCAGCTACCATATTCCCGATATACTTTATGGTCATCTCCTCGTTCGGTGATCCGGTAGAAGCTGGTGCAATGAGCTATTCTATCCTACCATCGAAGATTTCATTTGAATCTTATAAATTCTTCTTTAACTTCAGCCCACATACATGGGACTGGTTATTGAACTCCTTTATAGTGGCAGCGTGTATCACGGTATCTAACGTATTTTTTGCTACACTTGCTGGATATGCTTTTGCAAAAATGAAATTTAAAGGGAAAAACATTTTGTTCGCTATTTTGCTGGGATCTATGATGATTCCTGTTCAAGTCACTCAGGTTCCACTATATATTTTGATCGTAAACATTTTTGAATTACAAAATACGTACACAGCGTTGATTATGCCGAGCATAGTAACGGTATACAATATCTTCTTGGTTAAGCAGTTCATGTCCTCCATTCCAGGTGAAATTATTGAATCTGCTAAAATCGAAGGTTGTTCCCAGCCTAAAATCTTCTGGTACATCATTATGCCTCTATCTAAAACAATTATGGCAGTACTAGCAATCCTAACGTTCATGGCGGCATGGAATGACTTTTTCTGGCCGTTCCTAGTAACGAATACGATGGATATGCAAACCATTCAGGTCGGCTTGAAAAACTTTCGCTTTGCGAATACAACTTACTTTGCACCGATGATGGCGGGGGCAACCATTTCAGCAGTTCCAATGTTTATTTTGTTCTTCAGTTTACAAAAATACTTCCTTGAAGGGGTAACAGTTGGAGCGGTGAAAGGTTAATGGACAAACAATCAAAAGTTGATGCAACATACTTAGTTGGCTTGATGTCCGGTACATCAGTAGATGGTATTGATGCAGCAGTAGTTAAGCTTTTCCCATCAGCCGAAAAAGAGCATGGAGTAGAGATTGAATTACTGGCTTTTGAAAACACACCTTTTGAGATGCAAGTTAGAAACTCCATATTTGAGCTTTTTGATCCCGCTAGCGCTACAATTGATAAGGTTGGCGCAATGAATATGTGGCTTGGCGAATTATACGCCCAAGCCACATTATCCGTTATAGGGAAATGCGGCCTTTCGCCTGCGCAAATATTCGCAGTAGGATCGCATGGTCAAACAATCTATCATGCTCCAGATGAGAATGTTATGGGCGGTTATAATCTGCATTGTACCGTTCAGATTGGGGATGGTGCAGTTATCGCCAATCGCACAGGAATTCCTTGCGTATCAGACTTTCGAGTTGCTGACATGGCAATGGGTGGACAAGGAGCTCCGTTAGTACCATTTACCGAATACTTATTGTTTAACAATCCAAAGAAAACACTTCTGATGCAAAATATTGGCGGAATAGGCAATGTGACTGTTTTGCCTGTAAATGCCTCACCGGATGAGGTATTTGCTTTTGATACGGGTCCTGGAAATATGATTATCGATGGCCTTGTATCGCAATTATTTGCACCAATGACAATGGATGTTAATGGCGAAATTGGTGCGGGCGGTCAAGTGATTGATGAGCTATTGAAATGGATGCAGCAGGATAAATATTATACGATGCCGTTACCAAAATCGACAGGCAGAGAACGGTTTGGCCAACAATACGTGGCACAAATTATTGAAATGATGAAGGTTAATAACTGGAAAGCAGAAGATGTTGTTGCAACAGCTACGTACTTAACTGCCTGGAGCATCGTCGATAGCTATGAACGGTATATTGCACCGCAGCACCAGGCTGAGCAATTGTTAATTGGCGGCGGTGGAAGCTATAACAAGACGCTTTTGCGTGATTTACAGCACTTATTTGCACCGCATAACGTGCAGGTGCTGACGCAGGAGGATATCGGTGGTAATAGTGATGCTAAGGAAGCAATTGCTTTTGCTCTGCTAGCGTATTACACGATGGAGCGCTTACCAAACAATATCCCGCTAGTAACTGGAGCTTCACAGCCAGTAGTAATGGGCAAAATTTCCTGGCCCTATATTGGACGTTCACAGGAGGCTTAAATGTTGCAAATCAGACCCTTTTCAATTGAAGATCACTCTGCAGTTGTAGAGCTTTGGAATCGTGAGGCTACAAAATATGATTATAAGCCATTTACAGAGCGAGAGTTTCAAGATACATTCATCAACCATCCTTATTTTGACGCTGACTGTATATGGGTAGGCTGTGACGAAAAAGGGATTGTTGGTTTTGCAGCTGGCTGCTGCGGTGACGATCTCCCTCTTGGAGATGTGGCCGGTTATATTACGAGTGTTATTATAGATACCCATGTGGCTTCTCTGGAGCTTTACGATGCTTTTCTATTGCGTTTAGAAAAAAGATTCCAAGAACTTGGGAAAAGACAAGCGGATGTATTGTTTTTCAACCCTGTTAAGCTGAAGTGGAGTATACCAAGTGCACCTCAGCATGAGCATAATAATGCCCCGGGCATCAGTAAGGACCAGCCATTATATGAAGCTTTAATTGCTAAAGGCTACGAAGATCGAGCGACGCAATGCGGCATGTATTTAAACCTCGGAAGCTTTATTGTTCCCGAAGATATTTTAGATAAGGAAACCAAAGCAAATAGCAAGGACTATTACATTGGGCCCTATGTCCCTGATTTACATACAGGGCTTGAAGCAACACTTGCTGCCCTGCAAAATCCGCAGTGGAAGAAGGATGTTGTTACTTATGTGAAGGTTGGCGCACCACTTGTAGTAGCTGTGTACGTCAACGAGGTTGTGGGCTTTGCAGGTCCAATTATTTCGCAGCCTGATGGAAGAGCATTTTTTTGCGGTATCGGAGTGCACCCAGAGCATGAGGGGCATGGCCTTGGCAGTGTATTATTTTTCCGAATGGTTGAAGCTTTTCAAAATGTGGGCTGTCAATATATCTCTTTATTCACTGGAAGTAATAATCCTGCACTTCGAATCTATCAAAAAGCGGGCTTTACTATTGAAAAACAATTTTCTATATTGCGGAAGGAACTTTAAAAATGAGCGAAAAATTCACAGTATTAGCAATTGGAGCGCATGTTGGTGATGTGGAGCTAGCTTCTGGTGGTGTGCTCGCTAGTCATAGTTTAAAGGGAGATCGCATTGTGACACTAGCGTTAACTGCGGGTGAACGAGGGGTCCCGGCAGGACAGGATATGAAGGAATATCGTCAGCAAAAAGTGAAAGAGGCACAGGTTTTTGCGGATATGCTAGGCGGTGAAGCCATTGTATTCGATGATTATTGTGACGGAGAGTTGCCTGACAATCAAGAAATTCGTATGGAGGTTTGTGATGTAATTCGTCGCGTGAAGCCTAACATTATTATTACACACTGGAAAAACAGTATGCATAAGGACCATGCGCTAACGCATCATATCGTAAATGATGCCCGTTTCTTCGCAAGTCTATCATCCTTTGAACGAGCGCTCCCCGCGCACTTTGCAGCAAGATTATATTACTCCGAAAACTGGGAGGATGCGGTTGATTATGTCCCTTACGTATATGTGGATTTCGATCAAGCGGCATTTGATCTATGGATAGATGCTTTAAGCAAGCATTGGTTTGTGACGAATAGCAAATCTTTCAAATACATGGATTACTATAAAGCACTAGCAGTTGTTCGCGGCTGTGAAGCAAGAAAGACATATGCAGAAGCATTTATGGTGCCTGCTGAAACGGTGAAGGTTAGGCAGTCTAGTCTTTGGTAACTATTCAACTAGCTAAGAGGGAGTGTTTCTATGTATAGCAGGAAACATTCCCTTGTTCTATCCATTTATGCGAAAAAGCAGCTAGGAGGCAGCTTCATATGGTGTTAAATGGGATTGATTCTATAACGAATTATCGTTATTTGTTCGAAGGTAAGCGCGTAGGATTGATTACAGCGCCGACAGGTCTTACGAAGGATTTTGCATCAACGATTACTATATTACATGAAAATTTTAATCTTGCTGCGATGTTTTCACCTGAGCATGGCGTTCGCGGAGATTTGGATGCAGGGGCAGTAGTAGACACTTACATGGATCCTTTTACGAATGTTCCAGTCTATAGCTTGTACCGTAAAGACTCCAAGCGTTTAACAAAAGAAATGCTGAATGAAGTAGACATCATTGTATACGATATTCAAGATGTTGGTGTACGCTATTACACATTTATTTATACGATGCTGTATGCACTTGAAGATTGTGCAAATGCAGGTGTAGAATTTGTTGTTCTTGATCGTGTTAATCCGCTTAACGGGGTAACGGTAGAAGGGAATGTCTTGAAGCCCGGCTTCAAATCATTTGTTGGAAATTACGAGCTAGCCGTGCGATACGGATTAACAGCAGGTGAGGTAGCAACGATGGCAAATGATCAAATGAATTGGAATGCATCGCTGCATGTCGTTCGTTTGGAAGGCTGGGAACGGAGCATGTCCTTCCCGGATACAGGATTAACTTGGGTTCATCCTTCACTTGGAATGCCACGATATGAAACAGCTTTATTATATACAGGAACATGTTTATTTGAAGGCACGAACTGCTCGGAAGGACGAGGCACAACGTTCCCGTTTGAAATGATTGGTGCTCCGTTCATTCAAGCGCAGCAATTGGCAGATGAGATGAATGCAAAAGGTATCCCGGGTGTGCTTTTTCGTCCAGTTCATTTCAAGCCAACGTCATCTAAACATTGTGGCGAGCTATGCGGCGGGGTACAAATTTACATTACAGATCTCCAAGTGCTGAGGCCTTTAGAAGTTGGGGTAACCTTATTATTTACGATAAGAGATTTGTACGAGCAATTTTCATTCCTGCCTCCTGTGAAGGAGGGCTCTCGTCCATTTATCGATTTGCTGGGGGGAGACAACATGTATCGTACGGAAAATATGCAAGCCAAGCAGCTGCTTGAACAGTTTGCAGCGGAAAGCAAGCAATTTGCAGAAATAACACAGCAGTATCATTTATATCGCTAGAGGAAGGTGAATAATTGATGAGAACAATAGAACATATGAGCTTGCGCGAAAAGATTGGACAAATGTTCGTAACAGGCTTCCCTTCAACCGAGATCACTCCTGAGCTGAAGGAAGTTATTGAGCATTATAAAGTCGGCAATATTATTTTATTCTCACATAATATCTACAATAAATATCAATTAGGCGAGCTTGTTACTGAGCTGCAGCAATGGTACACGACACATACTGGTATCCCGGGTTTTATTACGATCGACCAAGAAGGCGGTCGAGTCACTCGTATGCCTAAAGACGCGACCAATGTTGCTGGAGCCATGGCAATTGCTTCTTCAGGACGACCTGAAAATGCGTATGCAGCAGGCAGAATGACTGCCAGAGAATTGAAAGCATTAGGTATTAATTTTAATCTAGCTCCAGTTATGGACGTTAACAATAATGCATTGAATCCAGTCATAAATGTTCGTTCATATGGTGATTCTGTTGCAACAGTATCCCAGTATGGAATTCAAATGATGAAGGGATTGCTCGATGGAGGCGTCATGTCCTCACTTAAGCATTTTCCAGGTCATGGTGATACAAATGTCGATTCACATATTGGCTTGCCTACCATTGAAAAAACACTTGAGGAATTAGAGCAGCTTGAGCTGCTGCCGTTTAAGGCCGCAATTGAGCAAGGCGCTCAAGCGATTATGAGTGCACATATTTTATTTCCGAAAATTGAAAAATCCGGTGTGCCCGGAACTATGTCTCATACCATTATTACAGAGATATTAAAAGGAAAATTAGGATATAAAGGGTTAGTTGTATCGGATTGTTTAGAAATGGACGCGATCAAACGATACTATGGTACGGCAAAAGGAGCGTTAGGAGCTGTTAAAGCAGGTATTGATTTGGTATTCATTAGTCATACTCCTGAGACAGTGAAGGAAGCGATTCATTTGATCGAAGAAGCTGTAGCCACCGGTGATTTGGATGAAGCGCTGATTGATGCAGCTGTTACAAAAATTTTAGCTTATAAAGCACAATATGCGACGATTGAGGAGCTAGATTATGAACTAGTTGGCTGCGATGTACATCGCCGAGCAAATGAGCTAATGCGTACGGAAACGATCTGCCTCATTAAAGGTGAGCTCCAGCCCATTCATACCGGTGACGAGCAAGTGTTATTTATGGGTTCCTATTCATACCGCACCGATCTTGCGTCCAGCAGCTTGAATCAAGCTCTTAGCTTTCCGCAATATATGGGGGAGCATTTTAATACAGCTTATGAGATTATCGACATTGACCCGAGCGAGGAGCAAATCAACGCTGCGCTGCCAAAGGTACAAGGCTACAAGCATATTGTTATCGGCTTGTTCAATGCGCGTGAAAACAAAGGTCAGCTTGCGCTTGTTCAGAAGCTGCTGGCAGCAGGCTGCAAAGTAACGGCCATTACATTAGGTCGCCCGTATGATTTACCGTTAATCGAAGGCGAGTTCTGCGGAATTGCGGCATTTGAGTATACACTTGATGCATTCAAATCACTCCTTCCAATCCTAAATGGTGAGGTTGTACCAACTGCCAAGATTACGATACAGATGTAGAGAAAAAAGTACAACAAGGGGACATAGGTATGGCATTTATCATTGGAATTGATGGGGGCGGCACGAAAACAGCTGTCACAATTACCCATGACCAGGAAGACGCTTTATTAACCTTTACTGTAGGGCCTATTAATTATAACGGTGGTGATGCTGATGCGATTGCTGCCTCCTTTGAGGAAATTTTTAGTCAAACGAAGCTCTACTGCAGTAATTTACAAGAAGTTGCTCATATATGTATAGGTGCGGCAGGAATAAGTAATCCACTAGTCATCCATTTGTTGGAGAAACATGTGAGAAATAACGGTTATCTCGGGCTATTAACGATTACTGGCGATCAAGAAACCGCCTTATATGGAGCACAAAACGCGTTGCAAGGCATCATTCTCATAGCCGGTACAGGATCGATTTGCTTCGGGGTCAATGAAAAAGGAGAGCAGCATCGCACAGGAGGCTTTGGTCATCTGATTGATGACGAGGGAAGCGGTTATAGCATTGGGCGCGATCTATTATCCGTATTAGTTCAAGTGGAGGACGGAAGAATAACCGATACGGTCATCCCAGCGATGGTATATGAGCAGCTTGGATTAAGCACTGTGAAAGAGATTATTGGCTTTGTTTATGATAAAAATACGACGAAAAAAGATATTGCGCAGCTCGCACCGATTATGACGACCGCATGCGAGAAGGGCGATGCACATGCAATAGCGTTAGCGGAGAAATGTGCAGCCAATCTATATGAGCTTGTTGTGCCTGTTATTGAACGGCTTAAGCTATATGAAAGTCCGATTGCGATTGCAGGAAGTGTGCTGCAAAAGTCTCGCTTTGTGAAAGAAGCCTTGGAGCGAAAGCTCGCACAGAGCTACACGCAAACAAAGCTGATTTTGCCGATTAAGGATGCAGCCTACGGTGCTGTCCTGTTAGGAAGATCAAAAATGAACAACGACTAGTTTTTGTCGCTATGGAAAAATAAGGGTGTGTCATAAGTCCGAGCAGTTGGACTTGCGACACACCCTTATTTTAAAATGGTAGGAATCAAAAATGGCTTAAAATTTATCGGTCAAATAAAACACGGCTTGTTGTTTCGGAAATAGAGCTTGAAGGATGTTAGCGTGCTCAGTACTGTCCTTTGCTGCGCCTGCTTCATTATAGCCGAACATGATATAAGTCATTAGCTCGCGTTCATCTACTTCTATTGAAGTATAGGGATTGGTATGATTACTAGCATCGGAAACAGAAAGCTGCTTTTGCTTATAATCCAAGTAGATACAATCCTCATTGCTGCGAAGTGCAATATGCAGCTCCTGGTCTGCAATTATGTTGCTACGGTTTAGGCGATCTTCTAATTCAGGCTGAAGCTTATGGAAAGTTGAACTGAGATTGATCATTTTCCACATCGCCATATTGATTTGAATTGAATTTGCTTGATGCTGTTGGTAATAGGAATATAGCTTATGGTCCTCTGGGAGCATCGCTAATATTTGCTTTGCATTTTGGCGCAGCTGACATAAGGCATGAAACAAAGCTTCAACGCCGTTTTCGGCTTCGTTCAAATACAATAATTCATTAATAAATACTTGTTCAGTATCTTTCTTTTCAATGATGCCATAAGCAACGATTTTTTCATTTCTGCGAAGGAGCAAGCAGTCAACTTTCTTCCATTCCGGCCAGGTCAATAAATCATTCCAATACGTTCTACTTCGGATCACGGTGTAGGTACGATTCTTATTGAATTGTTCATAGATGAAACGGATATCATCGAGATAACATGCTTCAAAAGGAATGATTTCATCACTGTTTTGCTGCTGCTCCAAACTTGCTGGTTTTTCAATTGCGAAAGCAGTCTCCGGAATAAGTCTCCAGCCAGCCTTTTCATAAAACGCATGCTTGCTAGCCAAAAGCAAGCTTATATCATAATCGGTTTCTTTCATATAGTTGGTCTGCGCATGAAGAATTTTGTGTGCAAGCCCCAGCCCGCGGTAATTTAGATCTGTACCGACACTCCCCATTGCACCCGTTTTCAAGATCGCTTGACCGACTCTAATATGAAACGGAAAAATTTGTACATTAGATGCAATCTTATCGTCAACCATCGCAAACCATGTTGTATCTGGATCATATGTGGTGTCTAGGTCTAATCTTTCTTGGAAAAAAGCTCGGCCTACGGAAAAGCATTCATCTAAAATATCGTAAATCTTTTCAAGCTGCTCTCTAGTTGGATGGTTCATTACGATGATGTTTGGTGTCGTCGTCATCTTTCATTTCCTCCTGCGCCGTAATGTTGGGATAAATTTAATAAATGAAAAAAACGGTTTTTTTGAAATTTAATTTCTTAACTTATAGTTTAATGTTGAAAAAAAAATTCGTCAATAATGGAACGTGTGGTATCATAGAAGTGATAAAAAATTAGATTGCTCAATATAGTCTAAATGAGTATTAGGAAAATAGCGACTTCGGCTGAGCAATTACAAGCACAAAGCGCACAAATGAAGGCGCAGCTTAAAAAGAAGAATGATAAACCGTTCAAGAACTTTTTGCGAAAAATCGGAAATATTTTCATACCAATGATTCCTGCATTTGTTGGAGCGGGTTTAATTGCGGGGAAGTATGATTTCGCAAATTGAGCTAGACTTAAATGAATTGCCAGAATCAGAGAAAAAAGTAGCGGAGTACATTCTTGCAAATGCTAAAGAAGTGCTGCATATGACCATACATGAGTTAGCGACAAAAGCGGAGGCAAGCAGTGCGGCGGTTGTTCGTTTTTTGTCGGTCGCTTGGAATAGAGGGCTTTCCAGCGCTGAAAATCCGTTTATCCGCGGAGGTGGAGAACACGCCGCATGTTAGATACTTTGATGTTGAATCGAATGAAACGTTGATTCCATCATTGATAAATTGCTGTCGAACACCATACTGACCTTTCAGAATACGGCCAGTTAACTCGACGCGCAGTCTATTGAGCAGGCAGAGGTTATTTATGTTTATGGGGTAAGGGCCTCCTTTATTATTGCACAGGATGCAGCACAGAAATGGCTCCGGCTAGGCAAGAATGTATATGCGATTTCAGATCGTCATTTATTAGCCGCAGCGATGGCTACGAAATCAGAAAACGCCGTCTTCTGGGGCATTTTGTATAGCGGTGGAACGAGAGAGGTTATTCAATTAATAAAAGGAGCTAAGGACAAGTGTATAAAAACAATTAGCCTCACTCGGCCTTGAAGTAACAAGCTGTCTCAGCTCGCTGATGTATCTTTATTCACATCCCGTGCGCCGGAAGCTAAGCTTCGTAGTTCGGCAACAAGCTCCAGATTTGCTCAATTGTTTGTGCTCGATATTGTTTTTAGCGCTTATGCTTCTGCTCAGCATGATTTTACTGTGGAGCAGCTAGCGAAGACAAGAAAAATGATTGAAGTCTTGTATGATTAATGTTGTGATAAGCCTACTCATTGAATGGAGGAGATTTTCTGGAAGCTAAAGTAATAACATTACCTCCTTTTCATGTTGTAGGCTACAAAATTGAAGCAGATATTAAAGAATTTGAGTCTGGTCTTGGTAAGAGTATTTATCATTCGTTATTTGAAAGAAAAGACGAAATTCAAAACAAGAAAAATGAGAATGTGATTTTAATGCAGGTTTATCCTATGAATCCCGATTTTAATCCTCAGCTGGATATGTTTACACATATTCTTTGTTATGAAGTAAGTAAACAAGGTGATGTTCCGTTAGATATGATAGGTCATGCTGTCGGTGAGAGTAAGTATGTTACTTACACACATCAGGGACTTGAATCGGAACTTAGTCGTTCATATGACTATGTATATGGACAATGGATTAGAGAAACTGGAAATGAACCAAAGGATTATGATTTTGAAATTTGGGATGAAAGATATAAACCAGAAAGTCTAGAGAATGAGATTGATTTGTTTGTAGCATTGAAGTAATTATTTATGCTTTACCCTAGACGTGAACAAGCTCCTGTGAATATCACAGAAGCTTGTTTGTGTTGCGGATTATTATTTTTTGCTGGGATTGCGCTTAGGGTTATCTGTCTGACCTAAAATATAGTCGATGCTTACTTTATGGAAATTAGCTAGCGTAATTAAAACGGCGCTCGGAACATCCAAATTTCCATTCTCGTAGCGGGAGTATCCGAATGAGTTAATTAAGCCAAGTGATCCGGAATTGCAGAAGATTAATAAGAAAATCATTAATTTTTTGGAGATGCTCAAAGAGAGGTTATCCGAAGAAGATTTTGATCAAGTCGAAAAGCTATTCGATTTACAGAGTGACTCAAGCTCTATTTAGTGGTGATAAAGATTCTATTTAAGATGGCATATAATAAGTCAGTAAAGGAACCGGGGTGTAAATACGCTTCGGTTTTTTTGGGGTTTATTTCATGGCATATAAGAATAGGATTTCAAGCAGAAATATCCGTGGAAGCAATCAGGTTAGACTGGAAGGTGAACAAACGATCCCAGAATAGCTTTAAAGTGAAAATGAGCAGTCAAGCATTGAGCATCAGGTAGAAGAAATTCAAATTCATGAAGAGATAAGGCAAGAATTAACTCAATGTATCCTTTGACTTCATGTCCATTTTTGCCAGAATAGAATACAAAACGATTAAGCGAAGAATGAAGCAGGACAAAGAGGCTGGAGCGAAGAAAGGCATTTGGACAAACGGAAAGCAACTGTTTCCATACCATTATGATAAGAACACAAGGTCGGTACTGGTGGATGAAATGAAGCGTCCGATATATCGAGCGATTGTAGAGAAATATCTTAATGGAACAAACCTGAGCAAGTACTATATTAAGCATGGACGGACTTATTTATACTCTGACGCAGTAATCCGCACCATTGCAGATACGAGGCGAGTCCTTTACCTACATAGAATTTCAAACAGATGTACTTGCCATAATTCAGTTGTCAGATGAGTAGCTCTGCGTAGCAAAAAAACTGGATAAATTGTTAATTTCACCCCAATAGTCACTAAAATCGATTATAATAAAATTTATGTTCAAGTCGATTACCTATCCTAAGTTAATAGGATAATCATACGCAAAAAGGCATAGTGATGAATCGCCTATGCTATAAGGGTTATAGAGTTTTGAATACGCACTTATATATAAGAGGAGGCGAATGATATGACGATAATGCCTGTTATAGTAATGATCTTTGTATTTGTACCTGCCATTGTACTCATGGTAAGCATGCCTTATTTAACAAGAGAGACGATTAGTTTTGGGGTCACCGTCAGCCCTGTACAATTCCATAGTGAGCCTCTGCGCCAGATGCGGAAGTCATATGCTAGGATTAGTGCTACCTTGCATACCATCCTATTCATTGTTTGTATCATCTGTCTAATATACGGTGATGAACATTCCAAGCAACAAAGTTGGATCATTGTCACTTATTCACTCGCCATGGTCGTAATCTCCCTAGTCATAAACATTAGCTATCATTTCAAAATGAAAAGTTTACTACCTATGCTGCCTATTGCTCTGGAACCATCGATCATGGCAGTGGACACTGGATTTCGGAAAAGAAACATTGGCTTGTCTAGTAATTGGTTCCTCATTCATGTTTTAATTATTGTTGTTACTATTGTAACTGTGCTACGTAACTACGATCTGATTCCTGATCAGATTCCGATCCATTACAACAGCAGTTGGAACGTAGACGGCTATGCAGCTAAATCTTATAGTTCTGTGTTTATGCCTACGATAATGCAAGTGTTCATAACACTTTTGTTCATATTTGAGAATTGGAGTATTCGCAGAGTAAAGCAGCAGGTTCAACCCAATGATCCTAACCGTTCCATCAGACAAGACGCAACTTACCGCCGTACTTGGTCATATTTTATGCTTACAGCAAGCTTCTTAATAGTTATCCTGTTTTCCGTCGTGCAACTAAACATGATATCTCTGCTTAACATGAGTTTCGCTATCCCTATTATCCTAATCATAATAGCCCTTATCATCCTATACGCCTTGGCCTTAACTTTCTGGGCTGGTCAGGGCGAAAGCCGCTTGGAGCGATCTGCCGATAGCTCCAATGTCAGACCTGTCCATGATGATGATAAATGGCTATTAGGTATGATTTATTTCAATCGCAAAGATCCAAACCTAATCGTCAAGAAAAGGCTCGGAGTCGGCTGGGGATTAAATTTCGGTCACCCAGTAAGCTGGCTGTTTTGGCTCGGAATTATTGTACTGTTAGTTGTGGTGCGGTAACAAGGCTTGGAGGTTAATACTCACCGGAGTATTGGCGAAGTTAGAGTTTCGAAACAGAATATTTACCGAAAAAAACGCCTAAAGGGCGTTTTTTATTATCTTTAAGTATCTCAGTAATATCTTTTTTGAATTAAATCGCATATTAAAGAGTATTTCTCGTATTAATATCTCTTTGTTACAATCAGATTGTTATCTAAAGGAGGGTATAAAATGAACTATCGCAAATTAGGAACGAGTGGCTTACATCTAAGTGAGATTGCTTATGGTAATTGGATTACACATGGTGCTCAAGTGGACAATGATACTGCCCATGCTTGTGTTCACGCTGCATTGGATGTAGGGATCACAACATTTGATACTGCAGATGTATATTCCGATACGAAAGCTGAGATGGTGCTGGGCCAAGCATTAAAAGGAGTGCACAGAGCTGATATCGAATTGTGTACCAAGGTGTGCCATCCCACAGGGACGGGACGTAACGCAAGAGGTCTGTCTCGCAAGCATATTATGGAGGCGTGCCTTGCTTCACTGAACAGATTACAGACCGATTATATTGATATCTATTATGCGCATCGCTTTGACGCAACAGTATCCCTTGAAGAGACCTTCTTGGCTTTTTCGGATCTGGTGCGTCAAGGTAAGGTTCTCTATGTCGGGATAAGTGAGTGGACGGCGGATCAGATATCAGAAGGTGCTATTTTGGCGAGGGAATTGAAGGTGCCATTGGTGGCTAGTCAACCTCAATATTCGATGTTATGGCGCGTAATGGAGACGGAGGTAGTTCAAGCTTGTGAGCGGGAAGGGATTGGACAGGTGGTCTGGTCACCGCTTGCTCAAGGGATTCTTTCAGGTAAATATATGCCAGGGCAACCATTGCCAGAGGGTTCTCGTGCTTCAACAGCTGCGGGCTCACCTTTTATGAATAAATTGGCGGGTCAATGGCTTCGGACTGAGGTGCTTGAGGCGATCTCGAATCTCTCTACCATCGCCAGCGAAGTTGGGTTGACGCTTCCGCAGTTGGCTATAGCATGGGTGTTGCAAAATCCACAAGTCTCATCTGCAATTATTGGGGCATCCAAGCCTGAGCAAGTAATAGAAAATGCCAAAGCTGCGGGAGTTCGTCTGGATAGGGAAGTTATGATGCAAATCGATAGGGTGCTAGAAGGACTCGTTGAACGTGATCCTAGAAAAACGGGCTGAATATTATATTATTCACCATTAATAGCCTCTGAACTCATTTGTCCTATGATCTCTAGTAACGCGGATAAGGAGGCACGATCGGAATCGGTTCTCCAAGCGGCATAAAGGGGAATCGATGGTGTGCTTTCTTCAAAGGGACGAAATACGACACCTTCGCGCTGAAAAATAGCAACTGAAGAGGGCACAATGGAAACTCCAAGATTAGCAGCTACCAAGTTTACAATGGTGTACATCTGAATGGCTTCCTGTACAACATTCGGATACATGTCGTGTTGGGCGCAGAAGCTCATAATGAGGTCATGAAAAGGAGCTCCTAAATGACGTGGGAACGATATAAACGGCTCTAAAGCTAAAGAGCGAATGGATAACACCGGTAAATGAGCTAGGTGATGCTTCTCTGGCAAAACGGCAACAAGCGATTCATTGACTAAGGGACGATGGTCGATATGCTTGCCCGACTCTGTATAACGTACAAATCCAATGCGAATCGTTCCTTCATGTAAAGCCTGCCACTGCTGAGCAGACGTCATCTCATGTAATGTGAGTTGTACTTGTGGATAACGTTTCCGAAACATTTTTAACATATCAACCAATACTCCACCAGCTGCAGAATCTATAAATCCAATATTCAAATGTCCGATAATTCCTTGATCGACTAATTGTGTTGTTTTAATAGAGCGTTCCAGTTGAGATAAAATGGATTTAGCCTCCTCTAGAAATACCGCCCCCGCTGGCGTTAGACGAACTTGTCTTTTGTTCCGTTCTAATAGTTTTACACCAATCTCATTCTCCAGAGCTTGAATTTGCTGGCTTAAGGGAGGCTGCGTCATATTTAGCTTCTCTGCTGCGCGGTTAAAATGCAGTTCCTCTGCTACTGCGATAAAGTATTGCAATTTTTTTATGTCCATACTGTTCAATCTCCCTTGAAATGCTTCTCCAAGCAAGTATAAGGATCTTTGAACGAAAATGAAAGGAAGGGCATGTCGTCTCCCCATAAGCCTCCCACCCCATCTTAATTTTTGACAAAAAATATTATTGCAATTGGATCGTAGAATTTGTTAAAGGGGACTAGAGATGGTTTTATTCGAGTGCACGATGCGCTAGACTAGATATGACGAACTGTTTAGATTGGTTATAAGGGGGAGAACGACGATGATAAGAGGATTAACAACAGCAGGCTTGGGTGAACTCAGTTCTAATGAAGAATATATCAGACTTGCGAGCCAATTCGGCTTTCAGTCGATAGACGCAAATCCATTGGAGTTAGTGCAGCAGTATGGTAAGGATGGGGCTGTTCAATTGCTAGAAAGTCATGGAATCATGCTAGGATCATTTGGTTTAGTGGTAGATTGGCGCACAACAGAGGAAAGCTTTAGAGAAGGGTTGAAATCGCTTACCCAAATGGCTGAAGCCGCTGCTGCATTAAATTGTACGACATGTTGTACATATATTTTACCTTCGACAGATCTTCCGGTCGCAGCTTTTATGATTGCAGCCACAAGACGTTTAAGACTATGCGCGGAAATATTAGGCGCTTATGGAATTACATTAGCATTAGAGTTCGTTGGCCCTCATCACTTACGTACACAATGGGCAAATCCACTGATCTGGACGATGCAAGATACGTTGAGCTGGATGGAGACGATTCAAGTAAGGAACATCGGATTGTTATTGGATTCTTACCATTGGCATACGAATGGATTAACGAGTGAGGATCTGCTGAAATTACAACCGTATCAAATTGCATATGTCCATATTAATGATGCTAAACCTCTACCGATAGAGGAATTGTTAGATTTCGATCGATTGTATCCAGGAGAAGGTTCTATTGATCTCACAGGATTCTTGGGAAGCCTGAAAAAGATCGGGTATGCCGGTGTGATCGCCCAAGAAGTTCTGGCGCCAGCTTCCGCGCAAAGTTCATCTGAATTATTTTCTCGTTCTAAAGCAGGCTTCGATAAAGTATTCTCATCACTGGAAAACGTACCAATATAGAATGAACTTGAAAATATTCAAAAAAGGGAAAAGTGGTGGAAGGGAATTTTGGAACTGTAGGAGCGGTAGCGTCCGCCCGAAAGCTTTCCGTAGGAAAGCTCGCTTCGAAAGCATAGGCAGTCTGCGGATTTCAACCGTTAAGAACGGTATAAATCAAGGAATCTGCAGACAACAGCGGCCGGAAGTCCAAACATTCTCTGGAGTCGCGACCAACCCGAAATAGGAAAATCATCAGATCAATCTATATAGCATTTGATGATCTCGCGTAAATTAAGTTCTATAAAAACTTCTGCCGAAGTGTTGGTAGAAGTTTTTTTCTGTTAGCAAACGCTCTCCCCATGTGATAGTATTTCACTAAAATACGGAGATGACTATTTAGCGGATCCAATGTTAGTGAGAGGGGAACAGTCGTGTCGATTCGGATAAAATTACTGTTATCTTATACGGGAATGCTAGTCGTTAGTTTACTTATCATCGTAATGACGGCAGCTTTATTTACAATTGCATCAACTGGAGATGTTCATAGTCTTCGGGATTTTTATAAAGTGCACTATCAATTAAATCCGTTGTCGGAGCAAGAAGAGTCGATTTTTTTAGAATTAAAGTATTTAGCCAAGCATGACCCGGATGAATTGCAGAACAAGGATTTGTTACTGGAATATGATTTTAAGCTAAAGACAGAGAAAGCGGGACTATTTGTAAGGCGAGTGAATGACCCTGTGTTTGAATCGCGCACCTTCAATCAACCTGAATTAAAGGATGCTTTACCTCCTTACGATCTCAATAACTATCAGATTCGTAACACGTTTAATATTAAAGAAAGATTTTATGGCTATGCCAAATTTGACTTTAAATATTCGGATGGGGCGAAAGGCAGTGTTTTCGTCATCAAAGAGCATAGTCCTTTTGCGGAACTCACACGGAGGCTGCTACCAATCTTTTCATTGATATTAATTGGCGTTCTTGTGGTTGCAAATGTGCTATTATATCGCTGGATTACACGAAGTGTTATTAAACCACTGAACAAGTTAAGGGATTCCGCAGAACGAATTCAAGAGGGTGACCTTCAATTTGAACTTAACCTGCAATCCAAAGATGAGATTGGGGAGTTAAATAAAGCGTTCGAGACGATGAGACAGAGGTTGCAAGAGTCAGTGAACCTTCGTCTGCAATATGAGGAGAATCGGAAAGAATTAATCTCAAATATTTCACATGATTTACGTACTCCGATTACGAATATTAAAGGGTTTATTGAAGGCATACGAGATGGTGTCGCCAATACACCTGAGAAGATGGACATGTACGTCGACATTATTTATAACAAAACCATTGGAATGGATAAATTGGTTGATGAATTGTTCCTATATTCCAAGCTGGATTTGAATCAGGTCCCATTTTCGTTCGAAGCTGTGGATATTATTGCATTCCTTGAGGATTGTATCGAAGAGATGCGCTACCATAACGAAAATAAAGGAGTTTCATTTCAGCTAGACGACCATAACTCCGAGCGTATTGAGGTTGTTGCAGATTTGGATAAATTAAAACGGGTATTACTGAATGTAATTGGAAATGCGCTGAAGTATATGGACAAGCCGGACCCTTTAATCCGTTTTTCTCTGCAAGTGGATAGTGAATGGGTGACTGTTGAAGTGAAGGATAATGGAATGGGTATTGATGCTGAAGCACTTCCACATATCTTTGAACGGTTTTATCGTGCAGAGCCTTCTCGGAATCTATCGACAGGCGGTAGCGGACTTGGTCTTGCGATAGCTCGTCAGATTATTGAAGGGCATGGTGGGTCGATATGGATGGAAAGTGAACCAGGTGTGGGATCAAGCTTGTTCTTTACTTTAAAGCGAACGACCGATGAAGGAGGATTTCATTCGCATGACACGGATTCTGATTATTGAAGATGAGGCAACGATAGCGCAATTGGAAAAAGATTATTTTGAACTGAACGGTTTTGCCGTTGATATATGTCATACAGGTTCTGAAGGGCTGCAACATGCTCTTGAAGGGGATTATAATCTTATTATCGTAGATTTGCAGTTACCTGGCATCGATGGCTTTGAATTATGCCGCCGTATTAGGGAGGCTAAGGAAGTGCCGATCTTTATCGTATCTGCGAAGAAAGAGGAGATCGATAAGCTTCGGGCGTTTAATCTCGGAGCGGATGATTATATTACGAAGCCCTTTAGTCCAAGTGAATTAGTGGCAAGAGCGAAAGCGCACCTAACGAGATATGAACGCATGCTCAGCAAGCTAGAGCCAATGGAGAAGCATGAGATCCAAATCCGTGGAGTTCATATCGATAAAAATGCCCGCAGAGTGTTTGTACGTAATCATGAGGTTTTGTTTACCGCTCGGGAGTTCGATGTACTGGTCTTTTTAGCGAGTCATCCGAATCGGGTATTCAGCAAAGATGATTTATTCGAACGGATCTGGGGGATGGACTCCAGCGGGGATATCGCAACGGTTACGGTTCATATTCGCAAAATACGGGAGAAGCTGGAATCGGACCCCTCGAACCCACAGTATATTGAAACGGTGTGGGGTGCGGGATACCGATTTACGGTGTAATGGCATTTTCTTGACGATTTTCGATAATTTTAAGCTCTAGTTAATACTTTATTAATAAATCGTTTCTGGGGAGTTTATTTCTTTCAATTATCATTTAGTTATAGACATGAACAACAAATAACTTAATGATCTGAGGGGGAAATATAGTGAAAATCGTAGCTAAAAAAGCAGCAGCATTAATGGTCGCAGCAACACTAGGAGCAACCTCTTTACCCTTT
This sequence comes from Paenibacillus sp. B2(2019), assembly GCF_008370385.1. Taxonomy (NCBI): domain Bacteria; kingdom Bacillati; phylum Bacillota; class Bacilli; order Caryophanales; family Paenibacillaceae; genus Paenibacillus; species Paenibacillus sp. B2(2019). Next base: position 810,306 of record NZ_VTZR01000024.1, read on the forward strand.
GCGGTGTTAAATGTACAAGCAGCACCTACATCAGGCAACATAGGAATATCCGCAGCTGCATCTAAGTTTTCAGATAAAGAAATTCAAGAAGCCGTTGAAGTACTTGCGGGACTAGGTGTGTTACAGGGTTATTCAGATCATTCGATGGGTGTGCACCATCCAATCAATCGTGCAGAATTAGCGAAAATGGTAGTATTGACTTTTAAATTACAAATCGCTGAAGAGAACACTGCCCCATTCACCGATGTGAATTCGAACGTATGGTATTACAAATATGCGTCAGTACTTGTTGGTTTAGGGATAATGGAAACGGAAGATGGTAAATTTAGCCCTAATAAAACGGTAACGGATGAAGAAATCGTGCAAGTTGTATCGAAGGCGTTGAAGCGTGATGTCTTATCGGTTAACTACTGGGCTAATAAATTGAAATCCACTTCTGGACCTGTAACACGTGGCGAAACAGCGGCCTTACTGAATACAGCACGTAAAGCAATGCCATCCGATAAAGCTCAAATTACAAGTGTGAAATCGACCAATGAAATTACATTAATCGTAACCTTGGATGCTCCTTTGACAGCTGAGAATGAGGTGTTTGCTAAAGCAAAAGAAGATTTTGTATTCAATGACGGTCTAACCTTAACGAATATGCCGCGGCTGAAATCGGGTTCTGTTGCAACGTACATTGTTCCTACATCGGTGCAAAAAGCTGGAACAACCTATAATTTAACGTACAAAGGTAAGAATGCAGGATCATTTGTAGGAAACGCAGCCAAGGTGGATATGACAGCAACCACTCAGGTAACCAACGACACCTTTGAGATTGAAGCACTGAAAACAAATGGCGTCATTGACTATGGATATGTCATCTCTGCATACAGTGGTGGACGTGGTGCTAACGCATTTGTTTTGGATGAGAACAACAGAGCAAATGGCATCACGTATCAAATCATTCCTTCCATGCAAGGTAGACAAGTAACGATTACCCCAGAAGGTGGAGAATCCATCGTTGCCAAGTATGTTCCATTTACACAATCAACAGATGGTAAGATTGAGCCGAAATTCCGGCTTCCTGAAGGACAAGTCTTGAAACCGGGTGTGAAATATACCGTAACATCTGACTGGGCCAATATAGCAAATCCTTCATTCGAAGCAAAAGAAATATCTCCACTGCAAATCTCTGGCGCTGAAGCTGTCAGCGATACATCCATCAATGTATCCTTGGCTCAAGACCCTGGCGATGAATTGTTTTCGGGCCGTAGTGTACAACTAACCGCTCCAAACGGAGACAAATGGGTTGCAACCTATAAATTCTCCAGTCGTAAAGGTGCTGTTGGTGTATTCGATATTACGAATAGCGGTAAATTGGCTGCTGGGACAGTGTATACTGTAACACCACTAGGCGCATGGGCAACTTCTCAAGCCACATTCACTTCGAAATAAGGGGAGTCTACATGAAAGGTGTTGAATGTCATGCGCTTTCTCGTCTTAACACTCTTACTTTTTATATCAGGATGTCAGACCGATGATTTCAAGGTGTTAAACAACCAAGGGCAGCAATCAACTCAGGAGGTGAATAATGAAATGGATAAGCTGAACCAAGCGCTGTTAGCAGCGACTCGTCAAGGAGATAAGGAGCTTATAACAAAACTATTAACAGACGGTGCAGATATTGATGTTACAGATAATGAGGGTAGAACGCCCGCTTTAATCGCTGTACACACGAATCAACTGGATATATTCAAATTATTGCTTGAAAAAGGTGCCAATATCAATATCCGCGACAATCGCTCGGATAATCCACTTCTTTATGCAGGCGCTGAAGGAATGCTTGATTTTGTGAAGGTATCTATTGCTGCAGGTGCTGATACCTCAATTGTGAATAGGTTTGGGGGGACCGCACTCATCCCTGCTGCAGACCGTGGTCATGTGGATATTGTGGAAGAACTTCTTACAAGTTCTGACGTCAATATTGATCATGTCAATAATCTGGGTTGGACTGCATTACTAGAAGCTATCATACTAGGCGATGGGGGCAAAGAACATCAGGCTATAGTGCAATTGTTAATACATCATGGTGCTGATATTCATATAGCAGATTCTAACGGAGTTAGTCCCTTACAGCATGCGCAAAATAGGGGTTATCAAGAAATGGTAGAAATGCTAATGAACAAGAGTAGTGATTCGATATAATTTAAAAAAAGGGAACTCCGCTCAAAACGGAGTTTCTTTTTTTTGTCCTTTGAAACTAGGATTACCCACCTCTATAAACCTCATAATATAGTATAATCAGACTATATTATTCAATAGTGGAAGATGGGAATATAGCACTATTAAATTTATCGAAGAATGAGGCGTACATGAGAACTTCGGAGAATAAAATTAAGCTAAGTCATATGTTATACATAGTAGTATTTATCGGTATTTTAATTATTGTACGTTGGGGCTGGTATAATCATTTTTCGTTATCCAATCCTCCTGCTGTGAAGCAAGGCGTGTTAGATTTACGTGGGGTGGACATTGAATCACTAAAAACCTTTCCGCTGGATGGTGAATGGGAATTTTATCCTGAACAATGGGTGAATGCTACCAATATCGACAACGCTACGAAGGGGCAGAGGCTTCAGGTACCGGGTAACTGGAATGCTATATTTAAGCCTGAAGAGCAAAAAAAGGCATATGGATACGGAACTTATCATTTGCGTATTCTGCTGGATCAACCCTTATCTGAGCCACTTAGCTTTTGGTTCCAATCTATCTATACTGCATCTGAAGTGGAGATTAATGGAACAGTTCTCTCACGGTTTGGTGTGTTATCTGATGAGAAAGAAGGCCATGTTTCTGTCACCAAGTCATTCCTGATCAGTTATACATCGATAGATCAGAAACAAATGGATCTGTTTGTTCGGGCATCAAATTATGAGTCTCCGTTAAAAGGAGGCATTGTTAGGTCTGTAGAGTTTGGCATTCAACATGAGATAGATACAGTCTACTGGAATTCCATCGGCTTGCAGCTAATCGTAGGGGTACTGCTTCTACTACATGGGCTGTATTTATTGATCATCTATTTGATGGATGTGCGAAAAACAGAGTTGATTATTTTCTTCTCGATGATGGTTGCAGCGGCTGTATCCATTGGGGTTGAACATAATGGACTATTGTTCCGGTTTCTTCAGGTTGATTTTGCCTGGACGTTGAAGCTAAAGGTTCTTTCTTATATAGGGTTCTGCTTGTTCCTGTTCCTGATGGGTAGAGAGCTTTATGGGAATCTGCGGAAAGGCAAGGCCTTTTATAGTTATATCTTCTCACTCCTCGTTTTTACACTATTTATAATCTTTGGTCCAGAAGAGACAGTGCTATATTCAATCGAAAAAGGGGTCTATATGATCCTGTATTACGTTCCAGTATGTTGGACGGCTTATTATTTTATAAAGATGGTATCCATTCGAGCTGAGGGTGCACTATTTTTATTATGTTCAGTGCTTGCTGTGATTAACAATATACTATGGGCGTCTGTTTATTACGTAGGAACCTCGCAATTTATGTTTTATCCGGTAGATTTAATTGCTGCACTAGCCACTTTTTCTGCCTATTGGTTTAGAAGATACTTTAATCAGTCCCATCAGAATGTGTTATTAAACGCTCAATTGGCAGAGACGAATAAATTAAAAGACCGTTTTCTGGCGAATACGTCACATGAATTACGGACTCCCCTACATGGAATTATGAATATTGCCCAGAGCGTGTTAATGAGGAAAAAACATGTGCTGGATGAAGAGAGTCAACGTGATATGGAACTGCTAATTATGGTTAGTCGGCGGATGTCGCTCATGCTGAATGATTTGCTTGATGTGGTGAGATTGCAGGATAAACGGATTGTGATGAATATAAAAGCAGTGCATGTAAGCTCCTTGGCTGAGGGCGTGCTGGATATGTTACGCTTCCTTACCGGTGGAACAAAGGTGGAGCTTAGCATGCATATTAATGAGGATTTGCCGCGTGTACATGCTGATGAGGAGCGATTGGTACAGATTCTGATAAATCTTGTTCATAATGCACTTAAGTATACCGAACAGGGTAAGGTTGAACTGGTCGCTGAACAAGTGGGTAGGGATGTATGGATACATGTTACGGATACAGGAATAGGTATGGATGAGGCATTGAAGAAACGTGTCTTTATGCGCTATGAACAAGGGGCTTACGGGGAAGGTGGTATTGGACTGGGACTTAGCATCTGCAAGGAACTGGTCGAGCTGCACGGGAGTGAATTATTGCTGCAATCGCAGCCGGGTCAGGGGAGTAAGTTCAGCTTCAAATTACCCGTAGTAGATGAGCGTGTTCAATCATCTATTTCGGATGTTCAACTAGAAAAGGATACGATAACATTATCACCATTCAGCGCATGGATAACAGCTGAGACATCTACTATGGTAGCTGCCACATATTCCACGAAGGAAGTAGAGCCACTCTCGAATACAGACGCTGATATTATTCGTGTTCTGGCGGTTGACGATGATTCGGTCAATTTAAAAGTTTTGCAAAATATTTTGTCAGATGGAACCTATCAGATGGTTACTGCGACTTCTGCACGGGAAGCGCTGGATAAGTTAAACCATGATCGATTTGATCTGATCATCACTGATGTGATGATGCCGGGCATGTCTGGTTATGAATTGACAAGATTGATTCGTGAGCGGTTCACGATGTATGAATTACCTATTATACTACTGACTGCTCGTAGTGAGCGGGAGGATGTCTATGCGGGCTTCTTGGCTGGAGCAAATGATTATGTCACCAAACCGGTAGATGCGATGGAATTGAAGTATCGAGCCTTGTCCCTTTCATCTATGAAGCGAGCGGTCAATGATCGGTTGAGGATGGAGGGGGCTTATTTACAAGCGCAGATCCATCCACACTTTCTCTTCAATACACTGAATTCGATCATGTCCTTAAGTGACTTTGACACTGCCAAAATGAGAGAGCTATCAGATGCATTCACAACTTATTTGCGCATAAGTTTTGACTTCTTAAATGCAGGCAAGCTCGTTACGCTGTCACAGGAGCTTAAACTGGTGGAGAATTATATATATATCCAGCAGCAACGTTTTGAAGAGAGACTCCTTGTGGAATGGGAAGTAGATGCAAATCTTGAAATGTTGATGCCTCCGCTTACGATTCAACCACTAGTTGAGAATGCTGTTCGACATGGCGTTTTAAGTCGGGCTAAAGGTGGAACACTGCGCATTCACATTGAGACACGTGCGGATGCTGTCCATTTTAACATTGTAGACACAGGGTTGGGAATGGACGAAGCACAAGTCAGCATGCTGTTAAATCCGAATGGCTATAAGAATCAAGGTATTGGGCTGCTTAATACGGATAGAAGATTGACACAACTATATGGACGTGGCTTGCAAATTCAAAGTATCCCTGGTTTGGGAACTACGGTGTCATTTATCATTCCTGATAAGGATTGATTATGATCAAGGGGTAACTCCTTGGAGTTATCCCTTTTTGGTGTTTTCTTTAGAAAATTATGTGAATATTTCACTATTGTTGCGTCATTGATTGTAAAAATAAAAACTACCTGCCATTATTACAGAGAAAGGAAAATTTGTAATCAAAAAATCATTCACGATAGGAGAATTAGAATGACTAATAACTTATTTGTAAACGAGACAAGAGAACAACTGAGCTGGATGAATCGTCCCGAAACTTGGGAATTTACAGATTTAGATGAACTGACATTAATAGCACCTCCCAAATCAGACTTTTTCCAAGACCCGGCAGGTAAACATTTCGCAAGTTCAGCGCCATTCTTATCCACCCCTGTGGGTACTTCCTTTGAAATGACGACCAGAATTAGTGTCAATATGCGGCATAAATATGATTCAGGCTGCCTCATGTTTATGATGGACCATTATAACTGGGCCAAGATTTGCTTTGAGTTTGACGGACAGTATCCCATAATCGTGTCTGTGGTGACAAGGGAAGGGATGTCAGATGATTGTAACTCCGTACAAGTTGCTGTAGATAATCCATATTTGCGTATCACCAAGCAAAATCATTGTGTTACTTTCTCCTATTCAGAGGACGGAGCGAACTGGGCACTGATCCGATATTTTGGAATGAAGGAAGGTGCTGAATGCGTAGCAGGTGTTGTCGCACAATCTCCCCAAGGTGAAGGCTGCTCAGTGAAATTCGACTATTTGAGTTTGTCGGAATCGAAGGGGGAAAGCCGCTTCTAATGGATTAATTTTTAATAAATAATCCTTTTCGGTCTAACTGTAATTGTTTTGAAGTGAATTGGATGATGAATTCCTCCACGGCGGATATGGTAGCAATGATACATACAAAGACATTCCAAATGGTGTGATCGATGTGGAGAAGCCATAGAGGAGTTATAAATAAGAGGAGTCCGGTCAGTTTATTGCCATAGGTGTGAATGCTTGCGTAAGTTTTGAATCTTCGGAGGGCAACCCCTATCGATGTTAGACGGATGACCGCGATCATGAAGATCCATATCATGATTTCGAGCGTAAGTCCCAGAAGCGGATATAGTGTAAATAAGGAGACCGCTATCAGTATCGTGTCGGCTGCGGAATCCAGTTTTGCTCCAAGGCTACTTGTTGTGTTCGTCATTCTAGCAATAGGTCCATCGATCAGATCGGTGACCCCGCAAAGGATATAAATTACAAGGAAGGCCAAACTTAGCGGCTTGAGGACTAACAACAACATTGCCAAAATGATTCTGCCAAACGTAATTCCATTGGGTATTCCCTTCATCATTCAATCCCACCTTTGTTTACGACCTTATCTTATTTCCATTTTACCAGAGGAGTGCAAATTCTATAAAAAAAACAAGCCGGAGCGAATGAATCACGCTCCGGCTTGTTTCTATGTTTGTTAAAGCTTATTGCGCGGATACAGACTTGAACCATTCGTTAACTTCTTTAGTGATTTGGTCACCGCCATTGGATTTCCAATTGGCAACGAATTGGTCAAAGGAATCTACTGGCAGTTTGCCATAAATAATTTTGTTGAAAGTTTCCATTTCGGACTGGCGAAGCAGGTTCCATTTGGAAACCATCGTTGGTGTAGCAGCACCAGTAAAGTAGTTTTGTTTACGAACGTCTAGTTGTGACATAACCACTTTTCCTGCCGCCCAGTTTTCTGGTTTACGGAACTCTGCCATTTGTTTTTCATAAGGTGTTACAGGTGTCTCGCCGTCAGCAAGTTTAACCAAAGTCTTCATAAACAGATCAGGAATACGGGCCGGACCTGTTAAGAATGGGAATTCATTGGAGAAGTCTTTAATCTTGTCTTTATCACTTGTTGGTTCTCCATCAATCATATCCCAGTCGTAACCTTTAGCAAAGCCATATTCATATTGACTGCCTGCAGCAGGGTTAGCTAAGTTATCAAGCAAGTAGTTATAGTACAAGAAAATAGCTTCTGGATGCTTAGCATCCTTGTTAATCATGATACTAGCATTTACACCGGAATTCTGCCATTTGGTTCCAATCAAACCATCTGGTCCTGCTGGAACCGGATAACCTTTAATCTTCGCTCCAGGTACATTCTTCATTAGATCGGGAGCAGGCCAGTCTGGAACCCAGTTGGCGCCTGGCAGAATACCAGCTGCACCTTTCGTGAAGCTCTCAGCGGATTTACCTTCATCCCAAAGGGCGGAGTCCGTGTGAATATATCCTTTATCCATCCATTCGCTAAGCTTTGCGAGTGCTTGCTTAGCACCTGGGTTAATGGAACCATATTCAAGATTGCCATCTTTATCTTTGTTCCATTGTTCCTCAATTGTACCGTATGCTCCGAATAACCAGTCTAGTTGGCCCATCCAGGTATTTGTATTGTTTTTCAAAGAAATTGCAAGCGGGTACACATCTTTAGGCGCTAAGCCATCAGGGTTTTCGTTCTTAAATTTGTCCATGATGTTCTCAAGATCGGCGATGGTCTTAGGCGCTTCCAGCTTCAGCTTTTCCATCCAATCTTCACGTAACCACAAGAGCGTATCATCATTGTCGGTATATTCAAGGATCGGCAGATTATATTTCTTACCGTCTTTAGTGAATGGGTACCAAAGTTCTGGATGTGCTGCAACGTGATCTTTCAGAATTTTGTTTGCATACTTATCAAACAACTCATCGATAGCGATGAACTGACCGGAATCAATAAGCTGATTGGTCAATACTGCGTTTGTTGGTGCAAAAACGAAATCAGGAAGCTTTTCGCCGGAAGCAATGGCAAGTTGAAGCTTTTGTCTGTATTGATCGTCATTTGCAGGATACCAAGTATCTTTATGCTTCATACCCAATGTTTCAAGCATCCAGCGATCGTGAACGTTGTTTTCTTTGGTATCACCTTGAACATACTTCTTAGGCATCAATACGGCACTGAACTCGATCGGTGGATCGTATTTGCCTTTTGCGAAAGCAGCATCTGCTTCGGATTGGGTATTATTGGTAGCGTTACCATTTTTGGCATTCTCATTAGATGTGCCGCTACTGCCACATGCTGTGAGAGTGATAAGTGCTGTGACCGTGAGAAGCGACCACATTTTCTTGAACTTGATCATTCTTCAATTCCCCCTACTGTGTATGATCTTTACAAGTGTAACTTTAACAACTTGTCGGGGATGTCATCTATATGAGATTTTTAGTTTCGATAGGACTCTATCATGTTATTTGTTAGTATCTCTATATTCCTGCGGCGTTACCCCAAACTGCCGTTTGAATACTTTGATAAAATAAGCAGGGTCCATATATCCAATTTCCATGCTGATTTCATAGACTTTTTTATTGGTGGTCTTCAGCTTATGACAGGCACGATCCATCCGCAAGCGCGAGATATAATCGCTAATGCCTTCACCTGTTTCAATCTTATAAATTTTTGATAAATGGGTCGGATGGAGATTTACATGGTCAGCCAGAACACGTAATGATACATCATCATGCAAGTTCTTATCCGTATAATCTTGAATTTTCTTTACATACTCGGAACGTATGTCTTTGATTTCGTTGGATGTGCCTTCTTTTAGATTGGCTAGAACACTTAGCGACCATTTTCTTAGTTTACTAATGCTGGTAAAAGCATCCCCACTTTGCAACGCTTCTATATCGGTCCCCATTAAGTTTGCTAGCGTATGACCATTGCGATGTGCAAGATTCGTGAAAGAAGCAGTAATTAAAAAGCCAGCCTCCATGCAATGCTCCCACGATTCAGACCATTTCTCATCCAGTTCGGCACAGACGGCAAGCAATTTCTCTTCGGCCGCATCCCAATGTCCACTCTCCAGTAGATGAATCAAAGAGGGTGGGGTATAAAGAGCGTCTAAAGGTCCTTGTGCTGAGGGAAGCTCCAAGTCACTGACCCGCATAATGAATTCTCGCTCATCTCCGACAATTTGGCGGAAAGAGGAGGAGGCCTGATGAAAACGATTCGACAGCTGCTCAGGAAACTTGAACCACTCCGTGATTACAATGGATAGTGAGCCTTTCAGAAATTGCTTGACCTTATATTGAAGTTGTAGAGAAAGCTTCTCTAATATGGATTCTTTTCCAAGGTCAGTTCCTTGTTCTTTAAGCTGGAGCAGAAACACAAGATATCCATGTTCCTCTTTAACGCCCCAGACTTCCATAAATTCTCCCATAATCTCTTCAGCCATATTAATAATCGCATATTCAATCAAGGTTTGATCGGTATTATCAAATTCTCTGAATTCTTCTTCCATTCGTACCAGCATCAATGCGGATTCTCCGGATTGAAAGGGCAGATCGTAACTCACGAGCTTCCGTTCCCATTCACCGGCTTGAAAACGATGACCTTGCAAAGCATCCAGTAGCAAACGCCCCCGTAAAACAGGGAGGTTCTCCCGGAGGGTAAACTGGGTTCGTTTAAGAGAACTTATAAGCTCCCATTCAGCATTCAATTGATTGATCGCATTTTTGACTGCTCCGAGCAATTCATCATCAGTCGGCGGTTTAAGCAAGTAATCCACAGTCTTGTTCTGAAGTGCTTTTTTGGCATAATCGAATTCTGAATGGCCGGATAAAATAATACATTTAATTTTTTTGTTATGTTTTCTTATCCGCTCTATCAATTCGATTCCCGTCATTTCTGGCATTTGAATATCTGAGATTACTATATCAATGGGATGCGTATCGATAATTTGTAGCGCTTCACGTGCGGAATAAGCTTTATGCACATGTTCAATTCCTAGCGTATGCCAGGGTTTAGTCATGGAAAGATTATCTACCCAGTGTGCTTCGTCGTCTACTATGATCATCTGCATGTTGTTAGTCTCCTTGATGTTCCTTTAATTTATAACTATCATCCTCAGTTGGGATTTCCCAGATAATTTCTGTTCGGAATCCACCGAGTGGGGATGGCTTGAAGGTAAGACTTGAATGATTGCCGAACAGGTGAATGATCCGCTGATTTGTATTCCAAAGACCACAACCCATTTCCTCCTGCAAAGGCTCCTGCATTTTACGGTTTAATGCTTCTAGCTGATCCGGATTCAAGCCAGGACCATCGTCATCGATATAAATTCTACAGAAGCCGTTTGACTTCTCACCACTAATCTTGATTTCGCCTGATGAATAGGACTTCGCTACTCCATGAATCACAGAATTCTCCACCATAGGTTGAAGCATTAGGCGAGGTACAGATTGGCTAAGCATATCCTCAGGAATATCAATATGATAATCAATTCTGCCATTACGCAGTTTCTGTATATCTAAATAGTTGACTAAGAGCTTGATTTCTTCCTCCAAAGAAGCCGTCTCCCGTTCCATACGGGTGGTATAACGATAGTAAGCACTTAGATTATAAGCCATTGAGACGACAGCGTCCTCATCTTTCATTTGGGCCATATTGATAATATAACCAAGACAGTTATATAGAAAATGTGGATTTATTTGCGCTTGAAGCTGCTTGAGGGTAGCTTCTCGAGCACGGATCTTTTCATTAAATACATTTTCTATCAGGTCTTGAATTTGATGGGACATATCGTTAAAACGACGGAACAGAAACGAAAACTCATTTTGCTCATTGCTATGAAGCCGTACGGAGTAATCTCCTTGCTGTACGCGCTGTAATCCACTGACTAGTTTTTTAATCGGATATTGAACGTTTCTATATAGCAGAATGGAAGAGGATACTCCCACAACAAACAGCAGAATCATTGTGATATAGAATAAATCTCGACTAAGAGAAATCGGTTTGAGAATTTGATAAAGGGGGACAACATCTATTAAATGCCAATCCAAAGAGGCTGATTTCACAGAACTGACCAAATAGTTCTTCCCATTTAGTTTCACTACATCCTGAGTTGTATTCTCCGGAGAGTGATTATCCAGGTAATTAACTAGTTCGTCGGATAGCTGCTTGTCCGCGCTACGGTTGAGGATCGGTTTCTCCCCTTTGTGATAGAAGAACGGATCGCCTTGCCCACCTGCTTTGTACGAATCGAGCATGTTCTGAATATTCGTATAACTGAAGCTGGCTTCAATGACTAGGCTACTTCCTGTTAATGTCCCTGGCTGAGCTAAGGAATCCGTTAAGAACCAGTAAAAGGATTTTAAATCGCCTTGAGATTCCACACCATGATCACCATACGTCCATCTTCCGCTCATATTTGCTTTTAAATAATCCTCATCATACCCGATGGGTCTGTCGTAATTGGCGATGACATCTTTATTCTGCTGTGAATGAACGGCGTATCTGGTCGGCCAAATATCTGTAACCCCTGCTTGAAGCACCATCTTTTCCTGGAGAATATATCTGGTCTGCATCTGATCATAACGATCTTCCCATACATTTAGTCCATTGAATGCCCTGACGTTGGGATCTCTTGAAAGAATAAGGGTGAAGTCCATCATCTGATTAATTCGAGAATCGATCTGATTGGATAAAAAAGTGAGTTGTTTCGTATTGGACGTCTGCAACTCTTTGCCTACAACCTCGAAGGTGACGTTATTTGAAAAGGTATACATGATAATGATGGGAATGAATAGGAGTATGATCAAGCTGTTTATTTTGGCAAACAGACTAAATCGAGATTGTAAGTTTCCTTTAAGTATTGTAAAGCGCTTCCATATATTCATAAATGCCCCTCCAGATGTTGTCCTAATAAAACCCTATCAAGCCTAACAATGTTATATAGTCAAACCTGAGAAACGCCTGATACTATTTATAGCAGAGATCCCCATCACACACAAAATATTTTTTTTGGGAACAGGAGAGAGCTATGGAGGCTAATATGGAGGTTAACTCGATACCACAGGCGAGCCTAGAAAGTCAGCCGAGTAAAAAAAGAAAAAAAGGCTTTAATCAACCATGGATTCTCCATTTTATGGTGTTGCCAGCGGCAATCATGGTTTTTATTTTTTCTTATATTCCGATGTCCGGAATTCTTATGGCATTTCAAGACTATAAACCTGCACTAGGTTTTTTTGATTCCGAGTGGGTCGGACTTAAGCATTTCAGGTACATGTGGGAGAATGATTATTTCCTGTCCATTACGTGGAATACGTTATTTTTTGCTTGCTCCAAAATTGTTTTGAACTTGATTATTCCGTTTATCTTCGCCTTATTGCTTAATGAGGTAAGAAGAATGGGCCTTAAAAGAACTATTCAAACACTCGTTTATCTTCCGCACTTTCTGTCTTGGGTTACACTTTCAGGGATTCTCATTGATATCCTTGCTCAGACAGGTATTGTCAATCAATTCCTCACATCTGTATTCGGCATCAAGCCGATTTTCTTCCTAGGAGACGGCAACTGGTTCAGGTTCACTATCATTGCTAGTGATGTTTGGAAAGAGTTTGGTTTCAATACGATTATCTTTTTAGCGGCACTTTCGGGTATCAATCCATCACTTTATGAAGCTGCTGAAGTGGATGGGGCGGGGCGTTGGAAACAAACGATGTATATCACAATTCCTGCGTTAATCCCAATCGCTATCGTAATCGCCACCTTGGCACTGGGTAATGTGCTCAACGCAAACTTTGACCAGATCTTTAACTTGTACAGTCCATTGATCTATCAGCAGGGAGATATCATTGATACCTTCGTGTATAGAGAAGGTCTACTAAGCGGACAGTTCAGTTTCGCAACCGCAGTTAATCTATTCAAATCGTTAATTAGCTTAGTCTTAATCGTAGTCTCTTACCGACTTGCTTATAGATTCGCAGGGTACAGAATTTTCTAGAAAGGATGACAACTGATGTACCATAAAACAATTCCATATCGAATATTCAGTATAATCAATAATGTATGCTTGACTATCCTTTCAGTGCTCTGCCTGCTACCTTTGTACCACTTACTCATGGTATCTCTTAGTGCATCCGCACCTGCTAATGCTGGATTAGTCACATTCTGGCCGATTGGCTTTACCTTTGAAGCCTATGCAAAGACGTTTAATAATGTCAATTTCCTTAACTCCTTGTGGGTGTCTGTGGAACGGACAGTACTCGGAACAGGACTTGCGCTGGTGGTAAATACGGTTGCAGCTTATGCGCTATCTAAGGAAACAAGAGTCTTTCGTGCTAGAAACGTCTATCTTTGGTATTTTGTTGTCACCATGCTGTTCAGCGGTGGTCTGATACCGGGTTACATTCTAATTCTGAAGCTTGGTCTTATGAATTCATTGATGGCACTTATTCTTCCTGGATTAGTTGCTGTATTTAACATCATTTTGCTTCTGAATTTCTTCCGTACCGTACCTAAAGATCTTGAGGAAGCAGCTTTTATTGATGGGGCAGGACACTTTCAGACCTTTGTGAAAATATATTTACCGGTCTCCTTACCTGTTATTGCAACCGTCTCTCTATTCCTTATGGTAGGACACTGGAACGCTTATTTTGACGGTATTATTTATATCAGAGATGCAGACAAGCTTCCGCTAGCGACGTTTATGCAGACGATTATCGTTCAGGCAGATATGTCTAAGCTTGATCCGGCAGCCGTTGCTAATTTATCACAACGAACCATCCGGGCCTCGCAGATTTTTATAAGTGCTTTGCCAATTCTATTGGTTTATCCTTTCCTGCAACGTTTCTTTGTAACTGGGATTGTGGTAGGTGCTGTAAAAGAATAATCTCTTTTTAGAAAAAGAGTTTGAAGAAGGAGCTACGGTTCTAGTCCAAGACTAGAACATGTAGCTCTTTTTTTATTTAGATGGATTTCATGGCTAAAATGGATAATTATTGAAAACAATAAAAATATTCAGAAAATTTTCATATGACGATCAAGCTAACATAGGCTATAATGAGGTCTAAAAAAGAAAAAAAGAAAACGGGGCATAAGAATGAATCAATTTAAAGGTGAAAAAAATCTTCTCTCAGAGAAGAAGGAGCGTTTCTCTTCCGCCGGCTTTATTTTCGCAGCGATCGGGAGCTCAGTAGGACTGGGGAACATGTGGAAATTTCCGTATATCACTGGGGAAAATGGGGGAGCGGCTTTCTTCCTTCTCTTCATTGTATGTTTAGTGTTGATCGGTTTACCCGTATTGTTGGCAGAGTTGGCCATCGGTCGTAGCGGACGTGGAAGCGCGGCTACTGCATTTGTACGAGCCGGAGGCGGGAAGAACTGGATGGCCACCGGATTTCTGCAAGTCCTTGCACCATTTTTAATTCTTTCCTTTTATATCATTGTTGCAGGATGGACGTTGAACTACGCAATGATTGCCTTCAATGGACAATTGTTCAGTTCCAGTAATTATGCAGGTGAATTCAGCTCCTTTATATCTGGACCTATGCCAATTGTTTGGCAGGGGATAGCAATCCTTATAACGGCGGGTGTTGTTATTCTTGGAGTATCAGGCGGGATTGAGAAATTTAATAAGGTATTGATTCCTGGTCTGGTCGTTCTCCTAATTGTATTAATGATTCGTGCGGTTACCTTACCAGGTGCAAACGAAGGAGTAGCCTTTTTCCTAAAACCAGACTTTTCAGTGCTGACGGCGGAATCTGCGCTAGTCGCATTGGGACATGCCTTCTTTTCACTTTCGCTTGGGATGGGGATTCTCCTGACTTACGGCTCTTATGTGGATAAAAAACAATCGCTAGGAACTGCTGCACTCGCAGTCGGGGCAGGAGATTTGTTATATGCGTTTATCGCAGGATTGATTATTTTTCCGACGACATTCTCATTTGGCATTGCTCCTGATCAAGGTCCTTCGCTAATTTTCATTGCTTTGCCAGCAGCTTTCTCAGCAATGCCATTTGGTGCATTCTTTGGTGGTTTGTTCTTTATCTTGCTGGCGATTGCCGCTTTAACTTCTGCCGTATCTCTGCTTGAGGTGCCTGTATCTTTCGCGATGGAGCGCTGGAATTGGAGCCGGAAACGTTCAGTTTGGATTTTGTCATTAGTATGTTTCCTCCTCAGTATTCCTTCGGCGATGTCACTGGGAATGGTCCCTGAGCTATCGTTTGGCGGTAAAGCGCTGTTCGATTGGGTGGATTTTGTAACTTCTAACATTATGTTGCCACTAGGCGGTCTGTTGGTTACCATCTTTGCCGGTTATTTCTGGAAAGGGGCAGCAGAAGCGGCTGGGCTTAAGGCAGGTTGGTTCCGCGTTTGGTTGTTTATGCTCCGGTATGTTGCGCCGATTCTGGTGTTCTTGGTGTTGCTTCATACTTCAGGGATCATTAAATTTTAATTTAATTCAATTTCTAAAAAATCATCAAAAAAAGCTCTACGACCTTTGTGGTTGTAGAGCTTTTTTTGATATTGAAGATAAATACATTATTCCTCTAAATCCTACTTGACTAGGTGGATTAATTGGAATATAGTATTAAAAAAGATTGAACGAATCAATTTAAAACTAATAATTGTATACAATTATACAAATATATTGTTGAAGTTCTTGCCCGACAGATTATCAATGAGGAGCTACATAAATATGGCGATACGATCACGGAGGTTGTCAAAGGATAATACCTATGATGCATTAAAACAAAAAATTATTGATAGTGAATTAGAGCCGAATCAACCTGTACATGAAGAAAATTTGGCGGCGTTACTAGGGGTTAGTCGTACTCCACTAAGAGAGGCGATACAGAGATTGGAGAACGAGGATTTTCTCATTCGACAGCCAAATGGAAGACTTCGGGTGGCTTCTGTGACACTCAAAGAGGTTGAAGAAATATTCCAAATTCGCAGCATGCTTGAAGGCTACATCGCAAGAAATGCAGCTAAGCATGCTACAGAGAACGATATTGTTAATTTAACGACGATGATTACAAAAATGAAACACTCCTTCCAACTTGGCGACAATCAGAATTTTGTAACCTATGGATTTGAGTTCCATGATTATTTATCAGAAATCAGTGAACTAAAAACATTCGAGAAAGTTCTGAATCAATTAAGAGATCATTCCCTTCGCTATTGTAGATTCGTCTCCATGCATGGAGATTGGAATACACAGGCGGATGAAGAACATGATCTTATCTTGCAAATGATCGCTGACCACAATGAAGATGGCGCTGAAAAAGCAATGCGAGATCATATTTTAAGCAGTCTAGCTACTGCACTTGACCGGATTAAAGGTATTGAAGAAAAGTTGGAAGCATAAAGAAAGGGGAGCACTTTACTATGAGTATACTTAATGAGGTTGATCAAGCATTGGCGAATCAATTAATTGATGTTCGTAGAAACCTACATAGAGAGCCTGAATTAGCTTATGAAGAATTTAAGACCACAGAGAAATTACGGGAATGGCTGACCCATGCCAATATTCATATTCTAGACCTTCCTTTACAAACCGGACTTATCGCAGAGATCGGACAAGGTAATGGACCTGTTGTAGCTATTCGCTGTGATATTGATGCACTTCCGATAGAGGAACAGACCGGATTACCTTTTGCTTCTGAGATTCCTGGAAAAATGCATGCTTGTGGGCACGATTTTCACACAGCTACGATTCTAGGAGCTGCCTTATTGTTAAAGGCACGTGAAATTGAATTGCCTGGCAAGGTTAGAGTATTGTTCCAACCAGCAGAAGAAACAGGGCATGGAGCGGAGAGTGTCTTAGCATCAGGAGGACTCAAGGGTGTTGACGCTATATTCGGTTTACATAATTCACCAGACCTGCCTACAGGAGCTTTTGGAACAAGAACAGGAGCTTTAACAGCAGGTGTTGATCGGTTTGAAATTACGATAAAAGGTGTCGGCGCTCATGCTGCTTATCCTGAAAAAGGTGTGGATTCCATTGTCACTGCGGCTCAGATCATTACCTCGCTACAAACCATCGTAAGCCGCCAAAACAGTACTACAGAACCGGTGGTGTTAAGTGTCACCAGAATTAATGGGGGCTTCACATGGAATGTCCTGCCGGAAAAAGTGGAATTAGAAGGTACGGTGCGAACTTACAATGAAGAAATCCGTCGCCAAATTCCAGTCCAAATGACTCGAATTATTGAAGGAATTGCTGCAGCTGCTGGAGCAGAGGCTAAGCTACATTGGTATCCAGGACCACCAGCAACGATTAATCATGGCGAATGGGCTGACTTTACCAAAGAGGTCGCTTCAGATGCCGGATATATAGTACATGATATCCCTCCGCAAATGGGAGGAGAAGATTTCTCTTTTTATTTGCAACAGATACCGGGTGCTTTTGTAAATATAGGATCAGGCCCAGCCTATGCTTTACATCACCCTCGGTTCGATGTGGATGAAGCTGCGATCTTACCCGCTGCGAAGTACTTCGCTTTATTGGCAGAACAAGCGCTGGTGAAGCTACAAGTCAAAGCTTAATTAATCTCCTAGACCTAAATCCTAAAGATGATTGAGAGGAATGTATATGATTGAACTAAAACAGGTTTCCAAAACGTTCACTCGGAAAGGAATCACGATTGATGCTCTTAAAGGGATCGATTTAAAGGTCGATAAAGGCGATATCTTTGGCGTTATCGGCTATAGTGGTGCGGGGAAAAGTACATTAATTCGTTTAGTCAATTATTTGGAAAGACCTACAGAAGGACAGGTCTTCGTTGCTGGGCGTGATTTAGGAACCTATAACGATAAAGAGTTACGGGCGGCTAAGAAGAATATCGGCATGATTTTTCAACATTTTAATCTATTAGAATCTAAAAAAGTATTTGATAATGTAGCGATTCCTCTAGTTCTCTTAAAAAAGAATAAGAATGAAATCCGCCAGCGTGTACAAGAGTTGCTAGAGTTTGTTGGATTAAGTGACAAAGCAGGGAGTTACCCTAGTGAATTGTCAGGTGGACAGAAGCAGCGGGTCGGGATTGCCAGAGCGCTTGCTTCGAATCCATCCATCCTATTATGTGATGAAGCGACTTCTGCCTTAGATCCACAGACAACACATTCTATTTTACAGCTATTAAAAAAAATCAATGCAGAGTACAACATTACTGTGATGATCATTACACATGAAATGTCTGTCATTCAAGAGATTTGCAACAAGGTGGCGGTGATGGAAGAGGGCCGAATTATTGAGCAAGGAAGCGTTCTAGATGTATTCGGTAGTCCGAAGCATAAGACGACACAGAATTTTGTGAAGACGGTTATTCAAAATAGCATTACGCCAAGCGTCCAAAAATCCATCAAAACAGAACCCGGAAGTGTCCTTTATAAACTTAATTTTGTTGGAGAAAGCGCCTCTGAGCCTATCCTGTTCGAGATGATTCGATCCTTCGATATGAAGGTCAATATTTTATTTGCGAACACGACCGAGATTCAGGAAACGACACTGGGTACAGTAATTATTCAATGCAGTGGAGATACAGCTGAGATTAACAATGCGTTATCTTTCTTAAAACGTCATGGAGTCGGTGTAGAGGAGGTAGAATCTAATGTTTTCGACCACATTAACAGGTGATCAATTTCTGCAGGCGATTATTGAAACGATTCAGATGGTTGGCGTCTCCTTGTTTGTTGGCTCTTTGATAGGGATACCCTTTGGGATATTGCTTGTAATCACTCGTCCTGGTGGGGTTTTGGAGAACAAAGCGCTTTACGCCATACTAAATCCGATCATCAACATTATACGCTCTCTGCCTTTTATTATTTTACTGGTAGCGATTGTACCTTTCACACGTTTGATTGTTCATACTTCGATTGGGACAAGCGCTGCGATCGTACCTTTAATTATCTACATCGCACCTTATATTGGCCGTTTAGTAGAGAACTCCTTGCTTGAAGTGAACCCGGGAATTCTCGAAGCTGCTGAAGCGATGGGGGCTACGCCATTTCAAGTGATTTGGTACTTTTTGTTGCCAGAGGCGGTTGGATCATTAATTCTGTCTTTGACAACGGCGACGATCGGGTTGATCGGTGCAACTGCAATGGCTGGAACGGTAGGGGGCGGCGGTGTCGGCGACTTGGCGATTGTATATGGGTACCAACGTTTTGATACGGTTGTCGTGGTAGCTACTGTTGTTATTCTCATTATTTTAGTGCAAGGCATTCAATCTTTAGGCAACACGCTAGCAAGAAAAATTCGCCGTTATTAGTCATTACATATTCCGGGAGGGAATCGACAGATGAGTGAATGGAGCAAGCAAGATCGATTTAAAGCGATATTATCTGGAGAAAAGGCAGATCGCCCAATTGTAAGTGGTTGGCGGCATTTTATCGACAAAGAACAAACTGCAGATGATTTAGCGCAAACTACGATTTCTTTTACGAAACAATATGATTGGGACTGGGTCAAGATCAATCCTAGAGCAACTTATTTGGCGGAAGCTTGGGGCAATCAATATGATTTTACGGATTATCAGACTGTATTTCCAAGGCAGCAAACAACAGCAATTCCATCAGCGGTTAATCTATGGGATATCGAAGTTAAAAAGGCGGTGCATACAGCTTCCTTGGCAGAACACTTAGAGGGTGTTAGAAAAATTCGTCAAGGACTACCTGATACCCCACTAATCCAAACGGTATTCTCTCCATTGACTGTATTGCTATTTATTGTAGGGCGTTCTGCTTATGTTACAAAAACAGTGTTTGGCATTGAGCATCCAGTAACTTTGCAGTCGTTATTTAAGGAGCATCGTGCGGCAGCGCACCATGCATTACATGCGATTTCATTAACCTTAGCCGATTATGTACAAGAGCTGCAGCAAGTGGGTTCTGACGGTTTGTTCTACGCTGTGACAGGCACCGCTCACCCAGGATTATTTGATGAAGCCATGTTTGACGAGTTCTCCAGACCTTATGACTCTATTGTCTTAGAAGCTGCAAGCTACGGCAAAAACATTCTTCATACTTGTGGGGCTTATGCCCAGCCTGAGAAATTTAATGATTATCGAATTGATGGGATCAGCTGGGATACTGTAGCCGAGGGGAACCCTGGTTTAGAGGCGGATCTTAAAGCTACTAAAGTAGGTGGCGTCGATCATGGGCTGTTCGCTGTAAACGATATCGCACAAATTAAGCAGCAGGCTAAAGAAGCACTGACATTAATGAAAGACCAGCCTTTTATTCTTTCTCCAAATTGCGCTATCCCACTTAATGTGACGGATGAGGCGTTAGCACAACTAAAACAATCTATATTTGAATAGGAGATGAAGTTATGAAAAAGTTGATAGTAGTGTTGATGATAGGAGTTCTAGCGGTGTTGACGGCTTGCGGGAATAGTCAATCCGATAATTCTGGAGATAAGAAGAAGCTTACCATTGGATTTGGTGTGGGAACCTATGAGGAGCAATTCCGCCAATCGATCCTTCCAATCCTAGAGAAACAAGGCTATAGCGTTGAAATTAAGTCCTTTTCGCAAAACATGCAGGTCAATCCTGCGATGAAGGAAGGCTCCATTGACGCAAGTATCTTCCAAAGCACAGCATACATGGAGGCAATCAACAAAGAAATCAAAGCAGACATGGTAGGAATTGCTTATGCGCCTGGTGCACCACAAGGTCTTTATTCCGTAAATCATACTACACTTGACGATGTTAAAGATGGTACAACCGTAGCTGTTCCGAATGATCCGGTGAACCAAGAGCGTGCACTGCGTATCCTGGAAGAATTGGGTTGGATCAAGATTAAAGATGGCGCAGGCGTAGCTGATTTTAACATCAACAGCATGGAACCGGATAAATATAACATTGATATTAAAATATTGGACCCTGCTCAAATCCTAGTTTCACTGCAAGATGTTGATTACGGCGTTGTAAACGGGAATTATATTGCTAATTCAGACAGAAAGATTACGGATGCCTTGAAAATCGAAAATACGCCTATGGAACACAGAATTATCGTATCGGTTAATAAAAAGGATGAAAATACACAGTGGGCGAAAGACTTGAAAGCAGCTTATGAATCTAAAGAGTTCGAAGAATATATTCGTGGAATAGAGAAATATGATGGTTTCATTCTGCCTGAAGCATGGGACAACAATTAAGTAAGGAAGTGAACGCAAGTGACACAAGAAAAGATTCATTTTATTGGTGGAGGACAGATGGCGGAAGCGATCATTCGCGCATGTATATCCAACAACACCCTGTCGGTAGATCAAATTAGTGTATCTGACATTAATGAAGCTCGTCTTCAGTTTTTGAGTACCAAATACGGAATAGATACGAAGAGCTCACAGGAGCAAAGCCTATCTACTGCAGATCTGATTGTGGTTGCGGTGCGTCCACAAGATGATTTAACTACACTTGGACAAATCGCACAACAATTCGCTTCACCTACCGCAGTCATCGTATCGATTGTGGCAGGTGTGACGAATGTCCAATTAGCTGGATATTTTGGAGCTGAGAGGTCCATTATCCGTGTTATTCCAAATACATTGACGGATACAGGCTACGGATATAGCGGTGTAGCATTAAATGCATACGCTAGCCATGATCAAGTGGAGCATTTCTTACTCGGATTTGGTAAAGTGCAATATCTGGATGAGACATTAATGGATATTTTCACTGGATTTGGTGTGGCTGGCCCCAACTATATTTATTATTTCATTGAGTCTTTTGTAGATGCAGGTGTGCTTGCCGGATTGCCGCGTGAGCAAGCCTGGAATGTTGCACTGGAGAATATGATGGGATCGGTAGCTATGCTGCAGCAGACAGGGCTGCATCCAAGACAACTGCTAGATATTAATAATTCACCTGGCGGAGTTGGGATGCATGGCTTGTACGAATTAAATAACAGTGATTTCGCAGCAGGTCTGCAAAGAAGTGTTCTGGCAGCTGTGAAGCGTACTACTGAGCTAGGAGTGAAGTAATCATGGCAACAGTGAAATGGGATCACTTAGTACACTACGTCAATGATCTGTCTAAACCGGTTGAAATCTTTAGAGCTCATGATTTGGTTGCTTTTAAGGGAGGTTCTCATAAAGATTGGGGAACCTATAACGCATTAAGTTATTTCGGGCTAACCTATCTCGAATTTCTGGGCATTGAGAATCTTGAGCTGGCAAAGGCAACCGAACATAATCTAGTGGTGAAAGACGCTGTAAAACTTCTGCCGGAGCATGAAGTCTTAAGCAGAGTAGTCATCCGGACAGATGATATTGAAGAAGTAGCGGATTCCCTTAAGGCAGCGGGTTTATCACTATCTCCAATCATCGATGGGAAGCGTCTAGATAACGAGGGAAGATTAATCGAGTGGCGCATGATGACTATCGGTGGTGACTTTCAAGGACTAGTCTATCCGTTCATCATTCAATGGAGCGGAACAGATGCAGAGAGGTTAGAAAGATTAACTTCGTCTGGAGTCATCCAGCCTCATCCTGCTGGTCATGTCGAAATCGTTCGCGCTGTATTCCATGTCTCCGATCCTGCAGCTACCGCTAAACACTGGGGATCGATATTCGGACTGCCTGTAGCAGAGTCAGAGGACGGTACCTTTAAACTTGCGATAGGAGATAAGTCTTTTGCTTTCGTGCAAGGGGATGAGAACCAGTTCAAGCAGGTGATTTTTGAAACGGATTCATTAGCGCTGAAAGGGAAGACGATTCAGATCGGTGACGGGGAGTATGTTTTTGTATAAGGCATTAGTTTCTTTATAATTTAAGATAAAAAGACTTGCTAGAAGGTATTGATATCTCGAGCAAGTCTTTTTGCTATCCGTTGATGTGATTTTTTTGTTTTAGTCAATTTGTAAACCGGATAAAATTACATTTTATGGTAAAATAACCATGATAACGAAGATTGAAAACCTCGAGTATGCAGTTAAGAGATAACCTTCAACGGATTAATTCATGTACCAAAAGTATAGTATCCACTTTGATTGGGATTGCAATTGAAGAAGGATGAATCCCTTCTGATGATATTACTTTGAATAACAAAATGTTTTTTGCGATGGGACGAAACGGGCAATTTATAATCGTTATTCCGAGTTTATAGACTGTAATCGTCTTTACAAGCACGCTTGATAATACCATTAAACCTTTGGATTTTGTGCGTGAGTTCATTGTGAAATCAATGGGGAATTGATGGGAATGGGTTTTAGGGGGACATCAGATAAATTGTAATTAGATATAATTGATAGTTTGCTAAGTAGGACATGATAACTTTTTCAAGTACAGATAATCGGCAGTCATTGAAATATCGTTGTTGTCACAAAACGACTCCTTATCTCGTTTTATATGCAGACGGAATAAGGAGTGGTTGCAATGAAAGAATTGACATGCATCGTTATTGGCGGAGGATATGCAGGTATTAATGCAGTTAAAGCGATTCGGAAAACATTTAAGGGGCAAGCAAGTAAACGAACACTCCGACTTATTTTAATCGATAAGAACCCTTATCACTTTCGCAAAGTATTGCTTTTTAAGCCCGCGGTCGGAGATGAAGAGATTACTATCCCTCTGACTAGGTTATTTCCCGAGGGGGTTGAATTCGTTCAGGCTACTGTAACGAAAATCGAATCAGGGGAAAGAAGGCTACTTTGTCAGGATGCTGTAGGAAATAAGAATTCGATAAAATATGACTTCCTCGTTCTGGCGGTGGGCAGCATCGTGCGGCAACCCGACCCTGATCTAGGAGGTATAGCATTAGCGAGTTTAGACGCTGCGTGGAAGATCCGAGAGGCATGGCGCGCGAATATAAAGAAAGCTGTAAAGGAAAAAAGCTCGAAAGAACGTCAGAGATTAATGACCATTGCCGTTGTTGGAGCGGGCATAAGCGGCATCGAGACATCTGCTGAACTAGCTTATTTTTTTCGTGATGATGCGGTATCATTGGGACTTGACCCGAATGCTGTAAGGATAAATTTATTTAACGCGAATAAGAGACTTTTCCCAGAAGGCCCGGCAAAAGTAGGGCTTAAACTGGAACGTTCACTTGACGCTTGCGGAGTAACTACCTTACATGGAAGTAGGGTGTTACAGGAGAAAGAGGGAGTGCTAACCTTATCTAACGGCGAGACGATGTCCGCTGGCCTATGTGTCTGGACGCTGGGGCTGTTACCCAACCCAATGCTGCAAAGCATCGGGTTACCGATCACTCCGGAAGGATACGTGATCGTAGATGCAAGTTATCGGGTTCAAGGGGCCCAGGGTGTATACAGTATCGGCGACTGCGCGCGAATCGTAGACCCTGCTAGCGGATGGGTGGACGGGAAGACGTGTAAGGAAGCGACCGCCCAAGCAGCAAGGCTTGGAAAGATTTTATCGGCGGATATTGCAGGGCGTCCGGCACCCATGCATAAGGAGTTTATTGACTTTTTTTGTTTTGCCTTAGGTCCGGAGCAGGGAATGGTATGGACACATCAATGGGGGTTAAATATTATTTTTACAGGAAAGCTGGGTTGGCGAATAAGGAAATTCACATGGGATTCGGCAAGTCTGTTAAAATAATGTAAACAGAGGGTTAGTGGAAAAGGGTGGAATTTTAAGATGCAAGAGTTATATGAGCATTATAAAGGGCTGCTTTTTACGCTTGCCTACCAACTGACTGGATCGGTCTCCGATGCGGAGGACGCTGTGCAGGACGTATTCCTGAAGTTGTATGATGTAAAGCTGGATCGATTGGTTGAACCTAAAGCATATTTGTGCAAAATGGTAACTAATCGCTGTCGGGATTTATTCAATTCGGCGCGTAAGCGGCGGGAACAGTATTTCGGGCAATGGCTTCCTGAGCCCCTTCTTACTCCGAATGATGAATCGTTTGAATCGGTTGTTCAAGGCGAGCTGCTGTCTTATGCTATGCTCGTCTTGCTTGAAAGGCTGTCCCTTACGGAACGGGCAGTGTTCGTGCTTCGTGAGGCGCTCGGCTTTGAATATGCTAATATTGCTGAGCTCGTTGGCAAAAGCGAAGCGAATTGCCGCAAGCTGATCAGCCGTGCGAGAGGAAAAATGGGGATTACCCCCGATGAACCAGTCAATCCCGAAGCTGCAAGCGAAGAGTGGGTCCGTCGACTCCTAGCGGCTCTCGAACAGGGTAACGTGGATAGGGTTGTATCCATGCTCGCCAAAGATGTCGTGTTGGTCTCAGATGGAGGGGGTAAAGCCTTCGCCGCCGTCCATCCTATTGAATCGCGCGATCTCGTCGCCCGTTTCCTTCTCGGCTTAACTCGTAAGGCTCCTCATTACGAAGGAGGCGTGCATGTAGAAATGAGGGATATAAATGGCCAAACAGGACTCGTTGTCCGTTCAGGAGATGGCATCGTAACTGTTGCGCTAATGCATGTCGAGAGAAATTCGATTCGCAACTTATACTTTGTTAGGAACCCAGATAAGCTGAGGCATTTATTGAAATGAAAAGAGGATTTGAAAAAAATCGCCGTTAGAACAGTTATGGAGATGTGGGGGAGTGAGCACTCCGGTAACACTAACGGAGTTGATTAGTAATAACAAGGAATTCAGGAGTGTATCAACACTACTAGGATCAGAATAAAGGAATACAGTGGATTAGCAAACAAAT
Organism: Paenibacillus sp. B2(2019); assembly: GCF_008370385.1. Classification (NCBI taxonomy): domain Bacteria; kingdom Bacillati; phylum Bacillota; class Bacilli; order Caryophanales; family Paenibacillaceae; genus Paenibacillus; species Paenibacillus sp. B2(2019). Next base: position 836,162 of record NZ_VTZR01000024.1, read on the forward strand.
CACTTAAAGTGCTTGTTAGAAGTTAAGTATAGTGGTAATCAAAGGTGAGGGTTATGTTATGCCAAAAAATGATAATATGCTAACAATTCTATGGATGTTGAATTCGGGAGAGAAATTGACTGCAAAGCAAATATCGGAAAAGTTAGAGATAAATATAAGAACAGTTTATCGGTATATTGATGCACTATGCGTCAGTGGCGTCCCTATCATATCCGACACAGGGCACAATGGAGGGTATAGCTTGCTGCACAATTTTATCAAATCTCCTCTACTATTTAGTATTGATGAAAAAAAGACACTGCTTCATGCTGCCCTATTTGCAAAAGAAGCCGGATATCCTTTGAGTGAGGCATTAGAGAATGCAACATCCAAGTTGAAAATGTATTCGAATCAGGAGCAGGAAAGTATACTAAGCCATCATTTAGCCGGATTTGAAGTAATAAACCGCAGGGGATACCCCGCTGTTCAGCCGGTATTGCAGGAATTGGAGCACGCTGTAGCAAATGAATGGTCTGTAGAAATTTCTTATCGTAACAGTCATGAAGAGCAGTCCCAAAATAGGGTAATAGACCCCTATGGCGTGGTTAATTGGAACAATAAGTGGTACACAATTGCATTTTGCCACCTGCGGAATGAGATCCGCATCTTTCGGGTAGAACGAATTCTGAACATCACACGCACGCCATTCTCATTTAGGCGTCCCAATGATTTTTCAGCGCGTACTTTTTTTATGAAAAATCTGTTACCAGATGTAGTAGGTAAATCCGAATTAATTTCTTTAATTATTGGTGGCAGGGCAGAGGCGTTGGATGATTTATGCATACATTGGTTTTTGGAGCATCATTTGCAGGAGCGGACATCAACGCAAGCAATTTTTTTACTTGAGGAAGAATCACTGTATACATATGTTCCGTATATAATTCTTCCCTATGGGAAATCCATTCAAGTTATAGAGCCACAGAATCTAAAGAATAAACTTGTGGCGGTTGCTTCAGAGTTAATGGAATATTATCAAGTTTAACAACTTCACTGACAGCAGATGTCAGTGAAGTTGTTTTATTATAATGATAACCACTCATTAAAGATGAATGGTTGCTGTTACCTAATAAACTTTATGAGGAGCACTTAGAAATGAATAATACAGTATATCTTTATGTGTTTGATACCATGTCCGATTGGGAAATAGGTTATTTAACCGCCGAACTGAACTCTGGAAGACACTTCAGACAGGGGCTGGGTCCAGCAAAAATAGTCACCGTTGGGATAGAAAAGACTCCAGTAACTACAATGGGCGGATTGAAAATAATGCCTGACATTAAAGTGGATGAGTGCAGCATTAAAAGCGTAGATGCACTGATTTTACCTGGTGGAAATACATGGACAGAAGCTATTCACGTGCCCATATTAAAAATTGCCGAGATGTGTTTAAAGGAAGGGATAGTAGTTGGAGCAATTTGCGGTGCTACCTTAGGACTTGCTCAAGCAGGATTGTTAGATTCACGTTGGCACACAAGCAATGATTTGGCCTACCTTAAAATGATTTGCCATTCTTACACGGGCGAAGAATATTACAAAGTGGAATCTGCTGTCACCGATGGGAAATTGATCACCGCATCCGGAGTAGCTCCATTAGAATTTTCTGTTCATGTTTTAAAAGCGCTAGATGTATTTTCTCCAAAAACATTAGACGCTTGGTATCGACTTAATAAAACTCAGGAACCTAAATATTTCTACGAGTTAATGAATTCAATCCAATGACAGTATAGGGATATTAGGCATGTGGAGTGCTGTGTGTTGTTGATTCACTAATAATGTCTGAAGACCACATTTACCTATAAATAGAAGCCCAGGCGTGTTCTAAACTGTACCCTATCGAGTAGACACTTTTAAAAAGTCTCTCGGTAGGGTATTTTTGTTTATAACGAAGAAGATAGG